>JBAXUV010000037.1:0-11532 GCA_037129425.1 Sphingobacteriia bacterium
ATAGGCTCTACACCAATGGTATCGATGCTTCCATCACTCCAAACAACATTGGCTTCCAATAAATGATCTCTTGCCGATCCCCAAACAATACTATGCAATCCACAAGAATTATTGCCCACCATGCCGCCAATCATGGCACGATTGGCCGTAGATGTTTCGGGGCCAAACATCAAACCAAAACCTTTCAAGTAACTATTTAAATCATCGCGTATTACGCCCACTTGTACCCGCACCCATTTCTCGGCAACATTTACTTCGATGATCTGATTGAAATATTTAGAGATATCTACTACCAGTCCATTGCCCACCACTTGTCCGGCCAATGAAGTACCTGCTGCTCTGGGTATTAATGTAATGGATTGTTCATTCGCAAAACGAATCAATGCCTGAATATCTTCAACAGTCTTAGGCAAGGCAACAGCCATTGGCTTCTCCTGATACACTGAAGCATCAGTAGAATAGGCCAATAATTGCACCTGGTGTTGTGGTGAATCATCAAAATACAATTCACCAACCAATAGTGCTGCTAATTGTTTGAGTTGATTAATGTGCCCAACGATTTTTTCCAAAACTATAATTCAATGTAATAGATGGTCCATTGTATCCCCAAGAAATACCAACACTGCGTTTATCCGCTGTTGCATCAATATTAAAATCGAAGCCAGAATATCCAACAGTTACATCAAACTTTGGTAACATGCGATATACCAATGCCGCCTGATAAGAAACAATTTTACCATTTACTTCTCCAGTATTCAATGATAGATAACTGAAGTCGCCTTTTAAAGCCAAGCGATTGCTCAATGCATAGCCACCCCAAATTCCTAAATTGGGTAAAGGTGCAGTAAATCCAAAATCTTCACTGGCGCCTACACCAACTCCACCTGCAGCCAATGCAATTCCAATAGAAGATTGCATGGTATGAATACCCAATTGCAAGCCTAACTCAGCTTTTGGCTTAGACAATAATGCATATCCCCATGAGAAACGATACACTGAATTATTGAAAAAACTACTGATATTGGCATTCACATTATAAATATCATCCCCAAATTGGATGGTACGCTGAATAGTCTTTGTTGATTTTCTATTTAATTGATAATATTCTAAATCAAATCTTGATCTTCTGGAACTACGCCATTCTATATGTGCAGCAAAAGTATTGGTCGTTTTTTCGAAACCTAAATCATTTTCAAAATCTATATTGGTTCCAATATTTCCATTAGAAGCGCTTAACCTTATTGCAGTATTATTTACTGGCGCAAAAAAACCTGCTCCTATTTTAAATCTTTCTACAAACCAAGGCGCTTTTTTTAAGCCGCTTTGATTGCTGCTATCGCTAGCTTTTTGTGCAAATAAACCAAGTACCAAAACTTGTACTAAAATGGTGAAAATCAATTTTTTCATGCTTCTTGCTTTTGTGCGTTAAAAGTAAACATTTATATGATAATTCTCATATTTGGCTTTGTTGAATGTCATAGTCCACATTCCTATCTGTTTCTAGCTTCACAAAAGCATTTAAACCTGTTTCAATAAATACTTTTTATGGCCGAAACCGATATCACCAAAGCGATTGACCTCCATGCCCATGCCGAAGGAACTGGGCATTTAAGAAACCGCATTCCGCTCTATGTAGATTTTATGCCCCCCTGCAATAGTGCCTGCCCTTCGGGAGAAAATATTCAAGCCTGGCTGGCATTTGCGCAAGCGGGTAATTTTTATGAGGCCTTCCAAACCATCGTTGCCGACAACCCCTTCCCTGCCACCATGGGCAGAATTTGTGTGAAGCCCTGCGAAACAGGATGCAACAGAAACCATATCGATAAAACCATCAATATTCATGCAGTAGAACGCTTTATTGGAGATGAAGCCATTCGATTGAATTGGCCCATTCGATATGCAAGAAATAATACGGGTAAAAGAATATTGATTGTAGGTGGAGGCCCCAGCGGTTTATCTGCTGCTTATCAATTAAAAAGAATGGGACATGAGGTAGATATTGCGGAAGCCAGCGGTCAGTTGGGTGGCTTACTCTATTCTGGCATTCCTTCTTATCGATTGCCCAAAGAAATTTTGGCTGCAGAGATCGATCGTATCATTAAGATGGGTATTAACGTTCGGTTAAATTATTTGGTGAAAGACATTCAGGCAGAAAAAGAAAATGGCCGTTACGATGCAGTATATCTTTCTATCGGTGCACAGTTAATTCAGCAAGAAGTGTTTGAGAACGATCAATCGGTGTATATAAAAGATGCTTTTGCATTTTTCAATGAAATTCAATCCTATACCTCTCCCTATATTCAAAAAAAAGTAGTGGTCTATGGTGGTGGAAAATTAGCGCTTTATCTGGCCAGAATGATCAAACGATTTGGATCGGATGTAACAGTGTATTATCCGGGCGATAAAAAAATGATGCCGGCCCATGATTATGAAACCGAAGATGCTTTGGCAGAAGGTGTTGATGTGCAATTACAACATCAACTCAGTAAAGCCATCAATAAACAGGTTGTATTTGAAAAACAAAATATTGAAAAAGGAAAACTCATTGGCACCAATGAATGGGTAACGGTTGATGCAGATGTGTTGATCATTGCGAATAAGCAAGAAACTGATTCTAATTTTTTAACGAGTATACCAGAGATGGTGATCAATGCAGATGGAACGGTTTCCATCGACGCGCAAAGAATGACTGGCGCTAAAGGAATTTTTGCTGGTGGAGATATGTTGCCTGCGGAAATGCGCAGCAGCACTATTGCCATTGGTCAAGGAAAAAAAGCAGCCAGGTATATCGATCGTTTTGTGTTTGAAGAAAATTATATCAAGCCAGAGAAACATCCTACAGCGGGCTATCGCAAATTGCATATGTGGTATAAAACCGATGCACCACAAAAAGCACAGGAAAGAAAAGATCCAAAAATTGCTGTTCAAAGTTTTGAAGAAGTAATTGGCGGATTAAACGAAAAAGAAGCGTTGTTTGAAGCACAGCGTTGCCTTAGTTGTGGCAACTGTTTTGAATGCGATGGTTGTTTTGGTGCTTGTCCTGAAGATGCCATCATCAAACTTGGAAAAGGCAATCGATACAAATTCAATTTAGATGCTTGTACTGGTTGTGGTGTATGTTATGAGCAATGTCCTTGCCATGCAATAGAAATGATTCCCGAACCCATTAATTCAATCAACAATGCCGAATAAGAAAAATTCAATTGCAACCATCGATGGCAATGAAGCAGCAGCCTATATTGCGTATCGGGTAAATGAAATTTGTGCCATCTATCCTATTACGCCTTCTTCTACTATGGCAGAGTTGGCCGATGAGTGGGCATCGAAAAGAGTGAAAAATATCTGGGGCGCTGTGCCCGATGTAATGGAAATGCAGAGCGAAGGCGGAGCTGCAGGAACAGTGCATGGTGCTTTACAAACAGGATCATTAACTACTACATTCACTGCTTCGCAGGGTTTGATGTTAATGCTCCCCAACATGTATAAAATTGCTGGTGAATTAACGGCTACCGTATTTCATGTTGCTGCAAGATCATTGGCTGCACAAGGGCTTTCTATTTTTGGTGACCACCAGGATGTAATGGCTGCAAGAACCACGGGCTTTGCCTTACTCAGTTCTGCAAGCGTTCAGGAGGCGCATGATTTTGCACTCATTGCTCAAGCAGCCACTTTACAATCCAGAATTCCGATCATTCATTTCTTTGATGGATTTAGAACTTCTCATGAAGTAAATAAATTATCCATTTTATCGGACGAGCAAATCAAATCGATGATCTCCGATGAGCTGGTAATTGCGCATAGAAACAGAGGATTGAATCCCGAACATCCTTTCATCAGAGGAACGGCTCAAAATCCGGACGTATATTTTCAGGGCAGAGAAACAGTCAATAGTTTTTACAACAATATGCCGATGATTGTAGAAAAGATCATGCATGATTTTGAAGCAATGACTGGCAGAAAATATGAACTCTTTCAATACAGTGGCGATGCCAATGCCGAACGCATTATTATCATCATGGGCTCTGGCGGAGAAACAGTAGACGAAACCGTGAAAGCATTGAATAAAAATGGAGAGAAGACGGGTATGATTCAGGTTCGTTTATACCGACCTTTCTCTTTAGATCATTTAATTAAAGCCATACCTAGTTCTGTAAAATCTATTGCCATACTCGATAGAACAAAAGAATCTGGTGCTTCTGGAGAACCTATGTACCAGGATGTATTGGCTTGTTTAGTAGATGCATTGCAACAAGGAAAAATAAAACAATTACCTCGTTTAATTGGCGGTAGATATGGCCTCTCTTCTAAAGAGTTTACGCCAGCCATGGTGAAAGCTGTTTTTGATGAATTAAAAAAAGAGGATCCGAAAAACGGTTTCACGGTGGGTATTAATGATGATGTTACGCATTTGAGTTTAACCTATGATCCCAATTATAAATTAGATGAATCTCAGTGGCGCCAGGGATTGTTCTTTGGTTTAGGTGCCGACGGTACAGTAGGTGCCAATAAAAATACCATCAAAATAATTGGTGAGAATACCGATCTATATGGGCAAGGTTATTTTGTATACGATTCAAAAAAATCTGGTGCAAGAACGGTTTCGCATCTACGATTTGGCCCCGAACCTATTCGTGCACCTTATCTAATTTCAAAAGCAGATTTTATTGCTTGCCATCAATTCAACTTCACTGAAAAAGTAGAAATGCTGGAGTATGCAAGTGATGGTGCCATTTTCTTACTCAATAGCCCTTACGGCAAAGATGAAGTGTGGAGTAAATTAACTGGCCAGGTTCAAAAAATGATCATCAACAAAAAAATTCATTTTTATGTGATCGATGCAACTACGGTTGCCAGAGACAATGGCATGAGTGGCAGAATCAATACCATCATGCAAACCTGCTACTTTGCTTTATCGGGTGTACTCCCAAGAGAAGATGCCATTAAGCAAATTAAAAAAGCCATTGAAAAAACCTATTTCAAAAAAGGACAAAAAGTAATTGATCAAAACTTTAAAGCAGTAGATGCTACATTGGAAAATATGTTTGAAGTAAGCTACCCTACTCAATCATCAGCTGCCGACCATGATCTTTTCACTGTTTCTAATAAAGCCCCTGATTTTGTAAAAAATGTTACGGCGGTGATGATGGCCGACCATGGTGATCAATTACCAGTAAGTGCAATGCCAATTGATGGTACTTATCCGAGCGGCACAACACAATGGGAAAAAAGAAATGTATCGAACAGAGTAGCTGTTTGGGAACCCAACGATTGCATTCAATGTGGCAATTGCGCCTATGTTTGTCCGCACAGTGTGATCAGGGCAAAATTTTATCATAAAGATTATTTGAAAGATGCACCTGAAGGATTTAAACATGCGCCCATTAATGCAAGAGGATTTCCGGAAACACAATACACATTACAAGTGTATTTAGAAGATTGTACTGGCTGTAATTTATGTGTGGAAGTTTGTCCTGCAACCAATCCAGAAAACAGATCCATCAAAGCCATCAACCTAAGTGAGAAAGATCCGATTATTGAAAAAGAACAAAACAATATTCAGTTCTTTGAAAACCTCACCTGGAACGATCGTTCAAGCATCGATTTTTCTACCGTGCATGGAGCGCAGTTTTTAGAACCGTTATTTGAATTCTCTGGTGCATGTGCAGGATGCGGCGAAACACCTTATCTAAAATTATTGTCTCAATTATTTGGAGAGCGTTTACTCATTGCCAACGCCACTGGTTGCTCTTCTATCTATGGTGGAAATTTACCTACCACTCCTTGGACCGTAAACAAAGAAGGAAGAGGACCGGCATGGTCTAATTCATTATTCGAAGACAATGCAGAATTTGGTTTGGGCATGCGCATTACTGCCGACAATCAATTAGAACTGGCCAAACAATATTTAAATGAGTTAACCAATGAGCTTGGAGCAGATACCATCAAAGCATTAATAGATGCGCCTCAAAAATTGGAGTCTGATCTGATCAAGCAACAGCTAAGGGTAAAATTATTGAAAGAGCAATTGCAAAAAATGCAATCTCCTGCAGCTGCACACTTATTATCTGTTGCAGATCAACTGGTAAGAAGATCGGTTTGGTTAGTAGGTGGAGATGGATGGGCCTATGATATTGGTTATGGTGGTTTAGACCATGCACTGGCAAGTGGAAGAAATATAAAAATTCTGGTATTGGATACAGAAGTGTATTCCAACACGGGTGGTCAATCATCTAAATCTACCCCTACTGCTGCTACTGCAAAATTTGCAGCAGGCGGAAAAGCAGGTGGCAAAAAAGACCTGGCCATGCAAGCCATTTCTTATGGCAATGTATATGTTGCAAGGGTTGCATTTGGTGCCAATCCACAACAAACTTTATTGGCCATGAGAGAAGCAGAAGCCTATGATGGACCAGCATTGATCTTAGCATACAGTCATTGCATTGCACATGGATACGACTTAAAAGATGGATTGGATCAACAAAATAAAGCAGTGGCATCTGGTCACTGGCCATTGCTCCGATACAATCCTACTTTAAGAAAGAAAAATCAAAATCCATTTGTGCTCGATTCTCCAAGGCCAACCATCAGTTTGAAAGATTATGCGTACAACGAATTAAGATATAAAGTGCTCACCGTAACCAATCCGGAGTCAGCAGAAAAATTAATGAAGCATGCGCAGGATCTGGTCAACCTGAAATGGAAAACCTATGAAGAATTAGCCACTAAAAAAGCAAGTGATTTTGTACCCATTGCATAAATTAAAATTGAGGAAATGAAAATACAGACCAAATACATGGGGTTAACATTGAATTCGCCCATTATTGTTTCGGCATGTACATTGTCGAACCAATTAGACAATATTAAAAAAATGGAAGACAATGGTGCTGGTGCAGTGGTGTTATTCTCCTTGTTCGAAGAACAAATTAAAAAAGAAGAATTAAGAATAAAGAACATCATTTCTACTACTACCGATTCTTTTGCGGAAGCATTGGATTATTTTCCTGACCTCGAAGAATACAATATGGGCACCGATGAATACTTGGAAAATATTCGCAAAGCCAAAGAAAATGTAAGTATTCCCATCATCGGATCTTTGAATGGTATCAGTGCAGATGGCTGGATCAACTATTCAAAAAAAATGGAAGAAGCTGGTGCAGATGCAATTGAAGTAAATATATTTTTTATTCCAGGAGACATTAGCGTTTCATCTGCTGAAGTAGAACAACGCTATCTGGATATTATTCAATTGGTTAAAAAAGCAGTGACGATACCTGTAGCTGTAAAAATTAATCCTTACTTCAGTTCTACCGGAAATATGTGTTGGCGCATGCAAGAAGCTGGTGCAGATGCCCTGGTATTATTCAATCGTTTTTATGAACCAGATTTTGACATCAATGATTTATTGATCAAATCCGATTTGAATTACAGCGACCCAAGTGAGATCAGACTGCCACTTTCATGGCTTGGAATATTGTACGGAAAATTGCAATTGTCAATGGCCGCTACCACTGGTGTGCAAAGCGCTACGGAAGTAATCAAGTATTTATTGGCAGGAGCCGATGCGGTAATGACTGCATCTACCTTATACAAAAACGGTATCCCTTATTTGAGAATGATGAATAAAGAATTATTGGATTGGATGGACTTGATGGGCTTTGATTCAATTGAATCATTCAAGGGTTTGATGAGCCAGAAAAATATTCCAGATCCTACAGCTTACGAAAGGGCTAATTATATCAAACTGATCAGTCAATATTAATTGCTGATTGAGCATTAAATGCTGATTGGAGAATTATTCACTTAATTGAAAACGAGTTACTTATTTGAAATCGTAGTAAGGCACTTCTTCGATGGTCTCCCCTTCTTTCTGTAACCAATAGGCTTGTGTAACTACATGGCCTTGTGGCGTTTTTAATAAACGACCGAATACTGCATTGGTAGAATTAAAAGTATAATCAGTTACGCCTATAGTAAAAGAACTGGGCGCTTCAACAGCAGGTGGTTCTGTTGCTTGTGTAGTTGCTGGTGGAGTAGCTGCGTTTTCTGTTCCAGCATCAGCTGCAGGTGCAGCGGCGGCAGGCGCAGGCGCGGCTTTTGGTGCAGGGCTTGGAACAACTACTACTTCAAACCCGTTGATGCTCAGTAATTTTTTTAAAAAATCAACCCTTGCTTGCGGGGCATTTTTTTCAACGATGGCGCATTTGATGCCATCTAATTCTTCAAATTCGTGATTCTTATTAATAGCCATAACTAGAATTAATGTAATGATTCTATATAATCAAAGATCCAACCCATGATGCCAAACAATACAATACCTGCACTGCAAATGATCAGCCCTAATTTTACGGGCATTTGCACTTGAAGCTTTTCTATTGGCTGATCATTCTTATAAATAAATACTGCACGCACTACCCTTAAATAATAAAACAAGGAAATGATCATATTCAAAGCCGCGATACTGATAAACAAATAAGATCCCTTTGCTCCTCCTGTAGTTAACAAATAGAGTTTTCCAAAAAAGCCTGCTGTTGGCGGAATACCTGCCAAAGAAAACAATGCCAATGCTAGCACCCAACTTAACAGTGGATTTTTTTGATACAATCCTTTATAGTCATCAATATTTTCTTTTCCTGTTTGTTCGCTGATCACCGATGCTACTCCGAATGCTGCCAGATTAGACACCATATAAATGAGTATAAAATAAACAACAGAAGAAATGCCAATATTGCTATTGCCACTCACCCCCACTAAAATAAAACCAACTTGTGCGATCGATGAAAATGCCAGAAATCTTTTGATATTTTGTTGCCTCAATGCAAATAGATTACCTATGATCATCGATGCTACAGACAAAGCAACAATTAATACATACCAGGTACTTTGCATCGATTGAAATACGCCAGACAATACGGTTAACAATACAAATGCAATAGCTCCTTTGGATACCACGGACAGAAAAGAAGTCACAGCAATCGGCGAACCTTCATATACATCGGCAGTCCATAAATGAAATGGAACGATCGATAACTTAAATGCAAATGAACTGAACAAAAACACAAATGCCATGATCAGCAAAGGCGATCCATCTAACAATTTAGGCAACTCAGCAAAACTAATGGTGCCTGTCATTCCGTAGATCAAAGAAATTCCAAACAATAAAATGCCCGAAGAAAAAGCTGAGGAGAGAATCATTTTCATGGCCGCTTCCGATGAACGCTTCTTGAGTAAATCGAAATTAGACATGGCTGCGATCGGAATAGTGGCTAATTCCAATGACAAATAAAAGATCAATAAATTGCCACTCGACAATAAAAAGCACATACCCAATAAAGCGGAGAGCATGAGTATAAAAAATTCAATCAAATGATTGGTCTTTTTTAACCAATCGGTAGACAGCATAGAAATCAAGTACACTCCTAAACTCAATATGCTTTTTTCGAAAGCAATTAATGAATTGGTATAGAACATGTCTCCAAACAAACTTCCATCCTCATTAAAAAAACAACTCGCTATAAAATTGACTAATAAGGCAAATTGAATAAAAGGCAATAACTGTTCATTCGTTCTTTCCTTGCCCAATTTTATAAAGAGCAGTGAGAATAGAATGATCGTTACAATCAATTCGGTCTTCATCAAGTGAAAAAATACATTCATCCTTTTAAATTTTATTTGCCTGCAATTCTATTCGTGATTATTTCAGCAGCGGGTTGCAAAAGATTGTTTAACCAATTTGGTGCAATTCCAATACTTAAAATACCGACCAGCAGAATTACTGCAGCCAATTTTTCATTCCATGTTGCGTCTTTCAATTCGAGAAAAGACTTGTTTTTGATCGGCCCCATTGCTACAGAACCAATCGCTCTTAATATATATACTGCTGTTACCACAATCGACATGATTGCAGCAATAGTAGCCGTTCTATGAAACCAATCATCTACCTGCCAGGACCCAACAAACACTGTCATTTCAGCAACAAATCCAGACAAGCCCGGCAATCCCAGAGAACACAATCCAACTAAAAACAATACAGTCGTAACAAATGGCATTACTTTCATCAAGCCACCCATTTCATCCACCATTCTTGTATGTGTTCTATCATAGATCATTCCGATCACCGCGAAGAAAAGGGCGGTCATTAATCCATGAGATACCATTTGCATCAATGCGCCAGTAATAGCTGTTTGGGTAAGCATGGCCATTGCCAATAAGCTAAATCCTACATGGCTAATAGAAGAATATGCATTCATGTATTTCATATCCTTTTGCATCATCGTAACGAATGCTCCATACAAAATGGCAATTGTTGAAAGAATGATAATGATATGCGCGTATTCTTTCGCTCCTTCAGGTAATAAATAAATAGCCACTCTTAAACATCCATAACCACCCAGCTTCATGGAGATCCCCGCTAAAAACATGGACCCTGCTGTAGGGGCAGAAGAGTGACCATCGGGCACCCATGTATGAAACGGAAATAGCGCGGTGAAAACACCAAAGCCTACAAATAAGAAGGGGAATATTAAGTGCTGGTATTCTGTTGAAATATTGATCCTAGATAAATTACTGATATTGAATTCATGTCCGCTCACAAAATACAAACCAAGCATACCAACCAATATCAAGGCCGATCCCCCCATTAACATCAATGCTAATTTATTGGCACTGTATTCTTTTTTTCCACTACCCCAGATTCCAATGAGTAAATATTTTGGAATAACAGCCATTTCTAAAAAGAAGAATAGCACAAATAAATCCAGGGAAAGAAAAAACCCATAAGCTCCTAAAGACAATAAGATCAATAAAAAATAAAACTCCTTGGTCATTTTTTCGATATTCCAGGAAACCAATATACCTGCAACCACCACAAAAGCAGTCAACAAGATCATGGCAACAGAAATACCATCTACCCCTAAATGAAAATGAATATTGAATGATTCAATCAACGGATAATCTACTTCAAATAAAAACTGGGCATTATTATTGGCAGCAATTTCTACTCGGTAAGCAAAAAACAACAAGAAAGCTGCAATCAATTGTGCAGTAGCTCCAATAAATGACACCCATCTTACTTGTTGCTTAGTGGGCACCATTAATACCACTAGTGCAGTAAACAATGGAAGGCATAAAAGTAATAATAGATTCATCAATACTTATTTATCTGAATTAATTCCATAGATATAAAAAAACAACCACAATCACAATTACGCTGGTGAAAAAGTAAATGCCATATTGCTGTACTTTACCTGACTGCAGCTTTTTAATGGCTTCAGACAGATTTTGCGTAATTGTTCCTGTAAGGTTAACAAAACCATCTACAATATTTTTATCTACCCATGCAGCTGTTTTGCCGATCAAATTAAACACCAGTTTTTTGGTAATAAATAAATACAATTCGTCGATGTATAATTTGTGATACACCAGCTGGTAAACACCGTTAAACTGTTCACTGATTTTTTGCGCACGATCATTCTTTGTTTTATACAACACCATTGCAATAGCAATTCCTACAACACCAATCAGCACTGGCGCAAT
>JBAXUV010000038.1:0-11288 GCA_037129425.1 Sphingobacteriia bacterium
AGCTTAATCCAGCCTGATTGATTTCTAAAATCAATCGCTCGAACAACTCATTATCATCATGAATGGTAAACCCATAAGCTGTATCGTGATAGATCCGATGCACATTGTTTTTTTCCATTCGCGAAACTGCTTCGCAATAAGAACTAGGCTTTTCCATTAAATTATTTTTTCAAAATGATTACCAGTTAAATGTTGAACATTTTGGGAGATTTTTTCGATATCCCAATCCCACCATTCAATGGCTAACAATTGAGCTATTTGTTCATCAGAAAATCTTTTTCGAATTAGCATTGCGGGGTTTCCTCCTACTATTGAATATGGTTCTACATTTTTTGTAACCATTGCATTGGTAGCAATGATTGCTCCATCTCCAATGGTAATACCAGGCATAATGGTTGCATTATGACCAATCCAAACATCATTACCAACAATAGTATCTCCTTTTGATGGATAAGTTTTCCCTTCCATGGCATCTTTCCAATCATTCCCAAAAATGGCAAAAGGATAAGTGCTGATTGAATCAGTTAAATGATTGGCTCCATTCATGATAAAGCTTACGCCAGAAGCAATCATACAAAATTTTCCGATGATCAATTTATCACCAACAAAATCAAAATGATATTTTACATTTTTTTCAAAATTATCTACTGACTCAAAGTCGTCGTAATAGGTATAATCACCAACAATGATGTTGGGATTCTTTATTGCGTTCTTTAAAAAACACAACCGATTATAATTCGGCAATGGAAACAATTGATTGGGATCTGGAGCAGACATTTTATGTCAATTTAAACATTCAATAAATATAAATCATCTTAGTTACCCTATTAGATTCAAGCTAGTAAACCAGGTCCTCATAAGCACTTTGTAGCTCATTATATGCATGCTGGTCTTTGGCAGTTTTAGCAGCAGCCATTCCTTTTTCGTACCATTCAATGGCCAGCTCTTTTTCTCCGGTTTGCACCAATAAATGAGCCAGGTGATAATAGGACCCTACATAATCCGGGGATGCAGTAAGTATGGCTTCAAAAAGCGCTCTTGCCCCTGCCATATCACCGCTTTTAATCAATTCCAACGCCAATGCATGTCTCAGAAAGTTATCGGTTGGGTTGGCTACTAAAAACTCCTTAATTCGGGCAATTCTATCCATTGAACAAATATACAAGAATGGGAAAAGAATCGTCTTTTAACAAAGTTTCATGAATAAATAATTCAACATTTGTTTTGCTACTATCTAAACCTTACTATATTTGCGAATAGTTGCATAAACAACTATTTAAAGTTAAACCTTATTTTATATGAAGATTTTAGTTTGTATCAGTAAAACGCCCGACACAACGGCCAAGATTGCTTTTACTGATGGTAATAAAAAATTTGATGAAGCTGGTGTTCAATGGATCATTAATCCATATGACGAATGGTATTCTTTGGTAAGAGCCATCGAATTAAAAGAAAAAGATGCTTCAGTTGCAATTCATTTAGTTACTGTTGGTGGTGCTGAAGCCGAACCAATCATAAGAAAAGCATTGGCATTGGGTGGAGATGAAGCCATTCGTATTAATACAGATAGCAGTGATAGTTATTATATAGCAGCACAAATTGCCACTATTGCAAAAGAAGGTGGATATGATATTATTTTCACTGGAAAAGAAACCATTGATTACAATGGTTCTTCTATCGGAGGAATGATTGCTGAACTCACAGATGCGCCATATATTTCATTGGCTACTAAATTTGAATTAGCTGGAACCACTGCAACTGTTACAAGAGAAATAGAAGGTGGTGAAGAAGAATCTGCTGTTGAATTACCTGTTGTTGTAAGTTGCCAAAAAGGAGTTGCTGAGCAAAGAATTCCAAATATGCGTGGTATCATGGCTGCAAGAACAAAACCATTGAAAGTGGTTGAACCTGCTGCAATTGACGCACTTACTTCAATCGTAAGTTTTGAATTACCTCCAGCAAAAGCAGGGGTTAAGTTAGTTGATGCAGATAATGTGGCAGAATTGGTTCGTTTATTACATGAAGAAGCAAAAGCAATTTAACACCAAAAACGAATTTTTCAAAAATTGTATCTCATATCTCTTATCTCATAATTCATAACTCTTAATATATGTCAGTTTTAATATTCATCGATCACTCAGACGGTCACGTTAAAAAATCATCATTAGAAGCACTTACTTATGGAGCAGACCTAGCAAAACAATTGGGTACTTCTGCAGCTGGTATTGTGCTTGGAACTGTAACAGATGATTTATCAGCTTTAGGAAAATATGGTGTATCAACCATACATCAGGTTGCCAACGAATCATTGAATAATGTTGACGCACAGGTATATGCGAAAGTGTTGGCTGAAGCTGTAACCACTAGCGGAGCAACTGTACTTGTTTTCTCACATAACCAAACAGGAAAAGCCGTTTCTGCAAGAACTACAGCAAGATTAAAAGCGGGCATTGTAACTGGTGCATGTGCTTTACCTGATACCAGCAATGGTTTCACCGTAAAGAAAACCGTTTTCTCTGGAAAAGCTTTTGCCAATATCAGCATCAATTCTCCAATAAAAGTAATTTCTTTAAATCCGAATGGTTATAAGACCGTTGCTGGAGAAGGTACTGCAACCGTAAGTCCTTTGGCAATTAATGTAGATGCTTCTAAAATAAAAGTAACTGCAGTAAATAAAATTGTAGGAGAAATTCCATTGACTGAAGCAGATATAGTGGTAAGTGGTGGTAGAGGATTAAAAGGACCAGAGAATTGGGGAATATTATTAGACCTAGCCAAAGAATTAGGCGCTGCTACAGCTTGTAGCCGACCAGTTGGTGATGCACATTGGAGACCACACCACGAGCATGTTGGTCAGACCGGTGTTCAAATTGCGCCTAACTTATATATTGCCATTGGTATTTCTGGCGCCATTCAGCATTTGGCTGGCGTAAATAGAAGTAAAGTAATTGTAGTGATCAACAAAGATCCTGAAGCTCCATTCTTTAAAGCAGCCGATTATGGTATTGTTGGAGATGCTTTTGAAGTATTGCCTCAATTGACAGCGGAGATCAAGAAGTTGCATGCAACTTCTTAAGAGTTATTAGATATGAGATATGAATTATGAGATACATTTCCAATCAACTGTGTATCTCATATCTCTTATCTCATATCTCTTATCTTATATCTCTTATCTTAAAGTATCAAGCCTCCTTTCTCCCTATAATCTTCTCTAACAGGAGTAAATACATCCAGTATAAAACAGTCTGTAATGGCCCTTCCGCTATGTGGCGCATTAGACGGTATTACAAATAATTGACCGGGCTCCAAATGATGTGGCTCCCCATCAACTGTTAATTCAAATGAGCCTTCTAATACATAGGAAGCTTGAATATGTGGGTGTGAATGCAGTGGCAACAATGCTCCAGCCGCAGCACGCACATGCGAAAAAGTAGCAGATGAAGTATGAACAAATTGTGCATCGTACCCAGCTATAAGGGGCTTTGAAGGGATTTCGCTGATTTGAATTTTGGGCATTTTACCTGATTTTGTAATGCAATATGTAGTAAAAAACGGTTAAATAACGGAGAATTATCGTTTAAATACTACAAAATTTTTATGGTTACTGGCCTAGTTTTCCATTATTATTATTTCTATCCCCCAAAAAATAGTAAAAATGAGAAATCTAATTGACAGTTCGATTGGCCGCTTAAGACTCAACGGTTATGCCGAAGGAATCACTTTTATCCTTCTTTTATTCGTAGCCCTGCCCTTAAAATACTTCAACGGTTCCCCCTACCCGTATAAGCTGGTGAGTTGGATCCATGGGATTCTACTCATCCAGTTTTTGTACCAATCCTTTGTGGTGAAAGAGGAAGAAAACTTTCCATCTTTATTTTTATTAATTGCATTAATCGCAGCATTTTTACCCTTCGGAACTTTCATTTTTGATCGATGGCTCAAGAAACAGCAGACTCAAGGTATTTGATGTAGTATTTTGAGTTATTTTCGTGGGTAATATGAATAAGATTGAACTGGAAATAGTGGCACTTTCTCATAGTATTACTCAAACGCATTCCTATGCGGTTGTTTTAGGAGAAATGAACGGTCTGAGAAGATTGCCGATTGTAATTGGAGGGTTTGAAGCTCAAGCCATCGCTGTGGCACTCGAACATATGCAACCAAGCAGACCCCTCACCCACGATTTGATGAAGAATTTCATGAATGCATTTGGGGTGGAATTGCAAGAAATTATTATCAGCGATTTACAGGAAGGAATTTTCTATTCTAAGCTCGTTTGCTTTACAGAAAACGATACGGTTGAAATTGACTCTCGTACCAGTGATGCTTTGGCATTAGCCGTTCGTTTTGGTTGCCCTATATATACCTATGAAAATATTTTAGAAAGTGCAGGTATTTTAATGGAAGATGGAGCACCAAAGAAAAACAGAGGTGAAGCAGTAGGTATTGAAGAAACAGGCTCTGGCAGAGACGATTTGAGTTTACTGAGCATTGAAGAATTAAATACATTATTAAATGATGTATTAGAAGCAGAAGATTATATCAGGGCCATCGCCATTAGAGACGAACTCAACAAAAGAAAATAGTGGTTCAATTTCCCAACTGCAAAATTAATTTAGGCTTACATATTACCAGTAAGCGTGCAGATGGATTTCATAATATCGAAACAGTTTTTTATCCGGTTGGATTAAAAGATATATTGGAAATGATTGTTTCCAATCAATTCGAATTTTCCTCAACAGGTATTGCTATTCCGGGAGATGCGTCTAATAACTTATGCATCAAAGCCTATCAATTATTAAAAAAAGATTTTCCTGAATTGCCTTTGATAAAAATGCATTTGCACAAAGATATTCCCATGGGTGCAGGATTGGGTGGAGGAAGTGCTGATGGGGCATTTGCATTAGAATTATTGAATGAAAAGTTTAGATTGAATTTATCTACGGAACAGCTGATCAATTATGCTGCTATTCTAGGAAGCGATTGTCCTTTTTTTATTTTAAATAAACCCGCATTTGCTTCTGGAAGAGGTGAATTGCTGGAACCAATTGCTTTGGATTTAAGCGCATATACATTTGTATTGGTTCACCCTGGTATTCATGTAAATACCAAATGGGCATTTGAACAAATTCAACCAAGAGTACCTGCTATTTCAATTAAAGAAATCATTCAATTCCCTATAGTAGAATGGAAGCTTTATTTACAGAATGATTTTGAAGCACCCATCATCAAACAGCATCCTGAAATTGCTGAAATTAAATCTGCTTTATATGCAGACGGCGCTATTTATGCGAGTATGAGCGGCAGTGGAAGTTCGGTTTTTGGCATATATCCACAACATGCAAACATTCAAATCAAAAAGCAGCTGGATTATCGCTTAGATATTATTTAGTTTGTATCTTTTGCAGAAATAACCTGCAAAATCATTATGCAAAAAAATATTTGGAAAAAACAATTGTTCAAATTTTTGCTATTTGTAATTGTTGGTTTTGCTGCAGCATTTATTTACCGTCAAATGAAAAAATGAATCTTATATTTTAGTTTAATTTTTTATTATGCATACACAAGAAACCTTACAACCAACACAAAAAACGGAACGTATTTTGGCAATGGATACCATTAGAGGAATAGCGCTCTTTGGTATTTTATTGATGAATATTGTTGGCTTTGGCTTATACAAAGCTTATTTTGACCCAACGAATAACGGAGGTTCAACTGGTTGGAATTCAAGCGTATGGTGGATGAATAATTTGTTTTTTGAAGGCACTATGAGGGGAATGTTTTCAGCCCTCT
Organism: Sphingobacteriia bacterium; assembly: GCA_037129425.1. Lineage (GTDB taxonomy): Bacteria > Bacteroidota > Bacteroidia > Chitinophagales > Chitinophagaceae > Sediminibacterium. The sequence continues at coordinate 5,794 of JBAXUV010000038.1, forward strand.
TTGGCGCTGGCATTTTACTTTTTACAGGCCGAACCAAATCAACAAACGAAGGCAGTACGGTTAGCGATCTGTTTTTCAGGCGCTTGTTATGGATGGTTGTTTTTGGTGTAATTCATTGCTACCTTCTTTTATGGGATGGAGAAATTTTGTATACATACGGAATCGTAGGCATGTTTGCATTTAGTTTTAGACACCTCAAACCAACCTATTTGTTGATTATTGCAGCAGTTATATTACTAATATCAACTTCATTTAGTATAAAAGATTACTATAAATATAAAAACGACTACACAAAATCGATTGAAGCCAAAACTAAGCAAGCCAAAGGAGAACAGATCAGTAAAGAGGAAATAGCTTCTATAGAAAAATGGGCAGCATTTACAAAAGAAGAAAAAGTTACTCCCGAACAATTAAAAGAAGAAATGGATGCTAGAAGCAAAGGATACTGGAGTATTTTGCTGCATAAATTACCGGTGAATCAATACATGCAGACCAGCTTTCTATACTTTATTAATTTTTGGGATACTTTGGCAATGATGCTATGGGGGATGGCATTTTTTAAAATGGGCATTCTCAACGCGCTTAAAACCAACAAATTTTATTGGCTGATGGCAATCATTGGGTATAGCATTGGCATAACCATGAATTACTTTGAAACTTCTGATATTGTAAATTCGAATTTTTCTATTTTATCATTCTATAAAAATTTCCAAACCTATCAACTTGGTAGAATTCCCACTACATGCGGGCATATTGCGCTTATTATGCTATTTGTAAAATCGGGTATCTTACCAATCCTTCAAAAATCCTTAGCTGCGGTTGGTCAAATGGCTTTTACCAACTACATTATGCATTCCATTATTTGTAATATCATTTTTCTAGGGTATGGCTTTTCAATGTATGGCAAATTGCAGCGTTACGAGTTGTATTTTATAGTGATCAGCATCTGGGTTTTCCAATTAATATTAAGTCCCATTTGGTTAAAGTATTTCCGCTTTGGGCCCTTAGAATGGATTTGGCGAAGTTTAACGTATTGGCAAATTCAACCATTTAAGAAAACTGCCAATGATTAAAGAACAAACCAAACTATACGGGCTCGATCATTTGAGGGCGCTGGCAATTTTGCTTGTGCTGCTATTTCATTATTTAAATTTTGGTCATCCAGAATGGGCAACTATTTTTTCTAGTACAGGTTGGACAGGTGTAGATCTCTTCTTTGTATTGAGCGGATTTTTAATTGCATCACAATTGTTTGCACAAATTAAAAAAGGAAAAACCATTTCATTAAAGGAGTTTTTTTTGAAACGTTTGTTTCGCATCATTCCTATTTATCTTTTTATAGTAGCCATTTATTTTTGCATTCCATTTTTTCGGGAGAAAGAAGCATTACCTCCACTTTGGAAGTTTTTAACTTTCACACAAAACTTTGGATTGAACAGAGCAGCTTACGGCACATTTTCTCATGCATGGTCGCTTTGTGTGGAAGAACATTTTTATTTATTCCTTCCGTTTATCCTTTTACTCCTTCAATACACCAATAGTTTTAAAAAGGCTTACTGGATTATCATCTTTTTATTTATAGCAAGCTTTTTGTTAAGGCTTTACAGCTGGAATTATCTCTACTTACCCAATAGTGGATCAAAAGAAAAGATCGATTTCTGGGGCATGTATAGCTACTACCCTACTTACAATCGCTTAGATGGCTTATTGGTTGGGGTAAGCATTGCTGGTATTTATCAATTTATTCCTTCACTATGGCAACGCATTGCCAAGTATGGTAATTGGTTGATTCTTTTGGGTGTTATTATTCTTGGCCTTTGTTTTCAATTCTGTTCCAAACTCTATGAGTACAATACATCTATTTACGGATATACTATTATTTCCATTGGCTATGGATTGATGGTGGCAGGTGCATTGAGTCCGTCAAGTTTTTTATTCAAATGGAAATCCAGATTAACTACCCTTATCGCAACCCTCTCTTATGGAATGTATCTTTCGCACAAAGGAATCATTCATATGACACAGGTTATTGTTGGAGATTGGGGAATCGATAAAAATTCCAGCCTCATGTTGCTTATTTGTGTATTGCTTTCAATTGCAGCAGCATGGATCTTGCATCTTATCATTGAAAAGCCTTTTATGAAGTGGAGAGATCTGGTGCTACAAAAAAAGACCGTATAAGTTATCAGTTGAATAAAGTAAAACAGTTAAAAGTTTATAATCATGAAAGAAATTTTTGAACGCATTGTAAGCCTCAACACCGATATTATCTGGGTTGCATTGCTCACTGTTTTTTTCACTGTCGAACAAATCATCAACCAGGATTTGTTTAAAATGAAACTGAAACATTTATTACACGGCATTCCTTTACAAATAGGCTATATGCTAATGAATCTGTCATTGGCATTTTTGGTAGTTAATTGTGTTCAATGGATTAATCAACATAAGATTGGTTTATTTAATGTCCTACAAATTCCTTATGCACTAAAAGTAATACTCGGAGTAATTGGAATCGATTTGGTTGCTTATTGGTTTCACCGATCTTATCATACCATTCCATTGCTATGGCGCTTGCACAGGGTTCACCATAGCGATACACATATGGATAGTGCCACTTACTTCAGGTTTCACCCATTCGACTGGATATTAGACAATAGTGCTACCCTTACAGCGGCATTTCTATTCGGTTTGGATATGAATATCATTGCTTTTGATTTCATTCTTTACCTTCCTTTATTCATTGCACAACACAGCAGTTTGGTTTTTCCTGATTGGTTCGATAAAACGATTGGAAAAATTATAGTAAGCCCAAATTTTCATAAAGTACATCATCACCAGCAACAAACATTTACAGATTCTAATTACGGGAACATTTTTATTATTTGGGATAAGTTGTTTGGCACATATAAAAATTTACCTGTGCATGAAATCAAATACGGACTAGAAGAATTTGATACAGCGGAACGTCAAAGCTTTTGGTTTTTATTAAAAAGCCCATTAATCAATTTCAATAGAAATAATGAAGATGGGAAATAATAAATTCAACCAAGATTCATCCATCAATACCAAATCCATCATTGCAGGCATGGTTCTGTTGTTTATTGCTTTACAATTAGGCTTCCACCCTACCTATATTCAATACTTTCCTGCATTCGAAAAATTCACCTGGCTGCATCATGTTCATGGTGCATTAATGGCTTCTTGGATAATTCTTTTGGTTGTTCAACCCATATTCATTCTCAAAGGAAAATTGAAATCTCATCGTTTTTTGGGAAAGTTATCATACATCATCGCACCGTTGATGATTCTTTCTATGTTTTTGGTCTTACGATTCACTTTCCATAAACATGTATTGGATGTTGCTGAAAAAGTAGAACTATCCAACCAGGCACCCATCATCATGCAATTGATAGGCTTCACAATTTTATATACACTCGCAATATTTTATAGAAAGCAAACCTACTATCACATGCGTTTTATGATTGGAACAGCAGTCTTGATGATGATTCCAATTGTTGGCAGAATATTTTTTGAATATTTTGGAGCAACAGTTTGGTATGATTTGTACCTGACTGTTGGCCTTTCAATCATCTTATTAATGAATGATATCCGTAATAAGCAAAACTGGAAACCGTATGCAATTGTTACTGGAGTTCTAATGAGTATTCTATTCGTGTATTTAATTCGTAATACAGATGCCTGGTATTTTGTTGGGCGTTTTTGGGCCAATAACTTTTATTAAATTACAATATATGCAACGCAGACATTTCATCAAACAATCATCCCTGACTGCAATTGGCATGGGCGTTTTTGGTTCATTAATGGCCAATCATAAAAATGCAGCCATTAATTTAAGTGTTAACGGCAAGAGAATTGAAAGCCGCATTTTTGAACTCGCAAAATTCGGTGTAGATGAAAAAGGCCGAGGTTACAGAGTTGCATATACCAAGGGCGATAATGAAGGCCGTGCATGGTTCATGGATCTGATGAAAAAAGCCGGACTCAATCCAACAATTGATACAGCAGGCAATATCATTGGCAAACGAAATGGAAAAAACCCTTCACTTAAACCCATTGCATTCGGTTCGCATATTGATATGGTACCCGATGGTGGCAACTACGATGGCACACTCGGTTCAATTGGTGCATTGGAACTAATTGAAACAATGAATGAAAACAATTTTGTAACTGAACATCCTTTAGAATTAATCATTTTTAGCAATGAAGAAGGCGGCACCATTGGCAGTAAAGCAATGGTGGGCGATTTTACCAGTGATGGATTAAAACAAAAAAGTCAGAGTGGCTTAACCATGGCAGAAGGGATCAAAGCCATTGGTGGCAATCCTGAAAATATTCAATCTTGCATTCGCAAAAAAGGAGATATACATGCATGGGTGGAATTGCATATTGAGCAAGGGGGCATTTTAGAAAAAGAAAAAATACAAATAGGTGTTGTAGAAGGAATTGTAGGTATTGTACATTGGGAAGTGATTGTAGAAGGATTTGCCAATCACGCAGGAGCTACGCAAATGAACATGCGGCAAGATGCATTATTGGCCGCTTCCAAATTTATTGTTGCAGTAAATGAAGTGATCACCAGTGTTAAAGGAACACAGGTAGGTACAGTTGGAAAAATTGCAGTGCAACCTGGTGCTTATAATGTGATTCCTGGCAAAGTAGTATTGGGTTTGGAGATTCGTGATTTATCTGCCGCTAAAATTGAAATGCTGTTTAAGGAAATTGAAAAGCGTGCTGCAAGCATTGCAATATCAAGCAAAACAAAAATCAGTTTCGAACGTCAAGCGAATGAATCGAAACCTTCATTAACAGACAAGGGACTTCAGCAAATAATCAATTCAACAGCAAAATCACTAGGTTTCACCACCAAGTTGATGCAAAGTGGCGCAGGGCATGACTCTCAGCATATTGCAGATATAGCCCCATCAGCAATGATTTTTATCCCAAGTGTTGGCGGCATCAGTCATTCACCCAAAGAATTTTCAACAGCAAATGATATGGCCAATGGAGCCAATGTATTGTTGCAAACAATTTTAAAAATAGATAAAGGGTAAGCAATAAATAATATCTTTCACCAATCAATTATTCAAACCATTCCAATGATCAAAAAGTCGACCATCCATTTTACTGCAATCCTATCAGTAGTTTTTTTGCTACTAATCAACAATATCGTTTTCTCTCAAAAACCTTCACCGGGTCCAAAGCCATTGAATGATGAAACTAATAAACAATCAATGCTAGGATATGAAAAATATTTTGAAGAAAACAAAGAACAACATCTAAAAGAATTTATTGATTTGGTTTCTATCCCTAGCATCTCCTCTATGCCTTCTCACAAAGCGGATGTAAAAAAAGCAGCTGAATGGATAGTAAATAAATTGAAATCTATTGGCATTACTACTGCCATGGAAATTCCAACAGGAGGCAATCCCATTGTATTTGGCAGTTGGGATAAAGCACCAGGCAAACCAACTGTG
>JBAXUV010000039.1:0-10831 GCA_037129425.1 Sphingobacteriia bacterium
CAAGAAGTAGGGGTGGTATGTATACATTGTAATTCGATTGATGAATCGTTGAGGGCCAATATAATTGCATTGAAGCATGGGCCAATGGCATCGGAACTGGTAGATAAATTCATTATGGATTTTACCATTGGTCATCCGGAATATCATAAGAACCGATTTTTTATTGAAGGAGATCCCAAGGCATTATTGATGGTAGAGTTTATGGAAACCACCAAAGAACTATTGCAAGAAAAAATTGATAAACTCATTGCCGATTTAAAAGCAGCGAATAGAGGTTATGCATTTCCCGTATTGTACAATGCCAACACCAAATTTGCCTGGGATATTCGCAAAGCAGGATTGGGCTTGCTCAGAAATTTAAAAGGAGATGCACAGCCAGTAAACTTAATTGAAGACTGTGCAGTGTCTACTGATGACTTACCTGATTATATTGCAGACTTAGCTTTGTTGTTAGAACGCTACGGCGTTCAAGCATCTTATTATGCCCATGCAGGTGCAGGAGAATTGCATGTAGAACCCATTGTTAATTTAAAAACAAAAGAAGGTTTAGCGCAATTCAGGGGAATACTTACTGAAACGGCAGCACTCGTAAAAAAATACAATGGATCATTGTCGGGAGAACATGGAGATGGACGATTGCGTGGAGAATTTATTGCGAGTATGGTAGGGGAAGAGACTAATGCATTGTTTAAACAGGTAAAAAATATTTTTGATCCGAAAGGAATTTTCAATGCAGGAAAAATTACCAATACCCCTGCCATGGATAGCCATTTAAGGGTGCAGGAAAAAAATAGAAAGGAGCTAAGCAATAGTATTTTTGATTTTTCGGAGGATGGAGGCATATTAAGGCTGGCAGAAAAATGTTCGGGTTCGGGCGATTGTAGAAAATCGGAGATCAGTGGAGGATTGATGTGCCCGAGTTATATGGCTACCAGAAAAGAAAAAGATACTACCAGGGCAAGGGCCAATTTACTTCGTCAGTTTCTAAGTAATGAAAGTGATCTGCACCCTTATGATCATGATGAGATCAAAGAAGCCATGGATCTCTGTTTGAGCTGTAAGGGATGTAAGATAGAATGCCCATCGAGTATAGATATTACCAAGATGAAGGCAGAATTTTTGCAACATTATTACGATGCCAATGGAACACCAATGCGTGCAAAAATGATCGGTGGATTTTCTGAACAGATGAAATTGGCTTCACGATTTTCTTGGGCCTATAATTTAGTATTTGATACACCTTGGATGCGCAGGATCGCCAATAAGCTGGTGGGCTTTCATCCGGAGAGAACCATGCCGTTGTTGGCAGATACTACATTAAAGAAATGGCATGCAACGCGCGGTAAAAATAATTCGAACAAAATAAACGCAAGCGAAACAGCTGCCCGCGCAAAGCAAGTCTATTTTTTCTGCGATGAGTTTACCAATTATTTGGATGTTGCGATTGGGCAGAAAACTATTTTGTTATTAGAAACATTGGGATATGAAGTAATTATTCCCGATCATCTGGAGAGTGGGAGAACTTATTTGTCGAAGGGATTGGTAAGAAAAGCCAAGACTATTATCAATCAGAATATTGAAATGCTGGGTGGATTGATTGATGAATCGCATCCATTGATCGGTATAGAACCTTCGGCCATATTGACTTTGAGGGATGAGTATATCGACTTGGCAATGCCGGCCAATAAATCCACTGCTAAAAAAATTGCGGCAGCTGTATTTACCATTGAAGAATTTATTGCAGCGGAAATAGCGAAGGGAACTATTCATGCTGGCCTATTTCATACCGAAGCAAAACAAATTGCATTGCATGGACATTGTTACCAGAAAGTATTGTCTTCTCAGGAGTCTATAAAAAATATGTTGAGCATTCCCACCAATTATTCGGTAACGGTGATTCCATCTGGTTGTTGCGGAATGGCCGGATCATTTGGTTATGAGCAAGAGCATTATGCAATATCGCAGCAAGTAGGGGAGCTGGTATTGTTTCCTGCCGTGCGCAAATTATCACCTGATCATATTATTGCAGCAGCAGGCACGTCCTGCAGGCACCAGATCAAAGATGGTACGCAAGTGCATGCCATGCATCCAGTAGAGATCTTGTACGATGCATTGATAAAATAGCGCAGATCAAATAAATTTGTTTTCCTTCATCCACTGAGTTGCTAATTCAAACCATTTAACGGAAGTTGAAGTATTGTTCAATCCAAAACCATGACCACCCGCTTCAAAAATATGGAGGGTAGATTTTACTTTTTGGGCTTCCAACGCTTCATGCATTCTATAGCTATTAATTACCGGAACTGTTTTATCGTCTTTGGCATGAAAGATAAATGCAGGGGGTGTTTGAGCCGATACTTGTAATTCGGAAGAATACAACAATTCATTTTCTTTAGATGGATTTTTTCCGATCAGTCTGTCTCTGGAACCTTTATGGCAGATAGAATCGTTCATGCTAATTACCGGATAGCCGAGTATCATAAAATCGGGTCTCAAATTGGTGTTTGAACTATTGGCAATATAGTTGTGTTGAAATTTCGTAGCGAGTGAACTGGCCAGATGACCGCCGGCAGAGAAACCAATTACGCCCACATGGTTTTGATCGATATTGTATTCTTTCGCATGGTCTCTAATGTATTTAATGGATTGTTGCGCATCCATGAGTGGCACTTCGGATCTATTGATCATGCAAGTATCGTTGGGCAATCGGTATTTCAACATAAAGACTGTTACGCCAATGTTGTTGAAAGCTTTGGCAATTTCTTCGCCTTCATGCTCTACCACAACTCTAGCATAGCCGCCACCAGGGCAGATGAGAATGGCAGATTTTAATGCGTTTTGTTGATTGGGTTTAAATACGGTTAGGGTGGGTGTGATGATATTGGCATAGAACAATTTACCGCTGGGGTTCTTGCCCGTATAAGTAGTTAATGTGCATGGAATGGCATTGGGTATTTTACCAGTATAGATGGGTATTTCTTCTTGAGCCATGGTATTGAAGGTTATGAGTAGTGCAAGAATAGTGGTAATCAATTTCATTTTCAGCGATGGATTTGCTATAAAGATAGGTTGAAAAATGGGGAAACCCTAGCGGTCGCCTCCGTATTTCTACGTGTGTAAGGAGTTGGGTTCTTTGATAACTTTAGGAGTAAAATAAAGTGTATGAATTTTGTTGTTATTATCGTTGTTTATGTTGTTGCATTGATTTTTATTATGGCTTTAAATGCATTGTTTTTGAGGTGGGTGTTAAGGGTGAATCAGATGGCCAAAACTGCTGAGAAAAGTATGCTTTATCTTAAACTGATGGCCGAAAAAATGGGCATGACTGAAGATGAAGTGCAGGAAATACGGGAGAAGGTGGAGAGGAAGTATTAAATTTTGAGGATTATAGCTGGTGGCTATAAAGTTCTTATTTCCGTAAGCTTTGTTTTTGAACTTCATGGTTATTTTAGTGAAGCAAAAGAAAGGTTGGTTGATTTTAAAGTTAATGATTTTATATCTGGATTCAATATTTATTTGAATTAGTATTGATGAGAGTAAGATAAGTTTTTATTTTTTTGCAAAGAGCTTTTATGAATTTTTACAATACAAATATATTATGGTGATTAATAACGCTGACAATAACTGTATAAGCGTATTAATTATTCAATAAGCATAATAATAACTTTTTGAATAATATGCTATGCTTTTTTAATAACTTTTATAGAGTGATATTCTTAATAACTGTACGTCTCGTAATGAAAAAAACTCTTAATATTTGGATTGACTTTCTACTAACAGTTACTATTCCCCTTTTTTTAGGGTGGTTTATCTATTATTGGACTCGTCAACACTCTATACATTTTCTATCATGGATTGATCAACAACTAAACATGCGCCCTGTAACAAAGCTACATCTTCCTTCATGGGTGACATTTCATTTGCCAGACGGACTTTGGACATTCGCTTTTTGTTCACTCCTATTAATTTTGTGGAGACGGAGAATTGACATTGAAAGCATTGTATGGCTTTCTATTCCATTATTGACTGCTGTCTTTTTAGAATTTTCCATTGGAACCTTTGATATCAAAGATCTTTTGTTTATTCTTTTAGGCGGACTACTTGCTTTTATTGCCCATCCGAAAAACAAATTTTACTCACTCAAAAAAATAAATCAAAATGAACAAAACTAAACGCATGTCCAAAGCGCTGTCTGTTGCAGCCATCGCTACCTTCACATTTTTCGCTATTGCATCTAGCGATGATAAAAAATCACCCTCTAGCAGTGGAGGAAATTCGTCAGAACAATCTGTTGCAACTTCAGTAGGTATTGGACAAACTTTGCAAACAGAGTATTTTTCTGTGACAGTAAACAAAGTTTCAATTAACGATCGGGTAAATACAGGCAACGAATTCGCCGACTTGAAAGCAGAACAAGGAAACAAATATCTAATCATTAATGCCACATTCAAAAATACAGATCAAGAAAGCCGAATGATTGTAGATGGTAGTGTTTGGATTAACTATAATGGAAAAGACTATGAGTTTGACAAAAGTGAAACTGTAATGCTTGAAGGTTGGGGAACAATGCTTGACCAGATTAATCCTCTGACATCTAAGACAACTAACCTTGTTTATAAAATTCCAGCGGAGATAACAGGTACAGCTCTCTGGAACCCAGGTAGGTCTGACAAAGACCAAGTAATTAACTTGGGTGTTATTAAGTAGTGACTAAAGAGATGGCTCAAAACGGATATTGTTATTAGTGGGTATTGACATTGAAGCAATCGGCAGCGGTAATTCCGCTGTGTTGCATTTTGGAACTTGAATAATAAAACCAGCTTTATTTCTTATTATTTGAATTTATCAAAAATGCCACTCATCAGTTCAAGAGGAATAAATATAAAATTCCAAAGATTCGGCAATAGTTGCTTGTTGTATCCCATTTCCAGACACAGAACTTTTCATCAAAATCAAAAAATATGTTTAAAAAGACAACACTTATCTTATCAACTTTTATGTTGACTAAATTAGCTTTTTCTCAAGATGTTAAAAAGGAAGTACAAAAAGCAGAAACTAAAATGGATGCATTTGCCTCTAAAACAGGGACAATTGTTAAGTTCGTTGACACAAAACTTCCAGACTTGAAACTTTCTTTTGGTTCCTTAGCCGAGACGAGAATTAGAAAAATTATTAGTGGAGGAGAGGCAAGGTTTTACTATCAAATAGTAAGTCAAGGAAAATACAGTAATAGTACAGCATCTATAGACTATAGTGACTTGCTTGAAGTAATTAAGGCTATAAAAAGTTTAAATGCTGATGTGGAAAAAGACATTGCGTTCAACCCAGATTATTTAGAAAATAAATTTACAACTACTGATGGTTTTCAAGTTGGCTATTATGTAAGTAAAGGTAAAGCGAGTTGGTATCTAAGACTTGAAAAATATGGTTCAGATAATACAATATTTGTTAAAGACAGTGATGGAATTGAAACGGCATTTACGGATGCAAAAATAAAAATTGAAGAACTAAAAAAATAGACTTAAACAAATTATCTATTTGCGACATATTATATCACTTTTTTTCAAAATAATTTGTAAAAAGTTACAATCGTTCAACTTCAAAAAAAGTTAAAGATGGTAATTTAAAGACTTGCTTTTCCGAACAAATAAAGAAGGTAAACGGCACAATGAAACTTAGCTCCACCACTTAAAAATCAGTATATTAACTTATGGAATCGTTTGTGCGATAAGTCTGACAGTATAGTTTAAAAAAAACGTTTAATTGAAAAAATAAAATAAATCATAACGTTGCAAAGTTTATCAATTAACTTATCATGTACACTTTGAAAAAATTAAAATGATGACGCAGACAATGATAAAAAAAACAAGAGTGTATTTAAAAAAGGACAGTCATATATAAGTTTACATGTTTAAAATTGAGACAATATTAAAAACGGCAGACAGTATATTTCTTGTTTCATACATTGCAAAGTGCATATACATAATCAGAAAAAAAGCCAAATTAATATCAAACATAGACAGCAATTCTAAATTCGCCATTTTAAAAAAGTTACTTGCTTTGTTTAAAATGGAAGATGAATTGTTAATCAAATATTTATCAAGTACAGACAATGAAACAGAACCCAATCGTTTTGGAATCAGAAAAAAATATTGGCAACAGATTTTACCTCTTTTGAATCATACAAATTTATTCGAGAATGTAAGTCCGTCAAAAGACCATTGGTTAAGCACTGGTGCAGGTGTCGGTGGACTTGCGTTTACACTTATCATCACAAAGTCAAACATTAGAATTGAATTAGGTATTTCGACATCGAGTAAAGAGAAAAATAAAGTTTATTTTTAAAAGCTATTCAAAAACAAAGACGTTATTGAAAAATCATTTGGAAATCCATTGGTTTGGGAAGAATTGCCTGACAATAAAATGAGTAGAGTTAAATTTGAATTACAAGATGTAAACTTATTCAATGAAACAGACTGGCAAAAAATGAATGACTTTTTTGTACTCTATTTGCCAAAGTTTGAAAGTGCAATACAACCGTTTATTAAGAATTTAAAATAATACAAGTAAACAATAATGCCAACCCTTCGCAGTCAAACACATTTGCAAGCCACACAAGCCAGCGCACAGACCAAAGCTTGCAAAAGAGTATGCCTGCCCAACCGCACAAGGACTGTGCAAACTGGACACGACAGACCGTTGACCGAAAGAAGGGCAGCCACTTACACGGGTTTGGCAAAAGTGACAGTTCAGTGCTCCGCAGACACATTTCTGGTTAATCAAAGTTTGGTTCTTGGAATCAACAATTTTGGCGAAAAACGCCACTCGATCGTAAAGCTAGAAAACGTTCATGCCAATTTTTATCTTTAAATATCATATACTATGAAACAATTAAAATATTCCATTTTTTTTCTTCTTTTAATTTCATCTTGCAATAATCAATCTTTAAAAGATAAATTTTCGACACGAAAGAATACTTTTAATCATATTGATGATAAATTAAACAAACTAGCAAAGCAACTTGGTACAACAGTGGACAAGTCGGTTGGTGGGCATTCCTTCGATGGGGTAGATGTGCCGAAATACAAGCTTGAGACACGAAAAATCTTTTGGAAAGATGGTTCAATATGGAAGGGGATTATAATTGATCAAAATTATGATAATAGAAAAATAGACTCACCCGATTGGAACTTCATGAATATAGCATGGCTGCTGGATACCCCTTCAACAACAAGAGGGAGTTCATTTTGGGAGAAAGATCTTTTGAAAAAAGTCAAGTTCGAAAAAATTGAAAAAAATATTGACCGGCTTTTAAAAGAATCGCTAGACAGTTTAAGGAATATAAAGAGAAGCGATCTTGATTATAATAAATGCTCTAAGGATAACTATCAATAATATAAGTCTTTGAACAATTTAGGTTTCCACCTTTAGCCCATCAAAAGTTTAACTAACTGACATTTGCTTCTCACCCCAACTTCTCATTTGACTAATAAACGGAATTAATTCTTTTCCTGTTTCGGTAAGTGAATATTCAACTTTAGGTGGAACTTCTAAATAAACTTTCCTCGCAATGAGCTCGTCTGATTCCAGTTCTTTTAGTGTTTGAGTAAGCATTTTGGGTGTAATACCTACCACAGCTCTGTTTAGCTCTCCATACCTGAGACAACCTTCTCTCAAGACCCATAAAATTCGACCTTTATACTTTCCACCTATTCGCTGAAAAGCATAATCTACAGGGCACTGAGCCGTTATCATTTTTTTCTTCATTTTTCTTTCAATTTAAAGTATTGGTTATCAACAATACTATAGTTTTAGTATGTACCCTACATAAATGTATGTACTTGCTATAAAGGTATCAAATACTTTTATTTGCTAAAACTTTACATATAATTAATCAGAAAAAATAATGAATGCATCAATTAAAAGAGTACTCTATCATCCAGTTACTAAAATTATCGTAGGAATTATTGTTTGCTTTTCTCTATTTGTGGTAATTCAAAACTTTGTTTTAAAACCATTTATTTATAGCATTATTCAAGATAAAAATATTGCCAATCCAATTATCCATTGTATTTCTATATTAGTCTTATTGGGTAGCTATTTCTTCTTGTTCCGATTGTACGAAAAAAGAAAAATAACAGAACTATCCATACAATATTTCTTCAAAGAAATGTTTGGTGGTTTTCTCTTTGGGTTTTTAACCATTTCATTATCTATTTTCATTTTATACTTGTTGGGGTATTATCAGGTAATCAATATTTCTACAACAAACTACCCGGTAAAATTATTCACTACATTAATAGTAGCTGCTTTAATTGAAGACCTGTTACATAGAGGGCTAATACTAAGGGAGATGGAAAATTGGTTAGGAACTAACCTGGCCCTTGTCATTGCAATGCTGGTAGAACTTCAGCACATATTTAATCCCCATTCCAACATTTTTAGTTTTTTTTATGATTTGATTTGGGGGTTTAGTATGGGAATGATGTTTGTCTATACTAAAAGAATTTGGCTACCTTATTTCTTTCATATAGGCTGGAATTTTGCTCAACCATTTTATGGCTCCAATCTCACTGGGTTAGATAGTATGGGCAATATCATTCAGTCTCAATTCAACGGCCCTGAACTATTAACAGGTGGTGCAGTGGGTATTGAAGATTCAATTTTTACAGCATTATTTTTACTATTTATTGGAATAGCACTTTATTATCTGGCTAAAAAAGAGGGTAAAATTGTAAAAAGCAAATTGTTTAAAAGATGATTTGAAAGATGTCTTTTGTAGGAATTAGTTGGAATAAATGCTATATGTAGTTTGAATGAATTAAATTGTAATCCATAAACCAACTATTATGGAATTAATTCAGGGATATCAATGGTGGTCCTTCAATATTTCAGATAGTATAAAAATTTAAAAGAACTGATTGATGAATAAAATGGTCAATGAATTATTGAAAACGGCATTGGGGAGACTCCGAATTGTAGCATTTATGGAAGGTTGTTCCTTTTTGCTTTTGGGATTTACAATGATTTTAAAATACAAATATGCTATGCCATTGCCCAATTACATTGTTGGTTCGGCTCATGGATTGCTTTTTATTCTTTATATCGTTTTACTGCTTCAAGTGTCATTTAAACATCGATGGACTATACTCAAAATGTTTTGGGCTTTTTTAGCTTCGCTTATACCTTTTGGTACTTTTTATGCAGACAAAGCACTTTTTAGACCAAATAAAATGTAATAAAAAAATAAACCTACAATGGAAAATACAAATGGAAAAGTTGTTTGGATAACAGGTGCTTCATCTGGTATTGGAAAAGCAATGGCCTTTGAGTGGGCAAGGCTAGGGTATAAAGTAGTGTTATCTGCCAGACGCAAAGAACTATTAGATGCAATTGCTAGCGAGATAAAAAATACTGGTGGTGAAGCATTGGTAGTGCCTGTTGATATTATGGAAGAAAATTCAATAGACGATGCCGTTCAAACAATCATAGCCTCTTGGGGTCGTTTAGATATTGCTGTGGCCAATGCCGGATTTGGTGTTTATGGAAGTATAGATCAATTGTCTGCAAAAGATTGGAATAGGCAAATGCAAGGCAATGTTGTAGGCTTAGCCTTGACGGTAAAATACGCCTTACCTCATTTGAAAAAAAATCAGGGGCGCATTGGTTTAGTGGGAAGTGTAGCAGCTTATGTTCCTAATCCAAGTGTAGGAGCATACGGTGCATCAAAAGCTGCGGTAAATTCTATTGGTTTGACTTTGCAAGTGGAATTGATGGATACGGGTGTTACTTGCACCACTATTCATCCAGGATTTGTAGTGTCGGAAATTGCCAGGATTGATAATGAAGGTCAGTGGCATGCCGAACGGCCAGACCCTCGTCCATCAAAATTAATGTGGCCAACAGATAAAGCTGCGAAAGTGATGGTAAACGCAATCCTTAAACGAAAAAGAAATTATATTTTCACTACTCATGGAAGAGTTATTGTTTGGTTGCAACGTTGGTTTCCAGGATTGGTGAGAAATATTAGTTCAAGAGGTCCGAAGCCCGAGTAAAAAAAAGAAATGAAAATAAGACTTCAAGAGATTGAATTGGGCACAATCGACCCAAACAAAAGCAAGCTATTTTATAATTCAATTTTAGGGCTTGAAACTTCTGTTGACCAGGAAGGATTAAAAGTATTTGATTCGGGGGTTTCAGGAATTGATTTTAATACTTCTACCCATTTTCCATCTAAAACAATGGTAGTAAGCTTTTTAACAGATAACTTACAAAATGTTATTGACAAACTTTCTGCAAATAGTGTTGCCTTTAGTGGGCCTAAAAAATCACATTTAGGAATGCTGACAATTGAATTGAATGACCCAGACGGTTACTTGATAAGAATTAACCAGCCTACAGAAGAATCACCTCCTTGGCTAAAAGTTTAAATAAGTGTAAGACCACTTGAAAGCAGAATCATACCGTTGATAATTCTCTAACGTTAGCGATAGTTATTAAAACATAATTTGACTTGACTATTCTAATTAAGGATAGTAGGGTATGAAAAAGTTAATAACCACCATAGTTTTTAGTTTATTAATTCTGCAACTATCATTTGCTCAAGAATCTATTCCAACGATTCGATCAAACAAGCAAGAAGTGCTTTTAAAATTCAATAATGATAGCATTGTTTGGCGTATTGAACCAGAAAAAAATCCAGATATTTTTTATATAGGAAGTACTCTAAAAACTAAACATGTATGGTTTATTACCGATGTAGATTCTCTTTACTTTAATATTGAAGCTGGTAAAAAATACGATTTTATTGTTCAATACAATAACCAAAACT
>JBAXUV010000004.1:0-196327 GCA_037129425.1 Sphingobacteriia bacterium
TAGCACCTGGCAAACCTACTTTGGTCATTCCAGAACGAACTGGTACAGAACCACTGATAAACGCTGCTCTTCCTGCAGTACAACTTTGCTGGGCATAATAATCGGTAAATGCAACTCCCTCTTTGGCAATTCTGTCAATATTAGGTGTGCGATAGCCCATCATACCACGATTGTTGTGACTGATATTCCAAGTACCAATATCATCTCCCCAAATCACCAAAATATTGGGTTTTTGTTGGGCTTGCGATTGAATGGCAAGCAAAAGCGTTAGCATCGCTAAAAGCATGAATTTGAATTTCATAAGCATCTGTTTATTGGTTAAGAAAAGGAAAAATGTTTTTTGAGGGGCTAATAAAGATAAGAATAAAAGAAATTTTTCCATAATAGATGGTCAATTTCTTGTTACAAATTAGAATATGAAACGAAAAATTAAAAAAAATAGTAGAAATCTACAGATGCTGAATGTTTAGGATTCGTTTAGCTCTTCCAGTGTATTAAAATAAATGGATGGCTTCTCGCCAGTAAGTTTCTTGACGGCTCTAATAAATGTTGTTCTATTTCCAAAACCGGCTTCTAAAGCCAAGCCTTCTAAGGTTCTTGATTGCATTTTTTCTGGAGAAACATGCTGTTTAATATATTGTATCCTCAATTTATTAATATAATCATTAAATCTAATGTGAAAAATTCGATTTAATACATAAGATAAATGATGTTGGGGAATGTTTAATTCTAATGATAAGTCTCTTATTGAGAATCCGGCTTGTAAAAAACTGATTTGAGTTTTAGCATAATTATCCAAGATTTGTATGTACTTATCATAATCTGAAGGGTGATTTTGAATCAACAGTTCCTCTTTTTGCTCAACCAAAATGTGTGGCTTTGGAATTCCAAACATGATATATGGTCTTCTCAATAAAGTTATACATGTAATTATTTGTGTAAAAGCTGAAGTGATTTCTACCAAGAATGATTTTATGATTGGTGGGAGTAGTTGAGGAAATGCAAACGAAATAAAAATAGTGGTAGAAAAAATTAATAAAGCAGATCCAAATAGGTTTAACCAAGATTTTAATTCCAGAAACTGATAGGATCTGGGATTATCCCTTTTAAAAGTATTTTGAAGTTCCTTAAATATAAACCAGCAATAGATCAGCCCAATAAATCCCCTAATTGCATTATGCACATAACCTGGCAACATTCCTTCATTGTGCAAATAGTTACCCAATGGATTGTTGTAAGCTTCAGCAAGATTAAGTTCTTTGTGTGCCAGCGTTGAAAAATAATAGGGCATCATTTCCAGCAAATGCAATAATGCAGGAAGAAAATGCAACCAATCCCATTTTCGCATTTTTGTTTCATCATTCACCAACATTCTAACGTATAACCAGGCAGAAGGAAACATGGCATAGAATATTGGACTGGGCATTCTAAATAACCATGGTATATCTTCCAAAATATGGGTATCATATAAGTAGATCATTAAATTAACCATACCCATTCCGAAAGTAAAAATGATCAGGAAGCCATTTGCTGGCGAAGCTGTTTTATAATTTCGTATTAATAAATAGATCAACAATAAATTATTGAACCCTGCAATAAAATTAATACCATTCTTAATTTCTAAAAGATGTTGTATATCCACTCAACAAAGTAAATGAATGAAAAACGAAGAGCAAAAAATAAATGCATAAATCATATGAAATAAGCTTTAGTATATTTGTAGCAAATGATGTTTATGAAGAAAATAATAATTGCAACTCTTTTTTTAGGGGTAATCATATGCACACTTAGTGCTCAATCAACTATAAATAAATCATCGCTTTTAGCTTCATGGAATGAAGGAACTGTCAAAAAATCGATCATTGATTTTGTCAATAGAACAACCACAAAGGGAAGTGCTGATTATATTCCTTTAGCAGACCGTATAGCATGTTTTGATAATGATGGTACATTATGGAGCGAACAACCATTGTATTTTCAATTTTTCTTTGCCATTGATCGTGTGAAGGCAATGGCCCCTCAGCATCCTGAATGGAAAACCCAAGAGCCTTTCAAATCTATTTTAGAAGGAAACCTAAAAGCTGCATTAGCTGGTGGAGAGCATTCAATCGTTGAAATTGTAATGGGAACACATGCTGGCATGAGCACTGCCGAATTTGATAAAATTGTTAGTGATTGGATTGAGTCTGCAAAGCATCCTGGCACAGGATTACGGTTTATAGATATGGTGTATCAACCAATGCTTGAATTATTAAATTATTTACGCTCAAACGGATACAAAACTTTTATTGTATCTGGTGGTGGCGTTGATTTTTTAAGGGTATGGGCTGAAAAAGTGTATGGAATTCCACCCTACCAAGTTGTAGGAAGTTCTGCAAAAGTAAAATACGATAACAGCAATAACCAACCTGCTTTAATCAAAATACCAGAAATGAATTTTATTGATGATAAATCCGGGAAACCAGTTGGCATTCATCAATACATAGGGAAAGTGCCCGTTTTTACAGCAGGCAATTCTGATGGTGATTATGAAATGTTGCAATATACTTCTACAAGATCTACACCACATTTTGGGTTGATTATCAGACATACCGATTCAACAAGAGAATTTGCTTATGATCGCAGTTCTACTATAGGGAAACTAAATAAGGCATTAGATGATGCTCCTAAATACAATTGGTTGGTAGTAGACATGCAAAAAGATTGGAAGCAAGTGTTTCCAAATAAGAAAAAATAAATGAAGAGCAAATTTTTCAATCCCTTTATTCAAAAATATATATCGGTAGCGCTTCCCTTTATACTAACAATAATTGGTGTAAGGGCTTTTGAGTACCTCATTGTTGCACAAAAAACAATTATTGACTATGCTGTTTTGTATGAATTGAGTGGCGTTTTTTTTGATATATGGGCTGTGCTCATTTATTGCGTCATCATCTTTCCTTTCATATTGCTCTTTTATTCGTTGAATAAAAAGATGGGCTTTTTTGTTTTCCATTGTGTGAATCTATTGATGATTACAATATACATTTCGTTAATCATCACTTATTCCGAAAGAAGTAATCCATTTGATCATGAACTATTCAACAGAACTTTTTTTGAATTATGGTCTACCACCAAACAAATGATCACAAGTGGAATGATTGTATTTATTCCATTCTGTATTTATTATATCATTTATTGGTTCTTGTATAGATCTACTTTTTCAAAAATGGTTTATACGAGTAATTTTATTCGAATATCTGGTGCTATTGGAATGATTGCTTTGGTAAGCATCCATTTTGCCAATCCATCGTCTAACCAATTTCAAAATAGGAATGCCTATTATTTAACCTGTAATAAATTCGCTTATTTTGTTTCCGATTCGTATCATTTCTTTTATACAAAAAATGATTTTGATGCTGACCGACTTAACTCCAAAGAACTTAAAAATGCAATTGAATTTTACCAGCAAAATCAACCATTCAATTTTACCAGCACCGAATTTCCTTTACTGAGAAAAAACGATGATCCTGATGTGCTGGGATCCTTTTTTAATTTGAATCCTACAAAGCCGCCGAATATTGTTATTATTGTTACAGAGGGATTATCAAAAGATTTTAGTGGAGACAATGCTTATGCAAGCAGCTTTACCCCTTTTCTAGATTCACTCAGCAACAAAAGTTTGAGCTGGGATAATTTCTTAAGCACTTCGCCTGGAACTTTTGCTGCTCATCCTGCTATTGAAGGATCATTGCCTTATGGCAAAACAGGTTTTTCGTCTATCAATATAATGCCTGATCATTTATCATTAATAAAAATAGCGAAAGCCAATGGCTATACTACTCGATTCTTAACCGGGTCGAATACTGATTTTGATAATATGGGCGGTTTCATTCGTTTACAAGGAACAGATATGTCTTTGCTCCATTTTAATAAAAAGTATAAGAAGATGAGTGCAGGCAATGAAGGTTGGGGTATGGGCTATCCAGATGATGCATTGTTCAATCAAAGTTTAGAACTATTAGCAAGCGAACCTACAACACCTTATTTAAACATTTATCATACTGCAACAACACATGTACCGTATCTATTTGAACAGAAACCCAAATACGATAAACTATTCGATCAAAAATTAACAACACTTAAAGTAGACCGAAACATAAAAACCATTTTAAGAGAATGTAAAAAAGTAATGGTCACATATATGTTTGCTGATGATTGTTTCAGAGACTTTTTTTCGAAGTATAAAAAAAGGCCCGAATACAACAACACCATTTTTATTATTACTGGCGATCATCATATTGGCTCTTTCCCTTCCACTTCTAGCATAGATGACTATCATGTTCCCTTAATTATTTACTCGCCAATGCTCAAAGCACCAAAGAAAATGTATGCTGTTAATTCACATAATAATTTAGCACCTACTATTGTTTCTATGTTATTGCATCAGTATCCAAATTTACCTTATCACCCTGCAAAAGTTAACTGGTTAGCAAGCTCACTAGATACCAATGCATCATTTAGGAATCAACAAAGCATGCCCTTCATGTATTCCAACCGTTCAATTGAAGATTATATCTGGAAAGAGTATATGATTTCTGACAAAGAATTATATAAGCTTAGTTCCGATTTAACGATGACACCTTATAAAAACGATTCTATAAAAACACATATTAGTAGTCTGTTGAATAATTTCAAAATTATCAACTCTTATGTTTGTTATAATAATAAAATATATCCTGAAAAAGAATTACTGGAACTAGGCAACAAAGATTTATTATTTGAATCAAGAGATAGTAGTATCCGAAAAATAACTAGTTCTATTTCGCATATTAGTTTAATGAAGGATCTGGTATATTCAAAAAAATACACCTACATTATGGTAGGTGTATCTGCTGACATTCGGTTTGCAAAATCTGCTTCTACTGACTATGCATCTTTTCTTTTTTCATTAATCGATTCTACCAATCAAAAAAGAAATTTTAATTTTTATTCCAATCATGAATTGGTTAAAATTACTAAAACAGGTGAATTCAATGCATCCACCTGGAATAGTGTTGCTACCAACGACATGATTGCTTTAAAAGATGTGATTAATACCAATACCCCTTATTTCAATGTCTCTTTATTTTCAATGAAACCCATTGACCTGGAAATCAAGAATCTATCGATCAAGGTTTGGGGCATTAAATAATTTACTCCTCACCATATAATTGATTGAATAACATTTTATAAGTGCTATGTGTTTGACCACGGAAAGTAATTTCAGGACCATACACCAATAATTTTCCTTTACCAACTTTAGCAGAGAAAGCAGCAACCCCATCTTGCAAATAAGATTGTCCGAAAGCCCAACCACTTCTCAATGTTTTATCAGAAGCAAACCAAGCTAAAGGAGTAATATCTCCATTTGCAATTGCATCTGGCATTAAATTAAATACCGGGCTTGCGCTAAAATATACATCAGCTGTATTCTTCATACCCCAATTGGCTTTGTGTTGAGGGTTCACTGCTACTTGCATAACCGATCCTGGTATATAGAATTTTTCTCCCGGTAATGGGCGTTCTTTTCCATTCACCATTTCAACCAAAGCATTACGAACAGGCAATTTAAAATGATAGGCTAAGTTGGCGCTAGTTCCAATTGTTACAATGGTTCCTCCAGCATCAGCAAATTCCTTCAATGCAGGAATTGATTTTGCTGCAGTAATTCTTCCCAAACTAGCTCTGTATTCTTCTGGTATCTCCGATTCATTGGGCTCTCTTCCTTCAAAACCGCCGCCACCACCAGCTCCTGGGGCTTCAGGGCGAAGAGCCGGAATAGCACCTCCTACAAATACAATTACATCATATTTGTTTTTTAAGTTGCCCGCATCAATTTCTTTTGAATAGACTACGGTAAATGGAAAACGATATTGCTCAAAAATCCATCTCGTCCAACCAGATGGCATTGAGCCACCATATACATCCCATAAAGCAATCCTACTTGATTTTAATTTTACAGATGGTGTTTTAGATGATGAATTTGCTGCTGTAATTTTTACTCCATGTTGTGTTGCCGCTTTTTCTAAAATAGGTAATGCTGCTGCACTAGATGCAACAAAAAACTGTTCATTGGTTTTTTCTACAGCAATCCCAGCTTTCAATAAATCATTGACTAAAATAAAGCTTGCATTGTCTTTTGTGGAGAAACTATAAGTTTTGGCATCAGCAACTTTTTCAATAGCTCCTACCGATTTCTGTTCAACTCCATAAGGAAGGGTTTGAAAAGGTCCATCAAATGGCTCTAAAATTCTATCAAATTCTAAACCCATTGTGTAAGCAGGTGTCCAACCAGCTGCATCATATGGGCGCACTGGTGGTCCACCAGGATACTGAAAATCATTTGGATGATCTTGAGGGTCAAACATATCAATTACATGTGGACGAAATGCTTGATTGGTTTTTACAATATACGATCCTGCTAAATATTTTTTATTGCCCACTGTAAAATCAGCAGTGGCTTTTTCTACTCTAATTCCACTCTTAATTAAAATATTGACAAAATTAGTTGCTGTTGTAGTTTGATTAATTGGAATGATGTATCCTCTTGGGTCACGTAATTTTGGATCTTTATATACTTTATCATAAATGCCTAATGCAATAGAATCGTTTCTTTCTGCTCTAGGGTCATTCTTTATTAATTCATTGGCTATTTCAACTTTACTAGGCGATTTTGTCCAAAAATCTTTATTTCCAGCCTCAATAGAATTTTTTCCCATTGTATAGATATTCATCAGCAACTCATCTTTATGTCTTGCTGCATAATTGAGCACTGCATAGTTGAGCGAAACTGAATAATCAATAGAACTTTTGAAATACCATTTTTGTGGATCAATAGGAAATGGTGTAGCGCTATTTGGAATTAATCTGGATGGAACAAAAGGAATTTTCATAGGTGTTGGATTACCAATCATCTCTGTTAATAATCCAATAATATTATGATAATAGGCTGTTGTTCTTAGTCCACCATTCCACCAGGTTGAATATACAGAACCACTCTTCATGGTATATCCAGGTTTATTTTCTGCATTCAATCTACTGCTCATCACTGCGCCTAATTGATCTATACCAGTAACCAATAAAGGATCATATACATAATTAAACGGATCTCTGTAAGGAGGACCCGCTACTACGGTTCCCGCAGGACCAGTTTGGTGGTGATTGTATAAGATTTGAGGCATCCACTCTACATATTGTTGCAAGCTCATATTCTTAGACTCACTCATATTGGTCATATAAAAATCGCGGTTATTATCATGGCCGATGTATTTCTGGTATAATCTTGGAAGATTTGCTGTGCTTCTTTTCAGAGAATCTGGATTGCGCATATACCAACTGGATTGCAATTCTTGCCCATCAGGATTGGCATGCACAAAAAGGATGATTGTTGATTTTAGTATTCGCTTGGTTTCTTCATCTTCACGAGAAATAATTTGATACAA
Source organism: Sphingobacteriia bacterium (assembly GCA_037129425.1). Taxonomy (GTDB): domain Bacteria; phylum Bacteroidota; class Bacteroidia; order Chitinophagales; family Chitinophagaceae; genus Sediminibacterium. Next base: position 7,464 of record JBAXUV010000004.1, read on the forward strand.
AGACTCGATCCATTGATGAATGCCTAGCACTTCATTTGCATGTAAGCCACCATCAATCCAAACAACCGCCTTACCTTCATTGGCTAAGGTTTGCGCTTCGGCATCTGAAATGCCTTCTGCTCTTGCCATTTTTTGAGAGATGGTTTTATATTTATCTAGCTTAGCCAGATTTGCTGGATCTGAAACAATTACCATGTATTGCTCACGTCCCTCTTCGGTTTTACCAATACTTTGCAACTTCATTTTTTTTGAAACTGCAGCCAGTTTTTTTAAATAGGCTTCTGTTTGGGTAAATGTGGCTAAATGATAATTATCACCAATTGAAAAACCAAAATGAGATTTTGGGGTTGGGATATTTTGTGCTTCAGTGGCAATTGAAGCTGTCAATAAACATAAAAACAGTGTAGCAATCCTTAGCATAGTGTTTAATTTTGGATTGCCTAAATTAAATGAACTAGCTCAGAATATGCATTTTTTCGGCAACTTTATCCCACCAGCTTGGATTGTTTTAAGTAATTGGCATCAGGGGCATAGATGAATAAGCAAGATTCCCCTTGAATGGTATGAATAATCTGTTGAACCAGATTATTAGGAACCGCAGGGCAACCCTGGCTTCTTCCGAGATAACCCATTTCTGCGATTGTATTATTGCTTACATAATTGGCACCATGCAAAACAATGGCTCTTTGAGCTGCTTTGTCATTGATGCCATTTTCTATTCCAGTTAATATCAATGACTCTCCGTGTTTACCTCGATAGGTATTGCCAGTGATATAAAACCCTAAACTACTTTTGTTTGATTCGTTTTTATTGGAAAAGTTTTTTGCAAATAAAGTACCAGAATTTTTACCATGAGCCACCAGTGTTTGTAAAACCATTTCTTCGGATTCCATATCGATAATATACAAACGCTCTTCTGAACTTGGTTTGCTAAAGTCTGCAATAGTTAAATAGCGCTGATTGAGCAATTTGCCTTGTTCTTTTAATTTTTGATAGCCCTTTATTGCCAATTCAACTGCTTTATCATTGATGTTTAATTTAGAAGCTATAAGTGTTGCATTCAACACTTCATCATTGATAGTTGCCTTTGTTGCAGTGTCATATGATTGAAGCACAAAAGAAAATAACGCAACAAATACAAAAGCCAATTTTTTCGCCATATCATTAATTTGAATGGCCGCAAAGGTACGATAGCTTAAGGGGCTACCTCTTTACATGATATTTTATTGGCTAAATATTTCGTTAAAAAAGACCAGTCGAAGTATATGTAAAATTGCTATGTATAATACACTCAATTTAGGGAGTAAGATGGAATAAATCGAGCTTTTAACCATTTCCCAACTTGTGTTTCAATCAGTTGATTTGTTAAAAAACTATAGATTATCAAAACCGACAGGCTACAAAGAAGCACAATCAATTGAATTGTTGCAGTTGCATTTAATTCGAATATTTGAAACAAAAAATGTGGAATTATGGTAATTACTATAATTTGATTTAAATAAATTGAATAAGAAATATTGCCTAAAAATAGGAGTGGTTTGATGGATAGTATATTCGTTAATATTCCATCCGATTGCACAATCAATAAAATAGAAAAAGCAAATAACAATGGTATAATTGCCAAGGCCATCATTTGATAAAAGTTTCCGGTTTGTTGATGCAGAAAATATAGGGCTGCAATAATTAAAGGTGGAACAACCAATGAAAGATTAGGCGCCCACTTTGATTTGTTGTTGGTAAAATTCCAAACAAAATACCCTAGTATAAATGAAATAATTCCCCTGATATATCCAAAATCATCTGTAAAAGCATACATACCCTTATATACCGAAAAACCAATAGCAGCAATTAAGACAAAAAATAAAATACCATTTCTATTCCAGTTCCGTTGAAAAGAAAACAATAAAGTGCAACCAAAAAAAACATAGATAATCAATTCGGCAGAAATGGACCATGAGGGAAAATTCATTCCCATATTTCCAACATTAGAAGTATATAAAGAATTAAAGACGACTGTTGAATTCAAAAAAGTCATTGTATCTAAGTAAGCAAATAACAATGTTGAAACAGATTCCCTTGTGCCTAATAAATAAGGAAAGAAAATATTAAACACCAATTGAAATATTAAATAAAGAGTGGTTGTATAAAATAATAATGGCGTTAGTCGAATCAGTCTTTTTTTAAGATATATCGTTAGATCATTTGTTGTTTTAATGCCTGCATATTTACTGGCAATAATAAAACCAGACAATACAAAAAAGAAGTCCACAAAAAATTTAGACTCCCTTATTAATGGATTATGATAGAACCATGTCGGAAGAAATGCTTCATCGTAATGATGCATCACCACCATAATACTAAAAATGCCTCTTAAACTATCTAATTTCTCAATTCGCATAATGATAATTTAAGCACATTAAAATTTATAACTCAGGCCTGCTACAAATCCATAGTCGGATCTCGCAGCTCCGGTTGTTGGTGATTTACTATCGTAGTTGTTGTAATAATTTAAATTTAAAGAAAAATCTGTGATGAGTTCCCAATTGATATTAATATCACCATCATAACGAGTTCTTCCTTTTTGAGATAAACTAACGTAAATAGTTTGAGTTGTACCTAATGAGATATTCGGTTTACTGAAAGAAAAGAAATTATACTTCCCTTGAATTACCCATTCCTGGTTATTGGTAGAATTTGCTTTTAAATCTTGTTCTCGGTTAATGGTAAGACCACTTATAATAAGGCCTTGACTATGTCTGGTTAATAAAAATTTATACCCAAGAGCTAATCCTTGTTGCCATCTTCTGTTTAACCCTAACTGTGTATTCCTCTGATAATTTAATAAAGCAACACCGAAAAATAATTTGCTAAAATAATAGTTGTACCGAAAATTAATATTCGCTCTTTCAACACTGGAACTAATACTATCTGAAGTAAATATCATATTTCCACCCAGTTCAATTTCAGTTTTCTCATTGTGATAAAAAAGGGATCCATCTGCATTGAAACGACCAATTTGACTGGATTTGGTATAAGAGTATCCTGCCCCAATATTTCCATTTATTCTTGTATTCCATTTTGTTCCAAATTTAAACATAGAGGAAATATCTCCCAATGCAATTTCTTTACTATCGTAGGCGGTTTTTGCAATAATTTTTCCTCGGTTCGCTGAAGCTTCAATAAAACCCGGTATAACATCTCTTTGGACGGTCTCTATTCTGTAATAATGTTTATTTGCTTGAATAGTACTTACTTTATCATACTTCACTTTTACAATACCCACTCCATCTCCATCAAATTCAATTCTGCCTAATTTAATACTGATCAATTCGCCAATCAACATCGATTTATTGGTAAAAAACAATGTGTCCTTCACTTGGGCATAGGTATGCATGGAAAGGCTCATTGCAATTAGCAAAAAAACAAATCGAATTTTGGAAGAATTAAAACACATGATGATTACAATATTAAACAAAAAAAGAGGAGCATTTATTGCTCCTCTAATGATATTAAATCAGATTTGAACTGGTTATTTACCCAATTTGAAAGCTAAACCGCCGCCTAAGCCAAACTGATAAACAGAAGAATAAGACGACAATCCAACGCCAGCGCCTCCTGTTCCGAAATAAGCTCCACCACCAAATCCTTGTGAAACTGAAATCAATTGCATTTGTAATTTCAACGCTACTTTAGGAGATGCCCAAATATTGGCACCCGTTCTTAGACCCCATGCGAATTTAGTGATGCTACTTGTACCACCTGGATCAGGATTTTTAATGCTCACAATAGCCATACCCAACATTGGTCCGATATAAGGCTCCACTTTTGGATTTGCACCAAAGTAACGGTTGATTCCAAGCATGATATAATTGATGCCAATATTAAAATCCTTGTTTTTTGCTACTCCTACTCCATTTAAATAACGCATTGGCGCTTTTGTGTCATCACGTAAGTAGGATAATTCAATACCTGTTCCTCTGTTGATTTTAGACTCTATACCAACTCCCCACATGAAGTTTCCCAATATTTTACCGTTATAATAATTATTGGCGTCATAATAAGAATCGATGGCATCATCAAAGACATATCCTGCATAACCATTTAGGCGAATATCTGGCTTTTTTTGAGCAGAAACAGCTCCAGCAAAAAGTGCTGTTGATAAAAGGAATAGAAAAAACTTTTTCATTTAGTGTATTTTAGTGTTACAAATATATTTGATAAATAAATCTAACAGACTTTAAACGCTCATTTATATAGCTTTTATTGTATCAAGTTATAATATTGAACAAGATTTTAAATTAAAATAAAAAAATGATAAAAACGAAGCTCTTTTTTTGTTTAACTATTCATGTGATCATACTGAGTATTATTCAAACTAACGCTCAGCCAATCGCCAGTAAACTGCATTTTTTGGTTGGTACATACACCAATAATGGAAAAGGGGAAGGCATCTATTATTACAGTTTCGACAGCCAAAAAGGAAGCGCTTCACTTTTAAACAAACAAGTCATAGAAGACCCTTCTTTTCTAACCACCGGATTTGGGAATCAGTTTATTTATTCAGTGAATGAATTAGGCAATAAATTGGGTGGAATCACCTCCTTGAAATTGGATAAAAATACTGGAGAAATGATCAAACTAAACAGCGAATTTACGCAAGGTGATCATCCATGTCATGTTACCATCGACAGCAAGAATAGATATGTGATTGTATCCAATTACACAGGCGGAAATTTTAAAGCAATCCCTTTATTAAAAGATGGAAGTTTAGATACTGTCAATACACAAATGATTCAGCATACCGGAAAAAGTATAAACAAGGATCGTCAAGACAAACCACATGTTCATTCAGCTATTTTTAGCCCAGATGAAGATTATCTGTTGATTCAGGATTTAGGTACTGACCAAATTTCCGTTTACGATATTAGCTTGTCAAAAAGCAATAACCCCATTTCATTGAAACCAAACTCGGTATTTAATACAGCACCTGGTAGTGGTCCAAGACATCTTACATTTCACCCAAAAAAATCAATCGCTTATTCTGTTCAAGAATTAAATGGTACTGTTAATGTTTTGAAATTTAAAAATGGAAAATTGTCATTGATGCAAGATATCAGTATGACCAACCCAAATGAAACTCGAAAAAATGGTGCAGCGGATATTCATATTTCTCCTGATGGAAAATATTTATACGCTTCTAACAGAGGAGAATTTAATGAGTTGGTTATTTTTAGAATTATTGCTGATGGAACCCTGAGTTATGTGGCCACTCAATCTACTTTAGGAAAAGGTCCAAGAAATTTTAGCATCGATCCTACTGGAAATTTTTTATTAGCCGCCAATCAAAACTCCGATGAAATCGTGGTTTTTAAAAGAGACCAGAATTCTGGTTTACTTACAGATACTAAAGAAAGAATTAAAGTGGGTGCTCCGGTTTGTATCAAATTTATTGCGAACTAAATTATCTTCTTTTCTGCCATCTGTTACCTCCATTTTTTGAGGCACTATGTGCTCTTGGTGAATAGGCTGGGGCTTCGCCAAACTCAGGTGGTACAGGGATCTTGTCTACTTGCTTACCTAATAATTCTTCAATTGCAGCAAATTTTCTTTGCTCTGCTTCACTCACAAATGTAATAGCTGTTCCTTGGCTTTCTGCTCGGGCTGTTCTTCCAATTCGGTGTATATAATCCTCTCCATCATTTGGTACATCAAAGTTGATCACTAATTCAATTTCTTCGATATCAATTCCTCTGCTAAGAATATCTGTTGCAACCAATATTTTTAATTTCTTATTTCGGTAATCCTGCATTACTTGTTCTCTTTTGTCTTGCAATAAATCGGAATGGATTTCTTCGATGGAGAACTTTGCACGCTTTAATTCTGCAGTTAACTGTTTTACATTTTGTTTTTTAGAACAAAAGATAATTACTCTCGTATAGTCTTTACTATTCAATACAAATTTGATCAGTGGAATTTTTTGTTGTTCATACACCACATATGCTTGCTGAACAATTTGTTCTGGTGGCTTTGATACAGCTATATTTATTTCAACTGGGTCTTTTAATAATTTACGAGCCAGATCCCTCATCTTAGGAGGCATAGTAGCAGAAAATAATAAGTTCTGTCTTTGCTTTGGTAGAAATGAAATAATCTTCATGATATCATCATTAAATCCCATATCGAGCATTCGATCTGCTTCATCGAGCACCAGATAATTTACTTCTTTCATTTTTACATAACCCATATTTAAATGGGCTATCATTCTACCAGGAGTACATACAACCATATCAACGCCACTGCTCAATGCCTTCTTTTCTGTAACAAAAGAATTTCCATCACCTCCACCATACACAGCAATACAACTAATATCAGTAAAGTATCCCAATCCTTCCATTGTTTCGGCAATTTGAATGGCGAGCTCTCTGGTTGGCACTATTATTAATGCATTGATTTGGTGTGCAGCGTGATGACTGGTGAGCATTTTATGAATGATCGGTAATAAAAATGCGGCTGTTTTACCTGTTCCAGTTTGCGCTGATGCAATGATGTCTTTTCCTGCTAAAATGGGTTGTATTACTTGTGCTTGAACAGGCGTTGCTGTTTCATATCCCATCGAATCTATGCCTTCTAATAATTTTTCGTCTAATCCTAATTCTCTAAAATTCAAAATATATGTTTCGTTGATAGTGCGATGATCAAGATAAATTTTCCAATTCTGTTAATAATATAGCTTTTACTTCTTCAAAATTTTTACTGAATAATTTCAAGGCTGGAGAAATGGTTTCTAATTGAGCCTGTTGTTTTGCAGAAGTTTCAATGGTGTGTGCTAATTTATACATTTCAGCTACTTTAATGACCGACAATGAAGATTTAGCATAATGAGCTGACTTGTACAATGCATTCCAATCCTGAGCAGATAAATTTGCCTCCATTTGGCGAATGGTATCTGGCATGCTTTCTAAAAACATATTGATAATCGTGCCTTTGTATTCACTATCACCTTCAGCGAGTTCATTGAGCATATTCAAATCAACTACTGGAGGAACAAAGGTGGAGACAGGTGCTTCATTCTTGAAATCTGGATTTGTCGTAAAAATTTCATCCAGTGTTTTATATAAAGCATCTAAACCAAAGGGTTTTGCCAAGCATCCATTCATGCCCACTTTTGCAAATTTATCTCCTTCTGTTCTGCTACTCCATCCGGTCATAGCGATGATCGGAATGGTCTTATTGATGTCTTTACGGATAATCTGAGTAGCTTCAAAACCGTCCATTTCGGGCATATTAATGTCCATTAAGATCAGGTCATAATCTCCTTTTCTGAGTAATTCTATAGCTTCTAACCCATTTCCGGCAATATCAAATAAAACGCCAGTGGGTTTTAATGAATGCGTAATCAACTTCTGGTTGACGAAATCATCTTCGGCTATTAAAATCCTTTTCCCTTGTAAAAAATCCGTGTTCATCAATCCTTTTTTTATCAATCTAGAACCATAAATATAAATTATCTGCCGTTTACACCCGAATTAATTCATTGAAAATGCCAAAAGATTGGATTTTGACTAATTTTTAACCACTTTAATGCAGCCATTTCTACTATTTTTGCCGTCTGCAAGAGAAATAATCTTGTAAACAACCAAAAATGAAAAAATTCTTCTTATTAATTACAGTTCTGTCTGGATTGGCTGTTTCGGCTCAAACTTCGGATACTAAGAAAATTACAGTTCCCAATCGTACAAAAGATCATTTCATGATCCAATATGGCGTAGATGCATGGGCAGGCAGGCCAGATAGTGTTAGAACTGGCGGATTTAGCAGGCATTTTAACATGTATATCATGTTCGACAAGCCTTTTAAAACCAACCCTAAAATGAGTTTGGGCATTGGTCTTGGACTAGGAAGCAGTAATATGTTTTTCAATAATACCAATGTAGACGTTAAAAGTAATGCGCTAAGATTGCCTTTTACAATTGCGGATAGCATCAATCATTTTAACAAGTTTAAGGTTACTACTATGTATTTGGAATTACCTGTAGAGATTCGTTATTTTTCAAACCCCAATAACATGAATAAATCATGGAAATTTGCCATTGGGGCAAAAGTGGGAACATTGTTAAAGGCTTATTCTAAAGGAAAGAACTACGTAAATAGAAATGGACAATCCATCTATGGAACTTCGTTTATTGAAAAAGAGCAAAGCAAGAAATTCTTTAATGGTACTTCCTTAGCTGTTACTGGAAGGATTGGGTATGGTATTATTGGCTTACAAGGCAGCTATAATGTTTTAGGCGTATTAAGGGATGGATCCGGTGCTACTATGAACCGATTTAGCGTTGGTATTTCTATTAGTGGATTATAACAAATGATGATCATATTAATTAAGCCTCTTTGAGTACAGAGAGGCTTTCTTATTTTGGAGAACGCATGAAAGACTAACTTTATAAAAAAAATCACGCATTGATTGAGAAAAAACAACTGATTGCCCAAGAGGAGAAAGCCGTATTGGTTGGGGTAATTTTGAAGGAACAAACAAATGAACAGGCAACAGAATACCTGGATGAATTGGCATTTTTATCTGAGACGGCTGGAGCAATTGCAGTAAAAAGATTTACGCAAAAATTGGCTCATCCAGATAGTAGAACTTTTGTAGGAAAAGGCAAACTAGAAGAAATAAAAAACTATTTGAATGGAAAAAATATTCACTTAGTTATTTTTGATGATGAATTAACCGGATCACAAATTGCAAATATTGAAAAGGAGTTAAAGGTTAAAACGATCGATCGAAGTGATTTGATCCTCGATATTTTTGCAAGAAGGGCCAGAACGGCTCAATCTAAAGTGCAGGTTGAATTGGCACAGTATCAGTATTTATTACCGCGATTAAAAGGAATGTGGAAGCACTTGGAAAGACAGGGAGGAGGAATTGGAACAAGAGGACCAGGTGAAACAGAAATTGAAACAGATAGAAGAATTGTAAAAGATAAAATTTCCTTATTACGCAAGAGATTAGGCGAGATTGATAAGCAAGCATTTACTCAAAGAAAAGAAAGAGGTGAATTAATTAGGGTTGCATTGGTAGGTTATACCAATGTGGGCAAAAGCACGCTGATGACCGTTTTGAGCAAGAGTGAGGTATTCGCTGAAAATAAATTATTTGCTACACTGGATACTACAACAAGAAAAGTAGTTTTTGAAAATACCCCATTTTTATTAAGTGATACGGTTGGATTCATTCGCAAATTGCCGCATCATTTAGTAGAAAGTTTTAAGAGTACTTTAGATGAAGTAAGAGAAGCAGATTTTTTATTGCATGTGGTAGATATTTCTCATCCTCAATATGAAGACCAGATTGGAGTAGTGAATAAAACTTTACAAGAATTAAAAGCATTTGAAAAACCCATACTCACTATTTTTAATAAAATGGATGTGTATGAAGAAAAGACTTTTGATGAATGGTTAGAAGATTCCGTAAAGCAAGAACTTTTGCAGGACTTAAAAGACAAGTGGGATAATATTACCAATAATAATTGTGTGTTTGTTTCTGCTACTGAAAGAAATAATTTAGATGCATTGCGAGATTTAATTTTAGAAAGGGTAAGAGAAATGTATCAAGTGCGCTATCCGTATAAAACCATGCTCTATTAATCTGATCAATTACACAAATTGATACGATGTTCGATTTATGATTGAGTTGTTTATGGAGAAAAAAATCAACTGGATAAAAATTGCTGATTCTGCCGCTGAAATCGTTTGGCAAACGAATCAGATGAGTATTATTGAAGTAGATGGTAAAAAAATCACTTTGGTTGCCCATAATCAGGCTTTATTTGCCATTGCACATAAATGCCCTCATGCTAGTGGGGTGATGGCTGATGGATTTATTGATGGGCTTGGAAACGTAGTTTGCCCTTTGCACAGATACAAGTTTTCCTTAGAAAATGGCAGAAATACCAGCGGGGAAGGCTATTTTTTGAAGACTTACCCCGTAGAAAACAACCAAAATGGGGTTTTTATAGGCTTTGAGGCCAATCGATTTTTTAATTTTTAGCGTATTTTTTTTGTAAGAAACTCTAAACCCCTATTTTTGCAACCCCAATGGGGAAATTCCTCCTTAGCTCAGTTGGTTAGAGCATCTGACTGTTAATCAGAGGGTCTCTGGTTCAAGTCCAGAAGGGGGAGCAATAATGATAAAAAGGTTATACTTTTATAGTGTAACCTTTTTTGCATTAAAAGAAACCGGTATGAAAATACACACAACAATGCCTGATAGGCTAACCCCTTTTTTTATTAAAGAGTTAGAAATTGCGGGTAGATATTTTAAAGTGAACGATTACAGGTCAAGCTGGTATCATCTTGAGCGTGCCCATATCCTTGGCCAACCTTATCCATATCATCACACGCTGGTTCATTGGAAAATGTTACTATTTGGTATCAAAATAAAGGATATAAAAGAAATCATTGGTCAAATACCCCGCTTACTTGTGGGTGGTGTTAAATCTTTCGTTGGCGAAATTCCAGTTGGAAATACTGGCGGAGCAAATGTGCCACCACTTAAAAGTATGGAGATACCGGAAGAATTGAAAAGAATTATGGAGGAGAACAAGTAAATCAAAACACTACTTCCTGCAATTTGACACGAAGTTCAACCCTTCAATTTCCTAATTGTCACATACTCAAACATCGCATTATAGTTGCATCTTTCGTGGAAAAGGGGAGCTTAAAATCAAGCAGTTATGAACGAAAGTTGATAGCTACTTTTTTATTTGCACCAGGATTTGCACCACACTGGAAATTCCAAATCCATTGAACCCAATCGCCCCTTAGAGACCTATTTAAAGTGGTAGAATTTTATGATACAATATTAGCGAGAGAATAAACATGAATGAAAAAATCACCCTATTCAGCCTTTGGAAAGCTTGTATCCCCTTGAATAGAAAAACCACCATTTGATCTGGCAAAGATGGGTCATTAAATATTGGAGATAATTGTTTAGGGTTCTCTGGGAACGGGGTTATTGGGTCAGGAATTTCCAGGCATCAACTGATAGATCAATTTTTTTAATTTCAGTGGGGCTTGACTAAATTACTTGAAAACTGCCAGAGTTTTTTAGATGTACTTTATCATTTACTAGAAATTGCAAAACACCTGCTTTTTTTGCAACAATCATCATTCCGTTTTTCACTTTTATCCAATCACCGTCAGAAATACGCACAAGAAGACTTCCGTGTTTAAATCCTCTAATTCTATTATGTTCAGTATAACCATCTATTCCATCAATACCTCCAATTCCAGCAGAGGAACCAAATAAAATAATACCAGAGGCATTGATTCTAATACTTTGGTCCTTTGAAACAAAAATATCTGTAATGTTTGTAAACGAGTTTACTTCATAGGTATTGTTTCCGATATGTTTTGCAGGAATAAATTCTTTAGTAGTTGGCAAAGGCATAAAACCTTGCATTATGTAAACATGCATTGTATATTTTTTATCGTAATCAAATGATTTAGAGATTACGATTTGAAACCTTTCACTAATAAATGCATACTGATCCTCATTTATAACAACTTTTTCTTTATAGTAAGGTTCTTTTCTAATTTTACTTAAAAGTTGATCATGCCATTCTTTGTTCTTGAACGAATAAGCAATAGAAAAGTCTTCAAATTTTACAATAGATTCTCCTATATTATTCGAAAATGTTTTAGGATAAATATACCCTGAATCTATTGTTGAATAAGCGTTTTTAGTTCTATTGTTTAATTCTGATATATATAATTCTACTTGTTTAATATCCAGGAATGTAATATTTTCAAGCTCATTCAAAGTAAAGTTACGCTGACAGAAACTAAATGTAAACCATAATAAAAAAGAAATAGTTATTAATATTCTTTTCATATAGTTAAATATAAAAGAAAATATAGCGCACTTTTTGTTAAAATTCCTCCTAAGACTTTGGTGAAAAAGTAGTTTAGGATACTAACTACAAGTACCAGTATATTTAGGGTTGCGAAACAAGACAAGCCATCATAAATATTAGCTTTTTCTTTGCAAAACATTAAGTTAAGCTAGTTGCAGCTTTTAATTTTTCTTTGATTACCTTTTAGCGTTAAATAAATCAACTCCTTCTTTAATTAACAAATTATGATAAAATATATTTTTCAAGTATTATTGATAATAGGAATGTTGACACTAATTGGTGTTCATTCAAAAGCTCAGAATTCAAATACAATGTATAGAATTGCAAAAATTAGAGTTGATGGCAGCCAGCTAGAAAAGTATAAAGCAGCACTTCAGGAGCAGATGAATGCTGCAATTAAATTAGAGCCTGGTGTATTATCTTATATAGCTGTTGCTGATAAAAAAGATGCCACAATGATTACCATCTTTGAAGTATATGTAAATCAAGAAGCATATCAATCTCACCTATTAACACCTCACTTTAAGAAATATAAGGAAACAGTTAAGGATATGGTTTTGTCCTTAGAGCTAACCGATACAGATTTAGTTGTTAAGGCTAAAAAGGCAGATTTTGAGTAAAAAGGAGCTCAATAGTATGGCCCTTTTTTAATTTAAAACAATGAAGAATACTGTTAAACAATTTAGAAACTAAACTGTTTTAAGCAGGTATGAACCCAAAAGTATTAGATCTAAAGAAGGAAATAGAAGCGCAAAGAAATCGCTTATTATCCCATCCGGTTTACTCAGCAATAAGAGACCTGGAAGGTCTTCGAAATTTTGCGCAGATACATGTTTTTGCAGTGTGGGACTTTATGAGTTTGCTCAAATCCTTACAAATATCATTAACCTCAGTGTCGCTGCCTTGGATGCCTGTTGGTTCTGCTCAAACAAGATACCTCATTAATGAAATCGTATTGGGTGAGGAATCTGACTTAGATGAAAACGACATCAGAATGAGCCATTTTGAATTGTATATAAAAGCAATGGAACAAATGGGGGCAGATACAAGCCTGCTGGATTCCTTTCTCATCATTGTAAAGCAGGGAGAAAATATATTTGAATCAATAGAAGACTCCGAGTTACCAGAAAATATACAATCATTTTTAAATTTTACATTCGATGTTTCCTTAAACGCTCCAGCTCATATTAAAGCAGCTGTATTTACATTTGGCAGAGAAGACCTGATTCCTTCGATGTTTCATAAATTGCTAAAAGAATTATATAGCGAATATCCCGAGAAGGTATCCACTTTTAAATATTATATAGAACGGCACATTGAAGTTGATGGAGATCATCATAGTCAACTTGCAATAAAAATGGTGGAAGAATTATGCGGTGAGGACGAAAATAAATGGAATGAAGCATGTGCAATGGCCAAGAAAGCATTACAAATTCGTTATAAACTTTGGGACACCATATTGGATTCAACTATCCAAACCAAGACAATGAGTGAGTCGGCTCTAATGCATGCATAGAAAATAACTTTTTTTACTGTTATTGATCATTGGGTAGGGTATAAAAAAAGTGGATCAATCTGAATAAGTAAAATCTGTAAGTTAATCAAGCAAATATGTAATATTAGGTAGGATTATATAGTGACCTTGGATAGTATAAAGATATTTTTCTTTACAAGCTATGCCAACAGAAAATATAATCACCAATTATGAAATCCTCGCATCATTAGGTTCGCTTGTAGCTGTAATAGATGAAACTGGCTTGATACTGTCTGTAAATAAAACATGGAATGATTTTGCTATAGAAAATGGAGCCGAACATTTGAACCAAGTTTCAACAGGTAGTAATTATTTTGATGTTTGCAGAAAATCTATACTAAATGGAGAGGGCTTTGCCGCTATTGCATTAGAGGGGATATTCTCTGTATTCAAAAAAGAAAAACAGGTTTTTGAAATGGAATATCCCAGTGATTCTCCATTTGAGAAAAGATGGTTCTTATTGCATGCAATGAATTTGAATGAAGACTATTCTAGAGTTGTAGTATCGCATCAAAATATTACTAAACGTAAATATGCAGAAGAAGCACTTAAAGCATCGGAACTTAAATATCGTCGGCTATTTGAAACGGCTAAAGATGGTATTTTAATATTAGATGCACTAACAGGCAAGATCATTGATGTTAATCCTTTTCTCATAAAGAAACTTTCTTTCCCTTTCGCCTATTTTATAGGAAAAGAACTCTGGCAAATAGGTATATTCAGTGATGCTGAAGCATCAAAAAAATCGTTTATTGAATTACAAGAGAAAAAATACATTCGTTATGAAAATATGCCGCTTAAAAAGCAAGATGGAGATATAATGCATGTAGAATTTGTAAGTAATGTATACGATATGGGCAGTGGGGTTGTTATTCAATGCAATATTCGTGATATTACGGAAAACTATAAGGCAAACTTACTTCTACTTGAAAATGAATCGAAATACAGACTACTTTCTAAGCAATTGCAAGAAAAGAATCAGGATCTCAGACAATTTACTTATATCTTATCTCATAATTTACGATCGCATATCGCCAAAATACAGGGACTGGTTTATTTAATAAATAAAGGTGGTAATGATAAAGAAGAAAATCATACTTTTCTCCAAATTATTACGGGAGAGGTCTCGGGAATTGATGAAGTTATTAGGGACCTTAATCAAATTCTTTCAATTCAAAATACCCTTAAAGAGGCAATTGATTTTATTGATTTCGATACAATATTCAATCAGATTAAGCAGGTATTATCAAATGAGATCAAAGAATCGGGAGTTTTGATTACTGCTGATTTCTCAGCCTATAGTGGAGTTAAAACAATTAAAAGTTATTGTTACAGCATCATCTATAATTTATTGTCTAATGCCATAAAATATCGGTCAACAAACAGACAGTCAATTATTCATCTTAAAACGACTAGCGATGATGCATTTGTTTGCTTATCAGTAAAAGATAATGGAATGGGTATCGATTTAGAAAAAAATAAAGAAAAAGTTTTTTCCTTATATAAAAGATTTCATGGTAATAAAATACAGGGTAAGGGAATGGGATTGAACTTGGTCAAGGTCCAAGCAGAATCATTGGGTGGTAGGGTAGAACTAGAAAGTAAGGTTGATCAGGGCAGCGAGTTTAAAATTTATTTACCAATTCAATAATCCTTTTATGAACAAGATCAAAAATATTTTACTGATAGATGATGATGATATTGTTAATCTGATAAATACCATGGTGATTAAGCTAAATGATCAGGACATAGAAGTTCGTTCTGCCATCAATGGTTCCGTAGCCTTATCAATGCTTAAAGAATCGATAGTTAACGAGTCGGATCATTTTCCAGATTTAATTTTTTTGGATATAAATATGCCAGAAATGGATGGATGGGAATTTTTGGAAGAGCTGAAGGATATACCAGAAAATATTTTATCAAAATGCAAAATCATTATGCTAACATCATCTATTGATTCAGTTGACATTAAAAATGCCAAAAATAATCCAATGTTGGACGATTATGTAGTTAAACCATTAAATATTGAAATATTTAAAAGTCTATCATCTTCAGATCATGTACCATTCAGTGTGTGTGAATCAAGTAATTTTAAAAATTATCTAAAATAGTTTGCCATCCCGTTTTTTGGAGCTCAATTGAATTTTCGGACTCTGGTTCAAAGGTTTCAGTTACAATTGTTCCTTCAGGAATTGCTTCAAAATAGACAGACATATTTCTTCCATCTCCTAAGAGGATATCAATACTCTTTTCAAATTCAATATTTTGGTAAGTGCCCCAAAAATCAAAACTAAAGGAGCCATCTTTTGCTGCCATTATATAATGGAATTCGCCGCCAACAACTAGATTGTTTGTTGCACTAGGGCAATGCCAATCGGAACTAGCAAAATTCCAATTCATAATATGCTCAGGTAAAGTCCAATATTGCCAAACCTTATCTAAAGGAGTAATAATTTTTGGATCTAATAACAATCTTTTTCAAATTAGGGTGCTTTTATGTTATATATATTAGACAAATCTATATAACAACTAACTGCTTGGGGAATTTGTTTTTTAATGAAGTAGACATATACTAATTGCTAGCACTTGATTATCGTGTTGAACTTCCTGTGTATACATTTTCTTAATATTGGGTTGCAACAATTGCACGAAAGGCGTTGCCATTATTCTTTGAGGTGTAGCAATGATAATTGTTGTTCCTTGGTTTAATAAAAATTGAATCAATTGATTCAGTGCTTCAAACTGAGTAGGGTCATAATTGATATCACTCAACAATATAGTATCTGCAATAATATTCGAAGGAAAATCATTCCAATCCAAACAGATTGCAGTTGCATTATTGATTTTCAGGTAGTTAATGTTTTTTTGTATTAACTCAATTGCATCTGACGAATGATCGCTAATGATAATAGATGATGTTTTATCGGCAATTGTAAAAGATGGTAGTCCAATCCCAGCGCCTATTTCAAGTACTTTTTTGTTAGTTATCCATTGAGGTTCTTTGTGCAAAAAAGCTGCCATTGCTTTTGCTGCTGGCCATATTTTTGCCCAAAATGGGAAAGGTGTTTCTGGATTGATAATTAATGTCTTACGATAAACTGATTCTACTAAGTTAGCATCAGGAACATACAAAGACAAACCCGAATCTGTCTGTAACAATTTATCAGGATAAACCATAGTATTGCTTACAAAAAGTAAACTTAATGAAGAAAAATGGCATTATTTCCAACCCCCACCCAAAGATCTATACATATTGGTAACCGAATTAAACTGACGCTTTCTTGTTTCTACTAATTCTAGTTTAGTTTCTAGGGCATCACGTTGTGTAGTTAATACTTCTAAATAATTGGCTCGAGCATATTTAAATAATTCATTAGAAATATCAATTGCACTTTTTAATACATCGGCTTCTTTGGATTTCAACACATACATTTTTTCTAAATTACTGATATTAGAAAGCTCATTGGCAACTTCTACAAATCCATTTAATATTGTTTTCTGATACCCATACATGGCTTGAATTTGAACAGCATTGGCTGTTTTAAATTCTGCGATAATTCCATTGCGATTGATGATCGGACCCATCAACCCACCAGCCAAAGAGTATAACAATGATTCTGGAAGAGTAAACAAATAACTTGGTTTAAATGCCTGAACTCCCAGCGTACTTGTAATATTTAAAGAAGGATAAAATTCCAGCTCTGCCGTTTTTACATCTAATTTTGCTGCTAATAATTCTAGTTCTGCCTGTTTAATATCCGGACGGTTCTTTAATAATTGTGAAGGGATACCTGCTTTTATTTGATTTGGAATCTGAGCTGTTAATGTGGTTTTATCTCTTTCGATTTTTTGAGGATACCTACTTAACAAAAAATTGATTTTATTTTCTACTTCTACAATGGCTTGTTGTGTTTCAAATTCATAATGTTGAGAATTATACAATTGTGCTTCAAATTGTTTAACTGCCAACTCCGTAACTACTGAAGCTTCTTTCTGAACTTTTACTACTTCAAATTGGTTTTTTAGCAATCCTATTGTTTCTCTGATTATATCTAAATTATTATCCAGTGCCAATAATTCGTAATAAGAGTTGGCTATTTCTGCTATTAAATTGGTTGTTACCAAATGCTTTCCCTCTACACTGGAAAGGTATTTGGTAAATGCTGCTTTCTTCGAATTGCGCAATTTACCCCAAATATCAACCTCCCAACTTGCTTCCAATCCTAAAGTAAAATTGGTCAGATGCTCTGGAACAGGCTTACCTGGTGTGATTTCTGCAGAAGCATCGCCAGCCCCTTGTGAAGTGTATCTGCCTACTTTTTCTACAGAAACTCCGCCACCTGCAATTACCGAAGGGTACAACATTCCATTTCTAAATCGTACTTTATTTTGCGCAATTTCAATATCCTGTAAAGTAGTTAACACATCCAAATTGTTTTTAAGTGCAGTATCAATTAATGCTACCAAGTATTGATCCTTAAAAAAATTCTTCCAATTTACATCGGTAGAATTTGTTGAATCTTGGGTATTGATAAATGCACCAGGCATTGGTTGCAAAGGCGCTACTTGAGTTGCAGTGGGAATTTTACAGCTCCAAAAAACAATACCAGTTATAAGAATTATTGTATAGTTAATTTTTTTTGACATTGTTATACTTTAAATTTCTTCAGTTAAAGGATTTTCGCTTTCATTTTCAATTAGTACATGCTTTTCTGAAATTTTTGCAAATACATAATACAAACCCGGAACGATTAATACCCCAAATAAAGTTCCGAATAACATACCGCCTGCTGCGGCTGCTCCAATGGTTCTATTGCCAATTGCACCTGGTCCAGTTGCAAATACCAAAGGAATTAATCCTGCAATAAACGCAAATGAAGTCATTAAGATTGGTCGGAGACGAGCAGCAGCACCATCAACAGCGGCCTGAAAAGGTGTTTTACCAGCTCGATGTCTTTGCACAGCAAACTCTACTATTAACACTGCATTCTTTCCTAAAATACCAATCAACATTACCATCGCAATTTGAGCGTAGATATTATTTTCTAAGCCCAACATCTTTAATAAAAAGAATGCTCCAAAAATTCCAGTAGGCAAAGAAAGAATAATTGGAAGTGGAAGCATAAAACTCTCATACTGTGCAGACAAAACCAAATAAACAAACACTAATGAAATAATAAATATATAGATGGCTTGATTACCTCTACCAACTTCATCTGCCGAAATACCTGCCCAGTCTATACCAAAACCTCTAGGAAGTTTTTTCTCAGCCACCTCTTTAACAGCTGCAATTGCGGTTCCGCTACTATATCCAGCAGCAGCTCCGCCACTTATTTCAGAAGCATTATACATATTGTGCCTTGTAATTTCAGAGAGGCCATATACTCTTTGCATGGTCATGAATGTAGAAAAAGGAACCATTTCATCTTTATCGTTCTTCACATATAATTTCAACACATCTTGTGGCAATGCCCTGTATTGAGGCAAAGCTTGTACCATCACTTTATACTGACGATCGTACATGATAAAACTGGTTTCATAATTACTTCCAATTAAGGTAGATAAGGTATTCATTGCATTGTCAATCGTAACTCCCTTTTGTTGTGCTTTATCATTATCGATATTCAACATGTATTGCGGAAAGCTGGCACTATAAAAAGTAAATACAGAGCTGAGTTCTGGTCTTTTATTCAATTCTCGAACAAAATCCTTACTTACTGTTTCCATTTTTTTAAAGTCATTACTTCCCGTTTTATCCAACAATCTTAACTCAAATCCGCCTGCAGCTCCATAACCAGGTACCGCTGGTGGTGGAAAAAATTCTATAGAAGCTCCTTTGATATCTTTGGTTTTTTCTTCTAACTCATCCATTACTTCTTGCATCGTATGTTTTCTCTCGTCCCAAGATTTCAGGTTAATCAAACAAGTTCCAGAATTAGCACCAGTTCCTTCTGATAAAATTTCATAACCAGCCATTGAAGAAACCGATTTAATATCTTCTATTCCAGCTGCTACTTTTTGAACTTGTGCTGCAATTGCATCTGTTCTTTCCAAAGTAGAACCTGGCGGAGTAAGTATAATTGCATAAAAAACACCTTGATCTTCGTTGGGAATAAAACCTGCAGGTACTCTTGAACTCAATTGCCATGTACCAAAACAAAACAAAATCAATACTGAAAATGTGAGCACCCTTCTGTTTACAATGAGCCCTACTAGTTTTTTATACTTTTCTTGCAATCGATCAAATCCATTATTGAATGATGCTAAGAAACGGTTCAATATATTTTTCTTTTTCACCTTGCCATGAGTATTTTTTAACATCATAGCGCATAAGGCCGGTGTAAATGTAAGTGCCACAACACCTGATAATATAATGGCCGTTGCCATGGTAACTGAAAACTGTCTGTAGAAAATTCCTACTGGCCCGGACATAAACGAAACTGGAATAAACACAGCGGCCATTACCAAAGTGATGGCAATAATAGCCCCACTGATTTCTTTCATTGCGAGTACCGTGGCTGCTTTTGGATTCAGGTGATTCACTTCCATTTTTACATGCACTGCTTCCACTACTACAATCGCATCATCTACCACAATACCAATTGCTAATACCAATGCAAAAAGGGTGATTAAATTGATGGTAATACCAAAAAGTTGCATAAAAAAGAACGTGCCTACCAAAGAAATTGGCACAGCAATTACAGGAATTAAAGTAGAACGCCAGTCGCCTAAGAAAATGAAAACAACCAAAGCCACTAAAATAAATGCTTCAATTAAAGTATGTATAACTTTCTCAATCGAAGCATCTAAAAATTTAGACACATCATAACCCAATGAATAATCCATTCCTTTGGGAAATGAAGACTTTTTAATTTCTTCTAATTTTTCTTTAACCTTTTTGATAACATCGCTAGCATTGCTTCCATAAGATTGCTTGATAACTATTGCTGCAGATGGTCTTCCGTTTAACTTGGAATACAAATCATAGTATGTACTTCCAAATTCTACATCAGCAACATCTTTAACACGTAATATTTGGCCGTCTGAACTAGATCTTAATATAATATTCTCATATCCTTCTTTTGTTGTGAACCTACCAGGATATTTTAAAATATATTCAAATGCTTGAGATTTTTTTCCAGATGCTTCTCCTGTTCTTCCAGGTGATGCTTCCAAGCTTTGTTCGTCTAAGGCTTTCATTACTTCGTCTGCAGCAATTTTATATGCCAGCATTCTATCTGGCTTTAACCAGATTCTCATGGAGTATTCTCTATTACCTAAAATGTCTGCAAAACCTACACCATCAACCCTTTTAATTTCAGATAATAAATTTATATCAGCATAATTGAATAAAAACTTCTCGTCCAAAGTTGGGTCATCGCTGTACAAATTAATGTACATCAACATATTGGATTCTTCTCTGGTGATTTTAACACCTTCTCTAACAACAATAGGAGGCAATTTATTAATTACAGCAGCTACCCTATTTTGAATATTCACTGATGCAATATTTGGATCAGTTCCTAAATTAAAAACCACTTGAATAGATGCGGTTCCATCATTACCTGCATCTGAAGCTATGTATTTCATTCCGGGTACTCCATTGATTGCACGCTCCAATGGAATTACTACCGATTTAATCATCAATTCTCCATTTGCTCCTGGATATTCAGCTGCAATATTAACTTTGGGCGGAGAAACAGATGGAAATTGAGTCACTGGCAATTTAACCATTGCCAAAACACCTAGAAAAATAATGATTAGTGAAATGACAATAGAAAGAACCGGTCTATGTATGAATCTTGAAAACATAATAATTACTTTGTATAATTTGAATTTCTATTGTTTGATTAATTGCAATTGATCCATTACTTGTTTTGCAGGAATTAATTCAGGATTAATTTTCTCATCTTCCTTAACAGTTTGAATTCCTTCTAACAAAATTTTATCATTAATAGAAAGTCCAGATTCTATTACGTATAGATTAGATAGTCTTTGTTTGATAATCACATTTCTGGTTTTTAATACATTGTTTTGATCTACTACAAAAACATAGGTTTTATCTTGTAAATCAAAAGTTGCCTTTTGAGGGATGATGATGGCGTTTTTTAAATCAACCGTTAATTGTACTTTACCGGTTTCTCCATGTTTTAGCAACAAATCAGGATTTGGAAATTTTGCCCTGAATGCAATACTTCCTGTGTTCTTATCAAAATCACCTTCAATGGTTTGTATGACTCCCTTGTATTTATGCGGTTGATTATTTGCCAATAATAACGTTACTGTATTTGCTTTGTCATTTTTTAACCTTCCTTTGTAATCTAAATACTCTAGTTCTGATACATTGAAATAAGCATAAACTTCTTTGTTGTTTGACAATGAGGTAAGCATAGTACCCTCATCAATTAAGCTTCCCACTTTAGAACGAAGCCGATCAACAGTTCCTCCAAATGGAGCATAGATTTTAGTGAAGGATAGGTTTGCTTCTGAAACGCCTACATCAGCTTTTGCTTCATTCAACTTAGCAATGGCCAGAGCTAATTCTGTTTGAGAAACAATTTTTTTATCTGCTAATATTTTTACATTCTGCATTTCTAATTCTGTAGTCCTCACTCTAGCTTGAGCTTTTGCCAAGTCTGCGTCGTAATCTCTAGAACGAATGGTAAATAATAATTGTCCTCCGTTTACCAATTGACCTTCATCTACATTGATAGACTCCAAATAGCCTTTTACTTTAGCCCTTACTTCAATGTTTTGAATGGATTGAATTTCGGCTATATATTCTTTGGTAAAAGAAGTATCCAAAAGAATAGGTGTAGTAACCGGTAATTTACCCATTTCCTTTTTTTCTTCTTTTTTTGATTTACAAGAGGGAAAAATTACAATTGTAAAAAAGCCGATAATCAATAAAAATTTATGCATAATATTTATTTTTTCAACAAATGGATAACAATAATGGGTTACATAAATTACCAATTATTTTTTAAACCAAAAACATTTAATCGATTTTAATAAAACTCTAGAGTGAATGGTTTTTAACTGATTTTGTTTGAAAGCTAAAACCCAGATTTAATTGGCAATAATTTAAAATGATTTAAATTCTATAAACGCCAATGAAAGAATGAATAGTAGAAATGGATTGGGTAAAAAGACTAACAGGCCTGATTTTAGTTGGTAGGATAGTTAATGATACTGCTAAAGAGTAAAGATTTCTGTTATAAGCTGTTTTTAAAGTTTCTATCAACTTTTTCTCGAAATGATTCAGTTCATCTTCGGTTAATTCCAACAAATCTGTTCCTATAAAATCAGATTGTAATAGACTTTGACTGAAACCGTCTTTTTCTTGAATTGAAACGAAACTAACAGAACGCCTAACTAAAGTTGATGCGTTACTTGTATGATGGATTAAACCAAAAAAAACAATTAATAAGAATATAATTTTTTTCATCAAGTATCCAAATATACGATGAGATACGCTACTCCAAGTATTTTTAACAATTTTTAGACAAGTATACTTTGTTGCTAATATGTGTTAGTTTTTTAAAAGGAATTTTTTGTTGAATATTTTATTTGTATTAACTAAACAATATTTTGACTGCCTAATTTATTAAATGAATTAATTTCATCCAATGGAAAAGTTAAAAGCAATTATAAAAACAAGTTTCGTCTTCTTGATTTTTTGTGGAGCATGCCCAATATATTCATTTTCTCAAGAAAGTAGCGCCAACTGGTCTGCCGAAGAACAAAGGGAATTATATGGATATTGCCAGAAACCTGCTTTAATGCAGCAATTCAATATTTCGGCTGAAACAGCCGATAAAATAGGCAATATTCAATATTGGGCTTCATTACAAAAAATGAAAATAGAGAATAATACCAATGACACATTTGCAACAGCAAAAGAAATTGATGAAGCTGCTATAAAAAAGTTAGGAAGTTTATCATTATCTGGCGGGTTAATCAAAGAACTAGCCAATCAACTATCAGCTAATAGTTATGCTAAAGGTTGTTCAATAACTACCTTAAATGTTAATCACGCATATGATACTTTAACTAAAGAGCAATTTGTTCTTGCTTATAAGAAAAAATATAGAAAACCGTTAATGGATCAATTGGTGATGAATGGCCGGCAAGCTGATATGCTAATAGAAGCAGAAGCTTGGAAACTTAAAGAATCCTTAGTGATTGATGCTATTCCAGAAAATAATTTCAACCGTATTAGAAAAACAGTGATATTGAACAATGAACTGGATCGTAAATACAAACAGATTGATTTAACGGATCAACAAAAAACTGGAGCATTAACCTTTTTTATTAAAAACCAACTTTAATCAAATACTTATGAGTACAGTAAATCAAAAAATGAGAATTTATCATCGCTATTTGGGATTTTTTTTAGCAGGAATTATGGCGATTTATTCATTGAGCGGAATTGTTTTAATTTTTAGAGACACCAATACATTTAAAGTAACTATTCAAAACCAAAAGAAATTAGCTGTTAATTTAAGTACCGAAGAACTTGGAAAAGAAATAAAAATCAAAGAACTTAAATCTACCAGTGAAACAGAACAGGTTATCAATTTTAAACAGGGAACCTATAATAAAATAACTGGCGATGTTAGCTACACAACTAACGAACTTCCAACCGTATTAAAAAAGCTAACCAATTTACACAAGGCAGATACCAAAGACCCATTATATTATTTAAATATTTTTTTTGGATGTTCTTTATTCTTTTTTGTGATCTCTTCATTTTGGATGTTTTTACCAAATACTACTATATTTAAAAAAGGATTGTACTTTACTTTAGCAGGTATTGTATTGGCATTGGTTATGTTATTTATATAGATAACTATTCATGGTTTTCACAAAAGGTTACCCCTAAATCAAATATAGAAAATGAAAAAATATGCAAGTATTTCACTCATTATATTTATCGTATTTTCAACTTTACTGAATGCTCATGAATTTTGGATAGCTCCTTCTAAATACATAGTGAAAAGCAATGAGCGTTTTAGTTTTAATTGCTATGTAGGAGAAGATTTTACTCCTGCTATCTGGGCTAAAAGAAGTCAAAGAACATTGAAAGTAATGCAACATCATCTAAATAACTCCTTAGATATTACACCCATTTTTATAAATAATGATTCATTAAATATTCTGATGGGTCTTAAAGGGTCAGGTAACTTCTTAATCGCATTGAGTTCTAAACCTTCCTATATAGAAATGGAAGGCAAGGCATTTAATGATTATCTAAAAGAAGATGGAATGATGAATGTGCTGGAATACAGGAATGACAATAAAATTGATCAGCAACGTTCCAGAGAATACTATCAGCGATGTGCTAAAACTTTATTACAAGTTGCTGGAAAAAATGATGACTCCTATAAAAAAAATACTGGAATGCCTTTAGAAATTATTCCTCAATCTAATCCTTATACAATAAATAACGACTCTTTATCTGTTTTTTTTGAATTCAAAGGGAAGCCACTTTCTAATTATCAAGTAAGAACTTGGTGCAAAAAAAATGGTCAACTTATTGTAAAATCATTTCATACTACTAACGAAAAGGGAGTAGCAGTTTTATCTTTTAAGGAGTCTGGTGAATGGATGATCTCATTAGTGAAAATGGAGATTTTAAACAATAATGAAAAGGCCGATTATGAAAGCTATTGGGGCTCATATACTTTTTATAAAAATTAATTGAATGTCTCAAAGAGTTTGTGTTATAGGTGCTGGACCATCTGGTATTACCGCAGCAAAGAATTTATTAGATGAAAGAATGGATGTAGTGGTTTATGATTTAGGAAAAGAAGTAGGAGGTAACTGGGTTTTTACAGAAAAGATTGGGCATAGTTCTGTTTTTGAAACTACGCATATTATTTCATCGAAAACTTTGAGTGAGTATGCCGATTATCCAATGCCCGATGATTATCCGGACTATCCTTCTCACAAACACTTGGCCGCCTATTTTCAAGCATATGCCGCACATTTTAATTTGTATAAGCATATTCAATTCAATACCCTTGTAAAAAAATGCTCGCTGCAATCCAATAATAAATGGGAACTAACCATTGAGCAAAATGGAAAAACATCCGTTCATATTTATGATGCTTTAGTGGTTTGTAATGGTCATCATTGGTTACCAAGAATGCCTCAATACAAAGGGAGTTTTTCAGGAGAGTTTATTCATTCTCATGAAGTAAAAAAGTTTTCTAGGTTTACTGATAAACGAGTCCTTGTAATTGGCGGTGGAAATTCTGCATGCGATGTTGCCGTAGAAAGCAGTAGGGTGGCCAAATCAGTAGATATGAGCTGGAGAAGAGGCTATTGGATAGTTCCCAAATTTATGATGGGTAAGCCAGCCGATGTTTTCAGCACCAAACTGCATTGGTTGCCTTGTCGAATATGGCAATCCATTTCTGCATTTAGTTTGTATTTAAGAAATGGAAAAAATGCTGCATATGGTCTTCCAGAACCTGAAGGCCCTTTAGGTTCTCATCACCCCACTATTAATGAAGATTTATTTTTTACAATTCGTCATGGAAAAATAAAACCACGAACAGATATTGCTGAACTGAATGGCAATGAAGTGGTTTTTACAGATGGAACAAAGGGCGAATATGATATTATAGTAGCATGCACTGGATATATTATTACGCATCCATTTTTTGAAAAATCATTCATTGATTATTCTGAAGGAGAAGTTCCACTTTGGTTAAAAATGATGCATCCCGAAATAAATAATCTTTACTTTATTGGACTATTTCAACCATTGGGTTGTATCTGGCCTGGGTCTGAATTACAAAGTAAAATTATGGCCAGAGAATTAGCTGGAAAATGGAAACGTCCATCTAATATTAAAGATTTGATTAAAGAAGAATTAGCCAATCCCGATTTTAAACAAATCAACACTCCAAGACATACTATTACAGTAGACTTTCATCAATTCAAAAAAAGGTTATTGAAACAATTGTCGAAATAAATCAATTATTTATTACTCGATGCAATTGGAACCAACTTGATCATTCCAATCTTATTGAACAGTCTAATAAAAGGATAAACTGGATCAAACTCATACCATTTTGCTGCAAAATTTGGACGAGCTCCAGCATGATGATGATTGTTTTGGAACAATTCACCTAACATTAAGAAATCAAATATCAATGTGTTTTTAGATTGATCTTTTTCTTCCGGAAAATTTCTGTATCCATACTTATGCCCTGCCCAGTTTACCACAGCTCCTTGCACAGGTCCTATTAAAAAGTGGATCGGTAATAATAAATACATCCACCACTGTGTTGCAAAAAAAGCATAGAAAACAATATAGCCTCCGGCAAAAGCCAATCGGGTGATCATACTATCTGCTATCTTATCAATTTTAGGATATACTGGAAAATTTTTATCAAATTTCTTTTCAATTTCAACAGTTCCTTTTAACACACCATTGTATATTTTTCTGGTATGCATCATCATGGTAAACACTTCTTTAAAGAAATGTGGAGTATGTGGATCCTTCTCTGTATCGCTGTATGCATGATGCATTCTATGTAAAATTGCATATGCTCTTGCATTTAGATAGGAAGTTCCCTGTGTAATCCAGGTATACATATACCAAAATTTTTCCCAGAATTTATTCATCGTAAACATTTTATGAGCAGAATACCGATGCAAGTAAAATGTTTGACCAAACAAAGAAAGATACCAATGTGAAATGAGAAAAAATACAATGATCATATTGACTAAGTAATTAAAAATTAAGATTGCAAAGATTGCCCTTAATGGGCATTTAAAAAAACTTTGTTAAAGCATTCAGTACAATGGTCTGTTAATATTATACATAACCTCTTAAACATCTTCTTGTTTGTACGATAGTGTTAAACTTTCAATTGTCGATTTTACTTTTCGATATTGTATACCTGCTCTATCTAGCATGCGTTTAGATGCTTTTGAAGAATCGGTTCCTTCGTATTTATCAGACAAGTAAACTACTTCTGAAATACCAGATTAAATAATGGCTTTAGTACATTCATTACAAGGAAACAAGGCTGTATAGATAATGCAGTTTTTTAAATTGATTCCTATGTTATTTAAAATAGCATTCAATTCTGCATGGCATACATAAGGATACTTGGTATCGAGAAATTCTCCCGTTTTACTCCATGGAAACTCATCATCACTGCATCCTATCGGAAGTCCGTTATATCCAGTTCCAACAATTTTTTGCTGATCGTTTACAATGCAAGCTCCTACTTGCGTATTCGGGTCTTTTGAACGGCAACCACTTAATAAAGCAATTCCCATAAAGTATTCATCCCAGGAGATATAATCTTGTCGCTTTTTCAAATAATGCTATTAAGGCCCCTAAAATAGTATTAATTCTTGCCAAAAAATACCCATTCTTGGGTTTTCCATCAAATACCCGTATTAGCAAATTTGTTAAAAATTAGCCATAATGTCTTGCTTTTTGTATCTAAAACCTTAAAAAAAGATTAAAAACATATATTCGCACCTTAAAAAAAGCTTAAAATGGATAAATGTTATTGGTCAATTGCATTGGCGCTTAGTTTGGCAGCTTTCTTGGTAGGATGTTCTAACAATAAAAATGAAAAAGAAAAGGAGAGCTACCCCAATATTCCTGTTGTAACAGTTGTTCAAAAAGATACTACCCTGAAAACTGATTATGTTTCAGACATTCAGGCAATCAAAAACGTAGAAATTAGAGCTAGGGTTCAAGGATTTCTCGAAAATATATTAGTAGATGAAGGCCAAGAAGTAAAAAAAGGGCAATCCCTTTTTCAAATAAATGATCAGGAACTAAAAACAGAGCTTGCAAGATCTAAAGCCAATGTTTCGAATGCAATGGCTGAAACTAAAGCAGCAGAATTAGAAGTGAATAGAACTGAAGTCTTGGTAAATAAAAACATCATTTCAAAAACAGAATATGAACTAGCTGCCGCAAAACTAAAAGCTACAAAAGCCAAACTGGATGAAGCTTATTCTATTCAAAAAAATGCGGAAACAAAGCTTTCTTACACCATTATTAAAGCTCCATTTGATGGAATTATAGATAGGATTCCATTAAAAATTGGAAGTTTAATTGATCCGGGTTCATTATTAACTACAATATCGGATATCAATCAGGTATACGCCTATTTTCATGTGTCTGAAAACGAATACTTACAATACAAAAAATCGGTAAATAAAATAACACATCAAGGTAATCCGCTACAGTTAATATTATCAGATGCTACAGAATATCCCTATTTGGGGAAAATAGAAACGATTGATGGGGAATTCAACGACAATACAGGTGCAATAGCATTTAGGGCTAAGTTTCCTAATCCAAACAAATTGCTTAAACATGGTGCTTCTGGCAAAGTAAGAATTACAACAAATGTTGAAAAAGCTATTTTAATTCCACAAAAATCTGGTTTCGAAATTCAAGATAAAAACTATGTATTTATTGTTGATAAAGACAATAAAATTATGATGCGCTCATTTGTTACAACTAGAAGAGTTGCCCAATTTTATATTGTAGATAAAGGCCTTAAACCGGGTGATAAAATCGTATATGAGGGTATTCAAAATATAAAACAAGGTGATAAGATTATTCCACTACTTAGAAATGTAGATAGTTTAATGCATGTAGAAGAATAATGATTCAATCTTGATTTTTTTATTTCTAAAACCAACTCCTCTATGTTTGAAATTTTTATAAGAAGGCCAGCATTATCATTAGTTATTTCCATAATAATTACACTACTTGGTGTATTAGCTCTTTTTTCTTTACCAGTTACTCAATTTCCCGATATTGTTCCACCATCGGTAACCGTAACTGCAAAATATACTGGAGCTAATGCAGAAGTTTGCGCCAAAGCAGTTGCCACACCATTAGAAAGAGCCATTAATGGTGTTCCTGGCATGACCTATATGTCATCAGTTTCAAGTAATAATGGAATCACATTAATTACAATTGCATTTAAAGTGGGAATTGATCCTGATGTTGCTGCTGTTAATGTTCAAAACCGCGTTACGACTGTATTAGACGAATTACCAGAAGAAGTAATTAAAGCAGGAGTAACGACTGAAAAAGATGTAAACAGTATGTTGTTATATCTCAATGTTACAAGCAAAGACTCTGCAGCAGATGAACAATTTATTTACAATTTTACTGACATCAATATTTTACAAGAATTAAAAAGAATTGATGGGGTTGGTTTTGCTGAAATAATGGGGCAAAAAGAATATTCAATGAGGGTATGGCTAAAGCCTGATAGAATGTTGGCTTATAATGTTTCAGCACAAGATGTTGTTAACGCTTTACGAAATCAAAATGTAGAAGCGGCACCAGGAAAAACGGGGGAGAGTTCGGGAAAGTCTAAACAAAGTCTTCAATATATTTTGAGGTATACAGGAAAATTTGATAAGCCAATACAATATCAAAATATAGCTATTAGATCAGAAATAAATGGTTCAATATTATATCTTAAAGATATAGCAGATATTGAACTTGGTGCAAATACATATAGCATGATTTCTAAAACAGATGGAAGGCCTTCCGCTTCAATCATGTTAAAACAAAGGCCAGGTTCTAATGCAAAAGAAGTAATTGAAAAGGTAAAAAACAGAATGGCTGAGTTAAAGGAAACGAGTTTTCCTCCAGGCATGGAATATAATTTTGCATATGATGTTTCAAGATTTCTAAATGCTTCTATTAAAGAAGTAATAAAAACATTGATTGAGGCATTTATATTAGTATTCATTATAGTATTTATCTTTTTGCAAGACTTTAGGTCTACACTCATTCCTGCACTTGCTGTTCCAGTAGCGCTTATTGGCACACTTGCCTTTATGCAAACAATGGGCTTCTCTATTAACTTACTAACCCTATTTGCATTGGTATTAGCAATTGGAATTGTTGTAGATAACGCTATTGTAGTAGTTGAAGCAGTGCATGTAAAAATGACTGAACAACATTTGTCGCCAATGGACGCAACCATTTCTGCTATGAAAGAAATAAGTGGAGCAGTAATTGCCATCACTTTGGTAATGTCTGCTGTATTTATTCCAGTTGCATTTTTATCAGGACCTGTAGGTGTTTTTTACAGGCAATTTTCTTTAACACTTGCCGTATCAATTATTATTTCGGGATTAAATGCACTAACGCTTACTCCTGCTCTTTGTGCCATTTTAATCAAACAAACTCATCAAGAAAAACGTAAAGGACTTCTTGGTCGTTTTTTTAATAAGTTCAATACAGGATACAATAGAGTTGAAAATAAATATATAAAGCTAGTAGCCGCTATAGCTAAAAAAAGAATAATTACCATTTCTCTTGTGGTCTTTTTTATTGCAGGAACTGCCGGCGTTCAGCAAATACTTCCTAGTGGATTTATTCCCACGGAAGACCAAGGAATCATTTATGTTAACATCTCAACACCCGCTGGTGCAACTGTTGAAAGAACAGAAAAAGTATTAATAGAGTTAGAATCCTCCATTAAATCGATTCCTGCAGTTGAAAATTTAACCACATTATCTGGTTATAGTTTAATTACTGAAACTGCTGGTGCATCTTTTGGTATGATGATGATTAATTTAAAACCTTGGCAGGATAGAAAAGAAACAGTAAAAGAATTGATACCAATATTAAAAGAAAAAACAAAACATATAAATGACGCTTCGATAGAATTTATGCCTCCTCCAACTGTACCAGGATTTGGAAATACCAGTGGATTTGAATTGCGCATTATAGATAAAACAGGAACAGGGGACTTACAAAAAACCGCAACAGTTACAAATCAATTAATTGAAAAGATAAAAAAAGGTGGGGTAGTAAATAGTGCATATACCAGTTTCGATCCAAATTTTCCTCAATATCTCATTCATATTGATTATGCAATGGCTGCTAAAATGGGGTTACTGTAGAAAATGCTATGAGTGATTTACAAACTTTAATAGGGAGTTTTTATGCTACCAATTTTATACGATTTGGTCAAATGTATAAAGTGATGGTTCAGGCTTATCCCGAATTTAGAGCAAAGCCAACTGATTTATTAAATCTGTATGTAAAAAATGATCGTGGAGAAATGGTACCCTATTCAACGTTCATTAGCATTGAACGAGTTTATGGTCCCGAACAACTTACCCGTTACAATATGTATACCGCAGCAATGGTGAATGGAGATGCAGCGCCTGGGTTTAGCAGTGGAGAAGCCATTAAGTCTATTGAAAAAATTGCAAAAAATAATTTACCAAGAGGTTATGGTTATGAATGGTCTGGTATAACAAGAGATCAGGTTGCTTCCGGTAGTCAGGCTGTTGGCATATTTCTTATCTGTCTGATTTTTATTTATTTAATTCTTACAGCACAATATGAAAGCTTCATAATGCCTTTAGCTGTTATTTTTTCTTTGCCAACTGGGGTATTCGGTGCATTTCTTTCATTAAAGTTGGTGGGCTTAGAAAACAATATATATGCTCAAGTTGCATTGGTAATGTTAATAGGATTGCTTGGGAAAAATGCCATTTTGATTATTGAATACGCAATGCTTAGAAGAAGCCAAGGACTAAGCATTATTGAGTCTGCAAAGGAAGGAGCACTTTCAAGGTTAAGGCCTATTTTAATGACATCATTTGCATTTATTGCAGGGCTTATTCCTCTCTGTATTGCCAGCGGTGCAGGAGCAATTGGCAATAGATCTATTGGAACAGCATCGGCTGGTGGAATGCTGTTTGGAACATTATTTGGCGTATTAATCATCCCAGGGCTTTATGTGGTTTTCGCTCAGTTGTCTGAATATATTTCAAAAAGAAAAACAATTTAAAAAACAATAATTCGCTTTTGAATGAAAAAGAAGAACGCTATTCTCTATATTCTCTTATGTGTTTCTATAATTGAATTTGCTTGTAAGCCACCAGCAAAAACTATATTACCCAACAATAACACTATTCCTACTAATTATCAAGGAAACTATGACAGTACCAATTTTGGAACGATTTCATATAAAGAGTTCTTTGGAAACGAAGACTTGGTTCAATTAATTGATACTGCTTTAAAATACAATTTTGATATTCAAATAGCAATCCAAAGAATTACTATGGCCAATAATAATTGGTTAATTAGTAAAGGCCTAACTAAGCCTGTAGTAAATGGAGTTGTTTCGGGTAGTATAGAGAAATTTGGTGATTACACAATGAATGGTTTGGGAAATTATGATATGAATTTATCTCCCAATATCAATAAAAACCAACAAATACCAGTTGTGATGCCAGATATGTTTTTGGGTTTTAGAAGCAATTGGGAAATTGATATATGGAATAAATTATCCTTTACTAAAAAAGCGGCATTTGCAAGATATAGTGCTAGTTTAAAAGAAAAACAATGGATAACAACTCAAATAGTTGCTCAAGTATCATTCTTATATTTTGATCTATTGGCTTTAGATAGAGAAATTATGATACTAGAAAAAAATATTGAATTACAAGAAAAGGCCCTAGAAATTGTTATTGCTCAAAAACAAGGTGGAAGAGCAACAGAGTTAGCAGTTCAACAATTTCAAGCGCAAATACTAAACACAAAAAGTATTCTTTACACCATTAAACAATCAATTGTTGAAACAGAGAATGCGATAAAGATCTTAACAGGAAAAAACCAGTTAAACATTAGTAGAAAGAGAGAGATATACGAGTACGTGTTACCCTCAATAATTAAAGCTGGAATTCCTAGTCAATTGCTTCAACAAAGACCAGATATTCAATCTGCTGAGTTGCAATTAGAAGCAACAGGATCAGATGTAGAAGCCAGCAGAAAAGCTTTTTTGCCTTCTTTAAATATCACTTCATACATAGCGCTGAATTCATTTAATCCCTCATTTTTATTAAGCCCTGAATCGCTTGCTTTCGGACTCTTAGGAGGATTAACAACTCCATTGCTTAATAAAAGTTTGCTGAAAGGGAATTATGAGAAAAATAAAGCTGCTCAATTAGAAGCATATTATACATATCAAAAAACTATTTTAATTGCAGTTCAAGAAGTCCAAACTATCTTAAAAGGAATAGAGAACTATCAAAAAATTTATTCTTATAAATTAGAAGAGTCTAAAAATTTACAATTGGCTGTAAGTACTTCAAAAGATCTATACATGACCGGATTTGCATCTTATTTAGAAGTGATCGCCGCACAAAGAGGTGCATTGGATTCTGAATTAGAATCTATTAAAAACAAGAAGATGATCTTTACACAGTTGGTTGGTTTGTACAAATCTCTTGGTGGAGGATGGAAATAATTAAGAAACTTCTTTCCTATAAATACCTGCATCGAACGCATAAGTAATTAAACCGGCAATACTTTTTACATTCATTTTTTCAAGAATTCTGGTGCGATGTCCTTCAACCGTTCTTTTACTCAAATGTAGTTGCATCGCAATTTCTTTACTCGTAAATTCTTTACAGATTAAGCGAATGATATCCAATTCTCTTTCAGTAAATGTAGCCGAAGATTTTTCAGGTAACTTATAATTTCTAGCAACAATTTCGGTAAGTCGCTGAGTAATTTCCTTACAGAAATATGGCTTATGCTGATTAACAGTTTCAATGGCTTCTTTTATTTCATGAGCATCTGCGGTTTTTACCAAATACCCTATTGCACCAGACTCCAACATATGTAAAATCAAATCGTCTTTTACATAAGCACTCAGGGCAATTATTTTGCTATTGGGTATTTGTTTATTTAATTCTTTTGTAGCAGATATGCCATCTAAAACAGGCATTTTGATATCAGTAATGATAACATCTGGTTTTTGTAATAAAGCTTTCTCAATTAATTCTTCGCCATTCGATGCCTCATCCAATAATTCAACTCCTTGCATATCATTAATAAGTGCTGTTAAGCCAATTCTAAATACGCGTTGATCATCTGCAATGATTACTTTAATGGGGGTTGGATTTGCCAAAGAAAAGGTGGATTAATGATTTAAATTGTTTTATAATTATTATTAGCAATATGTAGTAATTATATGTTTATGACTCAAGTATAATTACTTGAACTTAAGGGTGTTTTCACGGTATTTAATTACACTAATACCAGTAAACCAACCAGTTTACTATTTTTTTTAAAATTGATCTTTAAAATTTGAGCCCTTTAAGCAATACATCTGGCTCAATGTCTAGCCCTTTAGAAATAACCACTAAAGTAGTAAACGCAATATTTATTTTACCTTTTTCTATTCTCTGCAAATGAGCATATTCCATACCTGCTTCATTGGCAAGCCCGTGCACAGTCAACCCCTTTGCCTTTCTTATTTCAGTTATTCGGGCAGCCAATTTCAACTTACAAGACCTCTTGTCGACCATGGCACCAAGGTCAATTTAATATGTAAATTCATTGGCGTATGAACATACGCCAAAATGCTTTTTTTAGTACTTTGCTGAAGAATATAAAACTTCTACGCATATACCCATGATCTCCAATCAAACAAAAAACTGGATTTTATATGCATTGATTTTGCAAATAATAAAAGGAGTAACCAGTAAAATACGCTAATAATTAGGCTGAAATGTATTGTTGAGCAAAACTCAAAGCCCGTCTCTCAGCCCAAGTGTAAGCATCTCCTTTTAACATAAATCCACAATGGCCGCCTTGTTCGGGCATTTCTAAAAAAAGATTCGGATTATTTTGGGCAGTATCAATTGGCATGCAATTGGATAATAAAAAAGGATCATTAACAGCTTGCACAATTAAAGAAGGAATCGCAATATTTTTCAGCAAAGGGCCAACAC
The DNA here is from genome assembly GCA_037129425.1 of Sphingobacteriia bacterium. Lineage (GTDB taxonomy): Bacteria > Bacteroidota > Bacteroidia > Chitinophagales > Chitinophagaceae > Sediminibacterium. The sequence goes on from JBAXUV010000004.1 coordinate 42,693, forward strand.
TTGCTTTTTCATAAAAGTCCAAAGCATTTTCATAGCCATGTAAAGGTGCAGTATACCGATTATCGAAGGTTTTAAAATCATCAATTTCATCATACCCTTCTGCATTAATCAGATCTGGAAATAATGTTGCTTTGATCTTTATTTTAACCCCTAATTTTCTTAAAAATCGTTTTCGGTAAACCGAATTTTGTTTGGTAGTCAATGCATCTACACTTCCTTTTAAACTACAGGGAACCGAAAAGCCAATAGCAGCTTTAATTTGAGCTGGTGCTTCTAAAGGGTTTTCTGCAATTGCTCTAAAAGTTAAGCTTCCGCCCATGCTAAATCCAATTAAAACTATTTCCTCATACCCATAGAATTTAATTGCATGCTCAATTACAAAACGTAAATCGTTTGCATCACCATGATGATAAAAACGCGGCAATCGATTGATTTCTCCGCTACAACTCCTGCAATTCCATCCTAAAGCATCAAAGCCATTGGATGAAAAGATTTTTGCCACTCCTTTTACATAATGCCTGGTTGAGTCTCCTTCTAAGCCATGGGTGATAATTGCCAACCGATTAGACTTTTTTTGAGATGATGACCAATCCAAATCAACAAAATCACCATCGGTCAATTCCAGCCTTTCTCTACGGGCATATTCAAATTGCACTTTTCGAAAAAGGCTAGGATAAATGCTTTGTATATGGCCATTGAATTGCCAAAAAGGAGGTTGAATAATAGGCTTTGTTAATAAAGGCATATACAAACTTATTTACAATTGATTTGAATTCACAAATTTTCTATCTTCAAAGCATGGCTGGAACCAATTACCTGAAATATTTTAATGTTTTATCGTTGTTCGATACTAAAAGAACAAGAGATATTTTTCAAATTAATCCAACAGTTCCCACTTGCAGAACAGAGGCAGAAGAAATTCATGTAGATGTTTTTGATTACAACCCTACGCATTTAGAAGAAACTAAATTAGATCGAGTTGAATCTAGTTTTCCTTACAGAGATAATAACAATATTAGCTGGATCAATATTGGCGGTATTCGCAAAAAAGACCTGGAACTATTATGCACTCATTTTGATGTTCATTACTTATTATTAGAAGATATTTTAAGTATTGATCAACGTCCTAAAATGGACGAAATGGAGCCCGTTCTATTTTGCCTACTTAACATGCTTTATTTCAATGATACTATTGGTACAGTTGAAATAGAACAAATTAGTATCGTATTGGGCAAGAATTTTGTGTTGTCCATTCAGGAAGATGCTCACAGAGATGTATTTAATCCTATCAGGGAAAAATTGCGTGCGTCAAATAGCAAACTTCGTTTAAGCGGAGCGGATTATTTATGTTATGCTTTATTGGATATGATCGTAGATAATTATTATCTCGTAATGGAAAAAATTGGCGAACGTATAGAATTTTTAGAAGATCGTATCATAAGAAGCAGCAATAAAAGATCTTTGGCTGAAATCAATTCACTCAGAAAAGAATTGATTGTGCTCAAACGAAACGTAAGCCCAGTAAGGGACCTGGTGAATGGGTTTTTAAGAACCGATAGCGATCTAATTGAAGATAAAACCACAAAATATTTTAAGGACATTTATGATCATATTGTCCAGGCAAATGAATTAGCAGAAAGTTATAGAGACATGATGATTAACCTGCAAGATTTATACCTCAGTAATGTAAATCTTAAATTGAACGAAGTCATGAAAGTAATGGCTATTGTAACATGCTTATTGGCTCCTGCTACGGTAATTGGGGGAATCTTCGGGATGAATTTTGATAAGCTTCCCTATATTCATAATGAATATGGTTTTTTTATAGCTGCTGCGCTAATGATTATAACCCCGATTATTATGGTTTTTGTATTTAGAAAAAGGGGGTGGTTTTAGTTCGTCATGCAATCAATGATTGCAATCATCTGAATGAGCGTGATTGTGTTTTCGGCACATCCGAAAATTTAAAATATGTGCAGCAATAATAAATAACACTGAGGGAACTAATAGTAGATAACGCCAAGGATGAAAACTAACTTTTGCAATAAGCAATAGAATTCCTGTACTAAATAATATTAAAGGTAACCAGCTATGGTGATGTTTTTTGAAACCATGGTATAAAGCATAGACCCCTACGAAAAATGCCACACCGATCATAAAATACTCAAAACGGAGGTTTTCAATAATATTCACTCCAAACAAAGGAAGACTACTCAAAAACAATGGTAAAATAGCACAATGGATCGCACAAGCTACAGAAGCAGTAATTCCCAAAGCATCCCAATTGATTTTTGTACTCATCAGACTGTAAAAATACAACTGTGCAACCATGTTGCAAAATAATTGTAGATTCGCTTGTACCTTTGTACTTCAAATAGGCATATGAGCAAGAAACTTTTTGGATATATCGGGTTTTTTACTGTTTTAGTCTTGGCATTTTACTTTTTCCTTTTTCGTGACAATGATATGTGGAAGAAAAAATTAGCTATTATCAGTTATGTAAAACCATTTAGATTTACCAACCAGAATGGCTTACCGGTAACTGACAAAGATTTGTTGGGAAAAGTAACTGTTGTTGAATATTTTTTTACCACCTGCAAAGGTATTTGTCCAAAAATGAATACCAATATGAGGGGCATCTATGAAACATTTAAGAATGAACCCAATTTTTTAATTCTTTCTCATACCTGTAACCCCGATACTGATTCTGTTCCAGTATTAAAAAAATACGCAGACTCATTGAAAGTGAATACCAATATTTGGATTTTTGTAACTGGAAGAAAAGACAGTTTGTATCAAATGGCGAGAAACGCTTATTTATTAGACGATCCAAAAAATAGTTTCGAGAAAATTGAGGACCAGTTTATTCATACCCAGTTTTTTGCATTAGTAGATAAAGATGGAAGAATTCGTTCTCAGATTTATGATGGATTAAAAAAAGATGAAATTGAAAAATTGAAAAAAGACATTAGCACTTTGTTAAAAGAAAAATCTTCGGGTGGCAATTTTGTTAATGGAATTTTTAGTAATAATCCTTAACTAGAACAGGTATGCATAATAAGATTACCGATACTTTAAAAAAACACCAGCTGAGTATTACAGATTCTAGAAAGAAAATATTGTCTTTTTTTCTTGAATCTGGCAGCGCTTTGGCACATGCAGATATTGAGCAAAAAAGCAGTACCGAATTTGATCGTGTAACCATTTACAGAACATTGCAAACTTTTGTAGAGAAAGGAATTATTCATACCATACCTACTGCAGACAATTCCATTTTATATGCTTTGTGTAAAGATGATTGTATAGAAGGTCATCACCATGATGATCATGTGCATTTTATCTGCGATGAATGTAACAGTACTTATTGTTTAGATCATGTTTCCATTCCTAAAGTTAAGTTACCAAAAGGATTTACATCAGTTCAAACCAATTTAGTGGTGAGTGGGGTATGTAATAAATGTGAACAATGATTTTAGTAACAGGAGCAACCGGACTAGTTGGATCGAAATTGATTCAACAACTCGTTCTTAACGGAGAAAATGTTCGTGCCATTTACAGAAAAGAAATTCCTTCCAATGATTATGACAAAAAAGTAAATTGGGTAAAGGGCGATATTCTGGATATACTTTCTTTAGAAGATGCCATGCAAGGTGTGCAACAAGTATATCATTGCGCAGCAGTGGTTTCTTTCAATCCATCTAAAAAATCAAGTCTACATAGAACCAATATTGAGGGCACTGCCAATGTAGTAAATGCATGTATCAATACTGGTGTACAAAAATTATTATTTGTTAGTTCGGTTGCTGCGCTCGGCAGAATTAGAGTAGACAAGCCAATTGATGAATCGATGAACTGGACACCCGAAACCAGTAATAGTGAATATGGGAAAACAAAATACATGGCCGAACTAGAAGTGTGGCGGGGAATGGGTGAAGGCTTATCTGTTGCTGTTGTTAATCCGGTAATTATTTTAGGGGCCGGAGATTGGACCAGCGGTTCCTCTGCTATTTTTAAATCGGCATACGATGAATTTCCATGGTATACCAGTGGAATGAGTGGCTTTGTAGATGTACAAGATGTTGTAAAGGCGATGATTGCAATTATGCAATCTCCTGTTTCAGGAGAACGATTTATTATTAGTGGATCGAATGCCTATTACAAAGATGTTTTTGCAATGATGGCAACATATTTTCACAAGAAAGTTGCCCACAAAAAAGTTACTCCTTTTTTAGCCAATATTGTTTGGCGACTCGAAGCGCTTAAGTCAATATTTACTGGAAAAGATCCTTTACTTACAAAAGAAACTGCGAAAACAGCTCAGGCATGTGTTCGATTTAATAACACTAAGTTGCTGGAATTTTTTCCGGATTTTGAGTATACCGATTTAGAAAAATCCATCCAAAGAATCTGTGATGAATTAAAATTAAAGTATAACTTACCGTAGCTTATATTCTCTAATTGAAACAATTCTTCACCATATTAATCGCGTTTTCATTGTATGCTCCATCTGTTGCGAAAATGATGGCATATGCAGATTGTTCTATTCAGGTACTATCCAATAGCGAGCCATTATTATGTGATTGTATCAAAATAATTGGACTGGATCAGGTTCCAATGTCGGCTGATGAAACCAATCAACAACAAAAAATAGCACAACATACCGATTGGAAGTATACTGTATCGTCAACATTCAATTTAGCGCAAAAAATAGTTGAATACAAGATTGAATACACTGGTTTTTATTTAACAAAATTGCCATTGGATAGAGTTAAAACAATCTTTCATCCCCCATCTTGTTAAAGGTTATTCGCCCTCTTTTTATTGTAAACCTTTAACTTATTTTATGAAAAAAATATGCATAATTGCTACTGCTCTTGTATTTACAGTATGCAATACAAAGCTTATAGCACAAATTCAAACACCCATTCTCAATCAACAAATTATTGCCGAAAATGGGCAGCCTATGTTGTTAGGACATTGTTCTATATCCGCTTATAAAAATGAACCATATGCTAATTGGTTCATTCCCAATTTTGATAATTATACCGTAGATAGTGCAACCATTGAACAGATAAGGCCGCTGCTCAAAAAAAAGAAAATGGATTTATTTATGGGCACTTGGTGCGGTGATAGCAAACACGAGGTTCCCCGAATCATTAAAATTTTGTTGGCAGCCGGGATGGATACAGCGCATTTATCTATTATAGCTGTTGGTAATGGGGCAGACATGTACAAGAAAAGTCCTCAAGGAGAGGAAATGGGTTTAAATATCAGACGAGTACCCACTTTAATTGTCTATGATAAAAAGAAAGAAATGGGCAGGTTTATAGAGTACCCGGTTGTTTCTATCGAAAAAGACCTGTTGAGAATTTTACAAAAAGATGGATATATCCCTAATTATGCCAATTTGAAGGAATAATTAAGATTCCATTACTTTTTTCCAAAGCAATGGAATGCGTTTGATCCAAACGAGTTCCCTCCTTTTTTCAGAAGCCTCTAAAGCAGGATAACCAAAATAGGTTTTTCCACCTTCTAGAGAGGAGGGGACTCCACTTTTACCTAATACAATTGCATTAGCTCCGATGGTGAGGGTTTTTCCTACACCTACCTGTCCCCAAAGCGTTACCCCATCTTCTATGATTGTACCACCAGCTATTCCTACCTGAGCAGCAAAAAGACAGTTTTTACCAACCGAAACGTCGTGTCCAATATGCACCATATTGTCCATTTTGGTGCCTTTTCCAATTCTGGTTTCAGCTGTTACGCCTCTATCAATCATACAGCCTGCTCCAATTTCAACATAATCTTCAATTACCACATTACCACAGCTCAACATTTTTTTATACCAGATATCTCTGTTCTTTTTGGTATTATAATAAAATGCATCTCCTCCTAAAACAGTTCCAGATTGAACAATCACATGATCGCCAATAATGGTATAATCTAAAATGGTAACATTAGGATGTATGATGCAGTTTTTTCCGATGACAACTTGCTTACCAATAAAAACATTGGGCATAATTACACTGCCTTCTCCAATAATTACATCATTACTAATTGATAGTTGTGCTGCAGAAAAAGGACGAAAATGTTCTACGATTTTTAAATATGCTTCAAAAGGATCATTTAAGATGAAGATTGTTTTTCCTTCCGGAATAGTTACCTCTTTTGTATTGATGATAATAAAATCTGCATCGCTTTTTAAACATGCATCATAATATTTAGGATGATCAACAAATACTAAATCACCCGATTCAACTTTATGAATTTCATTGATACCAAGTATCATTGATTGGGTATTTCCAAGAACTTCTGCTTGTATCAAGTTGGCGATCCATTGTACCGAAACGGGAGAGGGAAACTTCATTTGAGTCGTTTTTAGCTGAATTAAAGGTAGTAATACAAAGTTTCTTGAAATTTTTTTTTCTGTAGAAAAAAGAAAAAAATGGCAAAATTTTAGCGTTTTTTTTTATGAAAAAGGAGTATTCCTATTTATAATAATTATTCATCTTAAAAATTATTAATCGTCTGTAATCTTTTGTTTATAAGCATTACAGGAGATTGTAAAAAAATATTGTTACAACTTTTTGTAACAATTGCGAGATAAAATGAATGAAAAAACGGTTCTTTTTTTTGCTCCAAATTCACATCAGCAACCAAAATGTTAATAAAATTGTTTAAAAAAATTTTTGCATTGGTTAAAAGTCTTTTTAATATTGTGTAGGGAAACTTGTTTCCCAGTACTTACTAACCCATCCATATACAAAGTCTCGCTTCTGCGAGACTTTTGTTTTTGTAGATCACAAACTCGAAATTATTATGAGTCAAGTACATTTTTCAGAGCAAGAATTAATCCGAAGAGAGAAGCTTGCCAAGTTACAAGCTGCAGGAATCGATCCATTTCCTGCTCCACTTTATCCAGTGAATATTTATTCAGTAGAAATTAAAAACAGATACACTGAAGAAACAAAAGATCAGTTTACTAATTTATGTGTTGCAGGAAGAGTGATGAGCATAAATGATAAAGGAAAAGTATTCTTTATTAAAATTCAAGACAGCAAGGGAATTATTCAATTGTATGTAAAAAGAGATGATATCTGCCCAACGGAAGACAAATCTTTTTTTGATGATGTTGTAAAACATGGTTTGGATTTAGGAGATATTATTGGCTGTACCGGATACGCTTTTGTAACCAAAACAGGTGAAACTTCCATTCATGCACAAACCATTACCCTTTTAACAAAATCGCTTAAGCCTCTACCTGTTGTAAAAAGAGATGAGGAGGGAAATACTTTCGATGCGGTTACCGACCCGGAGTTCAGGTATCGCCAACGTTATGCCGACCTAATTGTAAATCCCGAAGTAAAAGATGTATTTGTAAAAAGGTCTACAATCATCAATACTATTAGAGAATTCCTTAATAGTCAGGGTGCCTTGGAAGTAGATACGCCCGTTTTACAGTCTATTCCAGGGGGTGCTGCAGCCAGACCATTTAGTACCCACCATAATGCTTTAGATGTTCCTTTTTACCTTAGAATAGCTAATGAACTCTATTTAAAGCGTTTGATTGTTGGCGGATTCGATTGGGTATATGAATTCAGCAGAAATTTCCGTAATGAGGGAATGGACAGAACCCATAATCCAGAGTTTACTGTTTTGGAATGGTATACTGCTTATAAAGATTATATATGGATGATGGAAGTCACCGAACAATTAATTGAGAAAATTGCCATTGCATTACATGGAACCACTGATGTGGTTTTAGGAGATAAAACCATCAATTTTAAAGCGCCATTCAAGCGCATCAGTATTCATGATGCCATTAAAGAAAATACGGGTATCGATGTGAGTGCAATGGAGGAAGCGGGTTTGAGAGATGTTTGTAAACAATTAAAGATCGATGTTCCACCAACTATTGGAAAAGGAAAATTGATTGATGAAATTTTCGGCGCAACCAGCGAACACAGTTATGTTCAACCCACTTTTATAATTGACTATCCGGTGGAAATGAGCCCGCTTACTAAAAAGCATCGCAGCAAACCAGGATTAGTAGAACGTTTTGAATTGATGGTGAACGGAAAAGAATTGGCGAACGCTTATACTGAGTTAAACGATCCGATCGATCAACGCGAACGTTTTGAAGAGCAAGTGAAATTGATGGAGCGAGGAGATGATGAAGCCATGTTTATAGACTATGATTTTTTGAGAGCATTAGAATATGGTATGCCGCCAACATCTGGTATTGGAATTGGGATTGATCGTTTGTGTATGATGATGACCAATCAAGTATCCATTCAAGATGTATTGCTGTTTCCGCAAATGCGCCCAGAGCGTTGGGAAAATGAAGCTTAGCGGCGCATTTTCAAAAAATAAAATAAAAACGCCCCGTTCTTCGGGGCGTTTTTATTTAGTCTCTATAATTGAGTGCGGGTTTTCTATCACCCAACAATGCTTTGTATTTATAATCACCTACCGATTTGATAAATTCTTCTTTTGATTTTGCAATCAATGCAGGATTGGTAAATAAATCAATCGCAGTTAATGCCATTGTTTTTGCTGCAACCATCATTCCCTTTGTACCAATTTCAGTTCCTCCACAGGCAACTGCTTGCCAACTGTGTGCAGGAGTACCAGGCACCCATGTTGCCGCATCTAATCCAACAGTAGGTACGGCATAACTAACATCGCCCACATCTGTAGAACCTCCGCTAGCGTCTATATATCCCTGTAATGGAACTATACTTGCAGCTTCTTCAATTGCAGGTGCTTTAAATGTAAAAGAAGCTTGAATTTTTTTTCCAAATTCCAATTCGGATGCAGTGTATTTTACTCCTCCCACTTGATCCAAATTTTTCTGCATGGCTTCTGCCAATGTTTTATTGATCAACAAATCGTGTGTGCCTCCAATAATTTCATAGTCCACTTTTGTTTCAGTACCCATTGCTGCACCATTCGCCGCTTTTGTCAATCGTTGAAAAATACTTGATACTAAATCTTTTTTAGGATGACGAACATAATAAAATACTTCCGCAAAATCGGGAACTACATTGGGCGCTTTACCGCCTTTGGTAATTACATAATGAATCCTGGTTTCTTGCGGAACATGCTCGCGCATCATATTCACCATATTATCCATGGCTTCAACTCCATCTAATGCAGATCTGCCATTTTCTGGCGCCATTGATGCATGTGATGATAAACCATAAAAACGAAATTTAGCGGATGTGTTGGCCAATGCACTTGTCATGGTAACTTTATTTTCATTGCCAGGATGCCAATGCACTGCAACGTCTACGTCTTTAAATAAACCAGCTCTTACCATATATACTTTACCACTTCCGCCTTCTTCTGCGGGGCAACCGTAAACCCTAACTGTTCCAGTTAATTTTTTTGCTTCAATTAATTTTTTAATTTCTATTCCTGCAGCAACGGATGCTGTACCAAATAAATGATGCCCGCAACCATGGCCTGCGTCTATTCCATTAATTGATTTTTTTTCGGTATTCGCTTCCTGAGATAACCCAGGCAATGCATCGTATTCTGCTAAAATTGCAATCACAGGTTTGCCGCTTCCATAACTGGCAACAAAAGCGGTAGGAATATCTGCTACTCCAGATTCCACAGCAAATCCATTGCTCTTCAGGGTTTCTTGTAAAAGCTGAGTGCTCTTTACTTCTTTATATCCTACTTCTGCAAATCCCCAAATTTGCAATGCAATATTTTTATAGGTCTCGTATTTGCCATCAATATTTTTGATTGCATCAGTTTTAAGAATGCCATTATTATTTTGGGCTTGAGTTATACCAAATAACAAAACGCATAAGTTGGTTACCAATAATCTTTTCATTGATTGTATTTAAAGTAAATAAGTGGGATAAAAATAAACCATTCAAATCACCAGCCTAAAAATTCTTTAATGAGTTGCTCTGTTTCTGCACAAGCAATTTCCAAATCTTTATTAATGATGGTTTTATTGAATTGATGGCTGAAAGAAATCTCATAACTGGCTTTATTGACGCGGGTAGCCAAACTTTCCGCAGTTTCTGATCCCCTGCTTTCTAATCTTTTTTTAAGTTCTTCCACCGAAGGTGGTTCAATAAAAATAGACAAGCAGTTTTTGCCGAATTGTTGTTGAATATGAATAGCCCCTTTTACATCAATATCCAACACAGGTGTTTTTCCCAAATGCCAAATTCTTTCTAGTTCGGTTTTTAATGTGCCGTAATAATTGCCCTCGTATACCATTTCCCATTCCACAAAGGCGTCGGCATCTATTTTGTTTTTGAAATCTTGCTCAGACATAAAATGATACTGTACTCCATCTTCTTCGCCAGCTCTGGGTTTTCGAGTAGCAGCTGAGATAGAAAAAGACAATAGTGGGTACTTATTCAATAAATATCGAGTAATAGAGGTTTTACCCGCACCAGAAGGTGCGGTGATAATAATGATTTTTTGAGCTGGATTCAAAGGAGGGGTTTTATAGTGTTAATTCGTTTGAGTGCTATTCTATTGCAAATTTATGCAAGTTCAATTTCCGATTTTTTACTATTGCGTCCTACGGCATAATGAGGATGCAATTCTTTATAGATGGTAACAAATTCGGTAATCCCTGAATTAGCAGCGGTTTTAGCGTTTTGAAAATAAGCCCTTGATTGTTGTAATACTTCATTGCCAATTAATAATTTGGCATCTTCTAATTTGCTCCTGATTTCTTCTACCTCCGAAAGCAATTCCGAATATTGATCATATAAGTGTAAATAATTATTACAAACACTTACATCCACATAGGAAGGAACTGTATTAGGGCTTCTTCTCATGAACTGGACTGCTTTTTGAACAAATTCCTTTTTCTTGGTATTCAACTTAAACATGCTTCTGCGTTCACTGGGTTTTAATTTAATATTACCCGGAATCATACTTCTTAAGGCAGAAATATGCTGGCGAAGCGACATTAATTCTGAACCTACAAAACTTCTGAAAGAGCCCATAATGATTGAATTTTATTAGAAACGCTCATTCGATTTAGAAAATTGCTCATTTTTTATTGTAAACCTTCATCAAAATGGACTGATTTTAGGGTTTTTTATTATCTTGAACTGGCTCAACCGATTGCTATGCGTATTTGCTGGAACCTATTTCTGCGTCTTCAAGGATGGAAAGTAGTGGGGGAATTTCCCCATCATATTCAAAAAGCAGTTATTGTAATGGCTCCCCATACCAGTAGTTGGGATTTTGTAGTAGGGCTGGCTATTCGGAGTAAGCTTCAATTGTATCATTTTAAGTTTTTGGGTAAAGACTCTCTTTTTAAAGGCCCATTCGGATTCTTTTTTAGAAAAATGGGCGGTTTTCCTGTTGATAGATCGAATAAGAATAATATGGTAGACCAGGTTGTTGAATTATTTAATTCGCATGATCAGTTTATTTTGGCACTTTCTCCAGAGGGAACCAGAAAAAAAGTAGACAGGTTGAAAACAGGTTTTTATCATATTGCACAAAAAGCCCATGTTCCCATCATCATGACGGGCTTTGACTTTGGAAAAAGAGAAGTCTCTTTTTCTGAACCTTTTTATCCGACCAATAATATGGAAGCAGATATTCAACATATACTTCGTTTTTATTCCTCTATAAAAGGTAAAAATCCTGAGCAAGGCTTACATCATTTAATTGAAACCACTTAATGAATATTTATGAGTAATCAATACCCATGTATCGTAGATAAATTCTGTCAATTCGAAAAAGAAAAGCCGGATCAACTTTTCTTAGCAGAGCCAGTAAAAAAGCAATACCAAAATTTTACCTGGGCAGAAGCAGGAAAAGAAATCAGAAGTATTGCCAGTTACTTACAAAGTACTGGTTTACAAAAAGGTGATAAAGTGGCCATTTTGAGTAAGAATTGTGCGCATTGGATCATGTGTGATATTGCGATTGCCATGTCGGGAATGGTTTCTGTTCCATTGTATCCAAATATTACTGCTGATGCAGTAAATGAAATTATCAAGCACAGTGAAGCAAAAATTATTTTTGTTGGAAAGCTCGATAAACCTGAAGAAATCAGAAAGGGCATTCCTGAAAATTTGATTCAGATTAGTTTTCCTTTTTATTTTAATGAAGGATGTTTGAATTGGAATGATTTGGTTCGATCGAATGCTCCATTAACTGGAACGCCTGCTATCAATGCATTAGATCTTGCCTGTATTGTGTATACATCCGGAACAACAGGTACCCCCAAAGGAGTGATGCATAGCTTTCATGCCATGTCTTTTGCTGTGCACTCTTTCTTAGAAAGCAATCCTCCATTTATCGATGAAAAGTTTTTCTCTTATCTCCCTTTATGTCATGTTGCAGAAAGAATGTTGGTAGAATGCGGTACTGTTTTTACAGGTAGCTCTGTCTATTTCGTAGAATCCATGGAAAGCTTTTCTGCAAACCTGCAATATACTCAACCAACTGTTTTTTTAGCAGTGCCACGTATTTGGGAAAAAATGCAGGAAGAAATTTTGAAGAAAATGCCTCAACAAAAATTGAGTCGTTTGTTAAGTATACCGATCGTATCTGGAATCATTAAATCGGCTATCCAAAAAAAAATGGGCTTTGCTAAATGCAAATATTTTTATACCGGGGCTTCTCCAATTAATAAAGCGGTACTGCTATGGTTTTCAAAATTGGGAATCACTATTCAGGAAGCTTATGGAATGACAGAAAATTCTGCGCTATCACATGTTAACAGAAAGCATTCGGCCAGATTTGGCACTGTTGGTCAAAGCTATCCTGGTGTTGATGTAAAACTGAGTGCAGAAAATGAAGTATTGGTAAAAAGCGAAGCAAATATGCTGGGCTATTATAAAGAACCACAATTAACTGCCGAAATGTTTGAAGGAGATTGGTTGAAAACAGGTGATGAGGGATCTATTGACGCTGAAGGATATTTAACCATCACTGGAAGAATAAAAGACCAGTTCAAAACAAGCAAAGGGAAATATGTGATCCCATCCAATATAGAATCAAAAGTACTGGCACATCCATTTGTATCTCAAGCTTGTGTTGTAGGATCCGGGATGCCTGCTCCGTTGTTGCTTTGTACGCTTTCCGAAAAAGCAACCAAAGAAGAAAAGCCAACCATTGTTGAACAGCTCTCCGGTTTTCTTTCGAAAATGAATGATCAATTGGAACACCATGAACAGGTAGCTAAAATCATAGTATTAAAAGATGAGTGGACCCTCGAAAATGGAATTCTGACTCCAACTTTGAAAATAAAGCGTAAAGTAGTGGATGAATTGTTTCAGCAACAATACAATGATTGGTATAAAATGCAGCCATCAGTAGCGATTCTATAAATTTCTTAACATATTGAATAAAAAATTGGCACTAGTTTTGTTAAAACAGACCTAATTGAACAATTTTATAGTTAATAAATCGTTCCATATTATAGTCTATATAAACCGTTGAAATTATGAACATGAAATTTTACTTATTTGCAGCAATTGCATCAATTACTTTGTTCTCTTGTGCTAGTCCTAAAGAATTAAAACAAGCACAAGCAAATTACACTGAACTAAAAGGAGCTTATGCCGACATGCAGGCAAAATACAGGGCCTTACAAGATGAATTAAATAAGTGTAATGCAGAAAAAGAAAAAGGATCTGCCCAATCAGCTGCACAAAAAGCTGGTTTAGAGTCTCAGATTGCTACTTTAAATAATCAATTGGAATATTTGAAACAAAACAACAGTACTGTATTGAATCAATTAAAAGATTTATCAGTTGTTACAGGTTCTCAAGCAGAGAGCATCAAAAAATCGCTAGACAATATTGGAGCGAAAGATATCTATATTCAAGATTTAAGAGGTTCTATTGCCCGTAAGGATTCTTTGAATATGGCCTTGGTGATGAATTTAAAAGGCGCTATTGGCAATTTAGATGATAAAGACATCAATATTAAAGTTGATAAAGGAGTTGTATATGTAGATATCTCCGATAAATTGTTGTTTAAGAGTGGGTCATATGATGTAACCGATCGCGCTAAAGAAGTGTTGGGTAAAGTGGCCAAAGTGTTGAACGCTCAACCAGAAATTGAATTCATGGTAGAAGGTCATACAGATTCAATAGCAATACGCGGAAACGGACCATTGGTAGACAACTGGGATTTGAGTGTTAAAAGAGCTACAACGATCGTTAGAATATTACAAGATTCTTATGGATTAAATCCAAAAAGAATGACTGCTGCCGGTAGAGGTCAATATGTTCCTCTTGCTGATAATGCAACTGCTGAAGGTAGAGCTGCCAACAGAAGAACAAGAATTGTGATTTTACCACAACTAGATCAGTTCTTTAAATTATTAGAGACTAAGAAATAAATCATTCAAACAATAATGAAAAGGGACCAATTGGTCCCTTTTTTTATGCCCTTGTTTTATTGAAACTGTTGGAATAAAATGGTATTGGAGATTTTGTAAATATTAGAACAGTTATTTAACCCTTATTTATACACGGTTCAGGATTCCTACCAACAAGCACTTATCTTGCAACCTGAAAGTGAATTGTATGCAGGAGTATTTGAAAGGATTGAATGAACCCCAAACAGAAGCGGTAAAGCATGTAAAGGGTCCAATCATGATTGTGGCTGGAGCAGGAAGTGGAAAAACAAAAGTATTAACCACTCGTATTGCGCATTTAATGTCTGCCGAAAAAGTAGATGCGTTTAATATTCTGGCGCTCACTTTTACCAATAAGGCAGCTGCTGAAATGAAAGAGCGTATTGAAAAAATTCTCGGCAATTCAGAAGCAAGAAATTTATACATAGGAACTTTTCATAGTGTATTTGCAAGAATTCTAAGAGCTGAGGCAACTCGATTAGGTTATCCAAGCAACTTTACCATTTATGATACCGACGACAGTAGGTCTGTTCTAAAAACGGTGATCAACGAATTAAATTTAGACGACAAACATTATAAACCAAATATTGTAGGCAATAGAATTTCTTCTGCAAAAAATGCACTGGTAGGCCCCGCAGAATATGCCAATGATTATTATATTCAGCAGGAAGATATGCGGGCTAATCGTCCAGCTATTGCAAAAGTATATGCTGCATATGCCAATCGTTGTTTTAAAAATGGCGCATTAGACTTTGATGATCTACTATTGAAAATGTATGAGTTGCTGAAAAATTTTCCGGATGCATTGCATAAATACCAACATAAGTTCAAGTACATTTTAATTGATGAGTACCAGGATACCAATGCTGTTCAATATCAAATCACCAAACTCTTAGCGGCTGCTCATGAAAATATTTGCGTGGTGGGTGACGATGCGCAAAGTATCTATAGCTTTCGCGGTGCAACCATCGAAAATATTTTACAGTTTCAAAAAGACTATGACGATGTAAAAGTGGTAAAGCTCGAACAGAATTATCGAAGCAGCAGCCAGATCATTAATGTTGCTAATCAAATTATTAAAAACAATAAAGGTCAGATTCCAAAAAACTTATGGACCGATAATGCGGCTGGAGAAAAAATTTCGTTGGTAAGAACCATGACCGATAATGAAGAAGGAAAATTTGTAGCAGATACTATTCAAGAACAAAAACTCCGCAATCATTTTTTTAATAAAGACTTTGCCATTTTATATCGAACCAATGCACAGAGTAGATCTTTTGAAGAAAGCTTGCGCAAAATGGGTATACCATATCGTATTTATGGGGGAACCAGTTTTTATCAAAGAAAAGA
This sequence comes from Sphingobacteriia bacterium, assembly GCA_037129425.1. Classification (GTDB taxonomy): domain Bacteria; phylum Bacteroidota; class Bacteroidia; order Chitinophagales; family Chitinophagaceae; genus Sediminibacterium. Next base: position 58,414 of record JBAXUV010000004.1, read on the forward strand.
AATTAAAGATTTGTTGGGTTATTTACGCGTAATTGTAAATACTCAAGACGAAGAGGCACTCAAAAGAATTATCAATTATCCGGTAAGGGGAATTGGAAAAACCACGATGGAAAAATGTGTGATTTTTGCCAATGAACATAATATTTCCATGTTTGATGTTGTGAGCAGGGCTGCAGAGTTTGGATTTAAAGTAGGCACTTTAGAAGCATTGCAAAATTTTGTAACGATGATTCGTTATTTCCAAAGCATGCTTACCGATAAGAACGCCTATGATGTAGCGGTACAAGTAGGCAAGCATACCAATTTGGTAAAAGAATTATTCAATGATAAAACCACAGAAGGTTTAGCTCGTTATGAAAATATTCAAGAGTTGCTCAACTCTATTAAAGAATGGACAGAGAGCCCTAGCAATGATGATGGAGAACTAGGTGACAAAACTTTGGGCTCCTATTTACAACAGATCACTTTATTAACTGATGCAGATGATGATAAAGAAAATACTGATGTGGTAAAACTAATGACCATTCACGCTGCAAAGGGTTTAGAATTTGGTTGTGTATTTATTGGAGGGGTAGAAGAAACACTTTTTCCCAATGCCATGAGCATCAATACCAGAGAAGAATTAGAAGAAGAACGTAGATTATTTTATGTTGCTATTACTAGGGCTAAACAAAGACTTTGGTTAACCTATTCTAATTCGAGGTATCGTTTTGGTCAATTGGTTCAAAACGAACCTAGTAGATTTATTGAAGAAATGCCGGAAGACAATGTAGATAAATCTTATGCAGGAGGTGGGGCAAGAAATAATTCGAGTACCGATTGGGGTGGTGCTTATGAAAGAATGCAACGCGGATTTAATTATAGAGACACTGCTCAAGCAGAAAAAAAATACGGACCAGCTCCCAATAAAAAACCAGCAACTGCTAAACCTGAATATTTACCGATTGTACCTCCAACGTCTAAAGTGGCAATACATATTCCTTCTGCTGATTTTATTGCAAGTGATACCTCCAATTTAGAAGCAGGACAAAGAGTAGAGCACCAAAAATTTGGATTTGGTAATGTTACCAGTATAGAAGGCTCTGCACACAATCCGGTTGCTACGATTCAATTTGAAAAAAACGGGGAGAAAAAAATAATGCTCAACTATGCTAAGTTGAGAATTGTTTCTTAATTGTTCTTATACTTCGCTACCCTAACTCCATTATCTGTTGGCATTTGCTTTGGTGTGGGTTTGTATAAGCCCCCATTGGGTTGTGGAAGCAACACGGTGCCAGGTAAAAATAAAAAGCTTTCAGGAGGTGGTGGTGGTAAAGTAGGTACCGGCGTTCTTTCGATTACCGGCGCGTTGTTACCAGACTGCGTATTATTAATTGATTCAGAAGAATTATTAGTACCATTCGTAGGTGCTGCTGCCATTATCACTTGCTTTTCTTCATAAGATACTCCATTGATAAATTGTTGCAATACACCCATCTGTGGTCGATCGGTTTGTGCTAAAGGATATACAGATAATGGATTGCCGCTCCATCTTTTTCCAGAAGCCCAATAATTAGCAGCAACATTATTGGTATTGAGGTAACGGATAAAATTCTCCATCAATTTTAACCAACGTGGATCGGTATCTGGGATACCAAATGCACCTACCATTCCTTTTTTATTATTGTCTTTTAGCCAATTAACAAATGGTTGGACTCTTTTTATTCCTGTTGAGTCTTCCACTTTATTTTGTTCGTATGAATAGAGGTATTTTCCAGTAAAGTCCACATCAAAAAAACAATGCGCGTTGTAAATGATTTTATCAGATGGATCTTTTAAATTTTTTAAATTATCGCTGTACTCTTTCCAGCTTTCCGCTGCTGCATAATTTTCTCCGGCAATTATGATTTGGTTTCTTTTATCGGCTTCTCTGATAGAATTGATGGCTTGTTGCGCAGTAGTAAACCAATCGAAACCTTGCATTTCATGCGGCTCGGTCATTATTTCATAGCCATAAATATTTTGATATCCCGAAAATGCATTCACCAGTCTATTCCAAACATCTGCATAATCTACCCTGCTTACAGATAAAGAACCAATGAGATAATCAATTCCGTATTTTCTATACCTGCCAGAATTATGCATGCTGATAATTACTTGCATGCCTTTATTGGAACACCATCCAACTACTTTTTTAATTTCTCCGATTTCCTGGTAATCCAAGTCTCCGCCCAGATCTTTTTGAATACGCTCCCAACGGAATGGGATAGTGACTAGTTTAAATCCTTTTTTATAGAAATAATCTACTTCCTCTTCGGTTGGATAGGCATAATGGTTGTTCAGGGTTCCCGGAATGTTATTTTCCCCCATTTCTCCCCCACAAAGGTTAATACCTAATGTAAACCCAGCCCCCTGGGAAAACACATTAGTCAAAATGCTTATGAATAGTATGGATAATAATAACTGGCGCATGGCTTGAACAGGTAAATCCGTATGAAATAGAACGCAAAAACAGGCTATTTATTGAGTAGATTGTCGATATCCGTAAAAATAAGGTCCGATTTAACCCTTTCTGCAGGAACTAACTTTTGACTATTGGGAATTGATATATTTTTGTACTTTACCTTAGTATCGATAAAATTGACAGATATGATTCAAACAGGCAACCCGGTAATTAGTATTTATACCGAAATGACACCTAATCCTGAAACCATGAAATTTGTGGCCAATAAGCTGTTGTATCCAGGCAAAAGCATTGATTTTGCGGATGAAACATTGGCTGCACCCTCTCCTTTAGCAAAAGAATTATTCAGCTTTCCATTTATAAAAAGTGTGTTCATTGCTAGTAATTTCATTACACTAACCAAAACAATGGATACCGAAGATTGGCAGGATGTAATTCCTACCATCAAAAACTTTTTGAAAGAGTATTTAGAGAATGGTGGTGTTGTGGTAAATGATGATGAAGTAGCCAAGGTAAAACAAGAAGCTACCAATACTGTAAATGCCGATGACGATGATATTGTAAAAAGAGTGAAGGAATTATTGGAGAATTATGTAAAGCCTGCTGTTGAAATGGATGGTGGTGCCATTCAATTTAAAAGTTACAACGACGGTATTGTAAACCTCATGTTACAAGGAAGTTGCAGTGGGTGCCCTTCTTCTATGATTACTTTAAAAGCTGGAATTGAAGGAATGATGAAGCGTATGATTCCGGAAGTAAAAGAAGTAGTTGCAGAAGCTGAATAAGCTATCATGAATAAAGAATCGATCATTATTTCAATAGAGCATGCTTATCAAAACCTGATCAATTGTTTGGAAGGTTTGGATGAACATGCTTTTTTGTTGGCGGCTGAAGGCAAATGGTCGGCAGGAAAGCAATTGAATCATATGATTAAAAGTGTTGCTCCTGTAAATATGGCCATGGGCTTGCCTGGTTTCATACCCTCCCTTTTATTTGGTAAAGCCAATAGGCCATCTAAATCCTATGAGGAATTGGTAGCTAAATATCAATCTAAACTAGCTGCTGGAGGAAAAGCTCCCGCAAAATTTGAGCCTCCATTTGTTCCATTTGAAGCCAAAACCAAATTGATCAATCGTTTGAACGATTTAGTAAAAGCACTTTGTAAAAAAATCAATCGACAATCGGAAGAAGCGCTGGATAAAAACATTTTACCACATCCCTTACTCGGTAAATTGACTTTGCGCGAAATGCTTTATTTTACAGCATATCATGCAGCTCATCATCAGGCATCGATAGAGCAAGCGATAGCGCTGAATGAAAAACACCATTCTTAAAATATTCACTCATTATTGGGATGCATTGATTGCGTCTTCCCTGGTATTTGTACTCATTTTGTTGTTTACACAACATAGTGGTATTGGCATTTCTCCGGATTCTGTTCAGTACCTAAGTGTTGCTAATCATATTGTAGAACGTTTTTCATTTACCGATTTTAACAATGAGCCCTTTGTATTATTTCCTTTGGGCTATCCTGTTTTTTTAGCATTGATCAAATGCTTGAGTCCGATTGCTATCACCAACATTTTACCATTTGTAAATGCAATAATTTTTTCTGCCATCCTTTTTTGTTGTTCATCCATATTGAAGGCATCGATTAAAGGCAATGATATGCTGCGATTATTGGTTTTGTTGTTGTTAGCATCTAGCCCTGCAATGTTAGAAGTGTACACCATGCTCTGGTCGGAAACATTATTTATTTTGATCAGTTTGTTTTTTCTGTTGGCTGCGAAAAAATATGTACATCAATCATCTATAATTAATTTGTTGTTGCTGGCATCTATTGCAGCGATTGGATTTTCGGTACGTTATGTAGGCATTGTTTTTATTCTCACCGGTGGCGCATTGATCTTGTTTAATCCGCAATTAAAATTAAAACAAAAATTGCTGCACGGATTATTAATGGGTATTGTTGGTGCTTCATTGGCATTCTTTAACCTTGCCCGAAACTCAATGGTATCGGGCACATACACAGGAGTGCGTGAAAAAGCGCTCAGGAGTTTTTGGGATAATCTACAAGATGTTGGGGAGGTAATTAGATATTGGTTTCCTATTCCTGAAGCGCAACAGCATCTTGCAATTCTGCTGTTGATAGTTTTCTTTTTAATAGCATTTATTTGGGTTGTTTATCATTTTTTACAGGCCCAATATTACAATCGCTTTTCAACCATAATAGCACTATTCTTTTTGGTATATAGTTTTTTTATGTTGATCACAGCATCTATCTCTCGATTTGAAACACTCAGTAGTAGGTTACTGTCACCGATATTTATTCCAATCATTTTATTGATGGCTTTTTTTGTTACTCGATTGATGCAGGAAAAAACAAGAACAGTTCGGATGTTTGTAGGATTGATTTTTTTAGGGTTCTATGGTTTTGTGCAATTCCATCAATACCAAATGAATAAAGACACTTGGGAAGGTGTTGGTTTTGCAGGCATTCCAGGCTATAGTGAAGATCAATGGACAAAATCTCCCATGATAGCATTCATCAGAAAAGATATTGAAAAATACCAGCCTCCTGTATTTGCCAACGCCAACGATGCATTGTATTATTTGACTGGAATAAATACAGTTGCTTTGCCACATAAAGACATTCTTAAAGAGATAGAGCAATTTAAAGCCAATAAACATTTTTATTTGATTTGGTTTTTTTATGGTGAGAACGACGATTTGATTGATCTTGCATTTATTCTTCAACAAAAAAAACCGATTGCCAGTTGGCAATTTAAAGATGGAATTATCTACCGTTTTTGATGCATTCTTGCAAGGACTCAAAGCCACAGGCCCCATTGAGTTTGTGGCTGTACTGGCAGGTATTGCTTCTGTTTGGTTTAGCAGAAAGGAAAATATTTTAGTGTATCCTATAGGTTTAGTGAATACTGTTTTTTATATCTATTTAAGTGTTAAAGGAAATTTACTCGGAGAAGCCAGTGTGAATTTTTACTACACAGTAATGAGCATTTATGGTTGGATCTTATGGTCTAAAAAAGACAAGCGCAATGCAAGTCCAGAATTGCATATTAGTTTTAGTAATCGAAAAGAGTGGATGCAACAAGTATTATTCTTTGGAGTGTTTTACCTGTTGATTTTTACTGCACTCAGTTGGCTGAAAAAATCTTTTGCGCCAGAAGCTATTCCCTGGGCCGATGCATTTGCAAGCGCAACCGCCTATACTGGAATGTGGTTAATGGCCAGAAAAAAAGTAGAGAGTTGGATCTGGTGGATAGCAACAAATATTGCTTCTATACCGTTATACTTTATCAAAGGATATGTATTTACCAGTGTACAATTTTTGGTACTCTTGATTTTAGCCATTGCAGGATTGATCAGCTGGCAACAAAAAGCAAAACATGCAAGCCATTAAAAAGATTGTAATTATTGGACCAGAGTCTACCGGAAAAAGCACGCTCTGTTCTTTATTGGCCGATCATTACAAAACCGAATGGTGCAGGGAATTTGCCAGGGATTATTTATTAACCAATGGAAGGAATTACAATGCAGCAGATTTGGTAAATATTGCAAAGGGACAGTTGGCTTTGGAAGATGAAGTAGCCGGAAGTATTAAAAATCCTCCATTGCTTTTTGTAGACACCGATATGTATGTAATGAAAGTTTGGAGTGAATACGTTTTTGGAGCATGCGATTTTTTTATTCTCGATCAGATCGTAAAAAGAAAATACGATCATTATTTACTCTGCAATATTGATTTGCCTTGGGTAAAAGATGAGCTGCGCGAATACCCCGACGAAAAACCAAGAATAGAATTATTCAATATTTACAAAGACCTGCTCATCAACCAATCTGTTCCTTGGACCATCATCAGTGGTAATTATGAAGAGCGGCTTGCAAAAGCAATTGAAACGGTAGATGCGATTATTTAATTAAAGCTGCAATATCTTCATCATCTTCTATATTGCGCATTTGCTGCACTATTTGCGGATACCTCCAAGATACTCTTCTACTCATGGGTTGAACTGAAAACTTTTTTGGGTTGGGCAAACAAGCGATTATCATTGCAGCTTCAGCAAGGCTGAGTTTCTTGGCTGATTTATGAAAATAATGTTGGGCTGCGGCTTCAATGCCAAAAATACCTGGGCCCATTTCAATGGTATTTAGGTATACTTCTAATATTCTTTTCTTACCCCACACTAATTCAATCATTACTGTAAAATAGAGTTCTGGTACTTTACGAATGTACTTGGTAATGTATCCTCCCTGCCATAAAAAAACATTCTTAGCCGTTTGTTGGGTAATGGTGCTGGCGCCCCCACCCAATGGAATCTTGGATTTTTTATTTTTCTTTTTTGGCTTCAGGCTTTTCTCAATAGCATCCCAATCGAATCCGCTATGATCGGGGTAGGACTGATCTTCGCTGGCAATAGCGGCTAATTTGACATTGTAGGAAATTTCATCCCAACCTACATAATCTCTTTTCAAACCATAGCCAAATGCGTTGCTGATTTGAGTAATGGTAATCGGCGGCATTAACCATTTGCAAATGAACAGATACAATGTAGAACTGATAAATAATATCAAGAATAACTTACCAATGAATCGTATGGTTCTTTGAAAAATGTTTTTGTTGCTACCTGCCATGAATGGAAGGTACAATAAAAAGAGAAATTTATTTTTGTTTTAGATACTTGAATTTAACAAAGCCAATCAAAGCAAGATTGATTACTAAAAGAATGGTATATACCGTATAATACTTCATATCTAATTTGCTTCCGATAATTAGCATTACAAAGAATAAGATCCATAAAGAAAAATAAATGTTTTTATACATGATATGTGCATTTAAAAATCAAAATGTATATCCTAGTGTTATACCAAACTGAAGTAATGGAATTTGAGTAGCAGTGTATTGTGTAGTGCTAATTTTATTCCATTTTTCAAAAACTTAACCTAAAATAATTGTTGAAAAGAAACGGTTAAAATGTTTTTCACAACCAATTATTGCTGCTGTTGCTTTTCCTTTACTGTAGTCTAGATTGTTTTCACCTGAGTTTATAAAAGGATCTGCAATTAAAAACTGTTTTATTGATAAATAAAATGACGGTCTATTTTTATATACAATATCATTTACTACAATTTTTCTTTTGGAAATAAAATAATACCTCGCTTCTAATGTAGCCATAGCCACTAAAAGTATCCCACCATTATCAAGCTGGGTATTGGTATTTGTAGATGATGTATGTAATAGTAAATTAGCTGATGGAATTAAAGTGATTCTTTTTTGTTTAAGCAGCCTAACTTCAATACCTGAAGAAAAATTTAATCCTAGGGGGAATGTTGTTGCTACAAATACGCTTGATTTTGGGGGGAAATAATGAGTTGTGTCAATAATTGGCTGAGTAAAAGTATACGATTTAATAAATAAAAATAATATGGAAAAGATTTTCTTTATTCTGACGAAATGCTTCATACCTTAAATACAATGGATATTATTAAAATTTAAATCCTATTTTCAAGAATGCAGTTCTGCCTCTAATTAGGGTTTGCTCAGTACTTATTGAATTTGAATAAACAATAGCCTGACTAAAACTAGAAATATTTCCAAGGTTAGAAAAAATAGCTTCTATCTCAATATTTGGTTTCTTAAAAAAGATTTTTGTTGATGCATCAAAAAAAATGAAGTTGTCAACTTTATTTTCGTTTCTCCAATAAGTAATGGATTCGGCAGCAAACTTAATTACAAAGAAAGTCTCATGAGTATACTCTAAAGCATAATTTTGTTTGAATTGTTGGGCACTTTGTTTTTGGGTATTTGCATTCATATTTTTCATTGAAAAAAGCATATATTCTATATTAGAAGAAAGGGCTTTTTTTATTTTTGATCTTAAACCAACCTCGATTGTATTAGTTGTGTTTTGTGAATTAAATATTTCGTTATTTTGAAAAGTTGGGTTGACGCTGTTTCTGTATCTGTAGGAAATATTAAGTGTTGAATTTGCAAAAAAAAGGTATTTTGATATTGAGCTATTTACTGAAAAAGACTTATTTGAATTTAAAAATGGAACAGCAATAATTTTATTTAAGTTACTATTAATATCAGAAGTTTGAATAGATTTATTCTGTTGAAAAGAATAGCGTGCCGACAAATTAAAAAACAAAATTTTAATTGGTTGTTTAAAAGTAAAAGACGTTGTGAATTGGTGTAGCTCATTTTGTGATTCTAAGAAGTATATCTGATTTGCTAAAATTTGTCTATAATCGGTAATTATTGCGCCTCTATACAAATTTGCAATGTTGCCAAATTGATTATTCATAAAGTACTTTGTTATAAGTTCTAGTTTAGGACTTAACTTTTGACGCCATTGAAAAGAAGGTTGTAATAAGACTAGATTGCTTTTATCTGAAAAAGATTTAGAGTTATCTCTAACAGTTACATTATTTATACTTAATGGTATGTTTAGGCTTAATTGAGTATTCATTTTTTGCCAGCGTATTTCATCTTCTAGAAAATAAATTTGTTTTGTAAATTGTAAACTATTTGAAAAAGCACTGCCAAGGTTAGCACTATTCCCTGTGCTTTTTTCAATGTTAATATCAGAAGTCATTCTATGTTTTTCAATACTAAATCCTGGTTTAAAAGTATTTAACCAGTAGTTTGAGGCATACTTAATTGAAAAATAATTTTTAGTCACAAAAGATTCTAGTACTAATTGTTGATTGCCTGCTTTATAAGGATTACCTGCATTCAATAAAGAGTCAAATAAACCGGGAACAAAAAAAAGGGACTGAGGATTGTTTTGATATTTTGTCTCAGAAAAAAGTTCTACGAATCCTTTGGTTCCAATAATTGAAATCCCATTGAATATTACTGACAACTTTGCCTTTTTGTCATCAATTCTTTGATATATATTATTATTATTTAAAACAATGTCTAAGTCATTGTTTCTTGGGCTTAAAGAACCTTCTGTTGATAAATTAATATATCTTTTTGTACTGTTAACATTAATTGCAAAAGTTGCAGTCATATTTTTTAAATAATTAAAAGAATTATTTGTTTCTGACAAACCAACGATATCAGTATTTGGAATTATAAAATTAGTTTGGTTAGAATAGGATTGTTTTTGTTTATTGGATAATGCTAGTAAATTAAAGCGGTAGGATAAACCAGTTTTAGTTTTTAGTAGATTATTCAACGTTAAAAAGGCAGTATTGTTAAATAAATACCTTGATTCATTTACATCAAAATATCTAAGTCCGGTTATAACTATAGGCGTTTCTGGTATTTCAATTTGATCACTTGAATTTGACTCAGAAATAGATGCATCACTATATCCACTAGCAATATTGTTACCAATATTATTGTACTTAAAAACATTTAAAGATTTAAATCTACTTTTAAAAACCATTGCATTAATTTCTACTAAGGAAAGATTATCAATACCGGCTCCAACGCTTGCATCATTATTCCAATTAAGTTTGTTTTTGTCTTTAAAAGTAATATTAATCGCCGGTTTATCACTTTCAACAATTCCAGATAACATTTTTATATGCTGATTTTTTTCTATTACTTGAATTTTATCAACTAAATCATAACGAATTGATTCGGTAGCAATATTATATCGATCATCTAATAAATTGTCGCCGTCAATATAAAAATAATTAATTGGTGTTCCATTAAAGGAAATTCTACCGTTGTTATCTACATCTATACCTGGTATTTTCTTCAAAACATCGCCAATGGTTTTATCGGCCTTTGAAGAAAAAGAAGAAGCAGTATAATTTAAAGTGTCTCCCTTTTTTCTAATTTTAATGCTATTATCTTTTACTATTACTGGCTCAAGAAATGCTATATCTGGAAGTAGAATAAAATCAAAACTATTTTTTATATTTTTTATTTCTTTCTCTTGTGTTATAAAACCTAAAGCTTGAACAGTAATATTGGATAAATTCTTTAAAAGAGAATCTGGAATGATAAATTCAAAATATCCTTTAGAATTTGTTACTGAAAATAAACAAGCAAGTTTTGTTTCTTTTTTTAAAACACGAATAATTGCTGACTCCACATAGTTACCACTGCTATCTTTCACTATTCCAGAAATTAGGTTTTGTGAAAAACAGTAGTTGCAGATAATAAGCAGTATTATTAACACAATATATTTCATCCATTTACCTAAATAAGTGAAAGAATTCTTTGCATCAGCAGCTATAACTCTTTTTACTTCTTAAAGTTAGTTGGATTTTTCCATTGGGTTATTAATTCCACTAGTATTACTTTTTTTTGAACTCGATCCAGACAAATTTTGACCATTTATTTTTATATCAGAATTAGCCAATGTTGAATTAGGATTAATACCTCCATTTGAATAGGCTTGAGTCATTTTATTAAAATCTTTTAAATTTGTTTTTATTCCATTTGTGGGTATTATAATATTTTGACCTGGTGTTTTCTGAATTGATTTTACAATAAAACTTACTTCGTTTTTTGAGTCAGCTGCTTCTAATATTAATCCTGGAAGTCCATTTAGTTTCCATGGACCAGCATTTGTGGGTAGTTCCGAAGTAAACCATACCGTATACAATCTTCCTTTAAAACTACCAACAGCTTGCTGACAAAGGAACCCTTTAATATTTTTTGTTCGAGAATTAATGCTCCATTTAATTGTCTCCAAGGGCTCGTTTATTAAATATAAATCCCTTTGAAAAGGAGTAGCAATCAATAATTTTTTATCAGAATGAAAAATAAAATAACACTCCATTGTTGTTGGAAGTATTACCCCAAGATTTACATAACCTCCATTTTGATCAGCTTGTTCATAAGCTTTACGTTTAACAGAGTCTTGTGTAAGTTTACGTTGGCTATAATAACTTGATACAGTTTTCCCTACTAACAGTCCCATTTCTTCCTTGTATCTAAATCCAGATACAGTATCACGTAAATGTTCAAAATTATAATTAACTTTTAGAAATGCTTTCTCTTGTGCATATGATATTAGCACGTTGGCGATGCTCAAAATGATGAGAAATAAATATTTTTTCATTGTTGTTTGTTTTACTTTAAAATGCTTACCAGATATAATGTTAGAAGTTGTTTTATTAATGACTTAAAAAGAAACATCCATGTGAATCTGTGTGACTATGAATAAAATCATCAGCGCCATGACCTAGGTCGCCCCATGAGCAAGATCCACAAGTAACGGTAAAAGTCAGTTTTTGGCCACAAGCATCATATGCAGTTACGTATAGTGTTTTAGAAAAAAACATTGCTTTATTTTTTTCAATTTTTGAGAAATTTGTTGCGTTTGCAAACGTAAAAAACAATACCGTGCAAAGTAAAAAAGTAATTTTTTTCATAATTAAAGTTTTAAAAGTGTTTAATACATATCTGGTAACCTATTTTAATTGATTTTGAAATAAGTAAAGATTGAAGAAAAAATTATAGTCCAATATTCTCCAAATAATTTGACCCAAAAAAGGGGCGATTGCCCCTTTTTTCATTATTTTTGAATTCCACCGACATTTTAAAATCCAGTAAACTACCTTTTTATGCAATCCAATTTATTAATTGCATTTGCTGAAGATCATGTTGGGGTAAGAAATGCTTTTATCACTATGATAAAAGATCAATCTCCCAATTCAAACTTTTTTGCAGTAGGAAACAATGGTAAAGAATTACTTGAGTCTATTAAACAATCGAACAAAATACCTGATATTGCTATACTTGACCTGAGCATGCCAATAATGGATGGTACGGCTACAGCTAAGGAAATATTGGCTTTGTATCCAACCACCAAAGTATTAATTCTTTCTTTTGTAGTTGATGATAATACTATCATGAATCTTTTCAATCTAGGTATTCATGGGTATTTAGTTAAAACAGATTCAAAATTAAATTTTGAATCTGTTTTTTCAGAATTGATGGTAACAGGCTATTTAAAAAATCAATATTTCCGAAAACAAAAAACTGAAGATTTAAATTGGGATAAATATGCTTTTATTGGCAACGTTAAGTTTAATCATGCAGAAATGAAATTTCTTAAGTTAAAAATTACCAATCTTACACTAAATGAAATAGCAAAAGAAATGTGTGTTGCGCCTAAAACAGTAGAAAATTATCGTGATGCAGTGTATGAAAAATTAAATGTGGGTTCTAGACATGAACTGGTTTTAAAATTAAAGGAGATGGGAATTGAAGCTTAATGCGGTTTTATCGCATCACCATAATTGAGCACACCCCAACCAAGTACAATTCCAAAGCCAATTAAAATAATTCCGGAGATTTTATTGATGATGCGCAAATTATGTGGTGTTAATTTGGAACGAAGTTTTCCTGCAACCGCTACTTTGGCAATATCACTGAGTAATACAAATACCAGGCAAGTAATAAAAACGGTAAACTTATAATTTACTGGATTGGGGGTACTGGCAGCATCACCTACTATTGCGGCAGTCCAGGCAAACCAAAAAATAAAAACACCGGGGTTTAAAATATTCATGAAATAGCCCGACAAAAAAATTCCCAGCAAATCTCGTTTTCTAAATTTCTTCTCTACTAAATTATTGTCTTCGTCGGTCACTACTTTTTTAAAGAACAATGTATAAATACCCACTACAACTAAAAAAATACTTCCGGTAACAGCAATCTCGGTGCTATGATTCAAAGCCGATGTAAATAGTGTTGTAAAAAAATTACAAACCAACACCAGGGTTATGTCACTGGCCGAAACACCTGCCACAAAAGTGTATCCTGCTTTGTGTCCGTTATTAACGCTCTGTTTGATAATAGCAAATATGATTGGACCCACCGAAATACTGAGCAGTAATCCTAAAACCAATCCTTTTAATATGGCTGCTGTAATCAATCAAAAAAATTTTTATGCGCGAGATCGCTCGGCTTGTTTCTTAACTGGGTTGGCTAAAAAATGTTGCCAGTCGGCCAACATGGTTCCTTTTAATACTCGGGGAAATTTATGTTGTCCGCCCACTTTTCCTTTCGAACGCATAAAATCCATAAACTGTTTTTCACTCAATACTTCTAATCGAACTTCTTTTAATGCACTCTTTCTTTCTACTGCATAGTCATCATTCAATTCATTCAAACATTCGTCTATGTATTTTCCCAATGCAGCTGCATCAACAGCATCGTCACAAGCAACATACCATTGATGTCCAAAAAAATTACCCACTGGAATTCCTGCTACTGTAAATTCAGGAATACAAATATTGAAATGAGCGCCAGCCATTTGAATGGCTTTGTTCATATTGTCTACACTTAAATGCTCTCCTACCAAACTCAGGAAATGCTTGGTTCTTCCGGTTATAATAATTTCTGAACGCTCTTTATCTACAAATCGTATGGTGTCTCCAATTAAATAACGCCATGTGCCTGCAACCGTGCTAATCAACAATGCATAATCCTTTCCTTCCTCTACTTCATGCAACATCAGGGCTTCTGGCTTTTCAATCATTTCTCCTTCCGAAGTAAAATTGACATCATCAAAAGGCACAAACTCTAAAAAAATATGTTCATTGGTAACCAATCGCATTCCTTGCGCATACTGCCGATCTTGGTAAGCAATAAATCCTTCGCTGGCCAAATAGGTTTCTATATAAGTAATGGGCTTGCCTAATAATTTTTCAAACCCTTTTTTATAGGGCTCAAAACTTACGCCTCCATGTACAAAAAAAGCAAGGTTGGGCCATAGTTCGTGAATATCGTTGAGTTGATATCTTTCAATCACCTGCTCTAAACACAATTGAATCCATGCAGGCACCCCTACCAGGCAACCAATATCCCATTGAGGTGCATTGTCTACAATCTCTTTGATTTTTTTATTCCAGTCTTTTTGTTTGGCTGTTTTTTTGCCTGGCTTATAAAATGGCTGAAACCAAAATGGTGCTTTCTTCACCGTAATACCACTTAGGTCTCCTGCATAATAGCCTGCGCCTTTTTGTAATTCGGTGCTGCCACCAAGGGTTAGCCAGCCCTTACTTAAGGAGGAGAAGGGGAAATTTTCATAAGACCGCAAACTCAAGAGTTGCTTGATCATTACAATCTTATTGCCCTTTAGCATATCATTTGTAATGGGAATGTATTTGCTGGCCGATTCACTGGTGCCACTACTCAGTGCATAGTACTTGATTTTTCCGGGCCAGCAGATATCGGATTGGCCTTCGATGGTTTTATGCCACCACTGTTCGTAAATGGTATTGTAATTGAAAGTCGGTACCAATTCCTGAAATTTCTTGCCAGGATGTTTGCTCACTAAAATATCATCAAAACGATATTGCTGCCCGAAAGAAGTAAACCGCGCTTTCTTCAATAATTTCTTCAACACTTTTAACTGGTCTCTTCTCAGGTTATTCTGAGGCAAGCGCAAAGCTTTAAGAATTGAATTAGGTAGTTTTAAATCAATGATGGACATCGTTATCAGATACAGTTTATCTGCTACGAAACTAAAACAAATGCCCAATATTTAGTGTATCTAATATTCTATAACGAGGCGGAGTAATAAATAAGCCAAATTTTAACAGTATTTTCAAATCCTAATTCAATTGATAAGTGACCCTTATTTGAACAGTATAATAACTGTCTTTGATCAATGGGTTTCCCCTTGGCTGATAGCCTGGCTGCGCATTGGGATGTATTTCATCTTCTCTAAAAGTCAATTTATATGCGTAAGGGTTCATCAAATTCTTGTTTGGGTATTGATTTGCACTTACATCATCTAACATATCTGTGTTGGTAAAACGATAGGCGAATTCTGCTCCAATAGAAAACAGCTCAGAAACCTTTAGTCTTAGTCCGATACCTGATGTTAAACATAACGCATTGGTTTCATAGGCTTTAGATGACTGTTTAATCGGCATTTTTGTTCCTTCTGTTAAATTAGTTGGATCTCCGCTTAGCGCAATAGTACCTGGCTGGCCCTCAGTTCCAACATATTTTAATTCAACTTTATTGCCATATCTGTCGATAGTAGTTGGGTTAAAAAGGAATATTCCAGGGCCACCAAACAAATAGGGGGTAACCATTACGTTTTCTGATTTAAAAATGTCGAATTCAGCTAAAGTGCTTATTTCAAGAACATCGCTTTTAAAGTTCAGGTTACGGTTTCTAGTAGGCCAATAAATAGACTTTTTATCGTCTGCCTGTAATTGTGTATAGGCAATATTAAGCCTAAGACCAAACCTACTATTTAAGTCCACACTTAAGTCTGTACTTAAAGAAGGAGAAACCTGTTGAAAGAGCTGTTTTGTATAGGTTAGGTCGCCAAAATAGGCACTTACGCCTGTTCCCATACCAACTTTTATAGATTGTGACATCAATAAAAAACTAATATGTAATCCAATGATTGATGCAATTATGGGTTTAAATAATGGAGTTTTCATGACCGTGATTTTTATAACACAAAGTTCTTTCCATTATAACCCTAAGCATTGTTGACAATCGTCAGAATATATAAGAATTTAGTCATTGAAAAAAAAAGAGAGAAATGTAACCAAGTATAATAATACACATCTGAAATGCCCTGTTTTCAAGTATTTTGATATAAGCTTGGTTTTTACTTCGTATCTTTAAGATGTCACTCTGATTTAGTTAAAAAACTATCCCCCTGTTTTTTTAACTATTCGTCAGTTTTCATTTTAACTGATGAATCAATTATACAAAATGGATTCTTATGATCAAATATTAGATGAACGAAAGAATTATTTTGAAAATCTTTTTTCTAATGTTCCTGCTGATATAGCTGTTTTTAACAAAGAACATCGGTTTGAATTTGTAAACACAACCTCTATTCCTGATGAATTAATCAGGGATTGGGTAATTGGTAAAACTGATGAAGAATATTTGGCTCACAAAAATTACCCGACTAAAATTGCAGAAAAAAGAAAGAAATATTTTGAAAAAGCATTAAAAGAACAAATTACTGTTGAGTTTGAAGAAGCTATATACGAAGGCAATGGTAAAATCACTTATTTTCTAAGACGCTATTTCCCAATTAAAGAAAATGGAGACTTTGCAGAAAAAATAATCAGTTATGGGTTTGATATTACGGATATAAAAACAACACAAATAGATCTACTAGAAAGGTCTAGCATGTTTAGTAGGATGATCAATAATCTGAATTTTTGTGTGATAGTAATTGACGATAGCCTTACCATCAAATTTGCCAATAAAAAATGGGGGGAGTTTTTTGGAATAATTTCAAATCAATTGACAGATTATTTCAAGAAAGATAAGACAGGAATTAAAAATCTGTTTTCAATAAAGCTAAAAGAAAAATACAATGATTCATTAAAACCAATTAATTTATTAATGATTTCCGAAAGGGGCAATCAGCTTAATTTAGAATGCAGTTTTGTGCCATTCTATAGCATCAATAACGAACAAAAAAACTGGATGCTTTGTTTTACAGATGTAACAGATCATGTAAATGCAGTAGAGGGTCTGAAAAAAATAATCATCAAAGAAAAAAACCTTACTGAATTAAAAAACAACTTTGTAGAAATGGTTTCTCATGAATTAAGAAATCCACTTTCTATTATTTTATCAAATATCGATTTGATCGAACAAAAAATTGATCAAATTGGATGGGAAAAATCCGAGCCTTTTAAAAAATACACACAAAGAATCACCAATCAAATTGATATCATAACAACTCTCTTGAATGATGTTTTGGTAGTTGAAAAAATCGAGTCACACAAAATCATTTCCAAGCCGGAGAGAATTTTTCCGGTAGAAAATTTTACTCAACTTGTTAAAGAACTCTATTCGCCTTGGAAGGATGGAAGAACTTTAGACTTGAGTTTTAAAGGGGATAATCAAATGCTGTATTTTGATAAATCTCATTTAAAATATATAGTAACCAATTTGGTTGATAATGCATTTAAATATTCAAAAGATAAACCCCAGCCAAAATTGAGGGTAAATATTCGAACAAATAGTTGGTCTATTTTAATTGCTGACAATGGAATTGGGATTCCTAAAAATAATATTTCAAAACTATTCAATGCGTTCTTTCGTGGTTCAAATGTTGGCGATATTGAAGGAACGGGAGTGGGTTTAATGACCGTAAAATATTTTATGGAATTAAATCATGGAACCCTTTTGTTGAGAAGTACAGTAGGAAAAGGAACTGTGTTTTGTTTGAGTTTTAATATTCATCAGGTTGCATCAAATATATAAATTGAACTTATGAAAGACACTTCTATTTTATTGGTTGAAGACAATAAAGAACTAAGAGAGTCATTGGAGGAGAGCTTGTCCTTTACTACCAAAGTAACTTCGGTATCCAATGGCATAGATTGTCTAGAAATGTTGAAGAAAGAAATTCCAGATCTAATTCTATTGGATTTAATGTTACCCTTTCCATTGGATGGATTTTCTATACTAAGGATTTTAAAGAATGATCCTCAACTGGTTGGCATACCTGTGATCATTATTTCCGCATTAAACAGTGAGGATAAAATTAATTTGGGTTTGGAGTTAGGCGCAAATGACTATTTAGTAAAGCCACTTAAAATAAATGAATTATTATTAAAAATAAAAAACTTGTTGGAGATACGGAAAGAGATTAAACATCAACTAGAAAAAGATAGCCTGCTAAATGAAGTTGAGCAATTACACTCTTCTTTCGAAATGATTTTTAAAAAGAATTTAAGTGAGGCTGTAAACGAATTAATTGATAACAATATACTTACAGTTCAGCATTTGGCTGAAAAGCTTTCTATGAGTATTTCTACTTTGGAGCGTTGGGTAATTAAATATTACAATAATACGCCGCAGAAATACATTATCCAATCTCGACTAATCAAAGCCGAAATGATGTTGAGACAAAATCTTGGCTCTATTAAAGACATTGCCTATACAACAGGATTTAATTCAGAGCCCTATTTCTGCGCCTGCTTTAAAAAAGAATATGGCGTATCGCCACTGGCTTATAAAAAATCTATATTGGGTGACTAATTCATTACATGCTTTAAAGAATTTTTGACTTCTATCAAATTTTATCGGTTTTAGCTTTGACTAAAATTCGATAGAGTGCTACACCAGAAATCTCGATATTATTTTTTACTCTTTTGTTTTACTGTTTTCTGTAGTTTATTCGGTTCAATCAGCGCGCAGTATACTATTCCCAATTTTCAAGATCCTATTCAACAAAAATTCAAAGCTGGCATTAATATCAGCTATTTTGAAAACTATTGGAAATCTGAAGAAGAGTTGATGAATAACTGTCAAAAAGTGATGGAGAAAGTGGTTTTAACTCATCAGCTTGGATTCAGTTCAATTAGACTTCCAGTTGCTTTCCAAAATTATTTATTACCTGGTACCAATAAAATTTCCAGCAAATTACTTAAACAACTTAAAGTAATTCATGAATTCACTGCTTCCAAAAACATGAACCTGATTATTGTTGACTTTTATGGACTAGCCAATAAATACCAGGATCTGGTAATTGAAGAAGAGCAACATGCTTATATATGGAAGCAAGTGCTTGCTGAGTTTTATGGATTGGATTATGAACATTTATTTTTTGATATGTACAATGATCCAATTGTAGATATTAAAAAATGGGATATCGCTAAAAGCAACATAATCAAACTGTTGCGTCCGCTAGATTTGAATCGATATTGGATACTCAGTTGCACCAATTACTGTGATATTGATGCATTTATACAAATGAAACCAGTGCTCAATGACGATAAAATAATTTATTCCTTTCACTTTTTTAGGCCCTATATTTTTACTCACCAAGGTGCCCCTTGGGATAGTGAAAAGACCAGTTTGAATGGGTTGCCATATCCACATTCTTTAACAGATATGCCACTTAGACCAGAAGGGTCTTTAAATACCAATTTGCTATACAATTATGACCATTATTATGAAAAAGCAAATAGAACATTTATTAATGAATCGATTAAACTTGTTTATGATTGGATGATAGCTTATAAAGTGCCGGTTATTTGTACAGAAACTGGAACTATTAATACCATACCATTAAAATATCGGGAGAATTATTTCAATGATGTTTTTAGTGTTATGAAAACCTATGGTATTCCTACAATGATCTGGGACCTTGATCAGTGTTTTAGCATCATTGATAAACAGAAAAAAACCTTTCCCGCTATTTCGAATTGGATAAAAAGTTTTGAATGATAAAAATATAATAAAATGGAAACCCTTAATAATAATGAGCGTCAAGGTAAAAGCTCGGAAGGCTTAGCAGACTCTTACAAAATGATGGGCCTATCGCTATTGTTTTTTACCTTAATGATAGCATATGTTTCATTAAATGAAATTGCCAAAATTGCCAAAACACAACTAGAAGTAAAAGGATCAATTCATTTGTTAAAAAAACAATAGAATTGATTTTTGATATCTGCAATAGTTTTGGCCAGGTTTATGCTAAAAAGCAAAACAAGCCTTTTAAACCAACTGGTCCTTCCAGCATAATATTTATTAACGAACAAATGCATGGAGTGGTAAAAATGATAAAGGTAACTGTTACTGTTTTTATTGGTACTGGCTCCTTTAAAATGTTGTATTATTATATCTCCTAAATAATGGTTTTGAAATCCTGCATCGGTCATTTTTTTACTTAGGTCTATATCTTCTCCGTACATAAAAAACTGCTCATCAAATCCGCCAACCGATTTTACCAAATGGGTTCTTGCCATTAAATAAGCGCCCGCAAGAATACCTACTTGATGGGTCTGATCCTTGTTTAAATTACCCAATGCATATTGGTTGAAAAAACCTGATTGTGGAAAAAGACCTGCAATTCCACTCAATTTAAAAAAAGCGGCTAATGGAGTGGGAAATGCTCTTTTGCTCTCGGGCAAAAACTGTCCTTTTTTATTGACCATTTGAACGCCCAATGCCCCAACAAAATCATGATTGTTTAAATAATCCAAAGAACATTTCAAAGCATGGGCCGGTAAAAGCGTGTCTGGATTGAGAAACAATACAAGATTGCCTTTGGCAATAGCAAGACCCTGGTTATTGGCTTTAGAAAAGCCTTTGTTGTCCAAATTTGTTATGAATCTGATAGAGGGAAACAGCTCCATAATTCGCTTTGATTCTTCCGAAATAGATTCATTATCAATCACAATGATTTCACCTTCGATTCCATTCAAAGCCGCTTGCACCGATTGAATGCAGGGGATTAAATAATGGTATACTTTGTAATTCACTATTATAACCGACAATTCCAAATGATCCTAATTTCCTCAAAGATGCGGAAACCTCGTTAAAAATGAGTATTTCAAATCAAGTAGGGTTACTTTTGCAGTATGTTAAAAAATACATTATTAAAAGCTACAGAAGCTGGGGCAGCAGAACTGAAACGTTTTTTCAATGGGAGTTTTGTGATCAGCAATAAAGAGGGAATCAATAATTTGGTAACAGAGGCCGATCATGCTGCCGAAAAAGCCATCATGCAAGTGATTCAAAATGATTATCCTGACCATTTTATCTTGAGTGAAGAGAGTGGCGAAATTGTTCAAGACTCTACCTATAAATGGATCATCGACCCTATAGATGGAACAGTAAATTTTGCCAACGGAATACCCATTTGTTGTGTTAGTATCGGTTTAGAACAAGATGGCAAAATGATTATGGGTGCAGTGTACAATCCTATTATGAACGAATTTTATTTTGCTCAGAAAGGATTTGGCGCAACACTCAATAACCAAAAAATTGAAGTAAGTAAGAAAACTGAAGTCATTAAAAGTTGTTTGGTTACTGGATTTCCATACACTTATTTAGATGCACCCAATGGACCGATTCAGGTTTTTGAAAAATTAATCAGGAAGGGAGTTCCTGTTAGAAGATTAGGAAGCGCTGCTATAGATTTATGTTGGGTGGCTGCTGGAAGATTCGATGGGTTTTATGAACACAATTTACAGGCATGGGATAGTGCTGCAGGATTTTTAATGGTGGAAGAAGCTGGAGGAAAAGTAACCGATTTTAATGGCTATGCTTATTCTCCTTATCAACCGCATTTAATCGCTACTAATGGAAAAATTCATGATGAATTATTGGGAATTGTAAATGGAGCAAATTTTTAAACTATGGAAGAAAGAACAGAAATAGCTACACTGGGTGAATTCGGACTGATCGATCATCTAACAAAAAATAATGAAATTCAAAATGCTTCATCGGTATTGGGAATAGGAGATGATGGAGCCGTGATAGATCATTTTGGAAAACAAACTGTGATCAGTACCGACCTCTTAATTGAAGGCGTACATTTCGATTTAATGTATATGCCCTTAAAACATTTGGGGTATAAAGCCGTAGTGGTAAACCTGAGTGATATTTATGCGATGAACGCAATACCTACTCAAGTTACCATGAGTATTGGTATCAGCAATCGCTTTAGTGTAGAGGCTTTGAGCGAATTGTATGAAGGTGTTTATTTTGCTTGTGAAAAATATGGAGTGGATTTAATTGGTGGAGATACTACCACTTCCCCAAAAGGATTAATCATTTCTGTTACTGCTATTGGTGAAGTAGCTCCTGATCAATTTGTGAAAAGAAGTACTGCACAAAAAGGAGATTTAATTTGTGTCAGTGGAGATTTGGGTGGTGCTTTTTTGGGATTGACCTTAATGGAAAGAGAGAAGAAAATTTATTTAGAGAACCCCTCTATTCAACCCGATTTAGAAAACGAAACTTATGTTGTAGGAAGGCTATTAAAACCAGAAGCCAGAAAAGACATTATCGAATTTTTTGCAGCCAATCAAATTATTCCTACATCTATGATGGATGTTAGCGACGGTATTAGCAGCGAAGTATTGCATTTATGCAAGCAGTCTAATTTGGGCTGTGTGATATACGAAGAAAAATTACCTATACATGAAGACAGCAGACATGCTGCCTATAAATTTGGACTCGACCCAACCGTATGTGCATTGAATGGTGGCGAAGACTATGAATTGATCTTTACATTGAAACAAGAAGACCATGATAAGATCGTATTGAATGAGGAGATCAGCGTAATTGGCTATACCACCGATATAGAAGCAGGATCTAAATTACATACCAAGGGAGGAAATACATTTAATATTACTGCACAGGGTTGGAACCCATTCAATCAATAAGCATCAATTGTAAGATTTAACAATAAAAGGAATGAAAAAAAGGAGCTTGTTTTTTTTATTGTTATTAGGTATCTCTTTTTTAACTAAGGCTCAACAGCAAGATTTATTGACCAAAAAAATAGCTCCTCAACAAATGCGCGCTGATATGGATTTATTAAAAAAGATCCTTGAAGCCAATCATCCGAGTTTATATTGGTACAGTTCTAAAGATAGTCTCGATCAATTATTCAATGATGTATATGGTTCTCTCAATGATTCATTGACTGAACTCCATTTTAGAAATAAATTAAGTACCTGGGTAACTGCTATTAAATGTGGGCACACCACTGTTCGAGTATCTAAACAATTATCCAAGGAATTATCAAAAAACAAACTGCCTCAATTTCCGCTGCAATTAAAAGTATGGGGAGATACAATGGCTGTTTTAGGAAATGCATTTAGAAAAGATACTGTTTTAAAAAGAGGTACTATTATTACTCAAATCAACGGAATAGGCGTTCAACAGATAAGAGATTCTATTTTTAAAGTCATTTCAACAGATGGCAATTCCATCAACCATAAAAATCAGGTATTAAGTAATTCATTCCCATACTGGTATAATACTGTGATTGGTAGAGATTCTGTTTATTCAATCACTTATGATGATGGTTCGGGATTAATGCAGACAACGCAGGTAAAAAGTTATGTATCTATTCAAACACCAAAACGATCAAATACGCAGAATATCAATAATACCATCAACCCAAAACCAGATTCCTTAATTGCTAATCAAGCAGTTATGGCACCACCAATAAAATTGAGTAGGCGTCAGATTGCGCAGTTATCTCGAAGGTCCTTATCAATTGATACAGCAAACAGTACTGCTATTATACGTTTGAATACTTTTAGCAGAGGTTCATTAAAGCAATTTTTTAAGCGCAGCTTTCGTTCAATGAAAGAGCTGGAGATAAAAAATTTAGTAATCGATTTAAGAAGTAATGGGGGTGGTAAGGTAGAGAATAGCACCCGTTTGACTCAATATTTAATCAATCGTTCTTTTAAAATAGGAGATTCTGTGGTGGCTCAAAGTAGAAAGTTTGAATATGGCCGCTATATACATCCATCGGTAATTTATTGGCTAGCAATGAATTTTGGTGGAACCAAAATGGAAGATGGAAAAATTCATTATCGCCGATATGAAACCCATTTTTATGCTCCAATTGAAAAAAATCATTTCAATGGAAAGGTTTTTCTACTTCAAGGGGGGGCTAGTTTTTCTGCTGCTACTATGTTTATTGCTGCATTAAAAGGGCAAGAAAACGTGCGTGTTGTTGGGGAAGAAACAGGGGGTGGATATTATGGCAATTCAGCCATGCATATTCCTACTATAGTATTACCCAATAGCGGTTTAAGGGTTGGGCTACCGATGTACCGGTTGGTAATGGATAAAAATAGGCCCAAGGGGAATGGAATTATGCCTGATTGGCTTATTCCACCATCTTCTAAAGCCATCAAAGAGGGGATTGACCTTAAAATGAACAGTGTTTATGGGCTTTTAAATAAAGCAGCTAATAACTAATGATTACTGAAAAGAATACTATTTTTGTATTTACCAATATGTCTAGAAGAGTCCTCATCATATATTTTACCCTTTTTTGTTTTGTTTGCAGCTATGCACAAAAACAAAAAAAACCATATGTAACTGGTGTTGCTTATTTTGATTCTTTGAAGAATCAAAAACCATCTATTAAACCTACAGGAGATTTTGATCAACGATTTTCTTTTATTGGAACCAACAATAAAGACGTAAATATTTGGGGATATAGAATTGGGTTGTTGGTTAACGATCGGTATAAGGTTGGGATTGGTGGTTATACCTTTAAAGCCAACTTCGATTCTAAAAGAGATAGTACAAGGTACATTTCTAGAGGAGTTACCACAACCGTTTCTAGTGTTAGCCAAGTAAACCAAACTATTTTCTTTGGTACTATGTATTTTGAACCATACCTCATAAGAAGGAGACGTTGGGAAATGAGTTTACTCATGGAATTGGGTTATGGATCTGCCATTATTGATTCTACCAATAGTAATAAAGTATACACTGGAACAACAAGGCTAACAACAACGGGCAGCACAAACAAAACTTCAACCATAAAAGAACCATTCGTACCGATTGGAATGGGTCTTTCTTTTAACTTAATCATTCCTGATAAGAAGGGCTGGCATTTCTTAACCTATTTTGGCTTGAATGCCATTGTTGGTATGCGTACAGTAATATTGGATAGTGACTTTAAACAAAATTATGATGGCTTCTTTTATAGCATTGGTACCGCTATTTATATTGATCGGATTTTTACGGATATTTCTGGGAAAAGAAAAAAGACCATGCAAGCAAACGGTACGGCTAAATAGTTAATAAGAACTACAATAAAAAAAACCGAAGTAATCACTTCGGTTTTTTTGTTGAATTAATTTGTATTAGTGTTTTTCTCCCACTACACATTTTTCTTTGATCTCATGAAAATCATCGTGTGCTTTGGTAATTAATGCGGTTAATTCTTTATCCGATTTTTTAGCTTTAACACCTGCTTCAATAGCTTCGCAACTTGCTACTAATTTTTTCAAAATAGGTTTTGCAATGGCTGCATCATATCCTTTTGGTATTGGTGCAGATTCCCAGGCTTTTGCTTTAACCGTTAATGTGGCTGCATTTTCTTTAGTAGGTTTTAAATTTCCTTCTTCAGCTGGATGAAACGTTTTACTCATTACCGAATGAAAGTCTTCCATTTGCTGCCATGTTGCTTGTTGTGCAATTCCTGCTACAGATAAAAAAGCAGCAACGACAAATAAAAATAATTGCTTCATATTGTTTCTTGTTTAATTAACGCAAAGCTAAGGTCTAAGTGCTTTCGAATAATCTGGTTATTAAAATTATTTTGTTAAATCAAGGTCCTTATTTAAACATATATAATGGGCTGCATTTCCTGGCTCAATACTTGCGGTAATCGCATTTTTATTTATCACTTGTGCTGGATAAACAGCGCACATATTAATCGCTTCGCCTAATTCAACGCCAACATGATTGACTAAATTTTGTATCGATTTTAGCATGGTTAATGCTGAGCCACTTAATATACCATTGGCTTCATATTTATCTCCATTGAGTTGATGCGGATAAGGCCCATCTGCTGTATCAGTAACAGCATCGGTAATTACAAACAATCGATTGCCCAATTGTTTTTTGGCAATTTTGATTGCTTCAAAATCTACATGGTATCCATCAGGGACTATGCTGCACATTACTGAAGCATGATTAAATATAGCACCCACCATTCCTGGTGCCCGATGTTGTAATGGACTCATGGCATTAAACAAATGGGTTGCTGTTCTTATTCCTCCATCAAATGAATTGATTGCTTCTTCATAACTCGCATCGCTGTGTCCGGCAGAAACAACCACGCCATAAGAATGAATTAAATCAACTATTTCTTTGTTGCATATTTCTGGAGCCAAAGTAATCATGGTAATTATTCCTTTTCCATAATCGAGCAATTCTTTTACTTCATTTACAGAAGGTGCAAAAATAAACTGGGTTAAATGTGCTCCTCGTTTTTTATTGTTGATCCAAGGACCTTCTACATGTAATCCTATACAACCCTTTCCACCTGAAGCTTGATAATCTCTAACCGCATCTATACAATCAAAAATGATTTTATTGCTATTGGTTGCAACTGTTGGCTGAAACCAATGGGCGCCTCCTTTTGTACAATAATCGTACAATCGCTGAATCGCTTCTTTGTTCGGATGCATACTCAATAATTGCCCACCTGCTCCATAAATTTGCAAATCAATCAAAGCTGGAATAATATATTGATATATTGTTGTTGGTTGATTAGTTAATGAGTTAGTAGGGATTATTGATTTTACTATCTCGTTTTCTATCACTAGTGTAGCGTCTTCGTACCAGCGTTTACCAGTGTATATTTTATGAGCGGATAGATAAGTTGTATTATTCATTATCGATGATAGAATTGGTAATTGTAAAATGATCGGCATCTTTCCAAAAAGGAAATCGCGATCTAGTATCCATTAACTTTTCTTTGCTGAGTTCCTGCGTAAAAATATTTTCGAGATTGGCTTTGGTGTACAATACTTCACCTAAAGGATCTATCAACATGCTATCGCCGCTGTGTTCTATATTATTGCCATCATTCCCTACCCTGTTCACTCCAACAACATAACATTGGTTTTCAATGGCTCTTGCAATCAATAAAGATTTCCAGGCATGGCTTCTTCTGGCAGGCCAATTGGCAACATACAGCAAGAGATCATATTCTGGCTCTTCTGCAGAAGATTGTCTTGCCCAAACCGGAAAACGCAGATCGTAACAGACCTGAGTATTGATTTTCCATCCATTAACACTGGTAATTAATCGCTTAGTGCCTGCGGTGTAAAATTGATCTTCGCCTGCAAATGCAAATCGATGACGCTTATCGTAAACCCCTACAACTCCATTGGGTAAAACCCATAATAAACGATTATAGTAATGATTCTTTTCTTCTATTATTACACTTCCTGTTAAGATGATTTTCTTAGTTGCTGCTATTCGTTTCATCCATTCAACGGTTGGACCATCCATTTTTTCTGCCAATTCGGATGGTTTCATACTAAAACCCGTAGAAAACATTTCAGGTAAAACCACCAAATGCGATTGCGTTGAAATTGACATGATTTTTTCCTCAAACATGGCCAAATTTGCCTGCTTATCTTCCCAATGTAAATTGGATTGAATTAATGTAACGGTTAAATTACTCATGTATGCAAATTAATGAATTCGGTAAGCAATTTGAAATGAGCCATATCGGTGTGATTTGGTTTGAGAGGATGTTTCTTTAGATTGATAAATGTATTCTATCCTTCCTGTAAACCTTCCCGAAGCATAACAAACCCCAATTGTTTGTTGATACATAAATGATGAGGGGCTTTGTGTTACTTCGGTTGTTCCATTTTTAAATACACCTCCTTGTAAAGTTGCATTGTAAGCTTGTGCAATTATTTGTGGGTAGAAATATCCAAAGAATTCATATGCTCGTTGGGGCTTTTGTTCCGAACTACTCAATCTTGCATTCCATAAAGCGGATTGATTGTTTTTTTCAAAAGCACCCCAAACCATCATTGCCCCTAATTTAGCATTCGTAAAATTCGTTCCTAGATTCGCTTGCAAAACTGGCTGTAATTTAAATCCATTAGTAGCCGCTAACGTAGATGAATAAGCAGCTCCGATATCTATTCCTAAAGCATTTTCTATCTGGTATTTCCATCCGGTAAATTTTGCAAAACCCAACCAACCATGGTAGGTGTTTTGTAAGCCCTCACCCCAAGATGCTGGACCCACCAAACCCAATGATCCATTGAGTTGTAGCACCCTGTCATTTTTTAAGAATTGTGTTTGTGCATAATTTACATACAAATAACCACAATAGGCGCGGTCTATATCTGCTGGTGTTTTTGTGTCTCTGATTAAGGGTGTAAATATTTTTTGACCCAACTCCAATGAATGAATTTTTTTATTGCCTTTGTGGTTTTTTACAAAAGCATAATTCAACATAAAACCGTTAGTATAATAGGCATCATTCAAATTAAACAGATAAGCATCATTTTCGGTTTTGAATGAAAATTCTTTCGTGTAATTTGTTGTTTTTTGGGCAAAACAATTGATGGATAACAAAAAGAATGCGACGATATGTAGGTGTTTCTTCATTTACTTTTTGCCGACTCGGCTTTTATGTTTTTGATTGTTTGTTGAATTAATGCAGGTTCATATCCTTTTTGCATCATATAGGCCATTGTTTTTGATTCTCGATTGATGTATTGTTCATGCTTCAATAAACCCCATTTTGCCTTAACCAGTTTTGTTGCCGTTTTTTCGTATTCATCCCGATCAATTTCCTTCAACCCTTTTTTTATAGTGTAATCGCTCAGTTTTTTTTGTTTGAGTGCATAGATAATTTTATTAACCCCCCATTTCTTCTGTCTAAAATATCCTCCCACAAAGAGTTTGGCATATCGCTCTTCGTTGAGGTAGTCTTCTTCAATTAATTGCGAAATCAATTGCTCCACTTGTGCTTTTCTCAATCCCAAGTTATAGGCTTTTTCCTTTACTTCGGCATGACATCGCTCTTGATAGCCGCAGTAATGCTTCAGCTTCATCAGTGCCTGTTCGGGTGTGGGGGTAGATTTAGGCTTGAACAAGTGTTTTTTTAGTTAAAGTAGGTATATTTGTTAGTAGGTCAAAATAACTTCTTTTATACCGTCGTTAATGACAGACCAATAAGATCGCTATGGCTGCACCAAAACACAATGTTTGTTTAATTGATGACGATAAAATTTATCAATTTACCGCACGCAAAATATTGGAATCTACCGGACTCGCTAAAAATATTCTTTCTTTTTACAATGGCAAAGAAGCTATTGGCTTTTTTCAGGATAAACAAAACAATAGCCAGGAGGAATTACCAGATGTGATTTTTCTGGATATCAATATGCCCGTAATGAATGGTTGGCAGTTTTTAGATGAATACCAGAAATTAAACAGTTCCCTCAAAAGTGCGATAACCATTTATATGGTGAGTTCTTCGGTAGATGACTGTGATATCCAAAAGTCTAAGGAATACAGTACGGTTGCTGAATACATTGTAAAGCCCATCAATCGAATCAGGTACCAGCAATTGATCGAACAGCTCAATAGGGCCTAAACACCCTCAAATTCACATCTAAACCATAGTTGTATACATTTAAAAAAATGGTACTATTTTGGTAGCAGAATCTTAAGATTTTACACTAGGTTTGTTGAGTATAAAACGCCTTTATGAAATTTATTGTTTCTTCTTCTTCTTTATTAAAACATTTGCAACAGATTAGCGGTGTTATCAATGCCAATACGGTTTTGCCGATTCTCGAAGATTTTTTGTTTGAGATTCAAGATAAAAAGCTCAATGTAGTAGCCACCGACCTAGAAACCGTTATGCGGGTTCAGATGGATGTAGAAAGTAAGGCCAATGGAAAAGTGTGTATTCCTGCAAAAATTTTGTTGGATTCTCTTAAAAACATTGCCGACCAACCACTAACATTCACGATCGACAAAAATTTTGCTATTGAAATTACCAGTGATAATGGTAAATACAAGGTGATGGGCGAAAACCCCGACAATTTTCCGAAAGAACCATCTTCAGATGATACTACCAGTTTTAAAATGAGCAGTACTGCTTTATTAACTGGTATCAATAAAACATTGTTTGCAGTGAGTGGCGATGATTTACGTCCAGCAATGACCGGTGTGTTTTTTGAATTAAACAAAGAAAGTGTGCAGCTGGTAGCTACCGATGCACATCGTTTGGTACGCTATAAGCGCACCGATACACATGCTACAAAAACAGATTCATTCATCGTTCCAAAAAAACCCTTGAACTTATTGAAGAATGCATTGCCAGATAACGAAGATGAATTAACCATCAGTTATAATAGCAATCATTTATTTGTACAACATGGTTCTACCCATATGATCTGTAGATTGATCGATGCAAGATTCCCAGATTATAAAGTGGTAATACCTGCAGACAATCCATATAAATTAGTAGTAAATAAAGCTGATTTTCAAAATGCATTGCGTCGCGTAAATGTATTCTCTAATAAAAGCACTAATCAGGTTGCTTTGAATATTACTGGAAGTGAATTGCAAATGGCAGCTCAGGATGTAGATTTCAGTTTCGAAGGAAATGAGCGCATGAATTGTCAATACGATGGAGAAGATCTACAAATTGCTTTCAATGCACGTTTCTTAATTGAAATGCTTAACGCTGCTGATACCGATGATGTTAAGATGGAATTGTCTACTGCCACCAAAGCTGGTTTAATTAAACCCACTGAACAAGCAGAAGGCGAAGATCTGTTGATGTTGGTAATGCCGTTGATGTTGAATAATTAATCATTCAATTTTTTATACTTGAACCCTGCAATTTTATTGCGGGGTTTTTTTGTACCGAATTAATTAGGCTAAACAAATTTTTAAATCGTTATCAGGAGAATCATAACTAAAAAAAAATTTTCGTAAATAACTAACTAAAAATGCAATTAACATGCCAAGAATAAAAAGAAAGATTCCTTTTTTGTTTTTATTATTCATGATTTTTTTATTTTAAGTTACGGATTAATTTTTAGAAATTATTATTGCCTTTTAAAAAAAGTCTTGACTAAATAATTAGCCAAGACTTTTAAGTCGGTAGATTTAAAATTAATTAACCCAAAAATTATAATTTAAAGAATTCGCCTTTTTTTAAATCCTTACGCAAGAATAAAAAATCGCAAATAATTACAATTGAAATCATCACTTGAACAAAGAAGAAAATATTTAATTCTTGTGTGCCTTTTTGAAAATATATTTTTAGCTCGCTAAAAGAATATGAAGCAATTATCATTACTATTAAAGGAGTTTGATTCATTTTTTTTATTGAAGCAAATAAATAAAGAATTAAAAATAATATCATCCCTCCCAAAATATAAAAATATTGAATACTTGTATTTTGGATATAACCAATAAATATGGTTAAATAAAGAACCAAAAATAAAAGTGTAGTTGAAGCGTTTTTCATAAATTAATGATGTATACATTCTTGATAGTGGGCTTCTGCATCTCTATTGCACCGGTATTGATCTTTTATTGCATGATAATAACATCCTGGGCCTGGCATATGAAAAATATTCCAACATTCAGCTATATCCCAAACAAAGTCTCTGAAACACTGATTAACTTCTGCATTACGAACTGAATTACAGCTCATAGATTTTGGTTCGTTACTATTGTTATTTATGCCATTAGCTAAATTAATCATATCATTAAAATCAGATTTAGTAATGGTATTAAAATTAACCCATTTTTTTGAAATAGCTAAAATGTCTGCCTTTTGAGTTAAAAAATTTTGTTGAATTTCTTTCTCTGTAATTGTTAATAAATCTGTGTTTTTTTGTTCAAGAATAAATTCAATTCTTTGTTGAAAACTTGGATTTTGATTTAAAATTTTTACTTGTTTTTTTGAAACAATTATGAACTCTTTAAAATAACTAGAATTTGCTATTTGTTTAATAAGTTCATCTTTTGGAATATCTAATTCATTGTTTTCTTTTTTACAAGAAAGTATCGTAGAAAAGAGAAAAATTAAAATAGACTTGGTAATTGTATTGAAATTTTTCATGTGTTTTTTTGATTTAATTAATAATATTCAGTACGCTTTTTGCTGAGCTGTAAACTGAAATTCCCCAAGTAGTATCGTTCTCTACCAACGTCCTTTTTTAATTACTGCTGGCCGGCAGTTGCGGGTAATTAAGGATTAATCCCGTTATTCTGGCCTGAATAGAATTCAAAATAAGACCTTAAGTATTTATTAAAAAAGAGGTATGCACCTGTATTTTTAAGGTATTTAAAATGGGTGTTTAATAAATTAATATTAATTGGTCTAAAAGGCTAAACGCTACCTGCGTAAACACACAGTTGTTTTATGTCAGATAAAACTCTAATATGCATGTATATAATCCAATGATTGATGAGTACCATTAAAATCGCCATGGCCGACGATCATACTTTGTTTCGAAAAGGTCTATTGTCGATGATTCAATCTCAAGTAGCAATTGATATAGTTGCAGAAGCTGATAATGGAAAAGAATTACTGGATGCCATCGAAAAAAGTAAACAAATTCCCGATATTACTATTGTTGATTTATCTATGCCTGTAATGAATGGCTACGATTTGATCCCCCATTTACAGAAGCTTTATCCAACTACTAAAATCCTCGTCATCTCTTTTGTTATTGAACCTAATGCAATACAACATCTATTTAATGTGGGGGTACATGGGTTTATAGATAAATCAGATGCAAAATGTAATTTTGCATCTGTTCTCACAGAAGTTTTGGAAATTGGATATTATAAAAATGAACATTATTTGCCTAAACAAAAAGAACCCCTTAATTGGAAAAAAAATAAATTTCATGGATCTATTCCTTTTACTCATGAAGAGATGATTTTTATGAAATATAAAGTAAAGGGTCTTTTATTAAAGGAAATAGCTGATATCATGTGCTTGTCTCCCAAAACAGTTGAAAATTATCGCAACTCGATTTATCGAAAATTGGGCATCAATTCCAGAGAAGAAGTTATTGAATATGCTAAAAGCATTGGTTTGGAAAAATGGGATGCTTAATTGTAGGTAGATTGCATAAAAAATATGGAGCCATTCCAAAAACAGATCATGAAAATCAAGATTCACATCCTATTGCCGTTTGTCTTAATTCTTTTCTGTACCAACGTTCTAGCATATTACAGTAAGCCAATCAAAAAAGACATTTATCAAATTAAAGTCTATCATCTCAAAACCAATGAGCAAGTAGTTGCGTTAGATCTTTTTCTTCAAAACGCCTATTTACCTGCGCTTCACCGTTTGGGCATTAAAAATATTGGCGTTTTTAAAAATCTGGGAATTGATACAGCTGTAGAAAAATCAATTTACACATGGATTCCTTTGCGTTCATTAGATCAGGTTTCACAAATAGAAGATCAACTTAAAAAAGATCTTGTTTATAATACTGACGGTGCTGCGTTTCTATTAGCTCCTTTTAATACCCCTGCTTTTACTCGAATTGAATCAATCCTGCTTCGTGCTTTTTCTCAAATGCCTGATTATAATCAACCAACATTCACTAGTGCTGTTTCTGAAAGAATTTATGAATTGCGTAGTTATGAAGCTGCTAGTGAAAAATTGTATCAACAAAAAGTAAAAATGTTTAATGAGGGGGGTGAAATAGCGCTGTTTAATAGACTTGGCTTCAACGCTGCATTTTATGCGGAGGTTTTATCAGGCAGCCATATGCCCAACTTAATGTACATGACCAGTTTCGAAAATATAGCAAGCAGAAATGAACATTGGAAAATATTTAGTGTAGACCCAGAATGGAAAAAACTATCTGCATTGCCTGAATACCAAAATACTGTTTCTAAAGCCGACATTATTTTATTACACCCAACAGCCTATTCAGAATTATAGTGAGTAATATTCATAAACTATAATTGTATTGAATGCTCAACAACTTTTATTGAAATAATTTGTAATTTCAAGAAATAATTGCCAACCATGATTGATTCGATTGTAGCCTATTTTTCTCATATACCCAGCTTACACCGAGCCTTAATTATGGCTGGAGGTATTAGTTTTTTCTGGATTATAGAAGGTGTATTTCCTTTATTTGGTTTTAAATACAATAAAGTAAGGCACGCTTCTATCAATATTTTTTTTACTATCACTACCATTGTGATCAATTTTGCTTTTGCTTTATTGATGGTGAAAACCAGTGATTGGGCCATCAATAATCATTTCGGCATTTTACAATTGATTGAGTTGCCAACCTGGGTAACATTGATCGGCGGTTTATTATTATTAGATTTAGTGGGGGCGTATACCATTCATTTTGTTGAGCATAAAGTAAAATGGATGTGGAAATTTCATATGGTACATCATGCCGATACCCATGTAGATACTACCACCGCAAACAGACATCATCCAGGTGAATCTGTGTTTCGTGCAGTGTTTACCATTATTGGTGTGGCTATATGTGGAGCGCCTATGTGGACGGTGATGTTGTACCAAAGCATGAGTGCAGTACTCTCTCAATTCAATCATGCTAATTTACGATTACCACTTGCCATTGATAATGCATTAAGTTGGATCATTGTTTCTCCCAATATGCATAAAGTGCATCATCATTACCAACAACCTCAAACAGATAGCAATTACGGAAATATTTTCTCTATTTGGGATCGATTATTCGGAACCTTCAATTATACTCCAATTGAACAGGTTCGTTATGGTCTTGATGTGCTAGACGATACCACTGATGAAAAATTGGCCTATCAATTAAAAATTCCTTTCGACGGATCGATTAAAACAAACTACTAAAGCATTTATGGGCATTTTTGAATGGCTAATGGAAGGCAGTAAACCTGCTCCAATAGGCAAAATAAATACTGGTATAGATCAAACAAAAATGGATGGGTTTCCAAATTGGGCAAAGCTATTGGTATTAATAGGGGGGCTAGGTTTGTGGGCAGGTTTGTTTTATTTTTTATTCATCAACTTTAGCCAAGACAATTTTTTACTTAGTCTTTTGTTTGTTGCTATTTATTTATGCATTGCTTTGTTTATTTCTCCAAAACCGAATATGAAAAATATAGGATGGTTTGGTGGAATAATTGATCATCCATTTAGATGGAGTGATGATGTAAATAGAATGATACTATTTCTAGAATTTTTCTTGTTTCCCGGAAAATGGTTAATACTTTGTATTCGAATTGTCTTTTTTTGGTTCAAAAAGAAATAAAACTAGCGCATCTTTGCATAAATAATTACCATGAAGATTGTTGCGATGATTCCTGCCCGTTATGCGGCTACTCGTTTTCCTGCTAAGCTCATGCAAATGCTTGGGAGTAAAACTGTGATCAGGCATACTTACGACAATACCATGGATACTGGTTTATTTGATGAAGTGGTGGTGGTTACTGATAGTGAGATTATTTTCAATGAAATAGTGAATCATGGAGGTAAAGCCATCATGAGCAAAAAAAATCATGAAAGTGGTAGCGATAGAATAGCAGAAGCTGCTGCCGATTTGGAAGTTGATATAATAGTGAATGTACAGGGCGATGAACCCTTTGTTCAAAAAGATCCTTTAGAAAAATTGCTCGGAACATTTAGCGACCCTTCTGTTCAGGTAGCTTCTTTAATGCAAGAACTAAAAGACGAAGCATTAATTAATGATTCCAATTATGTAAAAGTGGCCGTTGACCGCAATATGAATTCCCTATTTTTTTCTAGAAGTATAATTCCCTATCCACGCAACAAGGAAATACAAATTCCTTATTACGAACATATTGGGGTTTATGCATTTCGCAAACAAGCATTACTCAATTTTACTTCCTGGCCAATGACTCCGTTAGAAGCGGCTGAAAAAATTGAATGCCTGCGTTATTTAGAATACGGCATTCCATTAAAAATGGTACTCACCCAATACATGGGTGTAGAAATTGATACACCAGAAGATTTAATTAAAGCGGCAAAATTATTGTAGCGCTTCGCTGTTATAATTTATTAGTCGCTGTAACAATATTTCAATGCTATACTTGCCTTGTTTATAGTTTGTCGAACAAGGCCCTTAGCTTTTCGCGCGTCATTATTTTTTCCCAGTCTTTTCCCAAAGCATTCTCCCATAAGGGTTTCATGCCCATCGATACATTGATCATTTTTTCAAAATCATCTTCACTCAATCCTTTACAAATACCTTGAGGAATTTCGATCTTGTTTTTCTCCACCATGTATTTAAACTCTTTCACACCTGCAGGATAATATTCTTCTAAATGATTCATCACGATGCAATTGCCCACTCCGTGTTTGGTACCTAATAAATAACTCAACCCATAACTCACTGCATGTGCTACACCTACTTGAGAATAGGCAATACTCATTCCACCTGCATAAGAAGCCATCATCAATTGATCATCGCACTCATCGTCCCAAACATTTTTTTCTACAAAAACTTTTTGACATAATTGCAACGCTTTCTCTCCATAGCTTTTACTGAATTCATTTAAATAAGTTCCTTCCAAGCTTTCTATACAATGTATATAACAATCCATACCCGTATAGAAACGTTGATTGGCTGGGGCATCTTTGGTTAATTCTGGATCCAATAAAATTTGATCGAAGGGGGTGAAATCTGAATTCATTCCGAGCTTACGTGTTGGTCCTGTAAGTACAGTTGTTCTACTCACTTCTGCTCCAGTTCCGCTCAACGTTGGAATACCCGCTTTATATACACCAGGCTCTTGCACCAGATCCCATCCTTGATAATCGGCAGATGAACCTGGGTTGGTCATCATTAATGAAACTGCTTTAGCCAAATCCATAGTAGAGCCACCACCTATTCCAATGATACCACTCACTGTTCCAAATTCTTCTTTCAATGATCTTGCCAATGCATCTACCTGTGTGGTTTTTGGCTCATAGGTTACGTCGGCCATGATCACTTTATCTTTCCCTCTCAAAGGAATTCTATTCAATAAGGGCTTGCCTTCAAAAAAATGGTCTACTAAAAATATCATCGGAGCATCGCCCTTTCGTTGCGGTGCTAAAATTTCATCTAATTGATTAAAACTTCCGCGGCCGTATACCACGTAACTCACCATTTTAAAATTTCTAAAACTCATGTTGCTGTTTTTACAATTACAAAGATGCTGTTTATTTCCAAATAGATTTCATAGGCCAGAACCAAACATTTTCGAATACTGTTGCATTTCCATCGCTGAAAAATTCTATACCCGTATCTGACTCTTCTGGAAATACCTGTGAAGTAAATACCAGTTCTCCATTGTTTGCATACACTTCTACGATACTCTTATCAAAATAAATATGCAAATGCACTAGATCGTTCTTGGTTTTTAAATAAGCGTTTTTTTGATTGAAGAAAGGATACTGTACGCTAAATGGCACCAAGGGATTGGTTCTTTCAATATACAATTGTTCTACATTGGCTACATACTTAATGGAGAAATAACGATTTCCTCCAACAGCAATTTTTACACCACTCACACTGGTTGCAGTAGGTCTAATGTCTAATTCCATTTCGAAGCATTGACCTTTAAATGGAGTAGTATAATTGGTTTTAACTGAAACAGGTTCTTTCAAAACTTCCGCCGTAGAACGCAGGCTGTTAATGGCTTTGATGGGTTCTTGAATCAGGATCCATTCATTGCCCATTTTTTTAACCGCTAATTTTCTTGGAAGAGACATAGCGCCTTTCCAGGGTTTGGTAGGAATATCTCCGGCATAATTCCAGTTGTTTACCCAACCAATGGTTACAGGTATTTTATCTGGTGTTGTTTTATAAGAAACAGCTGCATAATAATCCATTCCATAATCTGGTCTGAAAATTTTATTGGAAGGGTTTTCATTAAAAAATTTAGATCCATTAAAATTTCCTACAAAATATTGCATCGAAGAATTTTGTGAAACCAATAGCACCCATTTCTTTTTTAATGGTTCTCCAACAATCGGCACCTGAATTAAATCAGGACATTCCCATACTCCAGAAAGATCTCCTACCGGACCAAAATCTCCTTCGTATTTCCATTGCTTCAAACTAAATGAACTATAGAACGAGATCATTTTTTCATTGGGCATTGCAACTGACATGATCCATTTTTTTCCTGCCTCATACCAAAATACATTGGGATCTCTGAAATCTTTCATTTGTAAATCCAATACAGGATTGCCCGTGTAATTACTAAATGATTTACCGCCGTCGATACTATAGGCCAAATATTGATTTTGAAGCGCGCTGTCGTGTGCTGTATAAATAGCCACCAATGGTACGTCTTCTTTATTTTTCCCTAAACCGCTTCTATTCTTTAAGTCTGCCACCATCGATCCAGAAAAGATCATTTTATCATTGGTTTCTTTAATAGCAACGGGTAGCTCTTTCCACTTCAATAAATCTTTACTTACTGCATGTCCCCAACTCATATGTCCCCAATTGTTCCCAAATGGATTGTGTTGGTAAAATAAATGGTACTCGCCATTATGATAAATCAACCCATTCGGATCGTTGATCCAATTTCTTTGCGTGGAGAAATGAAACTGAGGGCGATATCTTTCCTTATAAAAGTTGGGTTGCGTATTCGCGGCAAGAGCTGAACATATCAGCATCAGTAAAACCAATTTTTTCATGTGGCTATGGTTAATAGGGATACGTAAATTTAGTGAATAATGTTGCTCTATCGCATCATTTCTAACTCTTTCTGTAAGCGAAACATTTCATCTCTTAATCTGGCAGCTTCAATAAAATCTAGGTCTCTTGCGGCTTTCTCCATTTCCTTTTTGGTTCGCTTAATGGCTGATTCCACCTGCGGTATGGTGGTATAACTAATTTGTTCCTCTGCTGATTTGGTTTCAACCAAGGATTGATCCTGTTGCATGGCATAAGGATTCGATGGGTCGTATCCTTTTATATCCAACACCGAAGTTTGAGCAAAAACCTGTTCTTTGCTTTTAATGATAGTTGTTGGTATAATATTATTAGCCAAATTATAAGCAATCTGCTTTTCTCTACGACGGGAGGTTTCGTCGATGGTGCGCTGCATGCTTTCCGTCATTTTATCGGCATAAAAAATAACCAATCCGTTTACATTACGAGCTGCTCTTCCTGCTGTTTGAGTGAGGGATCTTTCGTTTCTTAAAAATCCTTCTTTATCTGCATCTAGAATAGCTACCAAAGAAACTTCTGGAAGATCCAGCCCTTCTCTCAATAAATTCACGCCAACCAATACATCAATTACGCCCAACCTTAGGTCGCGCAAGATCTCAACACGCTCTAATGTGTCTACATCGCTGTGTATGTATTTCGATTTGATATTGATCCTGCCCAAATATTTATCCATCTCTTCTGCCATACGCTTGGTTAATGTCGTAACCAAAACGCGATCCCCTTTTTTAACGCGCTCATCAATGGCATCTAATAAATCATCTATCTGATTTACACTGGGTCTTATTTCTATCGGTGGATCTAATAAACCTGTAGGACGAACTACTTGTTCTACAACCACGCCACCTGTTTTTTCTAATTCATATTCTCCCGGTGTGGCACTTACAAAAATGGTTTGACCAGTTAGGCTTTCGAATTCATTAAAATTCAAAGGACGATTGTCCATAGCGCTCGGCAACCTGAATCCATAATCTACCAATACCAATTTTCTGCTTCTATCGCCCCCATACATTCCTGCAATCTGTGGTATGGTTTGATGGCTTTCGTCAATTACACATAAAAAATCTTTTGGAAAATAATCGAGTAAACAAAATGGTCTCGTTCCGGGTTTTCTTCGATCAAAAAATCGAGAATAATTTTCTATTCCGTTGCAATAGCCCAATTCTCTGATCATTTCCAAATCGTATTCTACCCTTTCTTTTAAACGTGACGCTTCAATGAATTTTCCAGATGCTTTGAAATATTCAACTTGTTGCATCATTTCATCCTGAATCTCATGCATCACTTCTACAATCATGTCCTTGGGGGCCAAGTATAAATTAGCAGGAAAAATTGCGGCTGTTTCCATCAGGCCAATACGCTTACTGGTAGCCGTTTCTATGCTTTCTATTTCTTCAATTTCATCTCCGAAAAAACTGATACGATAACCAAAATCTACATAAGGCAAATTAATATCTACTGTGTCTCCTTTTACCCTAAATGTTCCTCTGTTAAAATCTCCTTGAGATCGATTGTACAAAGAGTTGACCAATGCATGTAAAAATCCTTGTCGAGAAATGGTCTGTCCTTTTTGAATGCGGATAATTCCGTTTTCGTATTCTGTTGGATTACCCATACCATAGATACAACTCACACTGGCCACCACAATAATGTCTCTTCTTCCGCTCAATAATTGTGAAGTAGCTTGTAAGCGAAGTTTATCCAACTCTTCGTTAATGCTTAAATCTTTTTCTATATACACGCCACTTACGGGCATATAAGCTTCTGGTTGATAGTAATCGTAATAGCTTACAAAATACCCTACCGCATTTTCTGGAAAGAATTGTTTGAACTCTCCATACAATTGTGCCACCAATGTTTTGTTATGAGTTAATACCAAAGTGGGGCGTTGTACTTGTTGAATTAAATTGGCAATCGTAAAGGTTTTACCACTTCCTGTTACACCTAATAAGGTTTGATACTGTTCTCCTTCGTTTACACCATCCACTAAATCTTGAATAGCTTTTGGTTGATCTCCTGCGGGTTGATAAGAAGTAACTAGTTTAAAAGGCATGCAACAAAATTACTTCCTTTTTATAGAGAAGATGGTAATCGGTGGATCGAAATATTGATTTCTTTCTTTCTGCTCATGAATTTTACGAATGATCTGCATTCCATTGATCACTTTTCCGAATGCAGAATAGCCCTGTCGATCAGGAACATTCTCCCCACCAAAATCTAATCCTGGTTCTTCGTCCATACAGATAAAAAATTCTGTTCCAGCTGTTCCTGGCTCACCTCTTGCAATAGAGATAACACCGGTCTGGTGTTTTATTCCTGTTTGTTTGGTAGACTCGTGTGGAATGCCTTTAACACGTGAAGCCAGTGCATAATTTGTTTTCCAAATACCCCCTTGTATCAACAAAGATTTGGGCGCATTGGAAGGTTGATTATACATATGTAGTACTCTATAAAAATTGGCCTTAGTGTACCACCCCGAATCGATGTACTGTAAAAAAGCATTTGATGTAATGGGTGCTTTATCTTGAAACAAGACAAGCTCTACATCTCCATAAGCTGTTTCAATAATAACATGTGGATTACCCGTTGCTTTTTCTTTGCAAGCATTCAATAAAAATAAACAAGCAATACAAATCAATATAACACGCATGATCAAGTGAAATTATGGGATAATTTCAAGTAAAAAAATCTGTGTTTTTTCGAATTCACTAAAATTATTATCAACAACTAAAATAATGGATTGATGTCCGTTTGGTAAAATTGGGCCCAATGTGATTCCTTCTACATTGTCTATAAAATCTGGCATATCATCAAAATTCAACAATAATTTTTTTGACATAGGAACAAAAGAATTATCCAGTGCTAAAGATGTAATGTCTTTAACATTAGTAGCTCCCCTTGCGTCAGCTAAAAACAATTTAATCGTACATTTTTGTCTTCCGGTAGAGTAGGCTCTTTCAATTACAATGAATCTAAAATTGCCAATACTTAAAATTTCAGAAATACCGTTTACTTTAAATGCATTCAGCGGGTTGGCGGGAAAATCAATTACTTCAGGTTTATAGGCATACTGTTCTGTATTTTGTTTAGTGTCTACATCAAATCTAAAAAAACGCAACCAGGTGTTTTGAGGAAATGTTT
Source organism: Sphingobacteriia bacterium (assembly GCA_037129425.1). Classification (GTDB taxonomy): domain Bacteria; phylum Bacteroidota; class Bacteroidia; order Chitinophagales; family Chitinophagaceae; genus Sediminibacterium. The sequence continues at coordinate 99,956 of JBAXUV010000004.1, forward strand.
CAACACGAGGGCCGTCTTCTTGTAATGGCTCTTCAACTATTACAAATAATTTTTTATAAAACTCTCCGAAACTCATTCCTTCAAACACCCCATTGGTTCTTGGTCCTCTTGCATTGGCGCTCATCCATAAATTAGAAGGAAGGGGGAAAGTATCTATCCATTTTCCCGATTTGTCCATGATATTGATGGATGGATTCACAAGGACCGTGTCCTTATCGACTAGTTTTCGCTCGCCTTCGCTCGTCCAAATAAAATTTTTATTGATTGGGTTGAATCGAATAGATTCCGGATCGCATGCGTTTTTAGCGTCTTTATAATAATCAGGATACACATTGCCATTGGGCTGTTTAAGGTATTGAACATCTTTCCAAATAACACTATCAATTTTAGTGTCTTTCAGTTTAATTTTAGCGGTATAAAATCGAGCAGGATTGATATTAGAACGGTCGTCGCAAATGATATAATATTCATCTGCTTCTTTATTATAATCTATACCAGACAACCCTCCAACAGTGGTTTCTTTGTACTGTAAATTATGTGGCACTTCAAAAATATCCAATACTTTTAAACTACTGATTTTATCGATGATTCTTTCATTGGAAGCGCTTTTTTGTGTTGGCTTACAAGACAATACTAACAATACACCTAATAATAGGTAAATGGTCTTTTTCAAAATAATAGGGGGGATTATTGAGCTGTAAATATACGAAAATTATTTAAACTTTGGCGGATGCATTTCATCCCAACCTGTTGCTAATTGATATGCTTTTGCTGCTAATAAAATATTTGCTTCGTCATATAAATTTCCAATAAAACTTATACTGAATGGAGCATTTGTTCTTTTATCAAAACCAGTTGGTACACATACTACAGGTTGGCCAGTTAAATTGGTAATTGCAGATTGATTTCCGCTTCCTCTTGTTGGACAAATTAGTACATCTACTTTTTGCATGGCTTCGTTTACTTTTTGCATTAGCAAGTATCGATGTCTATTAGCATTTACATATTCAACCGCAGGCATTAATCGAGAGACCCTAAAACTATTGGGCCAATCAAAAACACCCTGTCTTGTCATTTCATCATCCACATTGTTTCTTGTGAATTCATCAAATGCGGCTGCAGACTCTGCACTAATGACCGCATCCATGATATTGAATTTGTATGCTGTATCAGGAAATACAATAGGTATTAATTCAACACCCATTTGCTTAAAGGTTTCCAACACCTTCCACTCCGATCTTGAAGTGTCTCTGATAAAATCAAAATAATTTTTAGCATAACCAATCCGCAATTTTTTGATGTCTGCTGATGGTTGATAATTAAATGGTTTGGATACTGCTGATGCATCTAGTCCATCTGTTCCGTGTATATAACTAAATACAATGGCTGCGTCTTCTGCTGATCGGCAAATTGGTCCTACTTTATCTAAACTCCAACTCAAGGCCATAGCTCCTGTTCTGCTGATCCTACCAAATGTAGGACGCAAGCCAGTAGCACCACAGGTAGATGCAGGAGAAATGATAGAACCCCATGTTTCAGTTCCTATTGCAAAAGGAACTAATCCTGCAACAGTTGCCGATGCAGAACCTGCAGATGATCCAGAAGAACCGAATTGTGTATTCCAAGGATTCTTGGTTCTTCCTCCATACCAATAATCTCCCATTGCCAATGCACCCAATGTAAACTTTGCTACTAGTATCGCTCCCGCTTCTCTTAGACGAGTATATACATATGCGTCTTCTTCAATCACTTGATTTTTATAAGGTGCTGCACCCCAGGTTGTTTTTGTTCCTTTCACTGAAAACAAATCTTTTAAACCAAATGGTATGCCCTGCAATAAGCCCTTGTATTTTCCGGCAGCAATTTCAGCATCTGCTTCTGCTGCTTGTTGAAGAGCAGTTGCTTCTGTTATTGATATTACACATTGAAGGCTGTCGCCATATTTTTTTATTCGATCAATAAAAAATTGTGTGAGTTTTACCGAACTTATTTTTTTTGATTGAATCAATGATGCCAATTCTTCTATTGAATAAAACGCCAAATCATTTATATCGTTTGGCATATTTGCTTTGGGTAGTTTCCATTTTATTTTTTCTTGTTTGGTAGGAAAGACCATTCCTGGCAAGGCGGGGTTTTGTGCCAAACTCATTTGCACTCCATTGCTTAGTTGTTGTTTGTGCATTGCTTTGAAAAGCAGCAAATTCTCTTTAACACCCTCATACATGGTATCTACTTCCTTATCGGAATATTGTAAATCCATTAATCTGGCTGCAGCAGGTATGTCTTTTTTGGTAAGCGTGTCTTGTGCATGTACTGAAGAAAAAAGCAATATGCCAATTGCTAAGTTGTAAATTTTCATTCTATTGATTTTATTTATTCGTCGATTCCTTTAAATGTATTTCCTTGTCGAATATCTCCTGTTTCAAATCCTTTTTTAAACCAGTACATTCTTTGTCTGGAAGTTCCGTGTGTAAATGCGTCCGGGACAACTCTTCCAGTACTTTCTTGTTGAAGCCGATCATCTCCAATTGCATTTGCTGCGGTTAATGCAGATTCCAAATCTCCCGGGTCTAAGATTCGATGTAATTTATTGGCATGATGTGCCCAAACGCCAGCTAAAAAATCTGCTTGTAATTCTAGTTTAACGGATAATTTATTGTATTCTACCTCAGTTGTCTTTGCCCTCATTTGTTGTACACTTTGAGAAGTGCCATTGAGCTCTTGAATATGATGCCCCACTTCATGTGCAATCACATAGGCCATTGCAAATTCACCAGGAGCACGAAAACGTTCATCCAGTTCTCTAAAAAAAGAAAGATCAATATATACTTTGTGATCTGGCGGGCAATAAAAAGGACCAGTGGCTGCGCTTGCAAAACCACAGCCTGATTCTGTTTGGTTGCTGAATAATACTAGTTTGGGTTTTTCATACTGTTGATCATCCGCTCTATATATAGAATCCCAAACATCTTCGGTATAGGCCAAAACAACTTTGGTAAAAGAAGCCAGTTTTTCTTCTTCGGGTGATCTACTGGAAGCTGGTTGAGTTTGTTGTGTAGTTACTACTTGATTAACCACATCAGAAGGATTGCCTCCCAATAACACATAAATAATGGCAATTACAATGGTACCTATTCCACCCCCAATAGCCAAACCACCCCCACTACCCCTTCTATCTTCTACATTATTGCTTTCTCTGTTTCCTAACCAACGCATATTGTACAATTTTCAGCGCCAACAAGTTAGCAAAATAGCTAATTCAATAAAAAGAATATTATTCATTTTGCCCATCGAGAAGCAGAAATGGCCCCAGCAATATGAAGTATTGCACTTAATAATAATGTCAAGAAAGAGCCGCTAATTGCCCATATTATAACATGTACTATCAAAAAATACATTGGATAAATAAGAAAAAGGGATCCAAAAAGCACAGAATCATAAAAAACAGTTCCTTTGGTTTTTTCTTTAATTGAATTACTCAGCAAAAAATAGAATGGATAGTGTAACCACTTGCCGATAAACGCCATTATAGTTTGCACCAAAGAATGGCTGCTTTTATGGCTTACCGGAACATGAATCATTGATTTCAAAATCGGGTACAGCTGCTCATTAAACCAATTCAGGTTTTTAGATTCTTCTATAAAAGGAAAAAGGGTAGAAGCTAGAACCGGATGAGCTGCCTCAACCCGTACATTTTTCCCAAAACGGGTAAATGAATCATATGCTATTGAAACCGGCAATACGGATAATGGGTTGTGGGTGTTGGAATTTAGGGCGATTCTGGCTGCTCCTTTTTTAAATGGTTGCAATTCGTGACTATTTACACAAATGCCTTCTATAAAAATCAAGACTATTCCACCATTGTTCAAAATACGCCCTGACTCTGTAAATGCATATTCGTTTAAATGTAGATTTTCTTTGCCCTCACTCAATCTGTAGATGGGGATCATTTTGAGCATTTTGAGCAAAAAACGGTGCTTTTTTTGCCGAAAAGCGTCTCCACGGGCTAAAAAATGGACATTTTCACGAAAAATGGATCCAATAATGATGGCGTCTAAAAATGAATTAGGGTGATTGGCAACTACCAATAAAGGTCCTTTTATGGAGAATTGGGATCGATTGATAACGGCTATTTTCTTACAGAAAATAAACAATGCCGCTCGAATCAATAATTTAAATACCTTAAATATCAATAATTGAGTTTTGCAGTAATTTAATCAGAAATCAAGAGAAAAGCGGTTTTTTACTATTTTTATTTAGTTATTTTCTATTTAATAGTAAGAAAATAACTAAAAATTGGGGTTTTTAAGGAATTCTTACGGTTATAAAGAAACTAGCTCCCATTCCCAATCCCATGTTTTTACCATATAAAGTATAGAATCCCTGAATAGAAGGAGTAATGGTTCTTGTAATTCTTTGGGTGAGACTCAAGCTGATTGTTCCCCCCTCAAAATTCTTATTGATGGATACGTTTTGGTTGAAACTGGTATTAATACTTCTAGAAATCTGGTGTGAAAAATTTCCTGTTAGGGTTGTGTAGTTGGTGAGCATTTTACTCAAAGTTGCAGAGCCCCTGTATTGATCAGGACCTTCAAATGCATCTACAAAACGGGTATAGGTAAATTCTAAAGTAGCATATGCATCTTTAAAAGGTGAAAAAGCATAAGCCGCCCCCAGTTGAATCCCCTTATTTGCATATCCTAAATAAGGGGTTGCTAAGGTATCGTTTTGGTATAATGGTAGAATTAAACCAGTTTTTAATGTAAAAGATTTGGTAAGTGATTCGGACGGGAAATGAAAAGAGAGTCCAATGTTTGCGTCTCCCAATCCACTATTGGTTTGTTTTACGCCGCTTGTTGTGATGGATTGTACCACAAAAGGGACGCTTAAATTAAAGTCTACTTTTCTTCCAATACCAGCCATAAAAGTTAAACCATAGGAGGTTGAATTGAAAAAATCTCCTGGAGGGTATTTGATCATTTTAGCTTTTTCGTCAAAGTATTTATTGGAGTAGAAATAATTATAGGTACCAATTAATGCAACCCTGCCTCTGCCCATGGGAAAATCTGCATAAGAATCTAGCACAGAAAAAAGCATTGTGCCCAAACAAATCATATATAGAAAATACTTACGCATGGGCTATCTTGATTTTTTTCTAAGTGTTTTTTCACTGAACCATGTAGAAATCGCAACATTATGAGAGTATGGCACTTCGTGACCGAGATTGGGGAAAACATATAATTCGCTTTTTCCTTTTACTTCAGGGTTGAGTTTATTGTATGCGGCAATTGCGCTTCCCGGAGGAATAAATTCATCCAATAAACCAACAGCATATAATATCGGGCATTGTACCCTGGGCATAAAATTCATTAAGTCGAAATAATTCAAGGTTTCTATTGCTTCTGATTGCGAAAGGGTTCTATCTTTTTTAATATAGTTGTCAATTGAGTTGATTGGGAATTTTAATTCTCTTTTAGATTGGCCGATAGTTAAACTATTGGTCCAATCGGCAAAAACCGGATTACTTGCCACAGCAGATCCAATTCTATCGGGAGTTAACGCAGCTGTTACAATTCCCAAAGTTGCTCCCTGGCTTCCTCCAAATGCTACAACTCTTCCCAGATCCATTCCCATATCTGCATGAGAAAAAATAAAATCTACGGCACGCACACAGTCGGTATAGATACCTCTATATACATATTTATCTTTGTCTTCAATATTGAGAACAATCTGTTCCTTCTTATCGGGATTAATTAATTCGATACTGGCTTTCTCTAAACCCCTAACATTTACGGCAAATGAAATAAAATCTCCAAATTTCATGGGGAGTACATCTCTTCTATATCCTCCATAACCAATTAAAACAGGATACCTTCCTGGAAGCTTTGGTACGGTGAGGTATCCAAAAAATGGCACATTACCAATACCCATCATGTCTACACGATAAACATTATGATACCTAGAACTAAACCCTTCATCTTTGGTGATTTTATATTGCGGATCTGTTGCTGCTAATTCGGCCAATGCCTCTTTCCAATAATCATTAAAGCCAGGAGGCATGTGAAAAGGCTGATTAATCTTGTTAATATCATACCCAAATGCATAATCACTGGTATCATCGTATGTGGTTGTATTCACCGCAACTTTTAAATTATAAATTCCCGGTTCTTTAACAGCGGGTAAAACCATTGTAAGGTGTTTTACTCCTCGCTTTCCAAGTTTGAGCTTTACTTCTTTATTATTCACCACTTTTCCATCCTCGGTTTCAATAATCATATTGAAGGTTCCTTCTTGTTTGGATCTATATTTATTGGTAATAGTTACGCTGTATTTAATCGGTTCTTTATCAAAAAACAAACCATCTGCATGTGCTGGTTTTATTTTGGTAATAATCTCGCCCTCTTCTTCAGGAGCTTCTTCTTCAGCAGGCTCAGGTGCTTCACTCATTTTTTCCGGAGCCAGTACCGCCGTATTACTAGGGGTACCTTTATTGATATTATCTGCAGCCCATGCTGTGTTATATGGGTTGATTTCTCCTCTTCTGTCTTTTTGTTTTCTTGGTGGGCCTTTATAAGAAAGTTCTCCATTAAAATTTTCTTGATAATCTGTAAGCGCAAGTGTTGCGTTTATTTTATAATCACCTTCTATATCCAATGGTATTTCAAAAGAAGAGGATAATTTTTTTCTTGCATTTACTTTTACATCCATTGAGTTGGTAACCACTTCTTCCCCTTTTTCGTTGGTGATGGTGTATACCAATGTGCCTTCTTGATCTGCTTTTAAATTATTGGTAAGCGAGATTTTATATTTGATTGGAAATTTGGCGCTGAATCTAGCCCTTGAATTATTGGGTGCAAACTTTACCGCAACATCTGGAGTTTGTTTTTTGCGTTGAAACGCATTGCTCTCAATTGGGCATAGTGCAAAAACCAGGACCAGCACCAGGAGTGCTTTTGTGATTTTTCTTATTTGAAATTCAATTGCCATTATTCTTTTTTCGTTTCCAAAAACCTAGACTTTCTTATATATAAGTTTAACGGCTCTTCAACAAACTTGTATAAAATTATTGACACCACCGTTAAAATACTAAACAAAAACGTCAGAAGCATTATCGGCTCGATCGCTCCTTGATGTTCTGTTATCCAATACAACTCCTTGCTATCCAACCATTCAAAAAACCAAGTATTAAATGTATCAATATAGGGAACAACAAACTTGGCAATAAAGCCCTGGTGGATTAAATAAAAAATATACGAACTCCTGCCATTCAACTGACCAAATGGTGTTGAAAGCAGATATCTAATTACGGACTTTTCTTTTATTAAACCATAAAAGAAAGAAGCGATGGCAAATGGTAGAATGATGTTATTGGTAAAAATACCAACGGGTTGGTAGAGCCCATAATGTACTTCTTCGGTAAGTGGTTGGTTAACCATGATGACAGTTGTACCTGCAATTCCGAGAATTCCCAAATAGGTATAGAAAGGAATTTTGCTGATTATGTCATCGCTTTTTCTAATGATTAATGCGAGTCCCATTCCCACAAAAAACTCCACACACCTTCCAAAAAAAGTAGAGATGAACATGAATTTAAAATTTCCGAAAAATCCATAGAAATCTACATTCCTAAAAATAAGTACTAGCAACACACCAACTCCCATTATGAGTAATGGTAAATAAATTAGCCACTTCTTTGTTCTTTGAATCAACAAGAAAAAAAATGGTGCCGAAAAATAAAAACATTCTTCAACGGTTAAAGACCAGCCTTGTCCTATACCCGTAAATTTTATATCATCAAAAAAGCCGCGAATAAACGTGATGTTCAATAAAAAAACAGTGAAGTGAGACGACAAATTATTATAAATCGAATTGTCGTTGATCATCCAGGCAACCAAGAATGTTGCTACCGTCAAAATCAAGTATATCGGGTATACGCGCGCAATTCTGTTTTTAATATACTTGCGCATCCAATGCTTGTTTACTTCTACATTATCATAATAGCGAAGGCAAATTAAAAATCCGCTCAACACAAAAAACATGGGAAGCGGAAAATGGAATTCGTTAAAAATTCTAAATAATAAAGGGTGGAAACTTTTTTGATTATAATGGTCTAAAAAAATTAAAAATGCTGCTAAGCCTCTTACACCGGTTAGTGCAGGTATATATTCTTTTGACTTCATATTTAATCTGGTTTTTCACTTATAATTTTGCTACAAGTGATACAGATCCACCGCCTCCCTTTCCTGTATTTTTTCCGGTGATATCAGAAAAAATATTGAAGAAGATTTGATAGTTCTGGTTGATTTTTCTACCATATCCTGCAGTTAATCTGAAATAAGAAAATGATCTGTTCAAATTCAAGTTATCTGGATTAAATACCGTTGAAGAACTGGTAGATTTAACTGTATTTATAGAAAAGGTAAGTTTATTATAATCATCTAATGGAATTCCAAATAAGGCGTCTAGAAAAACCTGTGTTGGACCTTCGGGGCTAAAATATTGTCTTACTCCTCCAACAACATCATAATAAGTGTTTTTTAGTCTTTCTCTATTGGTGCCAGAAAATGCCATTTTTACCTCTCCTCCTACTTGTTGAAATCCGGTATAAGGAAGTTTTGCTGGATCATTAGAATACAGTGGCAGAATTAATGATCCCGTAACGGTTAAAAATTTATAATAATCAAAGCTATTGAGTAAGTATTGTAAGCCAACATAAGCGTCTCCTAGGCTTGCATTGGATTGTAATAAATTGGTTTCTCTTTTTTGTTGGAGTGTATAATTAATGCTTCCTATTAAATCTAGTTTTTCACCAATTCCCATTCCTCCATAAAGTCCAAAATAGTGAGAGGCGAATTTTCCGCTATTGGGATAATCAAAATAGTTACCGTCTTTGTCCCAGTATCCTTTCGCAGTGTATAAGTTATAAGACGGTACTAATAAATATTTACCTCTTCCTATAGGGAAACCAGCAAAAGCAGCACTGGTTATTGTTGTAAATAGGGCAATGGCGATTAATTTTTTCATGTATGCTTAATTAACTTTATTATAATATTTTTTTGATCCAAAAATTTTCAAAACTATAATACACATAATTCATCCCGTCTTCGTCGGGGGCCATGAATAATTCTCTATTATCGATTCGAATTTGATTGTACAATGAAATGGCAGCCTGAGGGGGGCAGATGGTATTCTTTAAATTATGTCCAAACAATACCTTACACTTTATATTGGCTGCAAAATTTACCGGGTCATAATAATCCCAGTTTCTAAACAAGCCCTCTTTGTTTAATCGATTTCTTGGGTTTGATATATATGCTTGAAAATTCTTTACTGGCCAAGGAGTAACTTTTTGCGACTCTGCCAATAAAAACAAAGAACGCATATCTGTATATACCGGTCTTTCAATTATACAACCCTGTGGGCGCGGATCCATAGAAGCTACTACAGCAGCAAGACTCCCGCCTTGACCAGAACCCTTTACAATAACTTTTTTGATATCTAGTTTTAAATGCTCGTGTCGATAAATAAATTCCAATCCACGAAGCGCATCCATATAAACCCCTCTATAAATATATTTATACTTATCGTTTAGGTTGATGATATTAAATGTATTGAAGTCGGCATTGGTATTGTCTTTGCTGTTGCCATGTCCTCTAACATTCAATCGAAAAACGGCCATGTCCTTTCTTAATGAATCAGGTCTTAGTTCTTCTAAATATCCTGGCAATTGATACAAGACCTTATATTTTCCCTTGTCTTTCGGAACAGACAACCATCCACGAATGGTTTGAAAATCGAGTGATTGAAATTCTACCAAAAACACATCAACGTCTCTGGTACTTTGGTCTCCTCTTCTGGTTACTCTGAATTTTGGATCGATGTTGATGAGGTCTCTTTTAGCATCATCCCAAAACTGATCGAAGTCTGGTGGTCTGTTTACGTTGGAATAAATTTTTTCTGGATCAACACCATATCCAAAATACAAAGTGTCGATATACCTATTTGCAGCAACAATTAATCTTAACTCATAAAATCCCGGAACAGTTAGATTGTTTTCTAATTTAAGATCTTGTGCATAGCTTCTGTTTGCGTCGATGGTAAATCCAATGTCTTGATTAAAAACCTGCTCCCCTTTATAGTTTCTTACTTCGGCTTTTATGCTTCCCCTTATTTTTTCTCCAACATTGTTTTTTAATCGAAGATCGAACCCCACTTTGTCGTCATTCCTGAAAATGCCTTCTTTCTTAAATGGTACAATATTATAGGATATGCCTTTCTGTGCGGTGCATAGCTTACCAGTACTCAAAAAAAGTAGTATTAAACAGCACACTAAAGCGCCGTTCAGTGGAGAATGTTTGGGTACCCAAGAGATCATATGGATGGATATATTAACCGATATCTCCGATTTTTGCCGGAGACTGTATTCATAAAACGCAATTGGGCGGCTTAATAGTATATCAATAACAATTATTTTATGCCTGATGAAGGCTATCGGTGTAAAAACAAAAACCCCGACAATTTTTGTCGGGGTTCATTACTAACCCATCTAAAAACCTATTTTAATAAAGTCGATTATTCGGCTTCCACTACTGCAGGTGCTTCAATTACCAATTTTGCCCTGATTTTTGCCTCTATTTCATTGGCTAAACCCGGATTATCGAGTAATAGGGTTTTAACTGAATCTCTGCCCTGTCCTAATTTATTGGTATCGTAGCTGAACCAACTACCGCTTTTTTGTACAATACCCAGCTCTACGCCCATATCAATAATTTCTCCCACTTTACTTATGCCTTCTCCAAAAACCAGGTCAAACTCTGCCGCTCTGAAAGGAGGGGCTACTTTATTTTTTACCACTTTTACTTTAACTCGGTTTCCTACGGCAGCATCGCCATCTTTTATTTGTGTCATTCTTCTAATATCCAAACGAACCGATGCATAGAACTTCAATGCGTTACCACCTGTTGTAGTTTCGGGGTTGCCAAACATTACGCCAATTTTTTCTCTCAATTGATTGATAAAAATGCAAATAGTGTTTGTTTTATTGATTGTTGCAGTGAGTTTTCTTAACGCTTGACTCATTAATCTGGCATGTAAGCCCATTTTACTGTCTCCCATTTCGCCTTCTAACTCACTTTTTGGAACCAATGCAGCAACAGAATCTATCACCACTACATCGATTGCTCCAGATAAAATCAATCTGTCTGCAATTTCCAAAGCTTGCTCACCATAATCTGGTTGAGAGATCAGCAAATTGTCTACATCTACACCCAATTTTTTAGCATATGCACTATCAAAAGCATGTTCTGCATCTATTATTGCACACATTCCGCCTTTTTTCTGTGCTTCTGCAATTACATGAATAGCAATGGTAGTTTTACCAGAAGATTCCGGTCCGTATATTTCAACAATTCTTCCCTTAGGCAATCCGCCCACACCCAATGCGGTGTCTAAGCCTATTGAACCAGTAGAAATCACCTCCATTGGAGCGGTGCTCTTCTCGTTCATCATCATAACACTTCCTTTTCCGTAGTCTTTATCGATCTTGTCGATGGTCAGCTTTAGCGCTTTTAATTTTTCTGCATTGCTCATGTTGGTCGATTTAATGGTCAAATTTAATGGTGATGTAAAACTAAACGTTTTTTCTTATACACACTAATTTTTTTAGTATTTTTTTACTAACGCCTTTAGTTTTTTAATTATTGTGCTAAAATAATACGCTACCATTTTGGGTGGTAGCGTACTAATACTAGATATTTAAGTTTTTAAACGGAAATTACCAGCCGATGCCGTAATCTTCCCCATTATTAGAGGATCCGCCCCATATAGAACCGTGTTTTCGATCGAGGAAGATGGCATTAATCGGTCCGCTGGTGCGGTCTCCAAAACTCAGTTTATAGCCCATTTTTTTAAGCGCTTCTCTGGTGGCTTCGGGGGTTCTGTTAGACAGCAATAAATCTCCTGGTCTTGGTCTGCGGTCACTTATTTTAGTGCCGCCTAAAGACAACCACAATTGGTTGGTATTAATATTGGCCGCTTCAGTTGCTTGTTGTACCGTCATACCAAAATCGTTCATGTTCAAAAAGAATTGCAATAGGTTTTGGTCTTGAGTGTCGCCGCCCTGCACCGCAAAAGATAAATAAGGCTTTCCTTCTTTTAATGCCATTGAAGGGGTTAGTGTAACACGAGGACGCTTACCTGGTTCAACCACATTGAATGGATTGAGGCTGGCATCTAATACAAAACTTTGCATGCGTTGACTCATGCCAACTCCGGTGTTTCCTGCTATACAAGCCGGCAACCATCCCCCGCTAGGGGTAATAGAAACCACCCAACCATCTTTGTCTGCAGCTTCTACACTGGTGGTACCTCTCCACAATCGATCCATATATTGCTCTTTATCTAACATGGCAGTTGCGGTGCTATCATGTGCTGGAACAAAATTTCTTTTGCTTAAACTATCATTGTTTTGATTCCATTTTTTGATTTGTTCAGTGAAAGGGTTGGTTCCTCCTTCGAATGGATAAGGATCGCCAGGACCAAAATCAGGAACATTTTTTTCTGGGTTGATGAGCTGCGCTCTTTGTTTGGCGTATTCCTTACTGAGCAAACCTTTCATTGGTTGTTGGCTTTTGGCAAATGCAGGATCACCATAATAAAAATCTCTGTCTGCAAAAGTTAAACTCATAGTTTGATACACCGTGTTGATGTATTGAGGAGAGTTGTAACCCATCTTTTTTAAATCAAAATTTTCTAAGATGTTCAAAGATTGTAACAATGTTGGTCCTTGTGTCCATTGTGATAATTTATATACATCAACTCCTTTGTAATTTACTTTCATTGGTTCTTCTTCCTTCACTTTCCAATTGGCTAAATCGGCCTTGGTGATCAATCCACCTTGTTCTTGGCATCCACGTACAAACTCTTCAGCAATATCTCCTTTATAAAAACGATCGTATGCTGCTTGTATGGCTTGCTTGCGCGTTTTTTTATTTTTGAGTGCGGCTTGTTCTGCTTCTACTAATTTGGTAAGAGTGTTCAACAAATCTTGTTGTACAAAAATTTCTCCTGCTTCTGGTGCTTCTCTTTTTTCACCTTGATGCGTAAGAAAAACTTTTTTGCTATAAGGCCATTGTTTGATTCTGTCTTTTCCTCTTTCGATGCTATTGGCGGTTTGTGCCTCTATCGGATAACCTGCGGCCAATTGCATGGCGGGTGCCAACACTTGTTTTAAACTCATCGTGCCATACTCCGATAACATATGACAAATACCACCAACGGTTCCTGGAGTGATGGCCGCTAGTGGACCATATTCTGGAGGAAAATTATATCCCTTGCTTTTAAAAAAATCGGCAGTTGCTCCGGTTGGTGCAACACCCAACGCATTGATGCCAATTACTTTTCCTGTTTTTGGATTGTATATCAGCGCCTGAGTTTCTCCGCCCCAACTCAATACATCCCACATGGTGCAAGTGGCTGCAAGCATTGCTATAGCTGCGTCTACGGCATTACCTCCTTGTTGAAATACCATCGAGCCAGCAGTTGCGGCCAAAGGTTTACCAGTGATGGCCATCCAGTTTTTTCCATGTAGTGGTGGTTTTTGGGTGGCTTGTGATTGGGCGTTGATGCAAAATGAAATTGCCGTTGCAAATAAAATTAGTTTTCTCATGCGTTTAATTTGAGCGGTTAAATTACGTGATAATTTTTTTTTGAAATAATTCTTGTATAAGTGGGCGAGCGAGTTGTTTTTTACTCTTTATTTTCATTGGCCTTCAGCACCCTCAAAAAATTTCCGCCCAATATTTTGTTGATGTCTTTTTTTGAATAGCCTTTTTCTAAAAGCGCTTTGGTAATTAATGGATAATCGGTTACGTCTTCCAATTCTCTGGGTGCAGAAGTAATGCCATCAAAATCAGAGCCCATACCAACATGATCTACGCCTATCAATTGTACGATGCGATCTAGGTGATCTAATAATGCGCTTAACGGTGGTCTATTAGCGTTTGCTTCAGCTGCATATTTATCTGTTAAAATACTCATTGCATATTCTTGCTGCATGCCCGTTTTCTTTAATGAGTCTAGTTCATTAAAATGATTTAAAAAAAACTGCGCTTCTTTTTTCTTAAATGTACTGTCTATAAAACCAGAATAAAAATTGAGTTGAATAACGCCTCCGTTTTTTCCAACAGCTTTAATTTGATCGTCTTTTAAATTTCTAAAAATGGGGCAGATAGCATAACAATTACTGTGAGAAACCAATACTGGTTTTGTGGTGGTGTTGATGGCATCCCAAAATGTTTTTTCTCCTACATGCGATAAATCTACCAACATGCCCAATTGATTCATTCGTTGTACGATCTGTTTACCAAAATCATTCAAGCCCAATTGTCTGGGTTCTTTGGCAATAAGAGCTGGCGTTGATTCATACATAGCTGATGTTGCCCAGCTTGTAGAGTTGTTCCAGGTAAGCGTCATATACCTTACCCCTCTTTCGTAGAATTTATTAAGGTTGTCTATATTGTCTTCTATCATATGCCCTCCCTCTAATCCAAACATGGCAGCAATTTTTTGTTGTTTCACCACCGCTTTTGCTTCCGAAACATTTTTTACAATCGTTATTTTATCGGGGTTTCTTGCTGCTACCGCATAAAGGGTATCGATTTCTCTATTGGCCCATTGATAAGGTGCTTTTTTATCTCCATCAGACCAAACAGAAAATAATTGAAGATCAACCCCAGCTTCTTTGAATCTTTTTAGGTCGGAATGTGTTTTGCCCTTGAGGTCCTGATCCATTTGAACATTTTTTTCAATGGATGCGGTTAGAATATCGTTATGGGAATCTACCATGATGGCTTTTTGATGAACCTTCTGGTAATTTTGTGCGTTAATGCTTGTTGTAAACAGGAATAAAATTCCCAGTATATTTTTCATATTGAAGCTTTGAACTAAAGCTAATTAAATTGTACATTCGACAAACCACTTATTTTCAAAATAATTATTATGCCATCATATCAATTAAATGTAAACGGTAAAGCTGCTTCGGTAGATGTACCCGCTGATATGCCGCTACTTTGGGCGCTCAGAGATGTATTGGATTTAACCGGAACCAAATATGGTTGCGGTGTTGGGTCTTGCGGATCATGCACGGTGTTGATAGATGGCAGGGCAATTAAATCTTGCCAATATACGGCCGCTGCTGCAGTAGGTAAAAAAATAACCACTATTGAGGGATTGAGCGAAGACGCTACACATCCTATTCAACAAGCCTGGATAGAACTCAATGTACCTCAATGTGGATACTGTCAGGCGGGTCAGATCATGACAACAGCTGCATTATTAAAAACAACACCTAACCCCACAGATGCACAAATTGATGCTGCCATGGAAGGGGTTGTTTGTAGGTGTGGAACCTATGCAAGAATTAGAAAAGCCATTCACAAAGCCGCTGAACTCAGCAAAAAATAAATCATTATGCGCAGAAGAGATTTCATCAAACTAAATTCTTTTATTTCTGGTGGGTGGGTAATGGCTCAATTGATTCCAATCAAGGGCTTGTCCGCCGCAACTGCAGATTGCTTTCAACCCAATCCCTTGATTAAATTATGCTCCGACGGAAAAATAATCGTCTATGTAATCAAACAAGAAATGGGGCAGGGGGTACAAACTTCTTTGCCAATGATTATTGCCGAAGAATTAGAGGCCGATTTAAAAGATATTGTTGTTGAAGCAATGCCTTTTGATGCCGACAAGGGAGGACAATATCAAACAGGTGGAAGCACCAGTGTGATGCGTCAATGGATGCCTTTGAGAAAAGCGGGTGCAACGGCAAGAGAAATGTTGATAGCTGCTGCTGCCAAAGAATGGAATATTGGAGTTGAGAATTGTGTGGCTTCTAAAAGCAAAATCATCAACACCACCAATAACCGCGAAATAGCCTATAAAGATTTAATCAATAAAGCTGCTGGTTTGCCCATTCCAAAAGATCCTCAATTAAAAAATTACAAAGACTTTAAAGTAATAGGAAAACCCGGTCAGAAGAAAACCAATATAAAAGATATTGTTTCGGGTAAAATGAAATACGGCATAGACTTTAAACTACCGGGCATGTTATATGCAGCGGTGGTTCGTTGCCCGGTAATTGGAGGAAAAGTAAAATCTTTTGATGCAGCTAGCGTGTCTTCTGTAGATGGAATTGTGAAAATATTTGAGTTGAAAGAAATGGGTGAGGGTGTTCAAAACAGACCTGGTGTTGCCATTGTTGCAACCAATAGGTGGGGCGCATTTAAAGCACAGCAACGATTAAAAGTTGAATGGTCTTATAGTGATGAAGCTGCTAAAGTTAATAGTGCCAATTATGCTGCTACTCAAAAAGAAAGATTATTAAAAAGTCCGGATATTATTTACAATGAAAAAGGGGATGTAGTAAAAGATCAAAACACTAAAGATGCTTCTTGGATAAGTGCCACTTATCAATTGCCATTTTATGCGCACGCTACTATGGAGCCGGTGAATTGTATCGCTCAATTTAAAGAAGGGAAATTTGAATTATGGGGTGGTTTTCAAAATCCAGGTAAAGCCGCTTCTGCTGGATCTGCTTTTTTCGGATTAAAATCCAAAGATGTTTTTATCAATCTAATGCCGATGGGTGGTGGTTTTGGCAGAAGACTCAGTGTTGATTATTGTTGTGAAGCCATGCAGGTGGCTAAAAATGTTGATCAACCAGTTCAACTTTTGTTTTCTAGGGCCGATGATTTAAAATTTGATGTGTATAGACCAGCGTCTACTCATCAACTTGCTGCTAAATTAGATGTCAATAAAATGCCTGTTCAGTGGCAACATGATCATATCACTTCTCCGGTAGGAGATTCTATTTTAGGTAATAAAGGAAATGTGGGCTGGCTTTCTATTGAAGCTGGTGGTGGTGCTTATGGCGATGTATATTATGATATCAAAGGATTTAGAAGTACGGTGAGCAGGGTAGAACCGCCTGTTGCCTTGGGTTGGTGGCGTGCAGTGAACTTCACATACAATAATGTAGTGATTGAAAGCTTTGTAGATGAGTTGGCCAAAAAAGCGGGCAAAGATGGATTGACTTATCGGTTGGACTTATTAAAAAACCTACAACCGGTAAAAATAAAAGATGGGTCTTTATATGATCCTCGTAGAATGGAAGCGGTGTTAAAATTGGCTGCTGAAAAAATTGATTGGACGAAAAAACGAGCTGCTGGAAGAGGGCTAGGTATTGCCTGTTGTTTTTACAATCACGCGAAGGCTTATACCGCTCATGCATTTGAAGTAAGTGTTGATAAATCGAAAAAAGTGACCATTCATCGCGCAATTGTTGCAACCGATGTGGGTACCATCATCGATCCGGATGGATTTGCCAACCAGGTAGAAGGTGGATTTGTATGGGGCTTAAGTGCGGTAATGAAAAGTGAAATAACAATCGATAAAGGCGCTGTTCAACAAAGTAGTTTTTTCGATTTTGAAGTGTCTAGAATGCCCGATGTTCCAAAACTAGAGATACATATCATCCAAAGCAATGAAGACCCAGGAGGGGCAGGAGAAACAAGTGTACCGTCGGTTATTCCTGGTATTATGAATGCGATTGCTGCTGCAACTGGAATAAGGGTGAGGGAATTGCCTTTAAAAAAGAGTGGATATAGTTTTTAAAAGGTGTTTATCCTAATAAACCTGCGGCCCTGCTGATTTCCATCATGCGGTCCATGGGCTTTTTGGCGGCTACCCTTAATGATTCATCCATTGTTAATTCTGGCAACTCGTATTTTAAAGCCAGGTAAATTTTCTCGAGGGTATTTAACTTCATATGAGGGCAATCATTACATGCACAATTATTGGTAGGAGGTGCGGGTATAAATGTTTTATTTGGAGAATTTATTTGCATTTGGTGTAATATCCCTGTTTCAGTGGCAACTATATATTCTTGTGCAGTATCTGTAGAAGAATATTTTAAAATCTGTGTTGTGCTTCCAATAAAATCAGCCACATTTAATACAGCTTCTTCACATTCTGGATGCGCTAATACTTTTGCTTTTGGATTTCTGATTTTTAATTTGACAATTTTTTCTAAACTAAAAATTTCATGCACCATACATGCTCCATTCCAGAGCAACATATTTCTTCCGCTCTTTTTATTTAAATATGCGCCTAAGTTTTTGTCTGGTGCAAAAATAATAGGTTGATCTTTAGGCACTGATGCAATAATACTTTCTGCATTACTGCTGGTACAAATAATATCACTCAGCGCTTTAATTTCAGCTGTACAATTGATATAAGAAATTACTAAATGATCAGGGTGCTTGTCTTTAAAAGCTTTGAACAGAGGGGCTGGAGCGCTATCGGCTAATGAACATCCGGCTTTTAAATCGGGAAGAATTACTTTTTTGGATGGGTTTAAAATCTTGGCTGTTTCTGCCATGAAATGAACTCCGGCAAAAAGAATGATCGCTGCTTCTGCTTGTTCGGCTTTTTGTGCAAGGCCAAGACTGTCTCCGATGTAGTCTGCAACATCCTGAATATCGGTTTCCTGGTAGTAGTGGGCAAGCAGTATTGCATTTTTTTCTTTTTTGAGTTTTTGTATCTCAGCAAAGAGATCGATTTGTGGATCAATTTCCAAATCTAAAAATCCTTTTTTGATCAATCCTTCTTTCGCAATGTTAATATCCACCGTAATAATATTTAATAATACATTTTAATAAAATCAACTACTACTATTACGGGTGTGTATATCGTGATAACTTTTATACTCACAAATAGTTGAGTTAATAAACTTTGGTTTATCCCCAGTAATCCACAAATATATTAACGGTTTAGTTTATCACTATTATTCATTTTAGGATGTTTATTAACAATGATGTTTTAGGTAACTAACAGTCTATATTTTTTTGAATTGACAGGATATTCACTGTTAATTAACAGGGATAAGTTTGGGTATTTTTTGACCAATAACCCTTTTTGTATACCCCAACGAGGGACTTATTCGGCCTCTTTCCACTTTATTTTTATCAAAAAGGCGATTTTTCCACTGGTTTTTGCCTTTAAGCACATGGCTTTGTGTACATCTTTTTGAGGGTATTTTCCCTTATTTTTGCGTCCCTATTAAATAATAGGATAAAATACATATCAATATTTTAAATTATGTCTGTAATTCAAACAATTCGCGACAGAGGAACCTGGATCATTTTTGTGATCATCGCATTGGCATTAATAGCTTTTATTCTTCAGGATGGAGCTAAGCGAGGTGGAACAGCTTTTTCTAACACATCTGTAATAACAAAAGTGAATGGCACTGCTATTCAAAGAGGTGATTTTGAAGAGAAATTAAAAATGGCTGAAACCATGTATGGCGCACAAGGTGCCACTCGTGAGCAATTGATTGGAAACGTTTGGAACCAAGAAGTGGAGTCTGTTGTTTTGAATCAAGAATACAAAAAACTAGGTTTAGTTGTTTCTACTAAAGAATTAAACGATGTGCTTTTCGGACAGAATTCTCCACTTCGTCAAGAATTTACTGATCCTGCAACAGGAGAGTTTAAAGTAGACGATGCAAAACGCGCATTTGCTCAAATAAAAAAGAGTAAAAATGCAGATCAAATTAAAATGATCAATGCAGGGTATATTGAACCAACTATTCAAAATACTTTAAGAAACAAGTACCAGAACATGTTGGTACAATCTGTTTACATTCCAAAATGGTTAGTAGAAAAACAAGAAGCAGATAATAATGCAATTGCCAATATTTCTTATGTTTATTATCCTTATGTTGCTATTGCTGATAGTTTAGCTAAAGTGAGCGATGAAGATATTAATCGTTATGTGAAAAATCACGCTACCGAATTTCAAAAAACCGATGAAACAAGAACAATTAATTTTGTGAGTTTTAATGCAGGACCTTCTGGATCTGATTCTGCTAATACATTGAATCAGATCAATACCCTAAAAAATGATTTCGCTACAACTACCGATGCTAAAGCTTATTTAGGAAAAGTAGGAACCGAAATGCCTTATTACGATAGTTACTTTAGTCGTAATAAAATGCAAATGGCACAAAAAGATTCAATCGTTAAAACCCCTGTGGGAGGTATATATGGTCCATATTTAGATGGTAATAGTTATGTGATTGCAAAAATGATTGGAGTGAAGCAATGGCCAGATAGTGTTAAAGTTAGACATATCTTAATTGGAACCGTAGACCCAAGAAGCCAGCAAATGATTCGCCCAGATTCAACAGCTAAAACATTAATTGATAGCATTGAAAACGCTATTAAAGGTGGAGCTGATTTTAATGTAATGGTGGCAAAATATTCAGATGATCAGGGAAGTAAAGACAAGGGTGGTGTATACGATTATTTTCCACAAGGTCAAATGGTAGGATCCTTCAACGATTTTGCTTTTGATAAACCAGTAGGATCAAAAGGGGTAATTAAAACAGAATACGGATACCACTATATGGAAGTGTTGGGACAGAAAAATCCGAATCCTGCATATAAAGTGGCTTATTTAGCAAAACCAATTATTGCAAGCAATGAAACAGTTAGCGCGTCAAATACAGCTGCCGCACAATTTGTTGCTAACTCAAAAAATGCAAAACAGTTTACAGAAAATGCTGCTAAACAAAATTTACAAATAATGACCGCTGCTGAAATCAAAGAAAATGATTTCACTATCAATAGTATAGGTTCTTCTCGTTCGTTGGTTCGCTGGATCTATGAGAAAAAAACAGGCGATATTTCTGAACCTACAGAAATTGGTGATCGTTATATAGTTGCGATGGTAGCTGCGGTAAATAAAGCAGGATTAATGAGTGCGACTGAAGCAAGACCATTGATTGAGGGTGTTGTAAGAAACGAGAAAAAAGCCAAACAAATTATTGAAACAAAAATGAAAGGAAAGAGCTTAGAAGAAATTTCTAAAGCAACAAGCTCTCCTATTTTACGTGCAGACAGTTTAGGATTTGCTGCTTCTTTTGTTACAGGAGTTGGTAGTGAACCAAAAGTGGTAGGTGCGGCATTCAATAAATCATTACAGGGAAAAGTAAGCGATTTAATTGCAGGCAGCAATGGAGTCTTTGCTGTTAAAGGTGAGTTGATTAGCGCTAAGCCAAACGCCTCTTTACCAGATGCGGTGAAGCAAGGAATGCTACAAACAAGAAAAATGAGTGTTTACAGAAGCTCAGAAGCGCTTCGTAAATCTGCAAGCATTAAAGATTACAGGTCTACTTTTTATTAGTAGTTTTTCATAAGATAATTTAAAAGGGCTGTCTGAAAAGGCGGCCCTTTCATTTTTCGGGTATCGAAACAAGATGTATCAAGGATACTGTATTTTTGTAATCTGAAATCATGGAAACATTTACCAATAAAGTAGCAGAAAGTGGAATCATCAGCATTGATCTGGAGGAATATTATCCTACCGACAAATGCATGGTTTTTGATTTAAAGGATCATCTCTTTATGGGACTCATTTTAAAAGAGAAGGATTTCAGAGCAGCACTGCTTGCAACTGATTGGGAACAATATCGTGATGCTCATGTAGCCATCACTTGTTCGGCCGATGCCATTATTCCTATGTGGGCCAATATGTTGGTTGCATCATCTCTTCAACCAGTGGCCAAAACGGTTTTATTTGGAACAGAAACCGCGCTCAAGGAACAAATTTTATTGAATAACTTAACAGCCATGAATGGCGCAACATTCCAAGACCAACGCGTAGTTGTAAAAGGATGTGGAGATATTCATATTCCTGAATCGGCCTATGTAGCCATTACCAATACACTTCGACCATTTGTAAAAAGCATCATGTATGGAGAGCCTTGCAGTACGGTGCCCATCTATAAAAAGAAATAGTTATTGCATATTTACCTCAGCGCCTGCGGTAAATGGTTTTCTGGTTGTTGCGTCTTCAAATCTTTCATCGTAGTCGGAACGAATGGTTCCAAACAAACGATCCCAAACCAGGGTATATAAACCATAGTTGCCTTTGAAGTATTGATGATGCTGGTTGTGGTTAGTAGAAGTATTGATCCATTTTCCAATCATTGTTTTATTAAATCCACTTGGATAAAGCTCATAACCTAAATGACCATACACATTATAGATAATGGAGAATAAAAAGAAAATAGCTAAATGTGAAATGTGAATAGGAAGGGTAAAGTAAAAAATAATCACAATTCCTTGTTCAACTACCGCTTCTAATGGATGAAAAGCATATGCTGCCCAAGGAGATGGATTGGTTGATTGATGATGCACCAAATGCACGTATTTAAATAGAGAAGGATGATGCATTATTCTATGCATGATATAAAAATACAAGTCGTGCATTACGAACATAATCGGGAAAGCGCTGAAATAATATACCCAACCATAATCTGCTATCTCTTTATAACGAGTGGTGTGTGGGCCAATGGCTGGGCTATTCAACACCACAATGATCAAACTAAAAATGATCATGGTTGAAAGCGAATAACCACCCTCTCTTAAATAGTCGGTTGTTTTTGGAAACTTGGTTTGAATTTTTTGATAAAATAATTTCTGACGAAACAATACATAAAACACCAGAAACCCGATCAGGGCAACTAAAAAATACCTAGTTCCAATTTTTTCCAATGCTTTAAAAAACAGTTCCCAATTCATATTCATTCAATTTATTAATGTGCTTCCAACCAATTTTTACCCCTTCCCACTTCTGCTTCAACGGGAACACCATTTGGTAGAGGCAATGCGTTAACCATGCATCTAACAATTAATTCCTCTAAATCGTTCGCCTCCAATTCAACCGCATCAAAAACCAGCTCATCGTGCACCTGTAAAATCATTTTAGATTCCCATTTACCCTTTTTCATTTCCTGATGAATTTTAATCATCGCCATTTTAATCATATCAGCCGCTGTTCCTTGTATGGGAGAGTTAATGGCATTTCTTTCTGCAAAACCACGCACTGTAAAATTGCTGCTATTGATATCTTTCAACCAACGCTTTCTTCCCATCAGGGTTTCTACATATTGATGTTCTTTGGCAAAGTTAATTTCATCATCCATGTATTTCTGAATAAACGGAAACTCCTTTTTATAATTATCAATAATTTCTTTGGCTTCCGTTCTGCTTATGCCCAGATTGTCGGCTAAACCAAAAGCGCTCTGTCCATATATGATACCAAAGTTTACACTCTTGGCCTTGTACCTCATTTCTTTGGTAACATCGGCTTCCTCAATTCCATAAACTTTTGCAGCGGTTGCAGTATGAATGTCTTTCCCCAATTTAAAGGCCTCACACATATTGGGGTCTCCGCTGATTGCAGCCACTATCCTTAATTCAATTTGAGAATAATCTGCGCTCATTAAAATTCTACCCTCCGATCTTGGAATGAAAGCCTTTCTAATTTCTCTACCTCGTTCTGTTCTGATCGGAATGTTCTGCAGATTTGGATTATTGCTGCTCAACCTTCCTGTAACGGCAACAGCTTGCGCATAACTGGTATGCACCCTTCCTGTTCTTGGATTGATCATTTCCGGAAGTGCATCGATATAGGTAGATTTTAATTTGGTTAGTTCTCTGAAGCCCAAGATATCATCTACAATTTTATGTTTGTTGGCTAGCTTTAGTAATACATCTTCACCCGTTGCGTATTGACCTGTTTTTGTTTTTTTTGCTTTAGGATCTAATTGTAGTTTATCGAATAAGACCTCACCCAACTGTTTGGGTGAAGCCAAATTAAATCGAACCCCTGCTTGCTCATATACACTTTCTTCGCATCGCTTTGCTTCAATTTCTAATTCTTTACTATAACTATTTAAAAAAGCCTGATCTACTTTTATCCCTTCAAATTCCATATCGGTCAATACCCTTACCAATGGATTTTCTACTTCTTCAAATACACGCTCAACACCTTTTGATTTTAATAACGGAACAAATACTTGTTTAAGTTGAAGGGTTATATCGGCGTCTTCTGCTGCATACTCTTTTATTTTTTCTATCTCCACATCTCGCATATTGCCCTGGTTTTTTCCCTTCTTACCAATCAATGTTTCGATAGATACCGGCTCATACCCCAAATATTGCGCACTAAGCAAATCCATGCTGCGCCTGCCTTCTGGCTCAATTACATAATGCGCCAACATGGTATCGAATATATTTCCGGTCAACTCTATTCCATACCATTTTAAAATCAATAAATCGAATTTAATGTTTTGACCTACCCAAGTAATTGACTCATTTTCAAAAAGCGGCTTAAACTGCTCCAGTAGTTTTTTGGTTTTTTCTTGATCGTTGAAACAGCTAATATAAAAACCGGTTGTTGGTTCATAGGAAAAACTTAAACCAACTATTTCCACATTATTGGCATCCGTTCCGGTTGTTTCAGTGTCAAAACAAATTTCTTTTTGAGTGCTTAAGCGTTGAATCAAATTTTGAATGGCCGCATCTCCCTCAATCAATTCATAGTGATGTTTTGTGTTGGATATATTTTTATCTGCAGCCAAACCAGTTGAAACGACATCCTCGTTTTCCTCCGCTATTGTGTTATCCTCGTTGATTGTTTTTACTGAATTGGTTTTGGGTGCTGGATTTTTAGATGGAACTATATTGCCAAACAAATCGGTTTGCACCATTTCATTATTGGACTGAAACGCATTGAATGTTTCACCCAATATTCTTTTACCCAATGTTTTAAATTCCAACTCTGTAAACACTTCTGAAAGTGCTTCATTGTTCCACTCTTTCAATCGAAAATCTTCTTCGTGAAACTGAACCGGAACATCGGTGATAATGGTCGCTAGTTTTTTACTCATGATAGCGAGTTCTTTTCCATTGCGTACTTTTTCTCCAAGCGCTCCCTTCAATCCATCCGCATTGGCAATAACCCCTTCCAGTGTATCAAACTCTTTTAATAATTTGGCTGCTGTTTTTTCTCCTACACCTGGTATGCCAGGTATATTATCTACCGCATCTCCCATCAAACCCAACATATCAACCACTTGCTCAATTCTTGCTATATCCCATTTAGCACATACTTTTTCAGCAGTAAGTATTTCTTCTGCACCGCCCATATAAGGTGGTTTGTAGATATATACATTTGGTTTTACCAATAATTGACCATAGTCTTTATCTGGGGTAACCATATATACCTCATAACCAACATCTGCTGCTTGCCATGCCAATGTTCCGATAACATCATCAGCTTCATATCCATCCATTTCTACTACCGGAATGTTGAATCCTCGTATAATTCTTTGTATATCTGGTAAAGAAGCCAAGAGGTCTTCCGGCGCTTCTTGTCTATTGGCTTTATAATCTGTAAAATCAGTATGTCTTTCTGTTGGAGCATGTGTATCGAAACATACCGCTAAATGCGTTGGTTTTTCTTTGTTGATCAAATCAAACAAGGTACTTGTAAAACCAAATTGAGCATTGGTATTTATTCCTTTTGAAGTAATTCTTGGATTTCTAATCAGCCCATAATAAGCCCGATAAATTAACGCCAATGCGTCTAATAAGAAAAGCTTTTTCGCCATGGGGCTAAGTTAAGAAATACAAGTATCAATCGCCCATATTATTGGTTTAATGCTTTTTCTTTATGCTTAAATAATCAAAGAAATAAATTACCCGTACCGACAAGCTGTTTAATTGTTCTGTTTGAAGCGTATTTCCTAGATTTTTGAAATACCCTTCAGTAGTTTCACTATTAAAAGAATTGATAGCATCTTTCCATACAATATTGATAAAACTTCCCTGTGCAAATTGCCAGGTGTATACCATGTCTATATTAAAAAAGTTGACATTAAAGTTGGCGTTCTTGCTAATTCCACCGGGGATAGGATTTAAGCCCCCGTTTGCTTGTAGGGAGAAAAAGTCGTGGTTTTCTACTTTGCTCCAATAATGTCTTGCCCTAAAGTTCAACCCCATTTTATTGGTGAAATTGTATTTAATGTTCAATACATTTTCTACCGTATTTCTTTTTCTCAGAGCAAAGATGATGCTATCTGCACCAAAATTGGTTGCATATCCTAAATTGTTGAACCTAAATTCTAAGTTGGTTGAAGTGCTAATGGTTAGTCGTTGATTAAACCTATAATTATTGCCTATTCTAATATCTGGACCGCCGCTACCATATTCACTCGCTGCTCTTGTAAACAATTCCAAAGAAGCCGAATATTTTTTAGCACTATTGGTTTCTAGCCAAACCCCACCTGCAATACTGGATGGCCTTCTAAATACTTTTCCTTCAAATCTTGGTTCGTAAAAATCGTCTTGCGCCGCATTATAATTTACATTCACCCCAAACCACCACAAATTTTTTAATTGACCATTGATATTTGTTCCAATTCTGGCACTTTGATAGCTCCAAGGTTTTACTCTAGTAGAATTGCTCAGGTTGACATTCCAGTTCAATCTATTGTACCAGCCTTTAGGTTGTAACCAACGATAGGATACCCATAAAAAATTATCCATAAAATTATTGTTGGTAAAATAACCCATATCATTATGGTTGTATTTATCATCAGCATATGATTGTGAAAAACGAAATTGAAAACGACCGCTTGTTTTTCCAAAAGAGAGATCATGATTGTACCCATTTACATTACCACCCGATGGAGAGAACCCCAACAGTTGACTTATTCCAACTTTTCCAGAAAGATTCCATTTATTTCCTTTCGAATAAATATCCCAAAGTGCTGCAGAAACATTGGCATCATAATCGGCCCCGTTCCTAAGTACATTGGTATTGATAAAGGAAATACTTGAATTGTTTTTTAGCGTTTGATCAAAAACCAAAATATTATAATTGGTCAGTGGATTGGTTTCAATTTTTCTTTCCTCTTTGCTCGCATTTTCAACAGTGGCATACTGAGGATTGGTAATTGCGTTAAAAAAACCAATACCCAAACCAGAAGCGGTTCTACCACTAATTTTACTGGCATTCAGCAAGCTGGTTTCCGATGGATTTTTAATAATCGTTTCACCGGTTTTTAATTGATCATTTACATCATAATAATGAATAGGCTGGCCACCAATTCTTCTGCTATAAAATAAATTTCCTTTGCTAAACAGTTCGGTTCCTTCTGTAAAAAAAGTTCTGTTTTCGTTAAACTGCACTTCGAAGGGGGTTAGATTCAAGACCTGATTGTCACTTTGAACCTGACCAAAATCTGGTATAAGGGTCATGTCCAAGGTAAACGCCTGGTTGATACCATATTTAATATCCATGCCACCATTCACCGCGGTATTGGTATTTTTTTGACCTGCTTTGTTGTATGGATAATGATTTGCATAAAAAGAAAGATAGGGTGAAAGCGAAAGTCTTATAGGTGGTTTGATTTCTTGAATGCCCGTCCATTTTCCAAACTGTGCAAGAAAGCTTCCACCAACGGCAGGATCTACCGGATTCCACATTAATTGTTTTCCACTCTTGCTTCTTCTTCTGGTAATATTGATTCCCCAATCTTGTACACGATTGCTACTAAAGCGGATAGCGGCATAAGGTATTCTCATTTCAAATGTCCAGCCATCTTCTACAATTTGAGTACCTGTTTCATAAACACTATTCCAGCTTCCATCTTCTCCATCGGATGAATATTTTGCATCAAATTGTTCTCCGAGTGCGGTTACATAATAACCAAAACCATTGATCTTATCGTTGTAGGTATCAAACATAACACCAACAAAATCGTTAACGCCTACCACATCTCTTCCAACCAGTTCTTTAGTAATACTATCTTTGCTTTCTTCATGCGCATATCCGCTGATATATATAGCGTCGTTACTGTATAGAATTTTTACTTCTGTTCTGTTTTTTGCTTCTTCTTTTCCTCCATATGTTGGTCTCCACTCTACAAAATTATCAGCAACAGGCGCACTCATCCAAGCGCTATCTGTAAGTTTTCCATCAATAATGATTTTTGCAGTTGTTTTAACGGCAGCTAATTTTTTTTGTGTTTTATCTACACTATTTTGTGCAGCCAGCTGCTGTAACAATACTATACTTATCAAAAAGAAAATCAACTTTCTCATAGCCTTGGTTCTGTGGTTAACAGCATTAATCGTTCGTTCTTGTAAAATGTTACAAGCGATTTGTTAAATGATCGATTAATTATGTTTAATGGCTATAAGAGTGGTTGATTGGAAAAAAGACGTAAGCCGATTTGTTAAATTAGTATTAACAAAAAACCCCGATTACGATAGTAACCGGGGTTTACTTTGATATTCTTGTGTTTTTTCAAACAACAATAATGCCTTATTTAATTGCGTATTTGTATTTATAACGCTCGTACAATTGTTTGTGCTTATCGCTCAATTCAATTTTTCTTCCTTGAATAAATGCATGTAGAATAATACTGCTTTTCATATCGAGAATATCTCCTTCACTTACAACAATATTAGCATCCTTCCCTTTTTCAATCGATCCTGTCATATTATCGATACCTAAAATTTTAGCGGTATTTAATGTAATAGCACTTAAAGCCTGCTCGCTGGTTAAACCATAAGTTGCAGCAGTACCCGCATTGAAAGGAAGGTTTCTTCCACGATTCTGAGGATCATCATCGTTGATACAAAACAATACACCGGCTTTTTGTAGAACTGATGGTGTTTTATAGGGTTGATCTACATCATCGTCATCCAATGTTGGAAGATCGTGCATTTGACTAAGTATTACACTGATGTTATTTGCTTTTAATAAATCAGCAATTTGCCAGCTTTCTGATGCACCTATTAATACTACATCAAATCCAAATTCTTTTACGAAGTCTATAGCCAGTAACATTTGCTTTACCTGATTGCAATGAATAAACAACTTTTGTTTTTTTGCAAACAAAGCTCTTGTAGCTTCGAGTTTTAAGTTAGGTGTTTTAACATCAGAACCGATATAGGTTTTTGCTTCACGAAAGAATTGTTTCACCGCTTCAATTTTATCCAACGCATCTTTTGTAGGATCTCCTTGAGCGCCAAATCCAAATTGTGCTAACAGGGCTCCTATTCTTCCTCCCTGACGAGACAATAAACTTGGCATATATAAATGCATTCCCATATCAGTACTATAAGCCGCATCCTCTTCATTCCATGCATCGAGTTGAACAACAGTTGATTGCCCACCCACTAAAGAACCTTGAGGTGCAGTGTGAACCAAGAGTATTCCATTAGAACGCAATGTATTGGTGATTTTAGAATCTGCATTATATGCTGCAATAGAACGAATGCTTGGATTTACATCTCCAATTTCATTCACATCTGTTGTGCTTCTAATTCCAGAAATTTCTATCAACCCCAAAGAAGAAGCGGGTAAAATTAATCCCGGATAAACGTGTTTTCCTTTTACATTAAAAACACGAACATCGTCTGCAGGAACGGCAATATTGGTTCCTACTTCTTCAATTTTTCCGTTATTGATTTTTACGGTTGCGTTTTCTATAACAGTGCCATTACCAACATGAACTGTTCCGTTGGTGATGAACATCAATCCCTTCTGCTGTTTAGCAGGATAGATTGTTTCTTGTGCTGTTGCAATACCCGAAAGCAACAACAAACTACTTAATGTATATAATATTTTTTTCATTGTTCTTGTTTTAGTGGTTAGCATGATTCAATTCCAAATCTTCTAGATCTATTTCTAACATACCTAATTTATGTCCATGATCTAAACAAGTGCTGATATATTTAAAGCTAGGAGTAAAAGGAGAAACAGGTGCTCCACCTCTTTTCTCACCAACCATTTTACCAATCAATCTGGTACGTTCTGCTTTCACTTGTTTTCTCATAGCAGCATCTTTTTCTCTGTCGAAATAAATAATACCATCTACCATAGTATACAATGATTTTGCATAAATGCTTAAAGGATTGTCGCTCCATAAAACCAAGTCAGCATCTTTTCCTTCTTTAATGCTTCCTACTTTATCGTCAACGTGCAACATTTTTGCAGGATTGATGGTAACCATTCTCAAAGCTTCCTCTTCTGTAAGTCCACCATACTTCACTGACTTAGCCGCTTCTTGATTTAATCTGCGAGCCATTTCTGCATCATCTGAATTGATGGCAACATTTAATCCCACTTTGGTCATGATGGTTGCATTATAAGGAATTGCATCCTGCACTTCGTTTTTATAAGCCCACCAATCAGAGAATGTTGAAGCCGCAGCTCCATGTTCTTTCATTCTGTCAGCAACTTTATATCCTTCCAAAATATGAGTGAATGTATTGATTCGGAAACCAAATTTTTCTGCCACACGCATAGTGGTTAAGATTTCACTAGCAACATAACTATGACAAGTAATGAATCTTTTCTTATTCATGATTTCTGCCAAAGCTTCCAACTCTAAGTCTTTTCTTACTGCAGTTCCACCAGCAGCTTTTCTTGCAGCATCATATGCTTTAGCTCTATTAAACGCATCGGTCAATACTTGTTCAACACCCATTCTAGTGTCAGGGAAACGAGTATTTCCTTGTTGAGAAGAAGAACGTTTTACGTTTTCACCCAATGCAAATTTGATGAAAGGATCAGCTCCTTTGAATTTCAATTCTTCATCATTTACCCCCCAACGCAATTTTATTAATTGGGTTTGACCACCAATGGTATTGGCAGAACCGTGTAATATATGTGAAGTAGTAACACCACCACTTAATTGACGATAGATATTAATATCATCTGGATCTAAGTTGTCTTGAATACGTACTTCAGAAGTTACTGATTGTCCACCTTCATTGGTAGAAGCAGATGCAATGTGTGAGTGTTCATCAATTAAACCAGCGGTTAAATGTTTGCCTGTTGCATCAATTACTCTTGCAGAAGGATCACTCAATCCCTTTCCTACTTTTACAATTTTTCCGTTTTTAACCAACACATCTCCACCTTCAATCTTTCCTGCTTTTTCACTTGTCCAAACGGTTGCATTTTTAAACAACACTGTTTCTTGTTTTGGTAATGTGCTATCGCTATTGCCAAATGCTGTGAACGGATAGAAAGAACCGCCAGTCTTTGGAATTGGTTTTGCTTTAGTGCTATCTGCTTTTGCTGTTGTTAATGAAACCAAGCTTGCGCTCCATGTAATTGGATATCCAGATGAATCAACTCCTGTACCATTCCATGTATTTCCATTGCTATAACCAGTTAATCTTGTTGCATTAGCAGGTAGGGTAACTGCCGCTGCAGCGCCACCGAATCCGCCAGCACCTCCACCGCCAGGAAATCCACCACCAAATCCTGCAGGAGGAGTTCTGCGTCTTTGTCCTGGTGCATAACCAATTTTAACGGCCTTGCCATCAAAACTAAATTTAGCAGCAACGGTATCTTTACCAATCACATTTGCTTGGCTATTCGATTTTACATCTAAAGTATAAGCCTGAGTTCCTGTAGTGCTATTCACCACTAAATTATACGTTCCTGCTATGCTATACCATGCATCTTCTTTTACCGCATATTTTTCTCCTTGAATCCAGTTTTGTAAAATGGTAGACCTGTCAGAAAATATTGGAGCAGTTGTAATTACAAAATTTGCCAATTTCCCTGCATCAATACTTCCTACTTTATCATATACACCTAACCATGTTGCAGGATTTTTAGTGAGCGCTTCCATGGCACCCTTTTCTGTTAAACCATATTCAATGGCTTTTCGCAAATTGGTTAAGAATGTTTTAGGATCACGCAAATCAGCAGCAGTTAAACAAAAAGGAATTCCTGCTTTTTCAATGCTGGCAGGGTTGGTAGGAGCCAATTCCCAAGCCTTCATGTCTGCTAATGAAACGAGTCTCGCATCATTGGGATCTTCCACATCTTGTGCCTGAGGAAAATTCACATTTACAATAAGTGGTGCTTTTGTTGCAGCAACATCTTTAATGCGCTGGTATTCCTTGCCCGTTGCTTTAATAATATATTGAACGCCCGCTTCATCCCCAATTCTATCAGCTCTCATCACGTTCCATAAATCGGTACCTCTATCTTGCGCATCAAAAATTTGAGGAAGGGATTGGTTGTCGTTGAAGTTTTTCAATGTAAGATTAACGCCTTCTTCTTTTGCAGCAGCCGGGTTAGATTTGTACCATGCTGCATCTAAATATGTTTGACGCAACAAAGCAATATTTCCCATCATAGATGAAGGATAACTTTGAGTTGAAGTTCCCTTGCTGAATGAATAGTTAGCACTTGCTTTTTCTTTGATAATTACAAAATTCTCTTTTTCGTTGGCGAGACTAACAAATGATCCGGTACCTCTAACTATTCCATCTTTTTGATGGGTTAAAACAGCACCAAATCCGCTTTCTCGATATGGTTTAGCTCTTGCTTCGTCTACAGAAAATATTCTTACAGCATCTACATCTGCTTTCAATGCAGCGTTCCAACCATAAGCTCCTTTTTGCGTAGAAGTAATAGATTGAGCTTGTTGTGCTCTAAAAAAATCCTGAGGATTGGTTAGGCCTGGTCCTTGAGCTCTTTGTGGTTGAGGAATACCATAATCGGTATAAATATCAATAAAAGACGGATAAATGAATTTATCCTTACAATCTATTACTGTTGCATCTTTTGGAATGGCTATGCCAGCCCCAACGGCAACAATTTTTCCTTCACGAATAACCAGTGTTGCATTGGTTATGGTGGTTTGTGCGTCTTTTACAATGGTTGCATTGGTGAAAGCAAAACAGCCATCACGTTTGTCTGTAACTCCGTTAACCGGAAATGTTTCCTGTGCCTGTAGCATGGTTGCAAACAGCAAGCAAGAAAACAACAGCTTGATTTTTCTCATAATTTGGTTGATTTATTAAGGATTCTAAATGTACTAAATTCCTTTAATGGTCAACCAACTACTGTTAAAATTAGGGATGAATGGGTGAAGCCTTTAATTGCAACGGGGTATCATTTCTTTTCTGGTGTTTCTACATTGTTCTTTCTGACCGCACCAAAAGCATCAACCGCTATACCTATTTTGCCATCTGCACCTGTTTTTGCTCTCAGATAAACACTGGCCCCACCTTTTTCTTTATTATTGGCCTTTTTTGACATTTCTGAGGGATCCACTTTTTTTAGATTTTTAAAAGGAACCTGAATTCTTAAGTCAGTTTTGCCAGCAATACCATATTGACCCTCAACAAATAGATTAAACACGCTTGATTCAATTTGCATTCTTGGAACAGTAACGATTCCTTCTTTAATACTTACCCTGTTTTTTATTTCAACAAACTTAATATCTGAAAAATCTCTTTTCTTGAAAGCAATTTCCTGAATCTTCATGATAGGCGCATAATTGATCAGGCTTCCGTTTTTTAAGGAAAAGCTCAAATTTCCGTTGATGGTTTTTTTGTCCAAAACACCAGCAGCACTAATGTTAGTAGAAAAACTACCATTTGCGGTTAACTGGCCAGTAAGGTTTTTATAACCAATTCCCTCCATTCCAAAATCATCGAAAGCATAGAATAGTTTTCTTGCATCAATATTATTGATAGAGACCGAAGAATTAAGCGTGTGTCGATTTGTTCCAATCTCTTGTATAGAAGAATTTAGTTTTAAAGAACCTCCGGCTATACCAAATTCTACATTCCTGATTTTGTAAGCCCCTTCCTGAAAATCGAAGTCGGCAATAAAATTATTGGCTTGTAGGTTTTTGTTGATTATTTTATCGGCTTTTATATAAACCGAAATTTTTTCTTTTTCTAAAATTCGATCAAACTGATTGATTGTTTTATTAATCCCATTATTTGATTTCTTTTTTACTGTTGATTTATCTCTCCCTACTTTGCTGGCAATACCTGATAAATCCAAAAGCGGGCTATATATATTAACCCTTACATCCGCTTTTCCTCCGTTGTCTCCAAGAAGAGAAAGTGAATTTTTAGCCGCTCCAGTAATAGTGATTTTACTACCATTGGAGCTTTTCGCAGAAAGATTGTTTATGTTCAGGTTTGAATTATTGATACTCATATCTGAAACACATTCAGTAATAACCAACTTTAAAGGTTTGTAAGTAATGTTGCCTTTTTTCAGTAAAAATGATATATCAATTAAAGCGTTATTATTACTGATGTTTTTTAATGGTCCACTATAATGGATTTTCAATTTACCTTCTCCGTCAGAAAAAATTATTTTATCGCTATTGATTATATTATTAAAAGTAGATAGTTGAAAGTCTGAACTAAATGAACCATTTACATGTGCTTCTGATAAGTTTAATACTTCAACAGAATCCGCTCTAATGGGTATTCCCTGCCAATCTGCAGATAATTGATTGATTCGTATCGTTGAGTTGGGATCCTTTCTGGGCAAGCCCGGAACAATTTCATTACAAAAAAATCCGCTGAAACTAGCTTTATCAAAAGACACCAAGGGAGTAGTTAAGCGAGTTCCTTTTATGATGAATCTTGCAATTACCAAGGGGTCTCCTCCATTCAAAGAACCCTCTAAAGTTGTATGAACATCTTCAACGGGCAAGTCCATAGCTACATTTTTCAATGCTTTTGCAATATGTTGTGTAACGAGTGTTTGGGCAAATGGGTAGGAAATCTTTTTTGTTTTTATATCCAAATTAAAATGACCACTATCACCAAAAACAAATTTTCCTGTAAATGAAAAAGGTTGTTTGGATATATTCATTTGAATATCACCAAAACTCAGGTCGTTTGTTTTTGTATTCAATGCTACCTGGTATTCTCCCTCTAATATATGATTCATTAAAAAAGCACCTGTTGCCAAATTGAATCCAAGGCTTTTGACCAAAATGTTTTTCTTGATATCTATAAAACTGGTGTCTCCTTTCACCGTTGTTTTTGCTTCAAAATTGTTGAGCAGAAAAGAAAATAATTTTTCTTTCTGTTTGTCTTCGATGGTTAAATCAAAATTTTGAAATTCAACATTGGATGGAAGCACCAATGGTTTTTTTTCTTTCTTGTCTTTTTCTACACCATTTTTAAAAAAACTTAAATTATTCAGGCCAGTAGAATCGGTGTATATATAAATATTTCCATTGGTAATAAGTGTTTTTCCAATCGACAGTTTACCTGTTAGCAAAGACAACATGTTTAGTCTTAAATATATTTTAGAAGCCGTAAAAATTTTGTGTTTATGTATTTGATACATCGGACCCTTTGCGTCAACGTTTTCTACGATCAAAGAAAGAGATGGAAAGTTTTTAAAAAACGATAACGATAAATCGTCAATAGTAACCTGCGTGTGGTATTTTGATTCTACCTCTTTTTTAAATTTGTTGATTAATTCGGCCTTGTTGGAATTGATATAAAAACTTACTCCCGCAAATAACAATATTAATAAAGTGAACATTGTTCCTACGGCAATCAATGCATATTTTATCCAACGATTCATAAGCAATCTTTATCTAAAGATAGTTTATTTAACGTCCCATATACACCATCAGAATTTGGACATCGCTTGGGTTAACACCACTAACTCTACTTGCCTGGCCCAGGGTTGCGGGTTTTATTTTTTTCAATTTTTGTAATGCTTCATTGGATAAAGCAGAAAGTTTGTTGTAATCAAAGTTTTCCGGTATACGCATGTTTTCAAGTTCACTCATTTTATCTACAAGGGCTTGTTCCTTTTCAATATAACGCTCATACTTTATTTGTATTTCGGCCTGTTCAATAGCCACATCACTTATGCCCGCAAGTTTTTCTTTTAAAGTTGGTATAATTTCTACTAAAGACGGAATGGTTACACTTGGTCTTAATATTATTTTAGTTGCTTTTTGTTTTTCGTTGATTGAAGCAGAATTGATTTCTCCGAAATATTCATTGATATCTTCTGGTTCGATGCTTAAATCCTTCAATACGTTTTTAACAGTGCTTACTTCTTTTAGTTTATCCTCCACCAGTTTTAGTCTTTCATCAGATGCTAATCCTAGTTGATGGCTTCTTTCGGTTAATCGAATGTCTGCGTTGTCTTGACGCAATAAGGTTCTGAATTCTGCCCTACTGGTAAACATACGATATGGTTCGTCGGTTCCTTTATTAATTAAGTCATCTACCAAAACACCTATATAGGCATCACTTCTTTTTAAAACAAATGGTTCTAAGTGTTTTGCTTTTTGATGGGCGTTGATTCCAGCTACCAAACCCTGACATGCCGCTTCTTCGTAGCCAGTTGTTCCATTTATCTGACCTGCAAAAAACAGGTTGTTCACCATTTTGGTTTCTAAAGAATGCGTTAATTGGGTAGGCATGAAATAATCATATTCAATGGCATAGCCAGGTCTGAATACTTTGCAGTTTTCAAAACCGGGTACCATTCTTAATGCCTGATTTTGCACTTCTTCTGGTAGGGATGTGGAAAATCCGTTTACGTAAATTTCTACTGTGTTCCATCCTTCGGGTTCTACAAATAATTGATGTCTGTCTCTGTCTGCAAACCGGCTTATTTTATCTTCAATGCTCGGACAATATCTTGGACCAACACCCTCTATTCTTCCTTGATACATTGGGCTTCTGTCGAAACCTGTTTTTAATAGATCGTGAACCGTTTGATTGGTATAAGTTATAAAGCAACTTCTCTGATCAGCAGCTTTTACTTTAGGTGTGTTCATATAAGAAAAACCTACTATATGTTCGTCGCCTTTTTGTTCTTCCATTTTTGAGTAATCGAGGCTTCTACCGTCTACTCTTGGAGGAGTTCCGGTTTTTAATCGATCACTTTCAAATCCATATTCAACCAATTGTTCGGTAATTCCAGTGGCTGCTTTTTCTGCAACCCTGCCTCCACCAAATTTTTTCTCTCCAATATGTATAACTCCGTTTAAAAATGTTCCACTGGTAACCACCACCGATTTGGACCTGATCTCGTGACCCATACCTGTAATTACTCCACAGGCTTTTTCCTTTTCGATGATGATAGATTTCACCATGTCTTGATAGAAATCTACATTCGGTGTTTTCTCCAGCATCTCTCTCCAGGTTGCAGCAAATAACATTCTGTCGTTCTGTGCCCTAGGACTCCACATGGCCGGACCCTTACTCAGGTTCAACATTCTAAATTGAATAGTACTGAGGTCGGTTACTATTCCACTGTATCCGCCCATTGCATCAATCTCTCTAACAATTTGACCTTTGGCAATTCCGCCCATGGCCGGGTTGCAACTCATTTGAGCAATGGTTTGCATGTTCATTGTTACCAATAAAACCTTACTACCCAGGTTAGCCGCCGCAGCTGCAGCTTCACAGCCAGCATGTCCGGCACCAACTACTATTACATCATACTCTTGAAACATGTTGCAAAGATACTTAGTGGATGGCTTATCCGAATTTTTTTAGGATTTCTCTTTCCAGCAGAATATCTTTTATAGGTGTGCCTGAATTGTATTGGGAGAATTCTTCTTTGTTAAGATTGCCAAGTTCAGACAACCAGGTTTTATTTTCTGAAAGAAAAGAAATTAGGTTTTCGTTTGCTTCAATATTGGAGATCTCAATTGCCTCAATTTTCTCCAACATCTTCTTACAGGCCCAATAGCCTGTGCGCTCATAAAGGTCAGAAAAGTATTTTTTTACCGCCAATACATCTACTCTGTTTCCACGGTTCTTGTTTGAATGAATTGTTTCCACCCTGATATTTACAAAATTCCAACAAAGCAAAAGGTCTTCTTCTAGGTTGAAATTGAAATAAGCAACTGGTACAATATGGTCAAATTGCCAATTGGCGGCAAAGCTTTCCCAGGAAAGGCCTTCTGAGAACTGAAGTTCAAACCATTTTCTTAGGTTGATTTTGTCTAATCCAAAGTATGGCGCATAAGCTTCACTGGGGGTTCCTTCCATTACATATCTTCTAAAAGCCAATTGCCATTTTCTTTTTTCGCTTGAATCTGTTGCTGTCTTGTCCATTTTTTTTCTTTAAAGCCAAGTTTATCCCCCTGACTTCAGATGGTCAGGGTTTCTTGATCGGGTTGACCATTAGTCTTTAGGCTTCCCTTTTAAACCGGTGGTCTGACTAAACCGGTCTGACCTGGTCTCCTTTCAGATAAAGTTAAATGTGATTCGTGGAACACCCAAAAAATGTTTCAGAGGGAAACAGTGATTCGTGGAACATGCTATTGAGGACAACGGAAATCCTGAATTGTAATAAACTGGTCGCCACCTTTTAGTTTTTGAACACTAACTCCCATAAATGTAAAACGAGGGTTCAGGAGATTTTTTCTATGACCAGCATCAGGTAAGCCAATATCTAAGTAAAGCAATAACAGCGCAATCAATTGGTCTTCCTGTCCTAAAGAAATATTTTCTCCGGAACAAGAAAGTACGCCTGCAATTTTCATTCGTTGATAAAAGCTTTTACCATCTTTAGATTGATGAGAAATTACTCCTTTTCTTTTTGATAGATCAAGAGCGTGCTCATAAGAAGTATTGGTTAATCGGTTATCTGGAATTAAAATGGGCAGCGCTTCTACTCTACTTAAATCTGCAATTAATTGTTTGGCCTCCTTTCCATTGGTAAAGGGTTGTTCTTTAAGAAAAGGAATTAATATGCTATCACGAAAAGAAACCGGGTATAAACGGGCAAAGTTGGTCCAGTAGATAAAGTCTTTCTCTAATTGAGAAGCGTTCAAAAAAACAGTGTTTTCTTCCAGTTGGTTAAGCAATGATTGGTTGATTTTTACCAAGGGTACAAATGGCTTGTCTTCCAACATAACCGAGCTAATTGGCTGACTATTTAGAAATAAACTAAATAAAAGAGGTAAAATGGATAAAAAAAGACGTTTTCTACTCATTTTAGAGATTTAGCAAAAAGCTGCAAATATTGATCCTCTTTGGCCCTCATGGTAGAAATTTCACTTTTTGTTTTGTCTTTAAAGCCACATAAATGAAGCACCCCGTGAAAAATTACTCGAAGCATTTCTTGCTGGTAGTTATTCTCTAATGTTTTGGCATTGTCTTTTACACGGTCAATGCTGATATAAACCTCCGCTTCTATGGGTTGATTTTTTTCAGATAATCCAAAAGTGATGATATCGGTATAATAATCATGCTGTAAAAAATCTCGGTTCATTTTGAGTAAGAACTCATCAGAGCAAAAGACATAATCGATATTGGATAAAAGGCAGCCCTCCTTTTTTATCAGCTTTTCAATAAAAGCCTTGAGTGGAGTTTTATTGGGAAATGAAAAAGTTTGATCTCCGGATCTGAAATTGATTTTAGCCATGATAATTGATTACTCCAAAATTCGTAACAAAACCAATACATCGCCCACTACCTTTACCAATAATCTAAAATGAATGAAGCGATTGTCGGAATTACATGCGGGCGAGAAAGGAATTATTCACTCTTTTGAAAAAGACGATATTTTTATCAAGTTAATGGAAATGGGTTGCGTACCAGGAGAATTGGTACAAGTAGTGCAAGTTGCTCCTTTGGGAGACCCCATATCAATAGCTGTTTCTGGATATACTTTGAGCTTAAGGATCAGTGAAGCAAGTAGTATATTTGTTGAGCAAGATTTGAATTAATTAATTGACTATCAACTAGTTACATGAAAATTGGACTGTATTTTGGCTCTTTTAATCCCATCCATACGGGCCACTTGATCATTGCCAGCCATGTAATTAATCAAACTGATTTGCAACAAGTCTGGTTGATTGTTTCTCCCCAAAATCCATTTAAACAAGAAGGCGGATTATTAAACGAATACCATCGTTTGCATTTGGCGCAGCTGGCCATTGAAGACGATAGCCGATTCAGGGTTTCAGATATTGAATTCAAAATGCCTCGCCCATCTTATACCATCGACACGATGGTTTATCTGCAAGAAAAATATCCGCAACATGAGTTCACCATTATTATGGGCAGCGATAGTTTTCAAAATTTACCCAAGTGGAAGAATGCAGCATTATTGATGAGCAACTATAGTTTCATTGTATATAATCGACCAGGCTCTTCTGTTACTGATAAGCATGGTGCGAAAGTTAGTGTTTTAGATGCACCACTTCTTACTATTTCTGCAACCCATATCCGCAATTCCATTCAAGCAGGAAAATCCATACGTTATTTAGTACCTGAAAAAGTGAGGGCATATATCGAAGAGAATAATTATTACAAGTAATAGTTGAACGTTATTGGTTCTTCACTTGATTGAATTATCTGTTCATCCATATAAATAATAAAATCACCTCTTTTTAATTTACTGCGCAGTTTGTAATAGATTTATCATGCAAAATACTGCCATGAGAAAAACACTTATTTTATGCCTAGTGCTGGTTGCACATTATAGCAACGCACAAACACTTACAGTAGATAAAATTATGCAAGATCCGAAATGGATCGGCAACTCTCCTTCCAATGCTTTTTGGGGGCCAGATAGTAAAACGGTTTATTTTAACTGGAATCCACAAAAAAATATTTCCGACTCTGTGTATGTATACAATACAGCTGGCGGAGTTCCTCAAAAAACAAATCCACAAGAACTTCAAAAAATAAACGCAGTTAATAATGCTGTGTACAATAGCACCAATACGCAAATGGTCTATGTGTTCCGTGGTGATTTATTTTGGGTAGATATTAAAACCAATAAAACCGTTCGCATTACCCAAACAGAAGAAGCAGAATCTTCACCCAAATTTATCATCAACGACGAATGGATCGTGTACAATAAAAACCAAAACCTTTTTGGTTGGCATACTAAGTCTGGCATCACTCAACAATTAACCAATATTACAAGAAGCGCTGAAACAGTTACTGCGCCAGCGTTTGGTGGGAGAGGTGGCGGACAGGGTGGCGCTATCGGCGGCGGATTTGGTGGTGGACAAGGTGGATTTAATCGACCTACTCCAACTGCTGGTGCTTCGGCAAACACTCAAGATGGATGGTTGCAACAAGAACAGCTGGCTTTATTTTCTGTATTAAAAGAACGCAAAGAAAAGAGAGATCAACGCGATGCGTTCAATAAAATGAATAAATACACCGGAACAGATACCATCAAGCAAATTGGTATTGGTGAAAAATTATTGCAAGGATTAACGATTAGCCCCGATGGAAAATATGTAAGCTATCGATTGTTCACCGCACCAGCAACGGGAAAAAACACCATCATACCAGATTATGTAACGGAAAGTGGATATACCACAGATATCAATGGTAGAACAAAAGTAGGCAACCCATTGGGCAAGGCAGATTTTTATGTATGGGATAAGACCCGTGATACGGTTATGATGATTGCAACTGATT
Source organism: Sphingobacteriia bacterium (assembly GCA_037129425.1). Classification (GTDB taxonomy): domain Bacteria; phylum Bacteroidota; class Bacteroidia; order Chitinophagales; family Chitinophagaceae; genus Sediminibacterium. The sequence continues at coordinate 141,097 of JBAXUV010000004.1, forward strand.
CTATTCCCGGCATTCAAGATTTACCCGATTACACAAAAGACTATCCTAAAAAACAAGAAGGCAGAAGACCAACCAATCGTTCGGTGATTATTTACGGACCTTATTGGAATGATGCAGGAACTTTTGCCATTGTAGATATTCGTTCACAAGATTATAAAGACAGATGGATTATGCAATTGGATGCGGCCACTGGAAAACTAAAACCCATCGATCGCCAAAGAGATGAAGCCTGGATTGCGGGCCCAGGAATTGGTGGTGGAAATTTCGGAGGAAAAATTGGATGGATCAACAACAACCAATTTTATTTTCAATCAGAACAAAGTGGCTATTCTCATGTGCATGTTTTTGACGCCAACACAAGAACCATTAAAGACATCACTCCTGGAAAATATGAAGTACAAGATTTGGTGTTGAGCAAAAACAAACAAAACTTTTATTTACTCAGCAACGAAACACATCCTGGAAAACTAAACTGGTATCGCATCAAAATAGATGGCAGCGCAAAAGAAAGAATCACGGCAATGGAAGGGGGTTACGAAGTAAGCATGAGCCCAGATGAAAAATGGATCGCCTACAGATACTCTTATATCAACAAGCCCTGGGAATTATTTATTCAAGAAAATGCGCCAGGTAAAAAACCCATTCAGGTAACCAACGAAGCAACAACAGAAGCGTTTAAATCTTATGCATGGCGCGAAGCAAAAGTTACGGCTATCACTGCTAGAGACGGACAACCTATTTACACCAGAATTTATGAACCCGCTGCAGATAAGAAGAACGGCGCAGCAGTTTTCTTTGTGCATGGAGCGGGCTACTTACAAAATGCACATTATTGGTGGAGTAGTTATTTCCGTGAATACATGTTCAATAATTTATTGACCGATGCAGGGTATACGGTTGTTGATATTGATTATAGAGGAAGTGCTGGATATGGTAGAGACTGGAGAACAGGTATCTATCGCCACATGGGCGGAAAAGATTTAACCGATCATGTTGATGTAGCGGATTACCTAGTAAAAAATTATGGAGTGGATGCATCACGTATTGGATTGTATGGTGGATCTTATGGAGGATTTATAACATTAATGGCATTGTTTACAACACCAGATGTGTTTAAAGCGGGTGCTGCATTGCGCCCAGTTACAGATTGGGCACATTACAATCATGGATATACGGCCAATATTTTAAATGAGCCTGTTCAAGACAGTATTGCTTATGCAAAATCTTCACCGATCAATTTTGCCAGCGGACTAAAAAACAATTTATTGATCTGTCATGGAATGGTAGACGTGAATGTGCATTTTCAAGATGTGGTTCGCCTCAGTCAGAAATTAATTGAATTGAAAAAAGAGAATTGGGAGCTGGCGGTTTACCCAGTAGAAGATCATGGATTTGTTGAGCCGAGTAGCTGGACGGATGAATATAAAAGGATATTGAAATTGTTTAATAGTAAACTATTAAAATAAACTATGGTCAACATAAAAACGTCGCTGCCTAAAAATTAAAGCAAACAAAATTGGTTTTACTCAAAAAGTTATTTCCGCTTTAATTTTTAAAAGGCTCCTTATTTTATGTTGACCATTTTTTTAAGCAGCAAATAAAAAAACGCTAACCGAATTTTCAGTTAGCGTTTTTAATTTTATAGCTACGATTTTATTAATCGATTCTTATCTGTTCATACTCGCCAAGAACTCTTCATTGTCTTTGGTTCCGCGCATTCTGCGTAGTAATTCGTTCATGGCTTCTTCTGGATTCATGTCGTTTAAGAAGAGGCGCAAAATATTCATGCGGCCCAATACTTCTTTGTCTAATAATAAATCATCTCGACGGGTAGAAGAACCTACTAAGTCAATTGCAGGGAATATTCTCTTGTTGGATAATTTTCTTTCTAATTGTAATTCCATGTTACCGGTTCCTTTAAACTCTTCAAAAATCACTTCATCCATTTTACTTCCTGTATCTATCAAGGCAGTTGCTAAAATGGTTAATGATCCACCGTTTTCTATTTTACGTGCAGCACCAAAAAACTGTTTTGGTTTTAATAATGCATTGGCTTCAACACCACCACTCAATACCTTACCACTACTTGGCGCAACGGTATTGTGTGCACGGGCTAAACGTGTAATAGAATCTAATAAGATAACCACATCATGACCGCACTCTACCAAACGCTTTGCTTTTTGTAATGCAATGCTAGATACTTTAACATGTTTTTCTGCGGGCTCATCAAATGTTGATGCAATTACTTCTGCATTAACACTGCGTTCCATATCGGTTACTTCCTCAGGGCGCTCATCAATCAATACTACCATCAAATAACACTCAGGATGATTGGCAGCAATGGCGTTAGCCACTTCTTTCAACAACATGGTTTTACCCGTCTTCGGTTGTGCCACAATCAATCCACGCTGTCCTTTACCAATAGGTGTAAATAAATCAACTATTCTGGTGCTGTAATTATTAGCAGCAGTAAAAAGATTCAATTTCTGATTAGGAAACAATGGTGTTAAATAATCGAATGGTACACGGTCGCGCACTTCATCGGGCCTTTTGCCATTGATATTATCCACTTTCAATAAGGCGAAATATTTTTCCCCTTCTTTAGGAGGTCGAACTGCCCCTTTAACTGTATCACCTGTTTTTAATCCAAACAATTTTATTTGTGAAGGAGATACATATACATCATCTGGCGAAGAAAGATAGTTGTAGTCTGAAGAACGCAAGAAACCATATCCATCAGGCATCATTTCCAATACACCTTCTCCAGGAATTACTCCTTCAAATTCAATATTGAAAACAGGCTCTTTGCGTTGTGGTTGATGACGAGGACGCTCAGGCATATTTGTTTCCGGTGCTTGAGATCCATCTGCATTGTTTTCGCTTGCTTCTAAGGTTTGAATAATGGCAGATGCAATTTTTTCGGTTGGGTCTGGCTCGTTTTCACTTGCAGTGTCTGCATTATTTGGACCAGGGTTTTCGCTCTTTCCTTTTGCAGGAGGCGGACCCTTTTTTACAATAGCTTTTTTGATGGGTCTACTTGGGGCAACAGCTGGTGATTCTTGAGCAGGCGCTTCCTGCATCACTTCCGCTTCTTCAGTAATATTGGCTGTTTTAACATTTACTGCTTTTTTAGGTTTTGCAGCTGGGGCACCTTTTTTCTTTGGATCGTCTTTTACCGCACTGGCTTTGATTGCCTGGCTGTCGAGGATTTTATAGATCAATCCTTGTTTATCGAGCTTTTTGGCTCCGGTAATTTTTTGCTGCTCGGCAATATCCAGCAGTTCGGGCAATAACATGTCGTTTAATTGCAAGATGTCGTACATATAGTAATATCAGTTTGGGGAGAATACAATTTATCTAATTGGTTGGTCCGATCTAAGGAAAAGTGAACTCAGCTCGGGTTATAATTTTGATTGATGTTGGAAAGAGAGTAGCTGATTTGCTTGGGGTAACGGGGCAAGTCAGTATGTTTTCCATTGCAATGTTACAGCAGTTTTGGTAAAATCCAATTTTTTTTGGCATTTTTTAGGCTGAAAGGCCGCATAAAAGGGCTAAAAGGCATTGTTTGGTTATCTTCGCGCCATGTTTAACAATAGAATTAAAATAAAAACCCTGTTGGATTCGGGAAAGCCGGGCGAGCAGGTAATTGTAATGGGTTGGGTGCGTACTTTTCGCAATAACCAGTTTATCGCTTTAAACGATGGCAGTACCAATAATAATGTACAGGTAGTAGTTGCTTTAGGATTAATCAATGACGATACGCTTAAGCGTTTAACCACTGGCGCTTCTATTAAAGTGATCGGTGAGGTTGTTGAGTCGGTAGGCAAGGGTCAAAGAATTGAAGTAAAAGCAAGTAGCCTCGAAATACTCGGAGATAGCGATGCGGAGAAATACCCGCTTCAACCTAAAAAACACAGTTTAGAATTTTTAAGGGAGAAAGCACATCTGCGTTTTAGAACCAATACTTTCGGAGCGGTTTTTCGTGTAAGACATTCTTTGGCATTTGCGGTGCATCAGTTTTTTAATCAAAAAGGATTTGTGTATTTACATACTCCAATAATCACCGCAAGTGATGCGGAAGGTGCTGGAGAAATGTTTAGGGTAACAACATTGCCAATGGATGGAACTGCACCAAAAGATGCAGCGGGCAATATTGATTATAACGAAGATTTTTTTGGTAAGAGCACTAACCTAACAGTGAGTGGTCAATTAGAAGGAGAGTTAGGAGCTATGGCTTTTTCGGAGATCTATACATTTGGTCCAACATTTCGTGCAGAGAATTCGAACACTACAAGACATTTAGCAGAGTTCTGGATGATTGAACCAGAAATGGCGTTTCATGATATTGAAGACAATATGAATCTGGCTGAAGAATTCATTCAATATTCGATTCGATATGCCATGGAGCACAACAAAGAAGACCTAGAATTTTTAGATCAACGTTTGGCAGAAGAAGAAAAACAGAAACCACAAAACGAGAGAGCCGAAATGGGCTTGTTAGAAAAATTAAACTTTGTGGTGAACAATCAATTTGAACGAATCACTTATACAGAAGCGATTCAAATTTTATTGGACTCACCACATTATAAAAAGAAAAAATTCAAATACGATGTGAGTTGGGGAATAGATATGCAGAGTGAGCACGAAAGATACTTGGTAGAAAAACATTTTAAAAAACCAGTGATCGTTACAGGGTATCCTGCAAAAATAAAAGCGTTTTATATGCGATTGAATGATGGTTGTGAGCCAGGTAAAGAAACAGTTGCGGCAATGGATATTTTAGCGCCAGGTATTGGAGAGATTGTTGGTGGAAGTCAGCGTGAAGAGCGACTAGAAAAATTAGAAGCACGCATGAAAGAAATGCATATTCCTTTGGAAGAAATGAGCTGGTATTTAGATACACGCCGTTTTGGTACAGTACCGCATGCTGGCTTTGGGCTTGGGTTTGAGCGAATGGTGCAGTTTGTTTCGGGCATGACCAATATCCGTGACGTAATTGCTTTTGCAAGAACGCCGAAGAATTGTGAGTTTTAATACACCCCCCAACCCCCTAGAGGGGGAGTATTTATGAATACATTTTAGGGCAGCGATTTAGCTGCCCTTTTTTAAATATATTTAGGGTAAAATTGTTTTTTCTTGCATTCAACGTTTAAAATTATATCCCTTTTTTGTTTGCTCTTTATTTCAGAAAAACTTTCTGCACAATCTATTTTAAATGATAAAACCTATTACGATACATTAAAGGCCAGAAAATTATCTGGCAAAATAGGGTTTGGTTTAAATATCAATCAAGAGAGTATTCAAAAAATTTTTATCGTTAGCGATGCGTCAATTTCTTATGCTTCTCAAAGACATTTATTTGAAATGTCTAATGCATTGTATTATAATAGCAATGGAACGGATGAAGAGTCTAATCGATTGTTGATCTATATACGCTCTGCATTGTTTAGGCATCGATTTGTAAATAACAAAAGAATAGAAGCCAGGTTTTTTCCAGAAATTAATTTTCAATATGTGTATGACGAATCGCGTGGCTTGAATTTTAGGCGAAGTGCAACTGCAGGTATTACTTATAGTTTACATCATTTAAATTGGGCAAGGATAAAATTTGGAACGGGTATTATGCATGAAAAAGAGAGCTGGCGAATTTTCGAAAAAAGTTTCTTACCCACTTTTGATACTTTATCTCCCAGTGTAAAAAATTTGTTACAGGAAAAATTCGGTATTGATAGTAAGGGCAATATTGTAAACAGTAATTGGCGATGGTCTAACTACATTCAACTGGTGGCTAATATTGGAACTAAAGTAAATATTACTACAATGGGGATGATTCAATTTCCATTTAATGTGCCGTATGATAACCCATATAACATCGCACTTTTTCCTGTAGACAATAGAAAATACCCTAGAATTACAGCAGAATTTGCTTTCAATTTGGTTATTTCTGGTCATCTAAACTTTTTTACCAAATATTTAATGCAAAAAGACCAGGGCCAAATTTCACCATTTGCAGACGAATTCATTTATAATCTCTCCCAGGGTATTGTTTATAAATTTTAGCCCCGAATTATATTTTATCAAAAAAAACGTGGATAATGCGTGAATAAGCACTTCGATTCCTATATTTGCAGCCCCGAAAGGGGATTTTCTACGGAAGGTGCGGTAGCTCAGTCGGTAGAGCAAAGGACTGAAAATCCTTGTGTCGCCGGTTCGATCCCGGCCCACACCACAAGAACCTCAACAGCAATGTTGGGGTTTTTTGTTTTATTGTAGAGTTACTTTTTTTAAATAATACCCCTTGGGATCAACAGTTGGCGGAAGGGTTGATTTTATTTTGATTCCTTCTTTGCCCATCGTTCTTTTTTCAATTTTTCCATTAATAAAAATATCTACTGGTAAATCCATAAAATAGTTATTGAGTTTGATCTGGTATTCTTGATAACCCAACTCTTTAACAGTAAAATCCAACACATTGGTGGTTCTTAAATAAAAATCAAAAAATGGTTTGAGCGAGTAACCGGCTGCGCCACTAAATAATTGTTCAACATCAGTAGAAGTAACAAAATTGTCATAAGTGTAAGCTGGATCGGTAGCTAATTTTTTCAATGTTGGTAAAAAGATTTCATCCCCTATAACATAACGCAAGCTGTGCATGAAAAAAGAACCCTTGGTATAAATATCATTACCAGCATAAGTTTCATCCTCTGATAATTCCTCTCCACCCACCATTGGCTTTTTATACTTGATACCTCTTTTATGTTTAGCAATTATTTCATTATAAGCCTCTTGACCACCCAGTTCATAAAGCGCTAATGCTTCGGCATAAGTACCAATCCCTTCCTGTATCCACATATGTGCCCAATCTTTATTGGTTACTTTATTGGCCCACCATTCGTGCGCATACTCGTGAAATAAATTATCAGAATATTCTTGCCCACCAATAGTTATATATTTAAATTGATTATTGAAGGTAATCATGGTCTGGTGTTCCATTCCCGAATTAGGTACTTCGGCAATCCCAATTTTTTCTTTGTACCAGGGGTATTCACCAAAATACTTTTCTAAAATTTTACTGTCGCGAATTTTTGTAGCGATGAGTTTTTTAGCATGCATGGTGTCTTCTACCAGTACATAAAATTCAATGGGAACAACATGATTATTAATAGTAGTATAACTGTCTTTCGCTACATAGTATTTGCCAATATTAAATACAATGCAATAATTGCTAATGGTATAGTTGGTTTTCCAGGAGAATGTTGTTTTATTGTTCTTGGTAATTGTTTTTTGTAACAACCCTGGTCCTGCAACAGACAATCCATTTGGAACACTGATGTTTAAATCTGCTCCTTCATTGGGCTCATCACTTGGATGGTCTTTGCAGGGAAAATACAATCGACCCCCTTCTTTTTGAACATTGATCGAAACCCAATCATTTCCACTCCGGTCTTTAGACCAAGTAAAACCTCCCAACCAAGGTGGTTTCACTGCAATCGGAGGATTTCCGCCATATACAATATCTATGTCGTGCTTTCCCGATTTAAATGAAGTTCCTGTAATATAGATCAGGTCGTTTTTTTGCTCGAATGCTGCTGCTTTTTTATCTACAGTGATTTTCTCTACTTTCAACAAATGCACTAAATCCAATAAGATAGTGTCTGATACTTGAGAAAGATTGAGTGTTACAACCGTATTTCCCTGTATCGACTTATTGGCAATATTTACATCCAGATTGATGGTATAATGTCTTATATCCATTATTGCTTGCAGTGGTTTTAATTTTCCTCCAGATGACATATAACCAATGTCTAAGCCCTGTGAAAAGTTGGATTCTACCAACAAAAGAACGCTGGCTAATACAAATATTTTAATTGTAGCTAGTTGAGGTTTGAAAGCTATCATGTCTTGGGATTGAGTATTAAATATAGAATAATTTTATAGTAGTGAAATACTATTGAATCTATGTCGGTGAGTGATTCAGTGGCATATATTTCTGCAGAATAAAAATATCCTATGATTTGGTTTCGGCCACCCAGCTACTCTTATTGAATTGTTTATTTACCTGAAGTTTTATATATTTATTCAATTAAATATAAATATGATAAAAAAGCTAACATTTACATTCCTATTAGCAATTTCTGTAACAATTGCATTTGGACAGACACCTATTGACATTACTGAAAACACCGTTAAGGTTTCACCTTCAAGTGAGGAAGTTTTTTATTTTGGATTCGCTGAAGGCGATCAACTGATTTTCAATTTTGAGGAAGTAAATGAAAAAGAGTTGAAAGAAGTGGAAATAATGGCTTTACCATCGAAATCGCTCTTCTTAGACTATAAGGTTAAAAAAATAGAAAACAAGATCTTGACTATTACAGAAACAGGGGTTTATAAATTCCGTTTTACAAATTCTAATATTTTATCAGGACGTGTATGCAAGTTTAAAATACAAAGAATTCCTGCAAGCGAAAAAACAAGAAAATTTAATACGTCCGCTTTTAAACGTACTATTTATGATACTACCTATACAGACGAACAAGAAAGATATTTAGTAAAAGCAGACACTACGGTTAGTGAGATATTAAATCAAACCGCCAAAATTCCGTGGGGAACCAACTCAAATAAAACGGTCATCAATTTTAGTTTACCTCAAAACACTTTATTCTGGAGTTATTATATAGGTGTTGACCAGCCCGGGCAACAATCATTTGATGCTGCCAAAAGAAAGCTTGGATATAATTCAACGCCGTTGATGGCAAAACTTAATAGTAACAATCCACTTGTAGCATTAGCTTTAGATAACACATCATACTTATCTCCAGTACTAAATGGCGAAGACATTGAATATGTTCTTTTGGAAGGGCAAAACTTAAACCTTTATAATACCGGAAAGATATATGGCTATTTAAAATATGGTAAAGTAGTGAATGACTTCTCTAGAATGCTACCTGTTAAGGGCAATTTATCTTTCTGTTTAACAAACGACAATTTTTCATCACCGGTTTCAGTTCTTGTAAAAGTTACAGCAGTTCTGGTTAACGCATTTTATGATACAAGAACAGTGAAAAGAATGAACATAACTTCAAAAGAAGATTGGTATTTGAAAAATTAAAGAGTGCAAAGATGGCAGTAATATTCAATAAAAAACCAAAGACTATAAATGCCAGTTTCTTGTTGGCTATTTTAACGACTTTGATTTTTTGTTCATGTGGTCAACAAACACGTAACACAGCTAATCAATCCAATGATCCTGCATTGGAAACCGATTCTGCAAAACTTGAGCATTATTATCAATGGCAAGATAAAACTGAATATTTCGAAGAAAAGAAGAATAGCCTTTCTGCGTTTTCAAATATCGAAAAGAACCGAGACAGTTTATTGCTCCTTAAATTTCTTACTGCAAATTACAAAATCGTTAAACCAATTGCAGACTTTCCGTATAAGCCAGCCGATCTGGTTAAATCAACCCATGCCATTGATATAAATGGCGACCAATTACTCGATTTTGTTTATGATGGACCTTATAGCGGCGATTATAATATCACCCAGATTTTTCTAAACATGGGTAACCAATACAAAAAAGTTTTTTCAGGCAAACAAGACATCGTTGAATGGGATTTTTCTAATAAATTAAATTCATTTACAATAATTAATCCAGGCTGCTGTGCTGACCCAGGGAAGCTAGAATATTCTTATGCCGTTAGTTATTCTGGAAACGAGCCAACTTTTAAGCTTGAAAAAACAATCGGGTATTATAATATAACAGAAAAACCGAAATCAACATTTTCAAATCCTAAAGAGTTTACGGTGAAAACCGACAATGCCAAACTGCGATTTGACTGTTATAAATTAGACATTGAACATCCGTTTTATGGGAACAATGGTAACTCAATTGCTACTTATAAAATTGGAGCAAAAGGAAAAGCTTTAGGAAGTAAAAAGGACAACGACAATGAATGGGTTTATGTAATCATGAACGCAGAAAATAAAATCGATAATTGCGATTTCTCTACTTTAAAAGAACAACCAACAGAAATTAAAGGTTGGATTTTAAAGACTGATATCGACTGGAAATAGTTGTTTTGTTAGATCGGTGTAAAGCTGATAAAATTTTGAAATATTAATATGCAATTGAAAAGGAGGTAAATCATCACTTCTTCCCAAACAACAAAAAATGTTGAATAGGTAAAAAGTCGCCGCGGTAACTCAATTCAAAACCATTTGCCCCTAATTCTTTTTTCAATTGCTCCACCGTTGTTTTGTGTAATGCTTTAATGGGAATAGTAGGGTCTTCGCCACGGTATTCAATCAACAATATTTTACCCTCTTTTTTCAAAGCAGTTTTAATGGACTGCAACATTTCGTGTGGATATGCTAATTCATGATATACATCTACCATAATGGCAAGGTCTATACTATTCGCAGGTAAATTGGGATTTCGTTCAGAACCTTTAATGACCGTAACAACCGTATCACCGATGGCTGTTTTTTTCTGGGTTAAATAATCAAGCAACTCTTCCTGCACATCTACTGCATATACTTTTCCATTCGGAACCTTCGCTGCGATCTTAAAACTATAATAGCCCGTACCCGCACCAATATCCGCCACCACTGCATTCTTGGGTAAATTCATTTTTTGTATGGCCAGCCGGGCGTTCTCTTCTTCTTGTCGGGTATCCCGCTCCAGCCAATCACTACCCGCAGCACCCATCACATAAGATATTTCTCTGCCCAAATAAAACTTACCAATACCATCGTAGGATTTTTTTTGATACGTATAGATGGTGTCCCAAGTTGATGAAATAAATGCTGCGCTAGATTGCACACTTATCAAACTAAATCCAGTAAGCAAAATGGAGGTAAATAATAAACTTTTCATCGACAATTAAAATTGATCCAAATTCTAACAAAGCCTGCTGAACAAAGTTCATATATCAGTATTAAACTTATTGATGCTCCAATCTTTTCCTTAAATTGTAACATGCTTTATTGTATAAAGAGATACTCTTTACTGTTCGCTATCATTTTCATAGCGTTGAGCGTGAATTGTCAATCCACGTATTATATAACCGCACCAAGGGTTTTCGATGGCAATCAACTACATGAGAATTGGGCTATACTAGTAAAGGCTGATAAAATTATCGCGGCTGGCCCAGCAACGGAAATGAATATTCCTGCCGGCGCAACCAAAATCAATTATACGAATGCAACCATAACACCTGGTTTAATTGAAGGACATTCTCATATGCTGCTCTATCCTTATAATATCAAAGAATGGGATCTGCAGGTAGCTAAAGAAACGGATGCGTACAGAACCATTAGAGCAACCATTCATGCTAAAAATACTTTGTTGGCGGGCTTTACAACAGCTCGTGATTTGGGATCGGAGGGCGCTGGTTATGCCGACGTTGCTTTGAAAAAGTCGATTGAAGATGGAATGATTATTGGCCCACATTTATTGGTGGCCGGCCGTGCCATTGTTGCTACTGGTTCTTATGGTCCCAAAGGATATGATCTAGATAATCAAATCATGTTGGGTGCTGAAGCAGCTGATGGAATGGATCTTCCGCGTGTAGTTAGAGATCAAATAGGAAAAGGAGCTGACCTTGTAAAAGTATATGCCGATTATAGATGGGGGCCTAACGATGAAGCACGCCCTACTTTCACCCTAGATGAATTAAAACTCGTGAATAAAATTACACAGAGTAGTGGTCGTGTTATGGTTTGTCATGCAAAAACCAAAGAAGCTATTCGTAGAGCAGTGTTGGCTGGGGCAACTACTATTGAACATGGCGATGACCTTGATGAGTCAACAGCTCAACTCATGAAACAATATGGAGCTGTTTATATTCCAACATTGGCTGCCACTGAGTCCACATCTCAATACAAGGGTTGGAAAAAAGGGGTTGAGCCAGAACCCGCTGCAGTAATCAATAAACGAAGGGCTTTTAAAATTGCAATGGACCAAGGTGTAATCATTGGTATGGGTGGAGATGTGGGTGTGTTTGCTCATGGCAATAATGTACTCGAAATGGAATTGATGGTGAACTATGGCATGAAACCAATCGATGTGTTGAAAGCGGCTACCAGCATCAATGCAAAGGCTTTTCAGTTAGACTCGGCATTTGGAAAAATTGCAGCAGGTATGAAAGCAGACATTGCTATTTTTTCTGGCGACCCTTCTAAAAATATTTCCGACTGCAGAAATGTTTTAATGGTAATGAAGGATGGTGTAATTTATAGGCAGGAGAAATAATGGTTAACCCAAATAAATTTATTCAAATAAATAAAATCAATTCAACCTCAATTAATAGCATTACGTAAACTCACCATCATGAAAAAAATCCTTTTTGTTTTATTGAGCATTGTCTTTTTGCAACAACTAATTGCGCAAGACACTTCGCTTATTTATCGCAGGCTCGATTCAATTGCCATTATCGATCAAAAAGTAATGATGCCTATGCGTGATGGTGTACGACTGGCAACAGATATTTATCGCCCAAAGGGAAATGCAAAAGTGCCGATTATTTTTTCTAGAACACCCTATAATTTCAATACCTGGATTGATGGTAAAATGGTTACAGGCACTATACAAGCCGCTTATGAAGCAGTTAGTAGAGGATATGCTTATGTTGTTCAAAACGAAAGAGGCCGCTTTTTTTCAGAAGGCACCTGGGATATTTTGGGCACTCCAATTACTGATGGCTATGATGCATTGTCTTGGATGCAAAAACAATCCTGGAGTAATGGTAAAGTAGGATTGATCGGTTGTTCTTCTACTGCGGAATGGCAGATGGCTGTTGCTTCTCAAAATCATCCGGCACTTGTTGCAATGGTGGCTCAGGGTTATGGTGCGGGAGTTGGTCGTATCGGAAAATTCAATGAGCAAGGAAATTGGTACAGAGGTGGTGCTCAACAAATGTTGTTTACTTCCTGGTTGTATGGTACTCAAAATGATCAATTTAAACCAACACTTCCAAAAGATATTAAGCAAGCCGACTTACAACGTTTACAGCGTTTTTATGATATGGGTACCGAAATGCCTCGTGTTGATTGGGCGGTTGGTTTAAAGCATCTTCCTGTTAAAGACATCATTAAAAATGTAAATGGACAAATAGGTATTTATGATAAAATGATTCCGCGCAAACCCAATGACCCTGCCTGGTTCAAGGGTGGCCTATATCATGATAATATGCCTTTTGAAGTTCCTTCTTATTGGTTTGTATCTTGGTATGATGTTTCTTCTGCACCCAATATTGCTTTGTTTAATCATGTTCGTAACAATGCAAAAAAACAAGGTGTGGCAGACAATCAATATTTAGTGATTGCTCCCGTACTCCATTGTTCTTATAAAAGAGCAACAGAAAATACCATTGTTGGCGAACGCAGTGTAGGAGATGCACGCTTGAATTATGATGAACTTACATGGGGTTGGTTTGATCTTTTATTGAAAGGAGAAAAAAATGATTTCAAACAAAAAAATCCTCGTGTTAGGTACTATACCATGGGAAGTAATAAATGGCAGGCTGCAGAATCTTTTCCTTTACCTAATACCAGCGTTCAAAATTTTTATTTAACGAGTGAAGGAAAAGCCAACACCAGTAATGGCAATGGTAAATTAGTGATGAAGCCTTCAACAACTGATATGCCCGATGCATTTACCTATGATCCGATGAATCCTGTTCCATCTTATGGAGGCAATGTTTGCTGTACAGGAAACGCTGTGCAGGGCGGATCTTACGATCAATCTAAAATGGAATTAAGAGATGATATTTTGGTATACACTTCTGATGAATTAAAAGAAGGAATGGAGATCACAGGCTTTATAGAATCTACCTTATATGTGTCTTCTACTGGATTAGATACAGACATTACTTTGAAGTTGATTGATGTATATCCTGATGGAAAAGCCTATAATCTTGATGAAACCATCCAAAGACTTCGCTACAGAGATGGCTATAACAAAGAAGTTTGGATGGAGAAAGGCAAAGTATATAAAGTAGATTTAACACCGCTGGTTACGAGCAATTATTTTGCTGCAGGTCATAAAATTCGCATAGAAGTAACGAGCAGTAATTTTCCTCGCTTTGATCGTAATTTAAATACGGGTGGAAAAAACTACGACGAATCAAAAGGAATAGTAGTTGAAAATAAAATTCATCACTCAGAAAAATATCCTTCAGTAATTAAATTACCGATTATTCGGTAAGGGAAAACCCATGCTTTCAGCACACCAGAAAATATTTACAATATAGTAGCGATCCTTATCTTTAAAAAGTTGAATACTGTTGATGCCCCTATTGGTAGCAATTCCTTGGGGGCTTTCACTGGTCAAATATGTGCTAAAAACATGTGCAATAGTTCCATATTCCTGCTTTTCTTGGGATAATTCTTTTTCAAAAAACCCCGTTTTAATTCGGCTAGTAAACATCGTAATGTATTCTTCCGGACTAAGCATTTTATACTGAAAATTGCCATCAGCGGTTTTTGAAGTTGGAATTAACTTGGCATCTTTTCCAAACAAAAACCTAAATCGATCCCAATTGCGATCCTTTCCTGCTTCACCAGAAATTACTTCGTAGAGGCTTTTAATAATTTTATCAACCGACTTAACATCATTCGAATAATCTTGGGCATATAGTAAAGAATTAAGCCACAAGAACGCCACTACTAAAATTGTTTTTTTCATCTTCTTAATTTTTTGCCGATAAAACCTTCAAATAATTTTGGGATAAAAAACGAATGTAAAATTATACTCGATGATGATCGGCTCTCCAGTTTTGAATAGCTGTTTTAATTGCTTTATTGGATAAATTTTCAGCTGCAGCCTTTTGTGCTAAAGCAACAAACTCATTGTCGGAAGCAAAACGCAATGCAATGATTTGTCCGATTCGTAGTTCCTGTGGTAATAACTTTCCGGTCAAAGCAAAATGTCTGAGGTTTTCTTCGGCCCTGATTGCACGATCCTGTGCTTTTAAAGCAAATATTCGAGCATAGGCAAAAAAGAATCCTAGAATAACAGCTATCAAACAGATCAATGAAGCAGAGTATAGGTTTTCAGGGGCAGAATGAGCGAGGTTGATAAATGAACCAACTAATAAAGCCAGGATAGCAAAAAAAGTAAGTCCATGCCAGCCAGCAACCAGTCTCGAATGATTACTAAAATTTTGAGTTTTCATGTGTTTGTGATTATTTGTTTTTTGAAGATAGATATTGTAGTTGGTATTTTGATGAATTGTATCTTTAAATGAATATTAGCATAGAATGCAAATGAAGAAATTATTTTTTGGTTTGATGTTGATGGGCAGTCTTTATTCAGGCTTATTGAATGCACAAGACAGCACATCGAAAGCCCCAATTGATACTTCCAGTTCCGATGGTTTATTTCAAGCTGCTCGCAGAGCTGCTTTTGAAAACAAGGATTATCCTTTGGCAAAAAGCTATTGTAAGAAAGCTTTAGAAAAAAGCCCCAATTATGCAGATATCCGAATTTTTTTAGGAAGAATGTATACATGGACCGATCAATACGATAGCGCCAAAGCCTGTTTCGAAACTGTGTTAGCAAGAGAACCCGATTATGAAGACGCTTCATTGGCTTATGCCGATTTGCAATATTGGAACAATTATAATAAAGAAACCGTTGCTATTTGCGATGCCGGATTAAAAGCACATCCCGAATCGAAAGACCTGCTTATCAGAAAAGCAAAAGCATTAACAGCTTTAAAAGATTATGCAGGAGCAACTGTAATTACAAGTTCATTATTGCAGAAAGACAAAACCAATACTGATGCACGCTCATTAGAAAACAGGATCAAAGACGAGTCGGTTAAAAATAAAATTGGTATTAGTTACGACTACAATACTTTCGACAAACAGTATGACGATCCTTGGCATTTATTAAGTGTTGATTATAGTAGAACAACAGGCATTGGTTCGGTTGTTGGAAGATTCAACTACGCCAATCGTTTTGCTAGTTCTGGAACACAATTCGAAATTGACGCCTATCCAAGAATCAACAAAACATTTTATAGTTATGTAAGTATGGGTTTTGGAGATAATTCTGGTTTATTTCCAAAATTCAGAGCGGGCTTTTCTTTGTATGCCAATCTGCCGAAAAGTTTTGAAGCAGAACTTGGTTTTCGTTACCTGAAATTTACTGGTACACCTACTTGGATTTACACAGCTTATATCGGGAAGTATACTGGCAATTGGTTGATAGGTGCGAGAACCTATATTACCCCAAGCGATTTTGTAAAAAAAGTTTCAGTGTCTTATAGTGTAACAGCAAGATATTATTTAGGGGGTGCAGATGATTATTTAGGAACTGTTTTTGGATATGGCATATCTCCAGATGATCGTTATAATAATATACAAATTAATACTGCCTTATTGAGCAGTTATCGAATTGGCTTAACGTATAAAAAGCGAGTGAATGTCGGCAATAATTTCATTGCTGATCTTGGCTGGTTTAATCAAGAGTATTTACCCGGTACAAAGGGCAACCAATATTTAATCAGCGCAGGATGGCAGTTTCGGTTTTAAAAAAATCAATTTGGAAAGACCTTCGAATTATTATTTTAATAATAATCCTTTTTCCGTTATGGCTTTGGTTGTATTGGTGGCTAACCCCTAAAACCAAATTAAATATTGCGATCATCGATAAAACAGTTTTAAACAATCGATACCAGGAACACAATTCATTGTTCTGGATCTTAGGGCATGAAAAATATACTAAAGGAAGTGGTAGCTTTTATGAGCCCGATAAAAGCTATTATGGGTTCTTTCCATTAGATAGTAATAAGTATCGGCTTAAAGGTCTAGAAAGGTTTGATCAATCAAAATTAGATCAGCTCGTGAAAGACTGCGATATGGCTTTTATTACAGATACCTATGGCATCTACACAGAAGAATGGAGTCAATTAGAAGTGTTGGGTGATCGTTCTTCATTAATTTATGGGGGACTCAGCAAACAAGATATTTCCTTTTTGCAAGGAATGCATAAAGCAGGCAAATTGATTGTTACCGAATTTAATACAATTGGATCTCCAACAGCAGAACCTATTTGCAATGAATTTGAAAAAGAATTTGGTGTTAAATGGTCTGGTTGGAATGGTAGGTATTTTAGCTCTTTCGATACTTTGAAAAATCCTGAATTACCTAAATGGTTGTTTAGAAACTACCAACGAGATCATAACGGCGAATGGCCCTTTAAAAAAGATGGTATTGCTTTGGTAAGCAAATACGATGAAATCATTGTTTTAGAAAGAGGTGATGGATTAGACCAAGACGTTTATGCGCATATTATTTCAAACCCCAAAACACAAAAACAGT
The DNA here is from genome assembly GCA_037129425.1 of Sphingobacteriia bacterium. GTDB lineage: Bacteria > Bacteroidota > Bacteroidia > Chitinophagales > Chitinophagaceae > Sediminibacterium. The sequence continues at coordinate 158,425 of JBAXUV010000004.1, forward strand.
TCGGAGTTCCCCCAAATTTTGCGTACAATTATTGGTTTGATATTATGTATGCAGACCCTTTAGTAAATAATGTATTATCTACATTTGAATTGCCGGTAAATGAAAAGGGGAAAAAATTATTATCTGATTTCAAAGTTCCTTTTAGTTTTCCTGCAGTAATTCAATCGATTGATGCTAATAAGCCATTTTATTATTTATCTGGGGACTTTTCGGATAATCCAATCAATATGAAAACTGTACAATTTGCGGGAACCCCTTTGTATAAATGGATGTTGATTGATTATGACGATAAACTAGATCGATCTGTTTTCTTTTGGAATTTTTATCGACCAATGGTTACAGCTATTCTAAAAGATGGCATAAAAAAACATTGATGGTTAATTTCCATAACGCTTAATTAAGCTATCAGGCAATAAGCGAGCCCCCTTTTGAACAATACCATTCTTTTGTTTAAATAAATTAAATGCACCATTAATTTGTTGAGCCGCTTCAGTTGTTTCGGTAATTTGTAATTCCATGTTCTCATTCAACAAATAAGTAGTAGTGCCATCAATAAATAATTTACCATGTAAATAATTATTTACTTCATTTTTGGTTTGCATAAACGGATAAGACTTGGTACTTCTGAACGCTCGATTGGTATCTAGTCCGGTACCCATCCAGATTGCTTGAGATGGAACTGACAAGCCATAGGATTGATGCAGCCATTGTAAAATAGAAGGAGTAATATCAAAATGAGTAGATACTGCATTCATAGTTGCCCTTCTTTTTAATAATGGCGAATAAATCATCAATGGTACATGATAGCGATCGATCTTAGTGCTCATTGGAATTTCGGGCATTCTATGGTCCCCAGTGATAATGAAAACAGTATTGGCAAAATCAGGATCTTGTTTTACTTTTTCAAAAAAACCTTTCAAAGCATCATCTAAAAATAAAATACTTGCATACTGTTGTTTGTAATTTCTATAGTTTGACTTCTTAGATTCTTCAATTTGAATGGTATTTAACCGCTCTTCGAATTTTGACAAATAGGCTTCTTGTTCATTAATTAAAAAAGGACTATGAGTAGAAACCGTTAATACTACATTGCAATAGGGTGTATTTATTTTTTTATTTTGATTGTCGGAATATTTTCTAAATAATTCTTTATCGCCATAACCCCAGCTAAAACCAGAAGCACTTTTGGGCATTTGAGTATATCCTTTTCCAAAATTATTTATATCGTTTACCGAGCCTACTCCATTCTTTTTTAGAAATACATCCATGTAGTCAAAATGAGCATCGCCCCCATAATAAAAAGCATTTTGATAACCATTCTTCTTTAGCACACTGGTTAATGATAAAGTGGCTGGCATATCATTGCCCATTTCTGTAAAGCCAAATTTCCCAAATGGCAAAGAACCTAATACAGAAGGCAATACCGCAAAGGTTCTTCCCCCCTCACTCAAAAAATTGGGCCAATACAAACTTTGTTTAGAAAGCGAATCAACAAAAGGAGTAAAGTTTCCTAAATAAGCTCCTTCATTTGTGAATGCTCGACCTAATCCTTCCACCAATACTATAACTATATTGGGTGGTTTGGTGGATTTGTTAAAGAAAGGCGACAATACATCTGCCGAACTATCTACGCTATGTAAAAAAGGATAATCAGCGTTCGTATAATTCATTTTCGCCATCTCATTGGATGCGTCCTCTCCGAAATCTCCACTATAAGCATCATCATAAATATTGGTATTGATCTTTTTCGGAAAGAAATAATTAATACTTTTTCTATATAAAAAATAGGTTTTGTTTAAACTCAGGTTTTGATCATATTCCGTTGACATTGCACGGTTTTTCTCACGAATTGGATTTTTTGCCATAAATATGATGGCCATAGCCCCTACTAAGATACCCGCACCTAAATGGGTAAAATGGATTTTTTTGGGAAGTTTATAGATTGTCCAAATAATACCCACTATTAGACCTGTTAATAAAACAACATTGATAAAACTAAGCACTCCACTTGCTCCAACAGTTTGTTTGATCTCTGCCCATGAGTATCCCCAAATATCTGCACCCAATGGCACCAAGGCAGTTAAAAAATATTGTGATAGAAATAATTGAAGTAATACAATTAGGGTTCCGAAAATTTGTAAAAATACTTTTGCTGTTTTTTGGTGTAACTGATACAGTATAGTAAAGACGATGAATAATTGAAATCCGAAACCAAACAAATAAGTAAGATCTGCAATAACCGTATACCTTAATAATTCGATCATGGAATCTTTGATGCTATTGGAGAAGTATCCCATTCCAATTTCATAACTCCTTGCAAGAAAAAACAATCCAATTACTATTGTGTAGATACTAGCAAACAACCTAATAGGAAGGATAAACTGTTTTTTGCCTTCATCATTTAATGGAACTTCTTTAACGGCTACAGTTGGACTAAATCCAGCCCGTTGCATTACTCCCCATGATTTTACTTTTTGAAAATAATCTGCAAAGCCATTCATTGCGGCCCAAACGATAACCGGATGATAAACGAAGGGCTCTATCATGGCTACTAAAATTAATTTAATAGTATCACCCTTTGTTTTATATTGATTAAATGTAGACGCTTCCATCAATACTGCAAATGATGAAAAAGTAAACGCACTACTCCAGACAAAAGCAAAGAACCAACCAAAAATTTGCCAGTTTACTTCTCCTAAAATGGCCATTGTTATAAAAAAAAGTATCCCAAAAAATTCTATTGGTGCTGCAAGCATTTCAAAAAAGAACCAATAGGGATAACTCAACAAACCCAATAATCCATATTTCTTATTGAAGAATAAAGTTCTGTGATCGCGCAGGGTTTCAATGGTACCTCGTGTCCATCGATTTCTTTGACGAATCAAAATTTTATAAGATACAGGTGCTTCAGTCCAGCAAAGTGGTTCTGGAATATAGGTAACTGTATACTTTTGTTTCTGCTCGTGCATGTACCTGCGCATTCTAACAACCAATTCCATGTCTTCACCAACTGTGTTTGTATTGTATCCCCCACAAGCAATGGCAATTGATTTATCAAAAGCGCCAAAAGCGCCAGAGATCAATAACAAACCATCCAACCTACTCCAGGCCATTCTGCCCAATAAAAAAGAACGTATGTATTCTAAACTTTGTAATCGGGGCAATAACTGTTTAGGCAAAACCACTTTAACTAATTTTCCATGCTCTACAATACAGGAATTGGCAATACGTACAACTCCTCCTGTAGCAATCACTCGAACATCAGATCGATCAAGAAATGGTTTGACTATTTTGAACAATGCATCTTGTTCTAAAATACAATCCACATCAACACAAACAATGATATCTCCAGAAGCAATATTGATACCGGCATTTAAACTATCAGCCTTACCACCATTTTCTTTATCTACAATGACCAATCTGTCATAAGCGGGGTTCTTGCTTTTGTATACAGCCCGAATTGGTTTTGTTGAAAGTAAGTTAGGTACAAATGTGTTGGTTTTTTCCAATTCATAGGTAGCAATTAACTTTTCCATACTATCATCCTTGCTGCCATCATTGATAATGACTATTTGTAATTGATAGTAATAGATCGTTAAAAGTGATTTTACATTTTCAATGATCGTAGCAGACTCATTGAAAGCCGGTGCCAGAATACTGATTGATGGGGTATGTTGAGATGGTGCCAATAATTTAAAATCAGTTGACTTATTCTTGCGTTCGTAGTAACTCAATTCTCTAACTGAAAAGAAAGACAAAAACAAGTATGCAAGAAAAATGGCTACGGAATAAAAAAATAATCCATAAGCAAAAAAATCACTGACTGCACTCTCCCAACTTATAAACATATTTCAGTTTGAAGGTGTTTAATTAATTGCGCTTTTCTTTCTTCATTATTGTCCTCAACTGATTCAACCAACAATAAACCTTTATCATAATGCTTCACAATATTTTCCGCTGCCTTTAATCTAATTAATTCGTTGGGTTCCTTTAATAGACTTACTAATAATTTAGCTCCAGGTATTTCTGGTAATAACATCAACACATCGAGTAATAATAATTGGTTCTCAATAGTCTCATTACTATATTGATTTTCTAGTTTTTCATTGGTATCAAATACGTTGATTTTTTCACAACACCTTATAGCATGGTACCGAATTAATGGATTGGGATGGTCTAAACAAACTATCATATTTGAATAGAAACGATCATCGGGATACTCATATAAAATTTTTAATCCCAACAATACCACAGAATCATTGGAAGATTTCAGCCAAACAGGCATTTCATCCAAAGGCTTAGGTGTAAAAAGTTTTAATTGTTCTAAAATATTAATTTGATCCCAAGTGCTTAATTGATTTTGAACATTTTTTAAAAAACGTAAAGCATCAAACCCCTGTAAATTAACAACACCAAATTGGGCTTCTGCTCTTATGAATGGATTGGAGTTGTCTGCAAAATGATACAATTGTTCCATTGCATCGTACTGATCGAAAATATAAATCTCCTGTATTCCTTTTACTACCCTACTCCAAATGCTGCTGGTTAATTTTTTGTTAGTGACTTTTCTTAAATCTAAATCTCTATATAAATTCACAGCCGCTTGCATAGCAGCCCCTTTCAAATATTTTTTGCAAACCAATAATTCTTCAACAGCAATATTTCTTTTGATCGAATTTGTTAAAGCTTCTTTTAGTTGTAAAGGAATGATAACTTTATGATTAGGATCTTTGGCTAAAAGCGTAAACTCATCGGCTACCCATTTTCTAAAATGTGCTTCAAACTGAGTTTGTATTCTTTTATAAACCCTTCTAAAAACGGCAAACCCTATTGTTACCAAAATAATCACCAATCCAGCACAGACCGTTATTAAAGTGATGGTCTGCATTAACTCCTTGCTTAAACTAATTTTTAATAGCTGAGTTGAATAAAATATAATACCTGATATGCTTTGTGCTAAAATCATTAATGTATGCTATAGCTTATTTTTTTGAACTTGAATAAATGCAACCAATTCTTCTAAATCGAAAGGTTTAGAAAAATAAGCCTGTGCGCCCATTTCTAGATATGCTTCTTTTGCATCTTCTTGTTGAAATAAGGCAACGATAATAATATAAATTCCCGGAATTTTTTCTAATGCATAAGCAATTACTTCTTTACCGCTATAGAATGGTATGAGTAAATTGGTGATTAGCATATCTGGCTGAAAGGATTCAATCAATTCTCTTGCTGTTTTTCCATCTCCACAAGCAGCTGTTTCCCAACCTTCAGCTTTCAACCGTTTTTCAACGATAGCCAGTAAAATAGGCTCTTGTTCAACGATCAACAGTTTATTCATTAATAATTATGTTTATTGGCTCCCTAAGTTAACGCCGAATCGATTGATTATATTGAAGATTCAGTATATTTATTGCCATACTTAAAACTTTGTTTCATGAAAAAGATTGCCTTTGTTTTTGCTATTACTTGCTTTTCGTTTTTTGGAGCAAATGCTTCAGTTAGCAACGATCCCCCAGTTAATGATAACGCTATTATCGGAAGATGGGATCTTACGGTTAAAATGGGAGACCGAATTGTACCTTCTTGGCTGGAAGTAAAGCTATCTGGGGTAAAAACCTTAGTGGGTTATTTTGTGGCTGATGGCGGAAGTGCAAGACCAATTGCCCATGTGTATTTTAAAGAAGGCAAAGTCAATTTTTCCATCCCTCCGCAGTGGGAAAGAGCAGAAGCCGATATGCAATTTGAAGCGGTTTTGGCAAACGATCAACTCAGTGGAAACATAACCAGTAGTTATGGTAAAGCATTTTCTTTTACGGGCGAAAGAGCCCCGCTGCTAAAGAGAGATAAAGCGCCTGTTTGGGATAAGCCCATCAAATTATTCAACGGAAAAAATACGGATGGTTGGCATCCTTCTGGCAATATCAATCAATGGGTTGCCATTGATGGAATACTTACAAGCCCCAAATCTGGGTCCAATATTATTACCGATCAAACATTTGAGGATTTCAAATTGCATATAGAATTTCGCTATCCTGCAGGAAGCAATAGTGGTGTGTATTTGAGAGGGCGTTACGAAGTGCAAGTTGAAGACAATATAGGAAAAGAGCCATCTTCCACCTATTTTGGAGGCATCTATGGCTTTTTAACTCCCAATGAAATGGTGGCTAAAGCGCCAGGCGAATGGCAGGTATACGATATTACTTTAATTGGCAGAAGGGTTACGGTAGTAGCAAATGGAAAAGCCATTATTGTAGATCAAATTATTCCTGGAATTACCGGAGGGGCTTTAGACAGCAAAGAAGCAATGCCTGGTCCAATTTATTTACAAGGTGATCATGGCCCTATTGAATATAGAAATATTGTAATCACACCTGCAAAAAAATAGACAATGGCTACTATTACCTGGAAGGGGGTTTACCCTGCTTTATTAACGCCTTTTAAAGCAGACGACTCAATCGATTTTGAGCTATACAAAAAAAACCTGCATGCGCAAATTGAAGCAGGTGTTGACGGAATCATTTTAGGAGGCTCACTTGGCGAAGCCAGTTCTTTATTAAACGAAGAAAAAAAAGCACTCCTTCTTTTATCAAAAGAATTACTTCCATCGCATATTCCAGTCATCATCAATATTGCAGAGCAAACCACCAAAGCAGCTATTCAATTGGCTAAAGAATCTGAAGCCAATGGGGCAGATGGGCTTATGTTATTGCCCCCCATGCGATATAAATCAGACGATAGAGAAACCGTTGAATATTTTAAAGCAGTAGCATCTTCCACCAGTTTGCCAATAATGATTTATAACAACCCAGTAGATTATAAAATACTGGTAACCCTCGATATGTTTGATGCATTGCTGCCATATGAGAATATTCAAGCGGTAAAAGAATCTACAAGAGATGTATCGAATGTAACCAGAATGTACAATCGCTTTGGCAATCGTTTTAGCATTCTCTGTGGAGTAGATACCCTTGCTTTTGAAGAGTTGTGTTTAGGTGCCGATGGTTGGGTTGCAGGTTTGGTAGATGCTTTCCCTCGTGAAACAGTGGCGATTTTTCGTTTAGTAAAAGCCAATAGAATAAAAGAGGCTTTGGATATTTATCGATGGTTTCTTCCTGTTTTAGAATTAGACATTCATCCTAAATTAGTACAATACATTAAATTGGCTGCAACACATACGGGTATTGGTTCTCCTCATGTACGTGCACCAAGATTGATACCAGTTGGTGCCGAATTAAATGAAGTTGAATCAATTATAAAAAAAGCCATTGCTACTCGACCAATCTTACCCGATTATTTGAACTCGAATAAATAATAAATGCAATCAAAGAATAGCTTTCAATCGTTTAGTACGCTTAAGGGGGAATTGCTCCCAACAATTTATCCTTTTTCATCAGAGGAAAAAATAAGCGAAGCTTTACGTAAGGCAAATGATGCAGTAATTCCTTATGGCAAAACAAGTTTTGTGCAGAGGGCTGATTTTTTAGAAACAATTGCTCAAAATATACTTGCATTAGGAGAGGATTTATTGATGCAGGCTCACCTTGAAACCGCATTACCCATCGCAAGACTTACAGGTGAAAGAGATAGAACCATCAATCAATTAAAATTATTTGCTTCATTGTTGAGAGAAGGATCTTGGGTAGACGCAGTAATTGATACCGCTCTTCCAGATCGCAAACCATTGCCCAGAGCCGATATCAGAAGAATGCTGCAACCACTTGGCCCTGTGTTGGTTTTTGGTGCCAGCAATTTCCCACTCGCATATTCCACCGCTGGAGTTGATACTGCTTCTGCGTTGGCAGCGGGATGTCCTGTTATCGTAAAAGCACACGAATCGCATTTGGGCACCAATGAGATGGTGGCAAGTGCAATTAAACAAGCAATAGAACAAACCAAAATGCCTTTGGGAACTTTTGATTCACTTATTGGTGAAGGACCTGGGCTGGGTCAACAATTGGCATCCAATGAATTGATCAAGGCAATAGGATTTACAGGATCTTATAAAGCGGGTATGGCTTTGTACGAAACCGCCACACAAAAAAGAAAAACGCCAATTCCTGTTTATGCTGAAATGAGTAGCATTAATCCAATTGTATTATTGCCGAAAACATTGGATGAGAAAGTTGAACATATAGCAACCACTTTATCAGCTTCTATTTTATTAGGCGTTGGTCAGTTTTGCACTAGTCCAGGATTGATATTTGTTATTGAATCCCAAGCTGCCAATACATTTAAAGAATTGCTTGCCCATCATTTAAAAGCAGCCAATTCTGCTATAATGTTGAATCAGACAATCAGTAAAGCCTATTATGCCGATCAATTAAAATTAATCGGATATGATGGAGTGAAAATAATCATTCAAGGCGAAGACGAATCATCACTTAATAAAGCTACGCCCACATTACTATCTGTAAGTGCTGCGCATTTTATTACTGAACCACTATTGCAAAAAGAAGTATTTGGTCCTTGTTCGATGATTGTTGTATGCAAAGATCAAACAGAATTGAACAGTGCCATTATGCATATGCATGGACAATTAACAGGTTCTTTTTTTGGAAATACCGAAGAGCTAAAGGAATACAATCATACTATCGACTTATTGCAACAAAGAGTAGGAAGGATTATTTTTAATAATGTACCAACAGGTGTAGAAGTGTGTAATGCAATAGTTCATGGAGGCCCATTTCCATCAACTACCGATGGTAGAACTACTTCCGTTGGTCCAGAAGCAATTAAAAGATTTGTACGACCTGTTTGTTACCAGGATTGTCCGGATGATTTATTACCTGTTTATCTTAAAAACAAGAATGAAGCAGGTATTAATAGAAATGTAAATGGCGTAATTACTAAAGCATCTATCAAATAATTTATTGTTATGGCGCAATATCAATTTCATTGTATCGACGCACATACTTGTGGCAATCCTGTAAGGCTTGTGGCAAAGGGCGGCCCTGATTTGCAAGGCGAAACAATGATGGAAAAAAGACTCCATTTTTTGCGCGAATATGATTGGATTAGAAAAGGATTAATGTTTGAGCCCCGAGGGCATGATATGATGAGCGGAAGTATTTTGTATCCACCTCATGATCCACAAAACGATATCGCTGTTTTATTCATTGAAACAAGTGGTTGTTTGCCTATGTGCGGCCATGGCACTATTGGAACAATTACTATTGCCATTGAAGAAGGTTTGGTAAAACCTAAAGTACCCGGAAAACTACGAATGGAAACACCAGCAGGTTTGGTGATGATTGAATATAAACAAGAGGGCAAAAAAGTAGTATCGGTTAAACTAACCAATATCGCTTCATTTCTTTATGCCACTAATCTGGAAGTAAATTGCCCTGATCTTGGCCCGATTACTGTTGATGTTGCTTATGGAGGAAATTTTTATGCGATTGTAGATGTACAAACTAATTTTCCTGGGTTAGAATTTTTTACTGCCGATCAATTAATATCCTGGAGCAGGGTTTGCAGAAAATTATTAAATGAACAATACCAGTTTATTCATCCTGAAAATGAAAATATTAATGGACTAAGTCATTTTTTATGGACAGGAAAACCGATTGCCAAAAACGCCACAGCACGTAATGCGGTATTTTATGGAGACAAAGCAATTGATCGCTCACCTTGTGGTACAGGAACATCAGCAAGAATGGCCCAGTGGTATGCAAAAGGGTTGTTAAAGGATGGAGATGATTTTGTACATGAAAGTATTATTGGTTCAACTTTTATTGGAAGAATTGAAGAGACATTGATGGTCAAGAATTTTAAAGCCATCATTCCAAGTATTGAAGGTTGGGCAAGAATAACAGGCTATAACACCATTATTATAGACGATGAAGATCCTTATGCACATGGATTTCAAGTCATTTAAATTTAAACCATCAGTATGAAAAAAATTATTGCACAATGTCTTTTATTGATTGGATTATTTCCATCAATCGGAAACGCACAAGTATCTAAAGATGCTTTTGTTCCTTGTCAGGAAATGCCATCGTTAATTCAACGTTATGGTGTGGATAGCAGAACATTGGTGCGATATTATAGCCCCGCAACTACAGGTAGAGGCGGTTTTGGTGCTGATGCATCGATCGGATCTCCAGAAAAAAATAAACGCTTACAGCAGTTGGTGAAAGATTATCAGCAACAGTTGGCCCAGCTGAATTTTAAAAGCCTTTCACAGGAATGTAAAGTTGATTATATCTTATTTAAAAGAGACCTTACAGAAAAGTTGGATCAATTGGTGAAAGAAGCGGAAGCAATGAATAAAATCCAACAATGGGTTCCGTTTTCTACAAAAATTTATGCACTCGAAGTGGATAGAAGAAGAGGCATACAACCCAATGCAGAAGTTGTTGCAAAAGACTGGGCCGCTATCATACAAGAAATAAAATCCTTGCAAAATAAATTGAGGGAGGAGAAAAATATTGATCAGGAAAAAGTCACAACATCAATAGCTGTAATTAATAATTTGAAACAAACTACTCAAAGTATTTTTGATTTTTATAATGGCTATGATCCGATGTTTAGTTGGTGGGTGCCCACAACTTATAAAACATTAGACGAAACATTGACCGCTTATGCAAATGCATGGAAAGGAAAAACAATGACTTCAGCGGCAACCGATAAAAGCGGAATTGTTGGCATTCAAGCTGGGAGAGAAAATCTAATCAAGCAATTGCAATCAGAAATGATTCCTTATTCTCCGGAAGAACTCATTGATATTGCCAACAAAGAGTTTGCCTGGTGCGATGAAGAAATGTTGAAAGCTACTAAAGAAATGGGTTTCGGTACCGATTGGAAAGCTGCTTTGGAAAAAGTAAAAAACACTTATGTGCCAGCTGGTAAACAACCCGAAGCCATCTTAAAATTATATACAGAAAGCATTGATTTTTTAAAGAAAAATAATTTAATCACTATACCTCCATTAGCAGAAGAAACCTGGGGAATGATGATGATGAGTCCTGAGCGACAATTAATAGCTCCCTTCTTTTTAGGTGGTGCAGATATCATCATTTCCTATCCTACGAATACCATGGCATATGAAGATAGAATGATGAGTATGCGCGGTAACAACCCTCATTTTTCAAGAGCAACTGTGCATCATGAATTAATTGCTGGTCATAATTTACAGCAGTTTGTGAACTCACGCAACCGCACTTATAGAAATTTTGGTACACCATTTTGGACCGAAGGTTGGTCTTTGTATTGGGAATTGATCTTATGGGATATGCAATTTGCTAAATCGCCAGAAGATAGAATTGGTATGTTGTTTTGGCATATGCATCGATGTGCAAGAATTATTTTTTCACTCAATTATCATACTGGCAAATGGACCCCTCAACAATGCATCGATTTCTTGGTTGATCGGGTAGGGCATGAAAGGGCTAATGCAGAAGGTGAAGTAAGACGTTCCTTTACTGGGCAATATCCTCCTTTATATCAGTTGGCTTATTTAACAGGAGGTCGTCAATTTTATGCATTAAAAAAAGAATTGGTAGACAGCAAGAAAATGAGCTATAAACAATTTCATGATGCAATATTGAGTTTAAACGCCATGCCTGTTGAGATGGTAAGAGCTATACTTACACAACAACCACTTACTGAAGATTTTAAAACCAACTGGCGTTTTTACGAAAAGCAATAGTTAAATCAGATATATTAATATATTCTAACACGCTTATTAATTTTAAAATTATTCATATGCAAGCTGCTGAAATTTTCTCCATTTGTAACAAAGTGATTTTATTGGGTTGGGTATTGTTGATTTTCCTGCCCAATTGGAAATACACACAAACAATTATTTTAAATGGATTGATTGTAACATTTGCAGCACTGTATTCGTTTATTATTTTGAAAGATATTGGCAATTTTAATCCAGACAGTTTTAGCACATTGGCAAAAGTGAAAGGGCTTTTTCAAAATGATGATGCGGTTGCGGCAGGCTGGATTCATTATTTAGCATTCGATTTATTTGTAGGAGCATATATTGTTCGTAAATCGAAAGTAATTCAACTCTCAAGGGTTTTGTATACCATTTGCTTGCCTTTTACTTTTATGTTTGGTCCGATGGGGTATTTATTATTTATTATTTTTAAAACCATAAAAACAAAATCATTGAATGATTGATATCAAAACCCTTCAAAGCAGAAATAAGTTATTGACCAATGCAGGAAGTTTTTTCTTGATAGTAGCCATTTGCTTAGGTATTTATGCTTGCTTTAATACAGAAACTGTATTGGGAATTAATTCAATGATCAAGCCCATCAAATTTGCTTTAAGCACCTGGATATATAGTTGGACCCTGGCTTATTTGCTTTATTATGTGAACAATCAAAATAAAGTAAAATGGTTTTCCTATTTATCGGTTTTTGTAATGTTGTACGAAAATGGAGTAATCACCATTCAGGCTTTCCGAGGAAAAATATCCCATTTTAATCAATCAGAACTTGTGGGTGGAATTCTTTATGCGTTCATGGGAATATTTATTGTTTGGCTTACTACAGCAACCCTAGTATTAACCCTTCGATTTATTTTTCAAAAAACATATAGTATCAGTGCTCCATTTGCATTGTCTATTAAAATTGGGCTATTGCTTTTTGTAGTATTCAGTTTTTTTGGTGGATATATGAGTATGTTGAATACGCACAATGTAGGGGGAAAGATCGGGGGACCTGGATTACCTTTAGTAAACTGGAGCACTTTATATGGAGATCTACGAGTTGCCCATTTTTTTGGTATTCATTCATTACAGATAATTCCGTTTGTAGGATTTTATATTTCCGATAAAATAAAAGACGAACGAAAAGCTATAAACATGGTTTGGATTCTAGCTATTTTGTATTTTATTTTTATTACGGCCCTTGCAATACAATCTTTAATGGGATTGCCTTTCATGCAAGTTGGTTAAAAAATCAACACTTCTAGTTTCCTACAAGATGTAATTCGGTTTGTCTTCCATTAATGTATCTAAATCCTTTTTCATCGAAATAACCATCCTGTTCTAACATAATACGGATGGTTTTTTTCCATTGGTTGATTTCTACTGCTGCATTCAATTCAATAGAATAAGCAGTTTTCAAATGCATGGGAAAATCACCAGTACCTGGCACGCCGCCCTGCATATCCCACATTCCAATCGCAGGGCCTGCAGCATGACCATGAAATCCGATAGGATGAGTATAAATAGTAGCATTAATATTTTCTTTTTTAGCTTGGGCTAATGCAGCAGCTAAAATTTGATTGCCTGTTTTGCCTTCTTTAAATTGTTCTGTTAATATATCTTGTAAACGATTGCCTACTGTCAATGCTTTTTGTAAATATATTGGAGCAACTGTTTCACCTGGTTTCAAAACATATGCATGCTCTTGTATATCGGTGTTTAGTCTTAAATAAGTAATACCAAAATCTACGTGCAATAAATCTCCTTGCATTATTATATCTTTTCCATTATAGCCTTTGCTCGTAAATGCTTTTAGATGGTCAAATTCTACATCATCATTGCGTTGAATTTCAACAGAAGGATGAAACCAAGTTGTAAACCCTCTTTTAATGATTTCTTGTCGATACCACCATACTAGGTCTTCAGTGGTAGTTATACCAGGTGTAATTACTTTACTGCTAAACCCTTCGGCAATAATATCCTTACTCATTTTTATGAGTTGAGGGTAAAATTGCATTTCTCTTTCAGTTCTTGTTTCGAGCCAGGCAATCGCTAATGGTTCAGCGGAAATCAGTCGAGTATTAAATGGAGCAGGTAGTTTTTGTTTGAAAGTTTCATATTCTGTATGGTCCAATCCATCGGCATGACCAAAATCAACAGAAGTATTGACTCCTATTTTTTTAGGTTGGTGTTTTTTGATCAATGCATTGAGCGCATCCCATTGATCAGGGTAAGCTTGCATATCCCAGGCTGCTTTTATTTCGGAACCTACACTATAACGGGCTACAGCAGACTTGGTGTATTCTTTGGTTATAGGATTATAATAAAAAACCAAGACCGTTCTCCTTCTGGCACTCAACCAGGTTGCAGGAATCATGGTTCTTACAATAGGATCTTCGTTGTATTCTCTGGTAATCAATACCCACATATCTATTCCAGATTTTTCCATCAATGAGGGTAATAAATTATTCAAACGATCGGATAAAACCTCATCGATAACCGTTGCTTGTTGACGCAATGGTAAAACCTGGGCATTGGTTTGAAGAAGCAATAATACAAACCCAATGAGGATCAATTTTTTCATAAAACTGTTTTATAACAATAGATAAAAAATAAAATGCTTTACTAAATAGTATCTTTATAATTCATAACAATATACAACATTGCGGAATTCAGTATACATCATTTTGTTGATTTCATTATTAATGCAGTCGAATGCCATTTTTGGGCAAGATAGTCTGGTTCCGCAAAAAGATATTATTGATGTATTATTTGCAAAAAAGAAATTAACAAAACCAGCTGTTGCCGATAGTCTGGTCATTAAAAAACTCTATCCAAGCTATTTGCCCATTATAGGATATAACCCTGCATTGGGAATGGTTTTTGGAGTTGGAGTAAGTGCAGGTATGCTAACCGGAAATAAAAAAACCACCCATGTATCTTCAGCTTTAGCGAATGTTTCGGTTACTACAAAAAAGCAAATCAATTTCAATGCAAGAGCAACAGTTTATTTACCCAATGATGAATGGATTTTGCAAAGTGATTTCCGATTTCTAATTTTTTCGCAACCCACTTATGGTCTTGGTATCAATTTTATGAATGGACAAGATGGATCTGAAGGTGCGCAGCCAATGAACTTTAATTATTTAAGACTCTACCAAAATGTATATAAAAGAATTGTTGGAAGATGGTATGCAGGAATAGGAATTAATTATGATGGCCATACAGCTATCGAAGATAAAAACCTGGATACTGTTTTGCCTGGCATCAATAAAACTGCTCATTATACCTATTCGGTTGCTAATAATTTGCCCATCAATAAATATCATACAATGGGTATTACCTTCAATGGATTATATGATAGCAGAGACAATGCAGTGAATCCAATGAACGGAAGTTTTGCGCAACTGAGCTTTCGATTAAATCCTGAATTCCTGAGCACCAAAGCAAGTAGTTCTTTGTATTATGAATACCGTACTTATTTTGCATTGCGTAAAACAGTTCAACAGCAACATACGATTGCCTTATGGACCTGGGGACAGTTTCAAACGAGTGGAACATTGCCTTATCTGGCTTTACCTTCTATTACCTGGGATATGTACAATCGTTCAGGTAGAGGATATATTCAAGGCAGATTGCGCGGAGAAAATTTTTGGTATGGAGAAGCTGCTTATCGAATGCCATTAACCGACAATGGTTTGTTTGGTGCTGTAGCTTTTTTTAATTTATCTACTGCAAGCAATCAATTATACAAGCAAAAGCTGGGCGATGATTTTGCTCCTGGATATGGTTTTGGTTTCCGAATTAAAATGGATAAAAAAACCAATACCAATATTACCATTGATTATGGAATGGGCCGAAATGGCAACAGTGGTATTTACTTTAATCTGCAAGAGGCGTTTTAGTTTTTATCAATTCTTTATTTTGAATTTGATAAGTTTCGGTTCCCATTTTAAAACAATTGTTGATTGATTCAATCGCTGTTCCTTCTTTAGAAGCAGTAACAATATATACTGATGCCGATGGGTTAATCGAAGCGTTTTTCTTTTTGGAATTCAATTGTAAAAAATAAATGGCTGAAGTACCAAAAACTTTTGCAGATCCGCTAGGCTCCAAAGCCAAAGCCGTTTTTTCATCAATCCCTATGCCTTTTGCTTTTACACTATATTGAGTTTGAATATTGGCTAAGAAAGCAATATGCCTCGCCATTCTGGTTCTTTGAGAATAATGTGAATCGGTAATGGTATTTTTTAATATATCAATTTCTACAAAATTTTTGCTAATAGATATTTTAGGAGATTGTAAATCATTCAGGGCTTCTGCAGATGTGATACCATCCATTTTAGCATCAAAAACAAATTGTCCTAATACAGCCAATCCAGCACTGGTGCCTCCGATAGGAATTTTTCTGTTTTTAATTGCATTGTTTAAAGCAGTTTGAACTGGCGTATTGCTCCAAAAATTTACATAGTTCCATTGATCTCCTCCAGCAATAAAAATGGCTTCTGCATTCGCTAATGTATTGGCTGTTTCGGGAAGCATTGCTTCTTCTCTACTATTGATCAGCAATGTTTCAACTGAGTTTACAGGAAACAATTTAAACAAGTAATCATTATAACCAGCGCCACCCGATGCTCTTATAATTACGATGTCGCCCCCGCCACTTTTTTGTAAGAACCAGCGCATGGCTTCATCCACATCGGTACTTCCGCCGGCCAATAAAAAACCTGCACTTGTAGTGGTAATGGTATCTTTAGGATTACCAACCCTGCCTACTGTTTTTGCATGCAATTGAAATGCTGCAATCACCAAAAACAAAAAGAGCCCAATTTTTTTCATCAACTATTTGGTAAGTCTATAAATAAATAAAGTAGCACGTTTCATTAAAATAGGAAACTCTTTGGTATTGAGTACTTCACCTGGAGCATGGGCGCCTCTTCCAGATGCACCTAATCCATCCAAACAATCTAAATAAGCAGCAACATAAGAAATATCACCAGCGCCTCTGCTGCCTGGGTTTCCGGCAACCACTTTGCCATAGCCCAGATCTTCACTGGCTTTGCTCAATGTTTCTGCTAAAGCATCATTTCCTTTTGTTGGTTCCATCGAAGGAATGCCATCTCTAAAACGAATACTCGCTTTTGTTCCAGGTAAATTTTGAGCAACAATTTGCTTCATAGTATTGCGGGCATTGTTCTTTTGTGTTTCAGTTAAAAAACGCAGATCACCAATCACCACTGTTTTTGGAGAGATGATATTGGTTTTACCAGAAGCTGTTCCTTGCTGAGCTTCTGTATCAACATCTACTTCGGCACCACCAATAAATAAACCTGGGTTAAAAGACAGGTTGGGTTCTTTGCTCAATGTTTCGCGAAATGTATTGACTATGCGAGAAGCCTCATAAATAGAACCATAGTTAGAACCGTTGAATACACCTGCAGAATGTGCTTGCTTTCCCTCCACTTCCAAAGTCCAACCACTAGCACCTCTTCTACCAGTTGCTACGGTTCTTAAATTTCCTCCTTCAAAAGCTAAAGCCACATCATGTAATTTAGCACGAGCAATAAAATCTGCCCTACTTACTTCTCTTGGGTTGCCAGCATTTTCTTCGTCACTGGTCATGTAAATGGTAATGCTTGCATCATCTAATAATTTTAATTGATGCATGGCTTTCATGGCAGCAATTATAATGACATCGCCGCCCTTCATATCATTGATGCCCTGACCAGTTATGGTGCTGTCATTTAAAACAGTAAATGGATTGGCAGGCATATCAGGTTCAAAAACGGTATCTAAATGACCAATCAAAAATATTTTTTTACCAGACTTGCCTTTGCGATAAGCAACCAAATGGGCCCCTCTTTTTAATGAATCGGGTAGTTTGATGAATTCAATCGTAAAACCCAATGCCTTTAACTCTTTCGCATACAGATCACCCACTTGTTGCACACCTTTTACATTGAAAGTGCCGCTATTGATGTTTACAGAAGCTTTAAGCAACTCCATCATCTGCGGATAATTCTTTTCTGTTTGCTCAATTAGTTTTTGTTCAATTGTATTAAGGGTTTGAGCATTGATTGAAATGATGGACACAAAAAGGCCTATCAGAAAAAATATTTTCTTCATACGTATAATTGTAATTGAAAGGTATTCAATTTTTTAGAAGCCAGCAATAATAGCTGCCAGTTGTTGAGGACATTCTTCCATTGGCACGTGGCCTATGTTTTTCAAAACAACTAATTTGCTTCCCTTGATATTTTTCTCAAATAAATAGGCGTTTTCAACAGGAATCAAATTGTCTTTATCACCCCAAATAATTAATGTTGGTTTAGTAATGGTGCTGATCAAATTTTCATCATGCTTTCTTCCTTTCTTGAACATGCTCAATAAAGCAGCACGATTGCCTTTACTAATGGCCATATCATGAAAACGATCTACCTGAGCTTGAGTAACCCTTGATTGATCATAATAAATAGTTTTCAAACTAGCTCTTACCAAGGCTTTTGGCGTTATGTATAATAATAAGTTATTGATGATAGGGGTAGAAGCCAATTTAAAACCAATGGAACCCTTGGCATTTTTGGATGGATATCCTGTAGCATCTATTAAAATCAATTTTCTCACTTTTTCTGGATGAGCCACTGTAAATTCCCAGGAGATGCCACCCCCTAATGAGTTTCCACCAATGTCACATTTGGTAACATTTAATCGAGTTAAAAAAGAATCTAAAAATTTACTGTAATAAGGAAAACTATATTCATTTTCAGGATTTGGGCCTGTCATTCCAAACGCAGGCATATCAAGGGTTATAATCCTTCTTTTTTCTTTTAAGATCATTACTACACTGTCGAAAGTATTGAGTGATGAAGACGTGCCATGAATTAATACCAAAGGAAACGAATCTTGACTATTTCCCTCATCTCTATAATGAACTTGCATTCCCATTAAAGGCATGAATTGTGAATTATTATTGGCATATAGCAGTTTCATATCTGCTAAAGAACGGTCGGGCTGACAGAAGATCACAAATGCAACAGCGGCAAATACCAAAATGGTAACAATAGTATAGCCTAAAAATCGTAGCAATTTTTTCATTGGAAGCAGTTAATTGGATATACAATATTATTAAAAACAGACCGTTTGGCAATGTTATCAATGTTTTTATATACCAAACTTGCAAGCATCCCCATAACTTTCCTATCTTGTATTGCCTTAAAAAGTAATTGTTTATGCAACCTGTAGCTGCTCAGACCTTTATCATCGAAAAAATAGCCGCTGAAATAAGTCCTATCTATACTTACCATAATGTGCATCATACCAGAGCGG
The DNA here is from genome assembly GCA_037129425.1 of Sphingobacteriia bacterium. Lineage (GTDB taxonomy): Bacteria > Bacteroidota > Bacteroidia > Chitinophagales > Chitinophagaceae > Sediminibacterium. Next base: position 177,416 of record JBAXUV010000004.1, read on the forward strand.
TATTTCATCATGCAGCTTTGATTGCCGAAAAAGAGGGTATAGATGGTCACGAAATGGAATTATTATTAACTGCGGCTGCATACCATGATGCAGGGTTTTTAGAAATAAGTATTGGGCACGAAGAAGTTTCTTGCAAGTATGCAAAACAATATCTACCTAATTATGGATTTGAGCAGCATGATATTGATGCTATTTGCGAACTGATTATGGCCACAAAAATTCCGCAGTCTCCAAAAAGTAAATTGGGACAAATTTTATGTGATGCCGATTTGTATTATTTGGGTACAGACGATTATGGCGCATTAGCAGAAAAACTATACCAGGAATATTTGAAAGAAAATGTAGTAGAAGATAAAATGGATTGGCAAAGACAGCAAATTGCATTTTTAAAACAGCACCAGTATTTTACAAAAACTGCAAAGGAGCTGTTGGGAAATAAGAGAGATAAGAATAGAATTATATTAGAACAAAAAACAGAGAGCCCGCATTCTCTCAAACACCATGAGTCTACCATCATGGATTTTGTTTTTATTGTATTTGGTGTAATTATTACTGCCTTTGCATTACAAGGTTTTTTGGTGCCAAATAAATTTTTTGATGGCGGTATCACTGGAATTTCACTCTTGATTCATGAGCTCTATCACTTCAATTTAGCTTATGTAATTGTTGCTGCTAATGTTCCATTTATCATCATGTCCTATTTTGCGGTGAATAAGGGCTTTGCTATTAAAACCGTTTTCTGTGTAGTATTATTAGGTTTATGTTTATTGTATCCTGGGTTTCCAACAATCACCAACGACAAATTATTGATTTCTATTTTCGGTGGATTTTTCTTAGGATTGGGAATAGGAATAACCATGCGTGCTGGTTGTGCAGTTGATGGAATTGAAGTATTGGCATTGTATACATTAAGAAGATCTAGTTTCACCATCAGTGAAATTATTTTAGGATTGAATATCATCATCTTTAGTTTGGCAGCCTTTCAATTTGGAATTCAAACTGCTTTGTATTCAATGCTTACCTATTTTACCGCATCTAAAACCATCGATTATGTAATTGAGGGTGTAGAAGCCTATACTGGTGTAACTATTATCTCAGGAAAAAGCGAAGAAGTAAAACACAAGTTGGTGAACGAATTGGGCAGGGGAATTACTATTTATAAAGGCGAACGTGGATACTTACCGGGCAAGTTTGATGTTCATGATGATTGTGATATTATTTTTACCATCATTACTCGTTTAGAAATGCGCAAACTTAAAAACATGGTAACCGATGTTGATCCTAATGCCTTTGTTTTTGCTAGTACTATCAAAGAAACTTCTGGAGGTATTATGAAGCGTAGACATGTACACTAGCGTATAACCAATAATTTATTAGCATGGTTTTTTCGTCCATCGTTTTAATTATTTTATTTAGTTTTTTAAGAAAAAAACTAAAAACAATCATTCCATTTCCTGAATGGGATAAATATTTTCAAATAGGCTTATATATTTCAATTGGTTTGCTTTTGGCACAGGTATTAACACCAAAAGTAGTTAGACCCTTTATTGTGTTAATCTCATATGGGTTTTTATTTGCTCTTTTTTATTTCTTATTTACTCGAAAACAGTTTAAGCCAATACTTTATGTGGTTTATGCTATACTGCCAGTAACAGCCATCTCGTTTGTTGAATCAATAACGAAGTTAATCAGCCCAGATTTTTATTCAAAGTGGGAAAATGTTTTTGATACTGCTGGTGTTTTTGGATTTATTTGGTTGGGAGCTATTTTTATTTATACCAATAAACAAGTAAAAGCATTAGAAAAAGAGCGATTAAAATCGATTGAACAAGAAAAAGAACTAAAACTTACAACCGCATTAAAAGCCGAATTAGAAATTCAAGTAAATGAAAGAACGGCAGATTTAATGGCGCAGAAAATTGAGCTGGAAAAAACTTTAGCAGAATTAACCAATACACAAAAGCAATTAATTCAATCCGAAAAAATGGCTTCGCTGGGAGAGCTCACTGCAGGTATTGCTCACGAAATTCAGAACCCATTGAATTTTGTCAATAATTTTAGTGAGGTAAGTACTGAGTTGGTGGATGAAATGAATGAAGAGATTGCAAAGGGAAACACAGAAGAAGCTGCAGCAATAGCAAAAGACTTAAAAGACAATCTGGAAAAAATAAATCACCACGGAAAGCGTGCTGGAGATATTGTAAAAGGCATGTTACAACATAGCAGAAAAAGTGGTGGAGTAAAAGAGCCAACGGATATCAATGCATTGGCAGATGAATACTTACGATTAGCCTATCATGGATTAAGAGCAAAGGATAAATCATTTAATGCTAAAATGGTCACAGAATTTGATGAGACCATCGGCAAGATTGATATTATTCCGCAGGATATTGGGAGGGTCATTTTGAATTTAATAACGAATGCGTTCTATGTGGTGAATGAAAAATCAAAAATGGCTGAAAATTATGAACCTACAGTTTCAGTAAGCACAAAAAAGGTAGGCAATAAAATCGAAATAAAAGTTTCTGACAACGGAAATGGTATTCCCCAATCAATCCTCGATAAAATATTTCAACCTTTCTTCACTACCAAACCAACCGGCCAGGGAACAGGATTGGGATTGAGTTTGAGCTATGATATTGTGAAAGCCCATGGAGGTGAAATAAAAGTAGCTACAAAAGCATCAACAGGAATTATTGGTGAAGAAACGGGAACTGAGTTTAGTATTATACTTCCGATATAATACTAAACCCAGCAATCATCTTTTAATTTTTCCAAACAGCTCCAATGCCAGCTTCCCAACATAATTTATTCAAAGCAGGAATATCAATAGTAGTGAAAGCATCTGCTCTCTGTTTTAATTGAGCCCAAGTTGCGTTCATCTCTTTCATTCTATCTAATGAAGGTTGCGTTACAACAGGCAGATCATTTTGCATTTGATTGATCATGAATAAATAATTGGCACTGAATTTATTCGGGAAATTTTCTGCATCATCATAGGCTTTTGTTTTACGCTGCACCATGTCTTCGTCCCAGGCTTTCATTTTTTTAACCAAGGCTTCTGCGCTATTTTTTACATTTTTAAATTTATCGTCAGCAGGAATGCTTTTCAACATTGTTTCTATTTGTTCTCTCTTACTATCCATAGAAGCAACCATAGTATGCATTGTAGACAATTCTGTTTCAACGCTGTTCAATGTTTGATGATATAGTTCATAATCAGCAGCAGTGTAATTGTACAAGGGGTTAGCTAATATTTCTGCTGTTGTTATTTGTTTTTGATTGCCTGCTTGTAGCGTGAAAGTATATTTTCCAGGTGAAGCTTTATGCGCTCTGTAACCAGCTTCTACATATACATTCGTAACACCTTTCATAGTAGGGTACAACATATTCCAAACAAAACGATTCAAGCCTTTTGATTTATTCAATGTTGGATCTGCTGGTGGAGCCCCATCGTATCTTTTGTAACTTTTATCTGCAGCAGAGCTGAATTTATTGACCAAATTTCCTTTGCTATCGGTAATTGTTAAAGTCACATCTACAGAATCTTTTAATGATGGCAGTTGATAGTATAATACAATTCCAGATGCTGCATTCACTCCCCTAAATTTATTGGCCCCAGTATATTCTTCATCATATTCATCTAAATCGGAATAACTATTGGTGATATAATTAGGGCTTGGTTGAAACACAGTGAAACTGCTGTCTTTCTTGTATTGACGTATCATACTCAAATCGTCTAAAATCCAAAAAGCTCTTCCTGAAGTAGCAGCAATTAAATTGCCCTGATGAATTTTTAAATCGGTGATAGGAGTAAGTGGTAAATTCAATTGAAAAGGCTTCCAGTTTTTTCCGCCGTTCCAGGAAATGTACACACCTGTTTCAGTTCCTGCAAACAAGAGATCTTTAATTACTTGATCTTCACGAACTACTCTGGTGAAAGCTCCTTCTGGAATGCCTGCGTCTATTTTCGTCCATGTTTTTCCATAATCAGTTGTTTTATATAAACCTGGTTTATGGTCATTGAATTTATAACGTGTAGTGGCAATGTATGCAGTTGCATTATCAAAAGGAGATACTTCAATAGCATTGATCAAACACTCTGCTAATCCAGCAGGAGTAATATTCTTCCAGGTTTTCCCTCCATCTCTGGTTAAGGAAACCACCCCATCATCACTGCCCGTATAGATCACCCCTTTTTCTTTAGGATGCTCAATCACATAACTTAAGGTTCCATAGTTTTCTGCACCTACTGCTTCATTGGTAAATGGCACACCAGGTTTTCCTTGTTTTTCTTTTTCATTACGAGTCAAATCTGGAGAAGCTTCCGTCCATGTTTTGCCCATATCGGTAGTCTTTAAAAGCAATTGGCTACCATGATAAAAAGTTCCCGGTTCGTGTTTGCTCCAAATGATGGGCGCATTCCAGTTATAACGGTACTTCATGTCTTTGGCATCCATACTCAGGTATTGAATAGGCGCGGCCATTACATTATAAGAAGTTTTTGTTTTGGTATCTAGTACTTCAATAGTGCCTTGGTAGCTTCCGCCCATCACATATCTAGGATCATCTGGGTTGAATGCCAGAAAAGCACTTTCACCACCTGCTGAGCTTGTCCAATCGGATGAACCAATACCACCCCCTGATAATACACGGCTAGCAATGCTTACAGAAGAATTGTCTTGTTGGCCACCATAGATACGATAAGGGAATTGATTGTCTACATTGATGCGGTAGATTTGAGCGGTGGGCATATTTTGTTGCGTGCTCCAAGATTTTCCTTTGTTGAATGATATACAAGCCCCACCATCATCTGAGATGATCATGTTGTTGGAATTATTTGGGTTGATCCAGAGATTGTGATGATCGCCATGCATGGTGCTCATATTGCTCCATGTTTTTCCGCCATCGGTTGATTTTAATGCAGGGGCACTCATTACATAAAGGGTATTATCATTTTGCGGATCGGTAAATAATTCAATATAATACCAGGCTCTTTGAATGAGTCGGTGATCGTTGGTAACCTGGTTCCAGTTTTTACCAGCATCGTTGGAAACATAGAGCCCACCTGCTTCTTTATCAAAATCACTTTCTATGAGTGCATATACTTTTTCTGAATTTGAACGGCAAACTGCAATCGACATCTTGCCCATTTCTTTGGGCAAACCATCTTGCATTTTTTCCCAATGTTCACCCCCATCAGTAGATTTATACAATCCGCTACCAGGCCCGCCACTGATCACTTTCCAGGGTAGACGACCATGTTCCCACATGGCAGCATAAATAATGCGAGGGTTATTCATATCCATTGAAATCTCCGCACAGCCGGTTTTATCGTCGATGTACAATACTTTTTTCCAGGTTGTTCCACCATCGGTGGATTTATAAATACCTCTTTCTGCTGATTTACTGTATAAAGGACCCTGAGCAGCCACCAATATAATATTTGGATCTTTGGGATCAACCACTATTCGGGCAATATGTTGGGTAAGGTCGAGCCCAATTTTCTTCCAGGTTTTTCCAGCATCAGTGCTTTTATACATTCCGTCTCCATGATGCGTCATAACTCCACGAACAGCATGTTCTCCCATACCAACATACACTACATTGGGGTCAGATTCTGCAACAGTGATCGCACCAACAGAACCCGTTTTAAAATATCCATCGGAAATATTGTTCCAGGAAATACCCATGTCATCGGTTTTCCATAAACCACCTCCAGTTGTGCCCATATAATAGGTGTTGATATTACCCACTACACCTGTAGAAGTTACAGAACGTCCTCCTCTGAAAGGCCCGATACTGCGCCATTTCAGGGGTTTGAAGTATTGATTGAATTCATTGTTGAGAGAATCTTTATTCGTCTGAGCGCTTGCATTAAAACTGAGCACCCCAATTGCTGCTGCAATAAGTATTGATTTAATCATATAAAAGCGATTTATACTGAAATATAAATCATAAATTAGAGACGCTTATACATTGATCATCATTTTATTTTTTATCAGTATGAAGAAAAGTGGCCACCAACTTATTGTATTCATCATTTTTTTATTGTTTTCGGTTACCCGATTAACTGCACAAGAAACCTTTGTAATTACTACTGATACCAATGCATCAGTGAAACTCGACCGAAAAAATTGGTTGGTATGGAATGATACTTTGGGTAAAACCGATTTCAAAACTGTGTCAAGTCCGGCAATGGCCAGTAATTTTCAATTGATTGATACTACAAAGGAGCATGATTTTTCTATAAAAGGAATTTGGTTCAAATTAAAATTAAAAAATGCATTGAATAAGCAAGTTAAAATTGGACTAGGTGCAATCGGTAACCTAACCGATATTTATTTTGCCGATTCTACCAATCAATGGAAACACTTAAAAACAGGAATTAGATATCCTCAACAAGAAAGAGATGGTTATAAGTTGCTGAATATGGCAGAAATTACCATTGAGCCCAATCAGGAAATAATCCTTTTTATTAGTAAGCATAGTACCTATTTTAGGTTAAGTCCAATAAAAGACATTACAATCAATTTTATAGATACATATCTTCAGAAGGAATATGGTATAAAAAATCGGCTGTTAGATTATTCTGTGTTTGAATACATTATCCTTGGTTTTCTTTTGGGAATGATACTCATCACCTCTATCATAAATCTTAGTTTTTACAAAGCCATCAAAGAAAAAGAATATCTCTATTATTGTTTGTTTTTAATTTTTATAGGCATACAATCTTTGCTCAGTTTTTCTGATTTCTTTTTTGGAATGGAGAATTTATTCATTGAATTAATTCGCTCTTTTTCATTAGCGCTCATGTTCTATTGTCTGATGCGCTTTGTTCAATATTTTTTTAGAACTAAAATGTATTTACCTAAATGGAATAAACTATTAAATGTTTTTTCATATTTCATATTATTAGTTTTTATTGTTCAGTTCATGCTTGGTCTAACTTCTTTTAATATGTATTGGTACGACAGAATTATTGATGTCTTAGGCACTCAGTTATATATTTTCATGAACTTGATTTTTATTACCATTTTATTAATTCTATTTAATAAGCAAGTAAAAGCCAATCTTAAAATATTGGCCATGCTGCCTTTGATGTTTTTATTTGGTCCAGTTTACTCTTTATTACAAATCTTTGCTTTAGCTAATAGATATTATCAAATAAAATCACCTCAATTCGTGAATTTACTCAATGAGTGGAATTCATTTTTTTTGCTATTAGGAATATTGTGGATGATTCTTTTTTTCTCTTGGCTTTTATTTAAAAGGTATGAAAGTATTCAGCAAAAATTATCAGAAGAAATCATTGATAAAGAAAGGGTAGAAAAGGAAAAAGAAGCAGAAAAAAATCTACTCATCTCTCAACAAAATGAACAACTAGAAATTCAGGTGAATGATCGGACCAAGGCTTTACAAGAATCAATTAATGATTTAAAAGCTACTCAATCTCAACTGGTTCAATCGGAAAAGATGGCATCGCTCGGAGAACTCACAGCAGGTATTGCCCATGAAATTCAGAACCCTTTAAATTTCGTGAATAATTTTTCTGAAGTAAATGAAGAGTTGCTAGCGGAAATGAAAGCAGCTATAGATAGTGGTAATATGGATGAAGCTAAATCTTTAGCAACGGATGCAATTGAGAATCAGCAGAAAATTTTGCATCATGGAAAACGTGCCGATTCAATTGTAAAAGGAATGTTGCAACATAGCCGAAGTACCAACGGCGTAAAAGAACCAACAGATATCAATGCTTTGGCAGATGAATATTTAAGATTGGCTTATCATGGTCTTAGAGCAAAAGACAAATCTTTTAATGCTGCTATGAAAACGGATTTCGATCAAACGATTGGCGCAATCAATATTGTTCCGCAGGATTTGGGCCGCGTAATTCTAAATTTAATTACGAACGCGTTCTATGTGGTGAATGAAAAAAAGAAATCTGGAGTAGAAAACTATGAACCAACCGTTTCAGTGAGTACAAAAAAATCAGGCGAAAAAGTTTTGATTTCTGTAAAAGATAATGGTAACGGCATCCCTCCAAAAATTCTCGACAAAATATTCCAACCCTTCTTCACTACCAAACCAACAGGCCAGGGAACGGGTTTAGGATTGAGTTTGAGTTATGATATTGTAAAAGCGCATGGGGGTGAGTTGAAAGTAGAAACGAAAGAAGGAGAGGGCAGCACATTCACTATTCAATTACCACTATAATAAAGATATACCAAATGAGATTTTTAAAAATTGTATGCTGTCTTTTCTTGCCAATGTTTTCTTTTTCGCAGGTGCATCCACTATATCTCGAGCCCACGAAAAAGCAAGCAGATAGTTTATGGATTGAGTTGAAAAAAGGAATCAATGATACGCTTCGAATGGCAGCCTATAGGGAGTTAGCCCTTTTCTATTTAGATATTAATTCTGATAGCGCTATGTATTTTATAGAAAAAGACTTGCCGCTTGCAAAGAAATTAAATTTAAAATTATGGGAAGCTGATGCTTATGATCTAATGGGGCTAATAACAGAAACTCAAGGTGAATATGTTCGTTCATTGAAATCTTTTAATGCTGCATTAGAAATAGTAGAAAACACTGATTGCGAAAAAAATATTTGGCAAATCTCAAAATTTACAGATCGTAAATTGCCCCAATTTGCTCGGTTAAGTATGTTAGCTACGATACTGAGTGATGCTTCCGGATTATATAGAACCACAGAAAATTATGATAAGGAGCTCAAAGCAATTCAAAATTCTTTAAAAGTAGCGTTTAGCATTAGTGATAAAACAATTCTTTCACAAGCCTTTAGAGGGATGGGCACAATCTACTTTAGGCAGAATCAATTGGATTCGGCATTGGCTTCTTATAAAAGATCTATCAACTATAGTAAAGAAGTAGGGTATAATAAATATTCCGGTGTGTCTTATCAACGTATCGGAGATATTTATTTGAAACAAGGATTACCGAAATTGGCAATTGAAAATTATTTAGTTGCCTTACAATCAAGTGTAGAACAAAATAATTACTCTCAATTAGGATCAGTTCATATTGCTATAGCTAATTATTATAACACTATTGGTAATAATGATTCCGCACTTTATTATGCCAAATCTGGTCTAGTTATAACCAAAAATACGGGTAATGTAACTGGTACCATTATTGGTTATAACACTTTAGTAACTATTTATAAGAGCCAAAAAAAATCAGATAGTGCACTCATGTTTCTACAACTTGCAACGAATGAGAAAGATTCTTTACTGAGCCTTGCAAAAATCAAACAACTACAAAATATTGGGTTTGATGAACAGCTTCGGTTACAGGAATTAGAAAAAAACAGAATTGAAACACAATCTAAAATCAGGACATATGGAATGCTTACAGGGCTCTTGGTGCTGAGCATTATCGGATTCATTCTTTATCGAAACAATCGACAAAAACAAAAGGCAAATCTTGTTTTGCAAGAACAGAAAGATAAAGTTGAAATCACTTTAGCTGAATTAAAAGCTACTCAAACACAATTAATTCAATCAGAGAAAATGGCCAGCCTTGGAGAGCTAACAGCTGGTATTGCCCATGAAATTCAAAACCCTTTAAACTTCGTGAATAATTTTAGTGAAGTAAGTACAGAGCTGGTTGATGAAATGAATGAAGAAATTAAAAAGGGAAACTTAGAAGATGCTACTGCAATCGCTGCAGATTTAAAACAAAATTTAGAAAAGATCAATCACCATGGTAAGCGAGCAGGTGATATTGTAAAAGGTATGTTGCAACATAGCCGTAGTAGCAGTGGACAAAAAGAACCAACCGATATCAATGCATTGGCTGATGAATACTTGCGACTAGCCTATCATGGTTTAAGAGCAAAAGACAAATCGTTTAACGCTACTATGAAAACTGATTTTGATGAAACGATTGGTACAATCAATATTGTTCCGCAGGATATAGGAAGAGTGATATTGAATTTGATTACGAATGCTTTTTATGCGGTTAATGAAAAATCGAAACAAAACGTTGAAGGCTACGAACCAACAGTTTCCATCACCACAAAGAAAGAGGGCAACAAAGTTTTTGTTTCTGTTACCGACAACGGAAATGGCATTCCACAAAAAATTCTCGACAAAATCTTCCAACCTTTCTTCACCACCAAACCAACAGGACAAGGCACAGGATTAGGATTGAGTTTGAGTTATGATATTGTGAAAGCGCATGGGGGTGAAATCAAAGTGGAAACCAAAGAGGGAGAAGGAACAATATTTATCATTCAATTACCCGTATAAAATGTCGATATGAATAAAGTACATCATTTAATTGCTGAAGTCGGTATTGCTCGCAATAACTATATTTCTATTATTCAAAACCTGACTCAGGAAAAAGCCATGTATAAACAAGCAGACAATGTTTGGAATATTGTAGAAATCACCGAGCATCTTTTTTGGGCTGAACAGGGAGGAATTTTTGGCATGTGGAAAACACTAGATGCCATTCGAGAAGGCAAAATGGAAAAAATAATTGAGTCTATTCACAAAGACATGCCTATACAAACACTTATCGATTTAACATGGAAAGAAAAAGAAGAAGTGCCTGCAGTTGCAGCACCGAGAATGGGAGGCATGCTTTCTTTTTGGCAATATTCATTATCGAGTTTACAACCAGTTCTCGAAGCTTTTGGAAATGATTTACAAGAAGATGAATTAAGGATACAAGCGCATCCTCACCCTATTTCAGGGGCAATGGATTTTCAACAGCGGTTGGAGTTTCTAGCATTCCATATTGATCGGCATGCGAATCAAGTGAAAGAAATCATTATATCAATGAGTTAATAGCGTAATAATTTTAGAAACAATATTTTCTGTTCAATTACAAGCTTCAATTATGAATACAGATAATCAAATAGAATTGTCTTTAATAAAACGAAGTGCTGAGTTGACTTTATTAAGCAGTATTCAAAATGCACTACTCACTCAAAAAGAAATGCAATTTATTTTTGAATTGGTAGGCCTTGGTTTGCAGGAAATGTTTGAAGGGTTTGTAGTTTCTATTGCTATGTTAGATAAAGAAGCAGGTACTGAACATTTTACTTATCATTTTGAAGAAGAGAAAAAAGCATTGCCTGAACCAAGACCTTATAATAAAATAAGGCAGGTGCTAATAAATACTAAAAAGCAATTGGTAGTTAATGAAAAAGCAATTAGCTATGTCAATGAACTGATCGGTCAGCAATATTTTAAAGAGAATGATATTGAAATACCCAAATCTTTTTTATTTACACCATTATTAATTGATGGAGAAGTAAATGGTTATATCAGTTTAAAACATTATAAAACTGAAACGGTTTTTGATGAAGCCCATATTCAATTTTTAAATACTGTTGCCGGAAGTATCAGTGTGACATTGCAAAATGAACGCCTTATTTTTTTAGAACAACAGAAAGCTGCTGAACAGAAGGCTTTGCTAGAAACCATGCAAGACCTATCAAGCAAATTAGAACTTGATACTTTATTACAGTCGGTTGTTCAACGATCTGCGGATTTACTAAAAGTAACAGGAGGGGAACTGGCCATTTATAATTCGAGTAGCAAGGAGTTGGAGATAGTTGCCAGTTATAATTTGGGTATGGAATCCATTGGTTTGAAATTGCAATTGGGAGAAGGGGCAATGGGAACAGCTGCAATGAATAAGGAAACTTTGATCATTCCGGATTATCAAACCTGGGCAAGCAAGTCTAGTAAATATACTGCAACCAAAGTGCATTGTGTAATGGTAGTGCCATTGATGATTAAAGATCAATTAGTAGGCACACTCTGTAGTGTTCATTTAGATAAGAGCAGGCAGTTTGAAGAAAGTGATTTGCGTTTATTGAATTTGTTTGCACCATTAGCTGCAACAGCCATTGATAATGCCCGTTTATTTGAAGCGGAAAGAAAAAGAGCAGATGAACAAAAAGCATTATTAGAAACCATGCAAGATTTGTCTGGAAAATTAGAGTTGACAACCTTATTGCAATCTGTAGTTAAAAGATCGGTTGATCTATTACAGGTAACTGGAGGAGAGTTGGCCATATATCATCCCGAGGATAAACAATTAGAAATAGTAGCAAGCCTGAATTTAGGCATGGAATCTTTTGGCCTTCGATTAGAATTGGGAGAAGGAGCCATGGGAACTGCGGCTGCCAATAAAGAAACTTTAATTATTCCCGATTATCAAACATGGGCAAGTAAATCCTCTAAATATGCCAGCACTAAAGTGCATAGTGTAATGGTGGTTCCATTGATGATTAAAGATCAATTAGTAGGCGCTTTGTGTAGCGTACATTTAGAAAAAGACAGAGAGTTCAATCAAAAAGATATACAACTTCTACAACTATTTGCTCCTTTAGCCGCAACAGCAATTGATAATGCGAGGTTATTTAACAAGACCAATAAATTATTGGAAGAAGCCGAACAGCGAACAGCAGAATTAAAGAACACGCAACATCAATTAATACAACAAGAAAAATTAGCATCGTTAGGAGAACTTACAGCAGGTATTGCTCATGAAATTCAAAACCCGCTCAACTTCGTGAATAATTTTAGCGAAGTGAGTGCAGAGCTGGTTGATGAAATGAATGAAGAAATAACTAAAGGGAATTTGGAAGATGCTTCATCCATCGCCAATGATCTAAAACAAAATCTTCAAAAAATTAATCACCATGGAAAACGTGCAGACGCTATTGTAAAAGGAATGTTGCAACATAGTAGAAGCAGCAGTGGAGTAAAAGAGCCTACCAATATCAATGCACTAACAGAAGAATATGTTCGATTGTGTTACCATGGTTTGCGTGCAAAAGACAATACGTTTAATGCTACTATAGATACCAATTTTGATAAATCAATCGGTAAAATAAATATCATACCACAGGATATTGGTAGAGTGATTTTGAATTTGATAACGAATGCGTTCTATGTGGTGAATGAAAAAAAGAACTCAGGAATTGCAAATTATGAACCAACTGTTTGGGTGAGCACAAAAAAGGTTGGAGAAAAAGTTTTAGTAAGCGTGAAAGACAACGGCAATGGCATTCCACAAAAAATATTAGACAAAATATTTCAACCATTTTTTACAACCAAGCCAACTGGCCAGGGCACAGGATTAGGATTGAGTTTGAGTTATGATATTGTGAAAGCGCATGGGGGCGAGTTGAAAGTGGAGACGAAAGAAGGAGAGGGAAGCGAATTTTTTATTTCAATACCAATTTAATGAGCAGTTATTCAAAACTAATATGCTTTAAAATGGTACTAAATTAATTGTATGAAAAAATGCTTGGTGCTTCGATATGTTTTACTGTTGTGCTTAATCGCCCAAATTGGACTTTTGAAAGCACAACCTATGCAATACAATAAAAAATTTATTGATAGCATAGTCCCTATTTTACCCTCAATGAAAGAAGATACTACTAAAGTAAATATGCTTTCATCATTGGCGGCCATGCATTTATTTGTTGATCCAACAAAAACTCTTTTCTATGCAAAGCAAGGGCTTGAGTTGGCAAAAAAAATAAAATTTCCAAATGGTCAAATTGGCTGCCTTGGCCAAGCTGCATTTTGTAATGCCATGTTAGGTGAATGGGCTAAAGCAACATTTGAAGTGAATGAAGCTATTCCATTATGCGAAAAGTACAACCCCCAATCACTATCGTACATGTGTAATATTATGGTGATTGTAGAGTTTACCAAGCAGGATTTAAATAAAGCCAAATATTGGGTATTAAAAGCTAAAAACGTTATTGAAACTAAGCAATTTTCTGACTTAGAAAAATGGCCAACCTACATGCAATTGGGGCTTCTTTATAGTGAATTAAATCAACTTGATTCTGCTGCTTATTGTGGAGATATTGTATTAGGAAATATTAAAAAATTTGGCGGCATTGCTCCTGAATTAAAAAGAGATTCTTATTCAATGTTAGGAAGTGTTGCCCTTAAAAAAAATGATTTTAAAACAGCGTTGGAGTATTTTCGTCTAGCTAATAATGATGCACTTGGGCTTGCTAGTTTATTTCAAAAAACAGGCAATTTTGATTCGGCTGTTTATTATGGATTGAAAGGCCTGGAACAATCAAGAATTCGAAAAAGCCCCAATAATGTTCAGGATGCAGCTAAATTACTAGCCAGTCTTTACAAAATTAAAAATCCTTCTTTAGCTAATGAATATTTGAATATATACATTGCTTCAAAAGATTCATTATACTCTTCTAATAAGTTAAAGCAATTGGAAGAAGTACAATTGAATGTTCAAAAAAATGAGTATGAAATGCAGATTAAAGAAACTGCAATCAAAAACAAATTCATTTTTATCTTTTTATTGATTATTGTTTTATCTATTTCGGTATTAATGTATTTAGTGTACCGAAATAATCGCCAAAAAAATAAAGCCAATCAAGTTTTACAAAATGAAAAACAAAAAGTAGAGAACACATTGGCGGAGTTAAAATCAACTCAGGCGCAACTCATCCAATCCGAGAAAATGGCATCATTGGGTCAACTCACTGCAGGCATTGCACATGAGATTCAAAACCCTTTGAACTTCGTCAATAATTTTTCCGAAGTCACTACAGAGCTGGTAAAGGAAATGGTGGAAGAAGTTGATAAAGGAAATACCGAAGAAGTAAAAGCCATTGCCCAAGATGTAGTGCAGAATTTGGAAAAGATCAATCATCACGGTCAGCGAGCTGCTGATATTGTGAAAGGCATGCTCCAACATAGCCGAAGCAGTAGTGGGGTAAAAGAACCAACTGATATTAATTCGTTAGCAGATGAATATTTACGATTGGCCTATCATGGTTTGAGGGCAAAGGATAAGGAATTCAATGCTACGATGAAAACAGATTTTGATAATTCAGTTGGAAAGATCAATATCATTCCTCAGGATTTAGGTAGAGTGATTTTGAATTTGATAACGAATGCGTTCTATGTTGTAAATGAAAAATCAAAACAAAACATTAGCGAATATGAATCGACTGTTTGGGTGAAGACAAAAAAATCAGGAGATAAAATTTTGATTTCAGTGAAGGACAACGGCAATGGCATCCCTCCAAAAATCCTCGACAAAATCTTTCAACCCTTCTTCACCACTAAGCCAACTGGCCAGGGAACAGGATTAGGGTTGAGTTTGAGTTATGATATTGTAAAAGCGCATGGTGGCGAACTAAAAGTTGAAACTACAGAGGGCGAAGGAACAACTTTCATTATTTCATTACCAGTTAATAACTAATCATGAAGTTGACAAAAAAAATCGAAGCAGAAATTACTAGTGTGTATGATACATATTGGAAAGCATTATTAATTGCTGATATTGACAACTATACTAGTGTGCTCGACGAAAATTTTAAACTAATTGGATCCACTGAAAGTGAAGTGTTTTTCAAAAGTATTGAAGCAATAAAATTTTTAGAAGTAACCGCTGATCAAGTTGCTGGGAATATTGAATTAAGAAATAGGGTTATCAAAATAGAGTTGATTGAAACCCTAATACTTGTTACCGAACAATCGGATACTTATGTAAAAATTGATGCTAATTGGAGTTTTTATGGTAAAGCCAGGATTTCTACTTTAATAGGAAAGAAAAAGCAGGAATGGAAAATAATTCAGATGCACTTATCGTTTCCCGATTCCAAAGCTGATGAAGGGCAAACCATTGGACTAGATAAAATATCTAAAGAAAATCTCGAACTCAGAGATGCGATAAAACGTCGTACCATTGAATTGGAAAACAAAAATCGTGAATTAGAAATTGAAACGGCACTGGAAAAAGTAAGAGCCGTTGCAATGGGAATGAAGAAAGCAGAAGATATGCTCAGCATCTGCAAAACCATTTCACAGCAATTGATTCAATTAGGTGTAAAAGAGATACGAAATGTGCAAACAGCTATCTTTTATGAAAGTCGTGGCACTTACATGAATTATGAATATTATGCTAAGCATGATAAAACATTTATCACCGAAGTAGATTATAAAAATCATAAAATTCAATTGGCCTTTGCTAAAAAGATGTTAAAGGGCCCAAATGAAGAGGTGTTAGAGCAACTGAAAGGGAAAAAATTGCAAGATTGGTACATCTATCAAAAATCAACCAACCAGTTTGCTGATAAATATTTACTCAAAGCCCATTCGCTTAATTATTATTGGTATTCACTTGGGCCTGTTGCACTTGGTATTTCTACCTATTATCCCCTCACCAATGATGAAACTAATTTATTCAAACGTTTTTTAAAAGTATTTGAATTAGCCTATCGCCGTTATTTAGATATTGAAAAAGCAGAAGCACAGGCAAGAGAAGCACAAATAGAAACGGCTTTGGAAAGAGTGCGTAGTCGTTCGATCGCCATGCACTCGAGCGATGAATTGAAAGAAGTGATCATGGTTGTGATCGAACAGTTAAAAAAGTTAGGATTCGATCTCGATCTGGCTAATTTTAATTTCCGGATCAATTCCAAGGATTGGAGTATGTGGCTGGCTACGCCTAATTATGCTTATCCGGAAATCATTCACCTTCCTTACCTCAAGAGCCCGCTTTTTGATCACCCCATTGAAGCGGTAAAACAAGGTTTAGATTTTATGAGTGACGTGTTGACGTACGAAGAAAAGAACCGTGCCATGCATCACTTTAATGAGAACACCATTTTAAAACAATATGATAGTGACGAAAGGAAAAGATACATAGCGGAAGGAAAAGGTCTGGCACGATCGATTGTGTTTATGAAGTCTATAATTCTTACCATTAGCAACTTCAAAGCCATTCCATATTTGGAAGAGGAGAATGAAATTGTAAAGCGATTTGCAACGGTGTTTGAACAATCCTACACCCGCTTCCTCGATCTTCAAAAAGCAGAAGCGCAAACAAAGGAAGCGAAGATAGAAGCCTCTCTTGAACGTGTACGATCTCATACTATGGGCTTAAGAAAAAGCGATGAACTAGAAAAGGTGATGAGTGTGATATTTGAGGAGTTTACAAAACTTGGTCTTGATGTTTATGAATCAGGTATTTTTCTAAGAAAAGACAAATCAAGAGAATTTTCGGTATGGGGTAAAAGTATATTAGAAGATGGCTTCTTTACAAATTATGACTTTCCTTTTTTAGACCATACTATTTTGAACCAAGTAATTAGCAATCTAGAAAATCAAAAAGAGTATGCAATATTCAGCCTTCATGGAGCAGACCTGAAATCATACTTAAAAATGATGTTTGCAATAGAACAATTCAAAACAGTTGCTCCTGAAACAAAAGCAGCCTATTTTTCACTTAAAAATATTTATGTAGCACACGCCTATTTTCAGCATGGGTTTCTTGAAATTGCAGGAGAGTCCCCTATTGAAGCTGATATGGTGGAAGTAGCCAGGAAGTTTACTCAAGTAATTGATTTAGCCTATACCCGCTTCCTTGATCTTAAAAAAGCGGAAGAGCAAGCAAGAGAAGCACAGATAGAAGCGGCACTGGAAAGAGTAAGAGCAGCTTCAATGGCTATGCATAGTTCACAAGAATTAAAAGAAGTTGCATTGGAGTTAAGAAAGCAAATGGGTTTATTGGGGCAAAAAGATTTAGAAGTTTGTGCCATTCATTTGTATGATGAAGAAAACTCTTTTGAATCCTGGAGTGCCATGAGAGCCCCTGGAATAGAAAGTAAAATTTTACAGACGCAAGCACGCTTTCCCAATAAAGGTATAAAGATTGTTGATGAATTAATGAAACAGAACAAACGCGGTAGCAAAGATTATGTATTGGTCAACGAAGGTGAAAAAAGTGTAGAGTGGTTAAATCTGTTGAAAAAAATCACACCAGAATTGCATGCTTACATTATAAAATCTATAGGTAAGCTTTTAAAATCTCATTGGTCTGTAGCAGATTTTACTGGAGGTGCATTGGTCATTGTAACTTATGGAGAACCTGATATGCAAACCAGAAATTTATTGCGTCGCTCAGCCAATGTTTTTGAACAAGCTTATATCCGTTTTCTTGATTTAAAAAAAGCAGAAGCCCAAGCAAGAGAAGCACAGATAGAAGCAGCATTGGAAAGAGTAAGAGCTGCATCTATGGCAATGCGTGATTCTTCAGCTTTAAGCGAAATTATTTATAAAGTATATGTTGAACTTACAAAATTGGATGCTCAGCTCGACCGCTGCTTTATCATGATAGTAAATCCTGATAACAAAGGAATTACTTGGTGGATGGCCGGACATGAAGGTCTGCTCGCAGAGAATGGATTTTTTATTCCTATGAATCAGCATGCCTCACACTTATGGTATCTTGATTGCTGGAAAAATAGAAAGAAAAAATGGCAATACTTGTTAGAAGGAAAAGAAAAAAGAGATTGGGATCGTTTTGGTTTTAGTGAAACAGAACTGGTAAAGTTACCAGAGCCAGTAAAAGAGTTTATGGCATCACAAAAGAAAGTGCATCTCTCTGGTTCTTCGGATCAATTTGGATCATTAGTTACAGGAAGTTTTGAACCCTTACCGGAAGAACAACAGAATATTATTAGTCGTTTTTCTATTTCATTCAACCAAGTATATACACGCTTTCTTGATCTGCAAAAAGCAGAAGCACAAGCAAGAGAAGCTCAGATAGAAGCGGCATTGGAAAAAGTTCGTTCTGTTGCAATGAGCATGCATCATTCCAACGAACTACTGAGTATTTGTGAATCGATATATGTAGAGTTGTTGAAGTTGAATATAACAGAGCTACGCAACACGATGATTAATATTCACAATGATGCAGATGAAACTTTTTTAAATTATGATTATTCGGCTTATGCAGGAAAAGCAGTTACCAAATATGGTTATCATATTCATCCAATTATAAATCAACTGGTAATGCAATGTAGGTCTACCCATGATGCATTTTTGGATATTGCACTTGCTGGAGAAGAATTTGAAACATGGAGGA
>JBAXUV010000040.1:0-10614 GCA_037129425.1 Sphingobacteriia bacterium
TTACCATTTAAAGGAATTAAAGGAATAAAAGAGTTAGATAATCGAAGAACATTGTTTGCAGTGAATGCAGGTTATACAGAAAGAAGAACTTTTTATACATTAAGAACCCTCATTACCAGTTGGGGCTATGAATGGAAAAAAGGGAATACTATTTATTTGTATAAACCTTTGAATATTGAAATTAACGGTTTAGAAAAACAAGATTCTTTGGAAAGCCTGATCGCTAAAAATCCTTTTTTAAGGGCATCTTTTAACGAAGGAAATATTGTTAGCCAATCTCTTTCTATCAACAAAACAGTAATCAGTAAAAGAAACCCGAATAACAGTAATTATTACCGATTTGGAGTGGAAGAAGCCGGTGGCTTGTTTGGAATGATTCCAGGGATACAAGGGAAAATTTATCGATACATTAAATTTGAAAATGAGTATCGACATATTATGAAATACAAAAAATCGGAATTGGCTTACCGGGCTTATGGAGGATTTGGTTATAACTATGGCAAGGATTCTGTTTTTGGTGTTACATTACCTTTCTACAAACAATTTTCTGCAGGAGGCCCTAATAGCATGCGTGCATGGACGCTCCGACAACTGGGCTTAGGAAGATCCAATCAAAGTGAATTGGATACTGCTAATAATGCATTCAGAGACCGTTATGGCGATTTACAATTAGAAATGAATATTGAATATCGTTTTCTCTTAGCCACTTTTGGAAGTCTTAAATTAGGCAGTACTATATTTTCGGATATTGGCAATATCTGGAATGTAAAAAAATCCAATCAATACGATTCAAACACATTGCTGGATATCAGCAAATTTGGATCCGACTTAGCAATTGGCGTTGGAACCGGTTTGCGTTTTGATCTGAGTTATTTTTTAATTCGCTTAGATTTTGCGTACAAAGTAAAAGACCCTTTAAGAACGTCTAATGGTGGCTGGATGAGTGTAAAGAATTTCAGTTGGACCGATACCAGACCGAATGGTGTTAATATTCCCAATTTTGCTTTACAGTTAGGAATTGGCCTACCCTTCTAATGATTTCAATTGATTGATCTCCATTTCAAACCCTTCGATGGTTTGTGCATCTTCCGCCAAAAATTGTCCAATCCTGGTTCTTCTTAAACTACTCATATATCCTCCCACACCCAATGCTTTTCCAAAATCATTGGCCAAGCTTCTGATATATGTACCTGTTGAACAAACAACTTTAAAGTGTACAATGGGTAATTCAATTTTTTCGATGCTGAAATGATGAATGGTAACTGGTCTTGGCTCTAATACAACGTCCAACCCTTTTCTTGCTGCTAAGTAAACAGGCTTGCCATCTTGTTTGATGGCAGAATGTGAAGGCGGTACTTGCATGATCAAACCAGTAAAAGCTTCTGTGGCTTGATGAATCATTTCATCAGTAAGATGATCTACCGCAACTACTTGTTCAGGTGCAGATTCTAAATCGTATGTGGGTGTTATTGCACCAAGCGTAAATGTGCCCGTATATTCTTTTTCCATCCCCATATATTCATTGATCTTCTTTGTGAATTTTCCGGAACAAACGATTAATAATCCTGTTGCCAAAGGATCCAGGGTTCCTGCATGACCTACTTTAACTACGCGAGTGATATTTCTGATTTTTCGAACAATATCAAATGAAGTCCAATCCAAAGGTTTATCAATTAATATAACCTGGCCCTCTAAATATTTTTGTAATGCAGGATGGATCTCTTTTTGTCGCATGTTGATTCATTTAAAATTTTAATTGAAGCCAGATTGAATCGAGCGACTGTTTAGTCGAGAATGATCGTTCTTGGTATTTTTTTGCAAATAAAGCCGAATTGTTGATTCGTTCATCAGTTGTTGGATGAGAACTCAAAAAAGCCATTGATTCAGGTAATTCCTCATTGCTTTCTTTCAAATCTTTCATCAATTTATTCATCGCAATTGGATTGATTTGATTGCGCAACAATATGTGCATTCCTTCTTCATCAGCAGCTCTTTCTAAACTTCTGGAATAATGTAAGGTTCTTAAAAAATCAGCATTTTCAACCACTACTCCAATAATGCCTGAAGCATCTCTTAAAAACAATGATAGCAGCATCCCTGACGCTGTAGAGCCCGCAATACTTTTTAAACTATGCCTCAAATTTACATGTGCAGTTTCATGACTCAAAAGTGCCGCCAGCTCCTCTGCAGAATGCATATTTTCCAGTATACCTGTGTACACAATTATATAACCACCAGGTAATGCAAATGCATTGATTTCTTTTTGTTCTACTACTTTTATTTTAATAGGGTAACTCGTACTTAAATTTAATTCTCGGGCAAATGCATTAATTGATCTGGTTCTTTCTATATCTTCTTTTTGTGCTGAAATAATTGCGGAATTGATTTGACTACCCATTTCTATTTCCCTTTCCTTTGAAATAAATTGAAGGGCAATCACTGGAACTGCATAAACAGCAATAGCATAAATGGCTAGGATCAGTCCAACAATTAATGAAAGCAACCAAACTCTTTTTATCCTTTTGATTTTTTGATGCCATGGCATTGTAGCCAGTTCTATATTTTTCTGTATCAATTCGTAGTAGGGCGAATTGGGATAAACAATGATAAACTGATTCGACTTTTTATTCAGGTATATCACCATCTTCTGATGCATTCGATGCAAACTGCAATGGGCATATTTACTGAAAGCAATCACCTGGCTTGAATCATGCATCGAAAGAATGGATATACCCAATTCATTACAATACAATGAAACCATTTGATTGCCTGGATTAACACCATCAAAATAATCAACGTTTTGCATCTATCACTTAATAAGCTCTCGCAAATAAGACACGCTGTACAGATTTATTTCCAGATAAAATACAAACCCCATCTTCTTGTGGGTTATCCAATGGAATGCATCGAATGGTTGCTTTCGCCAATTCTTTTATTTTATCTTCTGTTTCTGCTGTTCCATCCCAATGGGCGGAAACAAAGCCAGCTTTAGTATCTAGTATTTGCACAAATTCATCCCAGCTATTGGCTTCAGTAATATGATCATCTCTGAAAGCCTTGGCTTTATTGAACATTTGTTGCTGAATGTCTATCAATAAATTTTGAATGTACATATCGATGCCTTCCAAGCTAACAGTAGTTTTTTCCTTGGTATCTCTTCTGGCAACTTCAACTACTTTGTTTTCTAAGTCTCGAGCACCCACTGCAATTCTTACTGGCACTCCTTTCAATTCATATTCGGCAAATTTCCATCCTGGTCTGTTATGATCTGCATCATCGTATTTCACTGAAATACCCATGCCTTTTAATTGCGCAACAATGCCTGCAACCACCGATCCTATTTGTGCTTTTTGTTCATCGCCTTTATAAATTGGCACAATCACCACTTGTATAGGAGCAATTCTTGGAGGAAGAATCAATCCATCATCGTCACTATGCGCCATAACCAAACCACCTATTAAACGAGTACTTACTCCCCAACTGGTTGCCCATACATAATCCAGTTGATTATTTTTATCGCTAAACTTTACATCAAAAGCTTTTGCAAAATTCTGTCCTAAAAAATGGGATGTTCCTGCTTGTAATGCTTTACCATCCTGCATTAATGCTTCTATACAATAAGTATCTTCTGCACCAGCAAAACGTTCATTGGGAGATTTTACTCCTTTGATCACAGGCAATGCCATCCAGTTCTCTGCAAAGTCTGCATATACGTCCAACATTCTTCTGGTTTCTTCAATCGCTTCTTCTTTGGTTGCATGAGCTGTATGCCCTTCCTGCCATAAAAATTCTGCGGTACGCAAAAACAATCTGGTTCTCATTTCCCATCTTACCACATTGGCCCATTGATTGATGAGCAATGGTAAATCGCGGTAAGATTGAATCCATCCTTTATAGGTATTCCAAATGATTGCTTCACTGGTTGGTCTAACCACCAATTCTTCTTCCAATTTTGCTTCGGGATCAACCATTAATTTGCCCTTATTATTGGGATCTGCTTTTAAACGATAATGGGTAACTACTGCACATTCTTTGGCGAATCCTTCTGCATTCTTTTCTTCGGCTTCAAACAGGCTTTTTGGAACAAATAAAGGGAAATAGGCATTCTGGTGACCCGTGTCTTTAAACATTTTGTCTAATACCCCCTGCATATTTTCCCAAAGTGCATAGCCATAGGGCTTAATTACCATACAGCCTCTAACAGCACTATAATCGGCTAAACTGCCCTTGATAATTAAGTCGTTATACCATTGAGAATAATCCTGTTCTCTTGAAACTAATTCCTTACCCATAACTAATTGATCCTTTTTTTTAATTATTATACTAACAATTGTTAGTTGGCACGTAAATTGCAATATGTTAAACTGAAGCCAACAGCACGCAAATGTATGTAACTTCGACCATCAATTGTTGCTAACCTTAAAGCAAAACCTATGCAAAAAGTACTATTTGTTTCATTGATTGCCGCCAGTTTATTAACTGGATGTAGCGCTGTCTATAAATCAGGTCAAACTCCTGATGATTTGTATTTTTCTCCAGGCAAAGAATTGAGTTCTTCTGAAGTAAGAAAACAAAACAATGACGAAGAAAGGTACCAACAGAATGTTAGCACTATTGATGATCGTTACCTTAGAATGAAAGTAACCAATAGAAATCAATGGAGCACTATCGACGATTACAGTTATTGGAATGATATGCGCTATAATTTCTCCCCTAGTTATACTTACAATGGTTTCAATAATTATTATGGTCATCCAAACTTTAATAATCCTTGGAATGGCTGGGGATATGGTGGATGGGGCGGTTCTTCTATTGGTTGGACCAATCCTTTGTACACCGTGTTAGTCTATACTAATCCTAAAGTTGTAGCTCCTAGTTTTACTTCAGGCACTAATTTAAATGCTTATCGTAATAGAACGTATAACAATAATAATGGCGGAAGCAAATTCAATGAATGGGCTACTCCAAGTAATTCAGGAAAAAGTTTTGGAAGCTTAGTAAGAAGTGTGATTAGTAGTCCATCTAATGGAAATGGATCATCTTCAAGCTATGATCGTCCGGCTAGATCATTCCAAAGCAATGGTACAAGTGCTCCATCAACCAGCAGCTCAGCTGGTGGTAGCAGCGGTGGATTTAAAAGCACCGGAAGCAGTACCAGCAGTGGTAGAGGTGGAAGAGGAAATTAAACCATTTTTTAATCGATTGTAATTATTGATGTGAAAACACCATAAGGAAACTTATTATCTGTCTATGAAAAAAATATTCATTATACTATTCAGTTGTTGTGTGATCATTGCAGATGCACAAACTCCAGATGAAGCGCTAAGAACAGCCTGGTTTACTCAAAATGGAACTGCGCGTGTAATGGCTGTAGGAGGTGTAATGGGATCATTGGGAGGAGATATCAGTGCTAACCATATTAACCCTGCCGGTCTTGGTTTATTTAAAACACATGAATTGGTTTTATCTCCAGGATTTTTATTCAATAACAATCAATTTAGTTATAGAGGTAAAGATTCGAGTGCTAAAAAATCGAATTTCGGATACGGCACTTCAGGAATTATAATTGCAGGAAATACTGGGGGAAGAAGTAAATGGACCAGCACCGCTTTTGCCATTTCTGTAAATCAATTAGCCAATTACAACAACAATATTCAATTCGGAGGAACGAATAATTACAGTTCTTTTTCTGAAAAATATTTGGAAGAACTGGTGAAAGATAGAGCTGATACCAATGCAGCTTTGAACAATTATATTTTTGGATCCTCTCTTGCATTTAGAACTTATTTAGTAGATACCATTCGTGGACCAGGTGGTGCTTTTACTGGTTATCAAAGTTTAGTTCCAATTTCTACAGGTGTTAATCAGTTGTACAATGCGCAAACCAGAGGTGGATACAATGAAATTGCATTAGGACTGGCCGGCAATATGAATGACCAGTTATATGTAGGTGGCAGTTTGACGATTCCTATCATAAGTTATTCACGTGATTTATTTTATTCAGAAAAAGATGCCACTAATAACACCAACAATAAATTCAGTTTTTTTGAATACAAAGAAACATTTAGTTCAAAGGGGGCCGGTATTGGTGCCAAATTAGGAATGATTTATAAACCTCAGGAATTTATTCGATTGGGATTGGCCATACATACTCCTCAGTTTTTAACAATGACTGATCGTATCAGGTCTTCGATGACTACCAATACCGAATCTTATGCAGGCTTAAGAACTGAAAGCAGTGACAAATTAAACAGTGGCAATGAAGGAATAACAAGGTATACACTAACCACCCCTTATCGAATTATTGCCAGTGCCAGTTATGTTTTCAGAGAAGTAAATGATACTCGATTACAAAGAGGCTTTATTAGTGCCGATATAGAATTTGTAAATTATAGAGGTGCCCGTTTTGGAACGGCTCATGAAAATGCAGAGGATGTAACATTGCAGAATTATTACAAACAATTGAATGAAACCATCAAAGACACTTACAAAGGAAATATTAATGCGAAGATTGGTGGAGAATTAAAATTCAATACCTGGATGTTTCGTTTAGGTGGTGCTTTTTATGGAAGTCCTTATGCCGACAATGTATTGAAAGCAAACAGAGTAATTGCCACTGGAGGTTTAGGCTATAGAAATAAAGGATTCTTTATTGATGTAGCTTACTCACATATTATGAATAAAGATTTTCAATTCCCTTATTTATTGGAAGATAAAGCCAACAGTTTTGCCAGACAAACTGGTTTTAGAGGAAATCTAATGCTCACTTTTGGAATTAAATTGTAATTACACTACTTCGCCTTCCAAATCATAATCATAGGCTTTGGTGATTCGCACATTAACAAAGTCCCCTATCGGTAGTTTTTTGGTAGAATGAATAACCACTTCATTGTCTACTTCTACACTATCAAATTCTGTTCTTCCTAAATACCTGCCTGCTTCTTTTTTATCAATCAACACTTTAAACACTTGTCCGATCTTAGCCTGATTTTTTTCATAGCTGATTTCTTGTTGCACTTCCATGATTGATTGTGCACGTTCTGCTTTAATATCGGCTGGAATATTGTCTTCTAAATCGTGAGCAGTTGTATTTTCTTCGTGACTATAACTGAATATACCCACTCTGTCGAAACGATGTTCCTGTAAAAATGATTTGAGTTCTTCTACATCTTCTTCTGTTTCACCAGGAAATCCGGCAATCAAAGTTGTACGCAAACAAATGCCAGGAACCTTTTCGCGAATTTGTTGAATCAACACACCCATTTCTTCGCGGGTAATATTCCGATGCATTGCATCGAGCATATGATTACTTGCATGTTGCAAAGGCATGTCTAAGTATTTACAAATATTATCTCTCTCCTGCATCACATCTAAAATTTCCAAAGGAAATTTACTGGGATAGGCATAGTGCAAACGAATCCACTCTAGTCCTTTAATGTCTGCTAGTGCATGCAATAAACGAGGCAACTCTCTTTTCTTGTAAATATCTAATCCGTAATAAGTTAATTCCTGTGCAATAAGCATGATCTCTTTCACCCCTTTCTTTACCAATGCTTCGGCTTCTTCCACCAAAGATTCTATCGTACGGCTCACATGCTTTCCGCGCATAAGAGGAATTGCGCAAAATGAACAGGTTCTATTACATCCTTCACTTATTTTCAAATAGGCATAATGTTTGGGCGTACTCAACATCCTTTCGCCTATCAGCTCGGCTTTATAATCTGCTTCGAATTGTTTTAAAATAAGGGGCAATTCAAGTGTTCCAAACCAGGCATCTACTTCTGGCATTTCTGATTCTAGGTCTCCTCGGTATCTTTCACTTAGGCAACCGGTTACATATACTTTGTCTAATTTACCTCGGCGCTTTAATTCTAGTTGATCCAAAATAGTATTAATGCTTTCCTCTTTGGCTTTATCAATAAAACCACAGGTATTCACCACTACTATATTATGGTCTAATTTAGCGTTCTCATGCACTACTGCAATATCATTAGCAGCAAGCTGACCGCTCAATACTTCACTATCCACTAAGTTCTTACTGCAACCAAGGGTAATGATGTTTACTTTGTCTTTTTGGAGTGTTTTTGCCTTCATTGATTGGCAAAATTAGGGATTTGAGTACGAAATTATAGCGTCTTCTCTTTATATAGGTATCGAGCAATCAGAATGGCCACTACAACAGTTAAATAAAACTGCCCCTCAATTGCAGTAAAAACGGCTAATTTTTGACTCAGTGGATGCAAGGGCAACACATCTCCAAACCCCAGCGTTGTAAGGCATGTAAAGGAAAAATAAGATAGTTGTTGATAGGCTTCTATTGGAATAGAACTAATATTTGCAAAAGCTTCTGGAATAATTAAATACAACAATCCAAATAATTGAAAATTGATAATTCCCAATAACATGTACCCTGCAAATGCCCCAAAGATGATTTCCATTTTTACTTCAGAAGAAGAAAATATTTGTTTTAATAAATTGAAAAAAGTGACAGAAAAAAATAAGAATAATAAAATGAATTGAGCTATTTCAAACTCAACACTATCTTGATACCAATTTAAGAACACATATAATCCAATATTTACCAATCCAAAAAAGAAAAAGAATTGCTTGGTATTCTTCTTTGCATTCTCAATAGAATTAGCCGAAGTTAATGTGAGCATTATGATAAAAAATAATTTCAGTATAGCTTTAAGAACAGAAAATGAATCGTTCTCATACAAGAAGAAGTTAATCACTAATGCGGCAAATAACCAAATGAATCGATGTTGGTATAAATGGCGTTTAATTTTTTTCATTCTTTAAAAATTAAATATGGCGATCTCTGACCTCGATCCAAAACGAATAGGCATAATACTCGTTCCAATGCCTTTGGATACATACATAGGAATGGCTGTTTTATACCAGCCTTTTGTATATACTCCACTTCCTTGGGGCATATAAGGGCGGAAGCCTAATATATTCACCTGGCCGCCATGTGTATGACCAGACAAAATCAGGTCAGGTTGAATACTCGAATCGAGTTGTTGTATAATTTGATCGGTGTATGCTGGGCAATGATTTAAAATGATATGGTGATCGGTTTTGGCATAAGTAAGAAGTGCCACTTGAATATCTGGCTTACCTCCAACCAAATCATCAACCCCTGTAATACAAAAAGTTTTTCCTTTCAGGGTATATTGTTGTGATTGATTGATCAGTAAAGTACAGTTGTACTTTTTATATAATTGACTGAGTTCAACAAAATTTACATTGGACCAATACTCCCAATTCCCTACAATAGCTGCTTTAGGAATGGACTGTTCTAATAAAGCTAAAAAACTTTCTAATACGGGTAATTTTTCTGCACGATCAATTGAATCTCCTGTAAAAACAATCAGGTCAGGTGTTGATTGATTCACTTTGATGGCAAGCTGTTCGAGCGCATAACCCACTGATTGAATATGTAAATCCGAAATCTGTACAACTTTTATATTATTCAAATCTGGTTTTGCTGCACCAAGATAAAATTCATTGGTTTCAATAAAAAACTGTTCCGCCCAAAACGCATCTATCAAAACAAGTCCTGTTGCAAGGCCAGCTCCTTTTTTAATAAATTTTCTTCTCGTCAATTTCATGGTTTACAAAATAAAAAATGATTATCCTAAGAAATTGATGGATGCAGTAGGTGTAAAAAAAGGAAGGATGTACTTCATGTTATCTGTAACATTCATTCGCTTCGTTAGTATTTCGTGTAAGATGGTTCTGTAATCGGTGGTTACAGCAAGGTCTACCCCATTGTCCAGATTCTCTGTTTTCAAACCCTTCCAGTTGCCATACATTTTTCCGCCTTTTACATTACCACCCAATGCAAGCATCGCATTTCCAAATCCATGATCGGTTCCATTGCTCTTATTCGATTTCACCCTTCTACCAAATTCGCTCATTACTAAAACAGTAACCCGGTTATGGTATTTATTTACATCATTGTAAAAAGCATGCAAATTTTGACTCAAACTTTTTACCAGATCAGGGAAACGATATGCCTGGTATTCATGCGTATCCCATCCGCCATAATCTACAGTAGATACGTGTATGCCAATATCGAGTTTAATTAACTGTGCTAAATTTTTCATACTCTTCCCAAAATCATCTTCCTTATAATTGGCCGACCCGTCTGGTTTATAAGGAATAGCTTCTCCATTTCCACGGCGAGGAATTTTTTTCTGCAACATATCAATGGTATAAAATGTTTGCAAAGCCGTTTTACCTAATTGTGATTGATCGTTATACGATTTACGAATTAAATTATTGAAATTACCATCTGCCTGTAATGCAAAATCATTGATGCCATTAATAGAAACAGCCGTAGGGCTTCCCCATAAAGACAAAGGCATACTTGAGCCTGCGGCGATTGCACTAAAATTGGATTTATCGGAAATAGAATTTAAATACCTGGCTAACCAACCCTCTGTAATATTCTTTTTAGATTGAATACCTTTCTCAATCATGTCCTGAGCATCAAAATGACTTCTTGTTCCATTGGTCAATCCACAGGAATGGATAATAGCTAATTGATCGGAATCATATAATTCTTTGAGATGTGTTGCTGCAGCATGTAATCTAAAATCTACTTCT
>JBAXUV010000041.1:0-10118 GCA_037129425.1 Sphingobacteriia bacterium
TCATCAGGCATTACCGTGCTTTGTTAAAAAGTTTACGTCCTAAATTAAAAAAAGGAGATAAGGAATTGGTAAGGCATGCTTTTGAGATGGCCGCCAATGCGCACAAGACCATGCGCAGAAAAAGTGGGGAACCCTATATAATACACCCAATTGCTGTGGCCATGATTTGTGTGGAAGAAATTGGCTTGGGGGTGAGAAGTACCATTTGCGCTTTGTTGCATGATACCGTTGAAGACACCGATATTTCTTTAGAAGATGTTGAATTGGAATTTGGTATTGAAATAGCCAAAATTGTAGATGGGCTTACTAAAATTTCGAATGTAATAGACACCAATACCAGCCAACAAGCAGAGAATTTTAAAAAAATCCTACTCACACTTACAGACGATCCTAGAGTGATATTAATCAAGCTGGCTGATCGTTTGCATAATATGCGTACCCTCGATCACATGAAGCGGGAGAAACAATTAAAGATTGCTTCCGAAACAGTTTGGGTATATGCTCCGCTCGCCCACAGAATGGGTTTATACAATATTAAAACTGAGTTGGAAGATCTTTCCATGAAATACATGGAAGCCGATGCATATAAAGAAATAGCTAAAAAATTATCTGAAACAAAAAGAGAAAGAACCCGATATATCAATGAATTTATTCGACCCATCAAGGAGAAATTAATTGCAGGTAATTTTGATTTCGAAATTTATGGCCGCCCTAAAAGCATTCATTCCATTTGGAATAAAATAAAAAAGAAAGCGGTTTCATTTGAACAGGTATATGATCTTTTTGCCATTAGAGTAATTTTAAACTCCCCGCCAGAAAAAGAGAAAGAAGATTGTTGGAAAGTATATTCCATGGTTACCGATGAATACAATCCATCTCCTGAACGTTTACGCGATTGGTTAAGTAACCCGAAAAGCAATGGCTACGAGGCTTTGCACACCACTGTGATGGGACCTCAAGGGAAATGGGTAGAAGTTCAGATCAGAACCAAAAGAATGAATGAAATTGCAGAAAAAGGGTTGGCTGCTCATTACAAGTATAAAGAAGAAAATAGCAACGAAGACCGTTTTGATAAATGGTTCGGACAAATCAGAGAAGTATTAAGCTCTCCAGATACCGATGGAGTCGATTTTTTACAAGATTTCAAAACCTCCTTTTTAGCAGAAGAAATTTATGTATACACCCCAAAAGGTGAAGTAAAAATGTTGCCTACAGGCAGTACGGCACTTGATTTTGCATTTGCCATTCACTCAGCCATTGGAACCAAATGTATTGGTGCAAAAGTGCACCATAAATTAGTACCTATTGGGCATAAATTAAGAAGTGGGGACCAGATTGAAATAATTACCAGCAATAAACAGAAACCTTCTGAAGATTGGCTGAACTTGGTAGTAACTGCCAAGGCTAAAAATAAAATCAAAGATTCTTTACGTGAAGAAAAAAGAGCCATTGCCGAAGATGGAAAATATACACTTCAACGTAAACTGGAATCGATGGGGGCTGCCTATAGCCACTACAATATTGAAGAATTGGTTCAATTTTACAAGTTAACTTCTTCTTTGGACTTACACTATCGAATTGCCACTAAATACATAGATCTGAGAGAATTGAAAGATTTTCATGTTTTAGGGGATAAATTAGAAATTCCAAGACCTAAACCATTGGCAGTAGAAACACCTGCTGAAGTTCATGCCAAGCATCATTCGAAAAAAGATTCAGAACTGATCATTTTTGGCGAAAGCAGCGACAAAATCATGTATACGCTCGCCAAATGCTGCCATCCAATTCCCGGAGATGACGTTTTTGGTTTTGTAAGTACCGGAAAAGGATTGATCATTCATAGAACCACTTGCCCTAATGCTACGCAATTATTGGCCAATTATGGCCATCGGGTGGTGAAAACCAAATGGGCTAAAAACAAGGAAATTTCTTTCCTTACTGGTTTAAAGATCATTGGAATGGATGATGTTGGGGTTATTAATAAAATAACCAATGTTATTAGTGGAGATTTGAAAATTAATATTGCAGGTTTAAGTATCGATTCCAGGGAAGGACTTTTTGAAGGAACCATCAAAGTATTTGTGCACGATAAAGAAGAGCTTGAATTACTGGTAGATCGGCTTAAATCGCTCAATGGTATACAAACCGTGGATCGCTTTGAAACGGAAAGCTAATTACAAAGTATTTTATCTCAACAATGGAGACTTATTCATTCAGGATCAAGCCTTTGCTAAATACCGTCAAACTATTTTCGAATGAGGCATAAACAATGAAAGTTGTTTGAGTCCCGATTTATCGGGTCGAGTTCTTTCATTGTGGCCGAATGAAGAAAATGGTAGGTATTTAGCAAGAGCGAAGATTTGAATGAATAAGTCGAATAATTTTTGGGATAAATTAATTAGGCATTAGTACTACCAACCCCTATTTTTGCCCCTTAGAACTAACTATATGGTAGACGTTATTTTAGGATTACAATGGGGTGATGAAGGAAAGGGAAAAATTGTAGATTATTTCGCACCCAGTTATGATATTGTAGCTCGATTTCAAGGTGGTCCAAACGCAGGACATACTTTATATGTTGAAGGCAAAAAAATGGTGTTGCACCAAATACCTTCTGGTATTTTTCACCAAAACAAGGTAAATATTATTGGAGGTGGGGTTGTATTGGATCCTGTAACCCTGAAGAGGGAATGTGATGCAGTGGCTGCTTATGGTATTGATGTAAAAAAGAATTTATTCATATCTGAAAGAACCAATATAATTGTCCCTACACATCGTGCATTAGATAAGGCTTCTGAATTAGCTAAGGGTGAAAGTAAAATAGGATCAACTTTAAAAGGAATTGGTCCAGCCTATATGGATAAAACAGGCAGAAATGCTTTGAGGGTAGGCGATTTGCTGGATAAAAATTTTACGAGTCAATATATCAAGCTGAGATTAAAACACCAGAAATTGCTTGATAATTTTCATTTCATAGAAGATATTTCTACTTGGGAAGAAGAATTTTTTGAAGCTCTAGAATTCTTAAAAACACTCAACGTAATCAATTGCGAATACTATATTAATAATGCTATTAAAGATGGCAAAAAAGTATTGGCGGAAGGGGCTCAAGGAAGTATGCTGGATATTGATTTTGGTACATTCCCATTTGTAACATCATCTAATACTATTTCTGCAGGAGTTTGCACTGGCTTAGGTGTATCACCAAAACAAATCAATGAAGTATTGGGGGTAACCAAAGCTTATTGCACTAGAGTTGGAAGTGGACCGTTCCCAACCGAATTAGAAGATGCAACTGGAGAAGAATTGAGAAAAATTGGCAGCGAATTTGGAGCTACCACTGGAAGACCAAGACGTTGTGGTTGGATCGATTTAGTTGCTTTGAAATATACTTGTATGATCAACGGGGTTACCCAAGTAATTATGACAAAAGCTGACGTACTGGATTCTTTTAAAGAATTACAAATGTGTGTTGCTTATGGAATCAATGGTAAAGAAACCAGAGAAGTGCCATTCCAATTATCGAGAGTTAAAATAAATCCTGTACTTGAAGCATTCAAAGGTTGGAATACAGATACAACTAAAATGAAAACAGCGAATGAATTACCTCTGGATATGAATAATTATATTGATTTTATTAATCATTATATTGGAGTTCCAGTTAAATTTGTGTCGAATGGTCCTGGAAGAGATCAGATAGTTACATTATAAATTATTGGCATTTTTTTTGATATTGAAAAATTTTTTTGGTTAATACATTTTTGCGAGTAAAATTTACGCATTAAATCTTATTAGAAATATGGCAGCGAAGTCTGATAAGGATAAAAAATCCTCTACACCCAAAGTGCCGGCAAAAAATGCCGAAGCAAAATCATCTCCTAAAAGCAAGAAAGAGCTTGACGATGATGATTTTGATGATGATGAAGAAGAAACAACTCCTGTAAAAAAGAGTAGTTCAAAATCGAGTTCAAAAAAATCAAATGATGATGACGATGATGATGATGTTGAAGTAGATGATGAATGGGAAAAATCCGCTGAAGAAGAAGATAGCTGGGACCCTGACTTCGATGAATTTGACTTACCAAAAAGTAAAGGAAAGAAAGCAGTAGGTGGTAAGAAAAAAGAAGAGGAAGAAGAAGATTTTAAAGTGGACGACGATTTCAAAGAATTCGATCTTTTCAATGAAAAAGATGGTTTTGATGATGATGATGATGATTATTAAAACGTAAATCTACAATTGAAAAGAAACATCGCTTGTTTCAATATAACAGGCAATTCAGTCATAAAAGAACAAATGCTGCATTGGGTAAACCGGTTCAGCATTTGTTCTTTTTTAGATAATCATCTATACAGTTCTATTCATCAACAAGCTGAATGTTTAGCAGCAGCTGGTTGCATACAATCATTTAAAGGGTTAAATACATTATTAGCTATTGATGCTTATTTTTTGAATGAGCAAGATTGGCTTTTTGGCCATATCAATTATGGAAATGATTCAATAATTGGTTTTGAAACCATTCATTTTTTTCAACCAGAAACTGTTCTGCGTTTAGAAAACAATCAATTGTTCATTGAAACTGTAAAATCTTCACCAAAAGAAATATTGGCTGAAATATTAGCCATTGAAATAGTCGAACCAGCAATAACCCCATCTATTCAAGTTAAGCCTGTAATTTCAAAGTCCGAATATATAGCAATCATTCAACAGCTTTTAAATCATATTCACAGAGGAGATTGCTATGAGATCAATTTTTGTCAAACATTTTTCGCCAAGGAGGTGAAATTAGATCCCATTCAGACTTATATCAACTTAACCAATATTTCTCCCAATCCATTTAGTTGCTTTTACAAACAAAACAATGCACATCTTTTATGTGCCAGCCCGGAAAGATATCTTCAAAAAAAAGGCAATCAGCTTATTTCTCAACCGATCAAGGGAACAAGTAAAAGAAATCTGACTGATCAAGCATCTGATGATGAATTAAAGAAACAATTACTTGCCAGTAACAAAGAGAGAAGCGAAAATGTAATGGTAGTAGATTTAGTTCGAAATGATTTGAGTAGAATTTGTAAAGAAGGAACTGTAGAAGTAGAAGAGTTATTTGGTATATATAGTTTCCCACAGGTTCATCAAATGATTTCTACAATCAAAGGTCAATTGAAGGAGCATACCACTTTCTCATCCATTATTCAAGCTAGCTTTCCTATGGGAAGCATGACAGGAGCGCCTAAAAAAAGAGTAATGGAATTGATTGAGCAATATGAAACATCTTCAAGGGGTATTTTTTCAGGAGCGGTTGGCTACATTAATCCTTCAAAAGATTTCGACTTCAATGTAGTAATCCGAAGTTTACTCTATAATGCAGAAAACAAACTCCTTAGTTATTTAGTAGGGAGCGGAATAACTGCATATAGCAAACCAGAAGAAGAATACGAGGAATGCATGTTAAAAGCAAAAGCAATGAATCAAATTTTAGGCTACTGATTCGTTCTTCATTTCTATAAATTGTAAAATTTCTTCCCTTCCTTGTTTTTTTTCTGCACTGGTTACAAAATGTTGAGGAAGAAATTGCCAGGTTTCTCTAAGTATATCAAAAAATGCTTTGATATTATTGTCAACAACAGCTGGCTTTTCTTTGTCCGTTTTAGTAAACACCAACGAAAATGGAACTTCCCAAAAATCCAAATTCCCAATAAATTCTAAATCTAATTTTTGTGGTTTATGTCTGCTATCTATTAAAACGAAAACATGCGTAAGATTGGTCCGCTTGCGTAAATAGTTCTCTATCATTTGCTCCCATCTTCTCCTGCTCGACTGAGCCACTTTGGCAAATCCGTAGCCTGGCAAATCAACTAGATACCATTTTTTAGGGTCACGGCTGTTTTTTACAGAACTCTCAATTTCAAAATGATTGATTAACTGAGTTTTACCTGGGGCAGAAGATGTTTTTGCTAATTTGCTTTGCAAACAAATCATATTGATCAATGAAGATTTCCCCACATTACTTCTTCCTATAAATGCATACTCTGGTCGATCCGCTTTTGGACACATGGCATAATCGGCATTTGAAATCAGGTATGTCGCTTTTTTAATCTCCATAAAATAACGCTATTTTCTTTTGGGCAATACCAAACTATCTGCCGGATATTTTCCTTTAATTGAATCTCTTATTGCATTTGCCCAATCGAATAACAATTCCTTTTCTCTTGGAGAAAGAATCGCATTTTTATGGATCATCGTGTAGGATTCTAAAGGCATTTCACCATCTTTTACCTCCTCCATACACTCTTCTAACTTTTTATATTGCTTTGCAATTCTATATCCTGCAAATTCATTTAAGTTGAAATGTCTTTTGCCATCTTTTACATGATCATTTAACCACCATGCTACAGGCTGAATATTTGCATACCATGGATAATTGGTATTATTAGAATGACAATCATTACAAGCCTTCGAAAAAATCTGTTGCACACTGTCTGAAACAGGATAAATGGTTGAAATGTCTTTTGCTTTATTATTTGAATCATTTTTAGTGGGTCTAAAAGCTTGTAATAGCAAGAATGCAACAAGCAATACTAGACCCAATTTTTTAATCATTTTCATGAATTAGTGTTTAGTCTTCGGTTAAAATATTTCCTTTCATTTCTGGTGGAATTGCAAGACCCATCATGTGTAAAATGGTTGGTGCAATATCGCCCAATTTACCACTTTTAAGCTTCCCATTCCATTGATTATCTATAACAAAGAAAGGAACAAGGTTCAACGTATGTGCTGTATTTGGAGAACCATCTTCGTTGATCATAAAATCTGCATTGCCATGATCGGCAGTTAAGAAAATAGTATAATCATGTTTAAGTGCTTCTGTTACTAATTGTTTGACGCAATCATCAACAGTTTCAGCAGCTTTAATGGCAGCAGAAAATACACCAGTATGACCAACCATATCAGTATTCGCAAAATTCAAGCAAATAAAGTCGGCAGTTTCGCCAATAATCTCAGGTAATAATTTTGCAGTTATTTCTCTTGCACTCATTTCGGGTTGCAAATCGTAAGTGGCTACTTTTGGAGAAGGAACCATTATCCGGCTTTCACCGGCAAAGGGTTCTTCTCTTCCACCACTAAAAAAGAATGACACATGCGGATACTTTTCGGTTTCAGCAATACGAATTTGTTTTTTGCCATTATTCGCTAAAACTTCCCCTAATGTGTTATTTAAATTATCATTTTCAAAGATGACCGAAACATGCTTGAATTTATGATCATACAAGGTCATGGTAGTATAATTCAAATCCAGTTTTTTCATATGAAACTCCGGGAAATCGGATTGAGTAAGCACTTCTGAAATTTCTCTGCAACGATCTGTTCTGAAATTAAAACAAATAGCTACATCTCCATCTTGAATGGTAGCGACTGGGGTTCCATCTTCTTTTACAATAACTGTAGGCAAAATGAATTCATCGGTTTTTCCTTCGTCATAAGAAGTTTTTATTGCAGTTGATGCAGCACTGGCTTTTTGCCCATTACCGTTCACCATACAATCATAAGCCAATTGCACCCGCTCCCATCTTTTATCTCTATCCATGGCATAATACCTTCCACTTACTGAAGCTATTTTTCCAGTTGTTGTTTTCATGTGTTGCTCTACTGAGTCAACAAAGTCTAATCCGCTTTTGGGGTCTGTATCTCTTCCATCCGTAAATGCATGTAAATAAACTTCGGACAAACCTTCGCTTTTGCAAAGGGATAAAATGGCTTTCAAATGACTGGTATGAGAATGCACTCCACCATCACTTACCAAACCCAGCAGATGTAATTTTTTATGATTGTTTTTTGCTAAGTGAATGGCATTTAACAATTGTTCATTTTGGGCGAATTCGCCTGTTTTGATAGCAACATTGATTCTTTGTAATTCTTGGTAAACAATTCTCCCAGCTCCAATATTCAGGTGCCCAACTTCGCTATTGCCCATTTGCCCTTCTGGCAAACCAACATCTTCACCGCAGGTAATCAAAGTAGCATTTGGATATTGATTGTATAATGAACTTACAAATGGTACATTCGCATGTTGAATAGCATCAGCAGACTTGATTTTTCCAAGTCCCCATCCATCCATTATGATTAAAATTACTTTTTTACTCATGGTTTTACTGTGAAGGTTAAAAAAATTGATGTTTTAATGTACTTTTATCATTATTGGCTAATTATTCAAATTTGGCATGTTTTTCGCAACATATCAAACGAAACCTTTTATTATGCAAAGATTCTTATTCTTGTTTCTATTTGTAGCGTTTAGCTCTAGCGTTTTTGCTCAAACAGAAACCGACCCAATTGTTCAAGCATTTAAAACGGCAAATATTGACAATATATCAGCTCATTTTGACGAATTTATCGACCTCAAACTGCTTGACAAAGAGGAAGTAAAAAATATGAGCAAAAATCAGGCTTCAATTGCTTTAAAAGCTTTTTATACCGAAAATGGCATAAAAGGTTTTGAAAAAGTATCAGATGGCGGAAAAGGAACACTGATTTATTTAATTGGAAAACTCACCACCGGAAATAAAAGCTTTAATGTTACCATACAAATGAAGCAGAAAAACGGCAAACCTGAAATCATCACTATTCGGATTAGTTAATGAAATTCAACAAAGCATTACACATTTTAGTTGATGCAGCTATAAAGGAAGATGTAGGGGAAGGCGATCATTCTACACTTAGCTGTATTCCTATTACCCAACAAGGTAAAGCCATTTTAAAAATCAAGGAAGAGGGGATTATCGCTGGGATTGAAGTAGCAGGTATGATTTTCAGTCAACTGGAACCAGGCAGCACATTCACTCCTTTCAAAAAAGATGGTGATTTGATGCAGAGTGGTGAAATTGCTTTTGAAATAGCTTCATCAGTACATACTATTCTAAAGGCTGAAAGATTGGTGTTGAATTGCATGCAACGGATGAGTGGAATTGCATCACTTACAAAAAAGTATACCGAAAAACTAAGAGGCTATCGAACTAAATTATTAGATACTAGAAAAACTACTCCTAATTTCCGTTTATTAGAAAAAGAAGCCGTGAGAATTGGGGGTGGAATCAATCATCGATTTGGCTTATATGATATGATTATGCTCAAAGACAATCATATAGATTATTGTGGTGGAATTATAAAAGCCATTCAAAAAGCCCATCAATATTCCCAAACACTTCCAGTTCCACTAAAAATAGAAGTTGAAACAAGATCAATTAAAGATGTAGAATTGGTTTGCGAACATGCCAAAGGGATGGTTTTCAGAATTATGCTCGATAACTTTTCTCCCGATCAGATCAGTCAAGCATTAACGATCATTAATGGTTCATTTGAAACTGAAGCCAGTGGTGGAATTAATTTAGAGAATATTCAAGCATATGCTGCAACTGGAGTTGACTATGTTAGCGTTGGCGGACTTATACACCAGGCAAGAAGCTTGGATTTAAGTTTAAAAGCCGAGCTAAGCCAATAATTATTCAAAATCTACAGTGATGAGTAAAAAAAATAAAGCCGATTTACAGGGATTCGTATATAGTACCGATCCAAATTTTCAATTCAAAGATGAAAATGAACACATCATAGAAACGGCTAAACCAGCAGATCAACGACTTTTGATTCAGCTAGACAGAAAACAGCGGGGAGGAAAAACAGTAACATTAATTACAGGATTTTTAGGTACTGATTCAGATCTGGAATTATTAGCTAAAAATTTGAGGAATTTTTGTGGAACTGGAGGCAGTGCAAAAGATGGTGAAGCCATTGTTCAGGGAGACCAAAGAGATAAAGTGTTGCAGTGGCTTATTAAAAACGGTTTCACTCAATCGAAAAAAAAATAAAAAATAATTGTTTCTTCATAAAAAATTTTTGAATTAAATGCAGTTATTAAAAATAATATTCTAACTTACTTTTTTTCTCAACTTTAACACACAAACTAATACCATCATGGCAAAATCTAAAAAGAAAGCAGCAAAAAAAGCAGTCGCTAAAAAACCTGCTGCTAAAAAAACAGCACCTAAAAAAGCAGCTCCTAAAAAGAAAGTAGCCGCTAAAAAACCTGCTGCTAAAAAAGCAGCTCCAAAGAAGGCAGCAAAAAAAG
>JBAXUV010000042.1:0-10106 GCA_037129425.1 Sphingobacteriia bacterium
TTGCTGCTATAAGCGATAAAATGTTGGCTGGTGGAAGATTATTTTACATAGGTGCAGGAACCAGCGGAAGATTAGGTATTGTAGATGCCAGCGAATGCCCTCCTACTTTTGGTGTTCCTTATGGCCTTGTTATTGGATTAATTGCCGGTGGCGAAAAAGCCATTACACAAGCAGTTGAATTTGCTGAAGACAGTACCGATGAAGGCTGGTCTGATTTACAAAAACATTTTATTAGCGATAAAGATGTGGTAGTGGGTTTGGCTGCCAGCGGCACAACACCTTATGTAATTGGGGCATTAAAAGAATGTAGAAAAAGAGGCATTATTACGGGCAGCATCAGTTGCAATCCGAACTCTCCCGTTTCTGCTGCAGCCGATTTTCCGGTTGAAGTAGTGGTAGGACCAGAATTTGTAACAGGGAGTACAAGAATGAAAAGTGGTACCGCTCAAAAATTGGTACTGAATATGATCTCTACTTCCATCATGATACAACTAGGAAGAGTGGAAGACAATAAGATGGTCAACATGCAATTAAGCAATGTGAAACTGGTAGACCGTGGTGTAAAAATGCTCATGGATCGCTTATCCATCAGTGACTATGAAAAAGCCAAAGACTTATTATTAAAGCA
The DNA here is from genome assembly GCA_037129425.1 of Sphingobacteriia bacterium. Taxonomy (GTDB): domain Bacteria; phylum Bacteroidota; class Bacteroidia; order Chitinophagales; family Chitinophagaceae; genus Sediminibacterium. Next base: position 629 of record JBAXUV010000042.1, read on the forward strand.
TGGCAGTGTAAAAAAAGCTGCTGAAGCGATTAGTCAATAAGAAATAGCTCACTTGAGATGCACGACATAGAACCTTTTTTTAACTGGCGACATATTTATGTTGCAGAGGAAGATCCCCAATCACCTTTTTTTGGCAGAACCTATAGTGAGTTTGAATTTTCGCAAACAGTGTACAATTATTATATACATCCCCAATGGGATGATTTTGGCAGTAGAACTTTATACATCAAAATTATTTACGTTGATTATGAATTGAATTTTGCCATCATCGAAATGATTGGTGAGTGGAACGATGCCATTGAGAATGATATCATGGAATTAAAGCGGGAGATCATCGATCGTTTATCGAAATTGAAGATCACTAAATATATTTTGATCACCGAAAACGTGTTGAATTTTCACAGCAGCGATAAAGAATATTACCAGGAATGGTTCGAAGAAGTTACGGAAGAAAACGGCTGGATCGTATCACTCAATATGCCCGAAGCCACCCAACAAGATTTTAGAAAAAAGAAACTCCACTATTATATCGAATTAATGGAAATAGCCGATTGGCGCATTTATAAGCCCTATCATTTGTTTAGAAAAATAGACGACCAGATTTCTAAAAGAATCACCGTTTAATTTCTTTTTATCGATCAACTTTCCTAAATTTCTGATTCAATCATTTGTATGAATCAAGAAATCATTAACCTCTACGACGAGTATACCCACAAACCCCTTAAACGATCTGAATTCATTAAGCGATTAACACTCTTAACAGGAAGTTTAGCGGCTGCGATGAGTGTATTGCCATTAATAGAAGTGAATGCACAAAATGCTGCTATAACACCTGATGATGATTTGTTTACCGAGTACGGAAAATATGCTGGCGTGAATGGAGAAATGACTGCTTATATTGCTCGCCCTAAAGCCAATAAAAAATATCCCACCATTGTAATTATTCATGAGAACAGAGGATTGAATGCACATATAGAAGATGTTGCCAGAAGAGCCGCACAAGCAGGTTATTTAGCAATCGCTCCAAACATTTTATCTCCATTGGGTGAACTACCTAAAAATGATGACGAACTAAGAGCCAAATTCAGCACATTAAAGCCAGAAGAAAATATTCAGAATTTTAAATTGGCTTTTGATTATGCATTAACCAGAAAAGATTCTAATGGAAAATTTGGTTGCGTTGGATTTTGCTGGGGTGGTGCAATGGCGAATAGCTTAGCGGTTGAAGTTCCTAATTTAAAAGCAGCTGTTGCTTTTTATGGAAGACAACCAGAAGCTGCAAAAGTGGCTAATATTAAAGCAGCTGTACAATTACATTATGGAGGATTAGATACAAGGGTAAACGAAGGGATTCCTGCTTATGAAGCTGCATTAAAAGCCAATAATATTTCTTACGAAATATATGTTTACGAAGGCGTAAATCATGCATTCCACAACGATACAGCACCTACAAGGTATAATGAAGCTGCAGCAAAATTAGCCTGGCAGAGAACCATCGATTTTTTTGGAAAAAATGTAAAATAGTTTACACCAGACCACCATTCACTTTAATGATTTGTCCATTGATCCATTTGGACTCTTCTGTACATAAGAAAGCAACCACGCTGCCAATATCATCAGCCTGGCCAACTCTATTGAGCGGAGAAAGTGATCCTAAATATTTTTTGCGATCAGGGTTACTGCGAATGGCTGCATTATTAAAATCTGTTTCAACAGGACCAGGCGCCACTGCATTGGCACGGATGCCTTTTTTGCCCAACTCAAATGCAAGGTATTTAGTAAACACTTCTATTGCTCCTTTCAAAGATGCATACACCGAATAACCAGGAACAGCATAGGCCGTAGTGCTCGATGAAATATTAATAATAGTAGCTCCAGATGGCATCATCGGAACAATTTTTTGCGTAAGAAAAAAAACCGATTTATAATGCACATTCATGAATTCATTGAATACGGTTTCATCTACATTTTCAAAAGCTACAGTTGCCCCCATTCCAGCATTGTTGATCAAACAATCAACTGTTTCCGAATTAAATTCTTGGGCCAGTGTGGTTTTTAATGTTGTTAGAAAAGCATCTAATTCACCAAAGGCATTCATATCTAAAAACAATGCAGCAGCTTTTCTACCAGTTGAACGAATTGCGTTTACCACTTCCTTTGCTTCGGCTTCCTTGGTTCTATAAGTAATAATTACATCAATGCCTTTTGAAGCAATTTGCATTGCCATGTCTTTTCCCAATCCCCTGCTTCCGCCAGTGATCAACGCAATTCTTTGTTCGTTCATAATTAATTTTTTATGCTGAGAGTATACTTTTTATGCTGATAGTTGAATAAAAACCTTATCCCCTGTATAAAATTGAAATGCTGCAGTACGTACTTTAATAATTAGTCCATCAGACAATACTTCGATGATATAATAACTTCCAAAAAACAATACTCGTTTAACAATTCCAGTTAGCCCAAGGCCATCCTTATTGATAGAAAATTGTTCTGGGCGTACCATGGCTTTTTTACCGCGCACTCCTTCTCCAAATAATTGTTCAAATGCAGGATGCAGTGCAGTATCCACTAAATTATATTCCCCTAATAAAGCGGCTACATATTCATTGGCCGGATGAAAATACAATTGCTTAGGGCTACCATCCTGAATAATTTTCCCCTCTTTCATGATCAACAAACGATCTGCCCAATACAACAAATCGGTTGCATCATGTGAAACTAAAACACAGGTGATTTTTAGCTGTGTACAAATATCATCAATCACCGATTGAATGATTTGCTTATGTACTCTATCCAGATTAGAAAATGGCTCATCCAAAAATAAAAGGGATGGGGCGGTAATCAATACTTTAGCCAAAGCAATGCGTTGTTTCTCCCCACCTGAAATTTCATCGTTCTTTCTTTTCATCAAATGATCGATCTGACAAATAGCATATACAATAGCTGCATCTTCATCACTTAACCGATTAGACATGGACAATAGTTCTTCAACCCGATAATTATTCCTTAATTCAAAATGCTGTGAGAGGTAGCCGATTTTTGGATGCCCTGGTAATAATTGTTCTAAAGGCCCCAATACTCTTTCTTCATTAAAAAACACTTCGCCTCCATCAGGTTGAACCAGCCCGGCAATCATTTTCAATAAAGTACTCTTGCCTGAGCCCGTTTCACCTGCAATACCAATTCTTTCCAGTTTTTCTTGCTTGAAACTAATTGGCTGAACAATGGCCCTCCCCTGCTCTATTTTGGTGATTTCATTAATTACTAGAAACGACATATTCAAAAATAAGCCTTTTGTTTAGTCAAATTACATCTCCTAATTTTATACAATGATTACAGAAGCACTACGTTCGCAATTTCTTTTAAGAAAAGATATTACCTTTCTCAATTTTGGATCTTTTGGCGCTTGCCCCAAACCCATTTTTGATTGTTATCAACAATACCAATTAGAACTGGAACAAGAGCCTGTTGAGTTCATTGTAAAAACAGGAATGCAATACCTAAAAAATTCCCGTATCGCATTAGGAAAATACCTCCACTGCCATGAAGACGATCTGGTTTTTATGATCAATCCATCACATGCAGTAAACCTGATTGCCAAAAGTTTTGCTTTAGCACCAGGAGATGAAATTTTAACCACCGATTTAGAGTATGGCGCCTGCGACAGAACAATTCAATATTATTGCGATAAAGCTGGAGCAAAATATATCAGACAAAAACTGAGCTTGCCGATTGTTTCAAAGCAAGCATTCATCGAAGAATTTTTTAAAGGCGTTACTGAAAAAACAAAAATGATTTTCATTAGCCATATTACCAGTTCTACAGGACTTCGCTTTCCGGTAGAAGAAATTTGTGCAAAGGCAAAACAAATGGGCATCATCAGTTTTGTGGATGGCGCTCACGCACCAGGTCAGGTTCCATTAAATTTGAGTACGTTGGAAGCAGATATATATACAGGTGCTTGTCATAAATGGATGATGGCACCCAAAGGTTGTACTTTTTTATACGTAAGAAAGGCATTGCAAGATCAATTTGATCCTTTGGTAATCAGTTGGGGATACAATAGTACCACCCCTTCTCATTCTCGTTTCTTAGATTATCATCAAACACAGGGCACCAGAGATTTTTCGGCGTTTTGTACTGTACCAACAGTCATTGATTTCATGGAAAAAAATCAATGGCCTGAAGTGGCTAATGCCTGCAAAAAAATGGTTCATGAAAATGCTTTGCCTTTTTGTAAATTATTGAAATCAGAGCCATTGGCTCCTATTCACGATGACTTTATAGTTCAACTATTTAGCATCCCTATCAAAACCGCTTCCCCTGTTGCATTAAAGGATTGTTTATTTGAAAAATACAAAATAGAAATTCCGGTAATGCCGCATGCCGATAAAGTGTATCTGCGTTATTCTATACAAGCATTTAATACACAGTCAGATCTAGACAAACTAACGGATGCTTTAAATGACATCATAAAAACAACCAGTCTTATTGAAGTATAATGGATTATAAAGTACTGATGTACAGATCCTCAACTTTTTTTCTTGCCCAAGGTGTTTTTCGCAAAAAAGTGAGGCTGGATTTTATGCTCGGATTAGATTTAAAACAATTGATATTGATCATACGAGCCAGATCTTCCCAACCGAAATGGTGAACCAAATAGGTTAGGATCGATTCAAGTGTTTTTCCATGCAATGGATCTTTAGAAGGAATTGTTTCCATTATATGAAGATAATCTTAACTTCATAAATATGCTTCTGCTAACCATTATTGTTTTACTCTTTCTTTTATTGCTATTAATAGGGGTGGCGAAATTGCATCCCTTCCTATCATTTATTTTGGTGGCATTAATTGCTGGATGGTGGCTAGGCATTCCTCCTCAAACACTGGTTAATTCTGTAAAAAATGGTATCGGCCAGCTCATGGGAGATCTATTATTAACCATTGGTCTGGGGGCAATGCTCGGAAAATTAATTGCTGAATCTGGTGCTGCCCAACAAATAGCCAATAGCCTGATTCAACTTTTCGGAAAACAGCGATTACAATGGGCTATGATGATCACCGGATTTATTGTAGGCATTCCATTGTTTTACAATGTTGGTTTTATCCTATTGGTACCACTGGTTTTTTCATTGACCCATTCCACTAAACTACCCATCATTTATATTGCCATTCCGATGCTGGCAGCACTATCAGTAACACATGGATTTCTTCCTCCTCATCCTTCACCAGTGGCCATTACCGCTCAACTCAATGCAGAAACAGGGAAAGTGCTTTTCTATGGTTTACTCATTGCTATCCCAACAGTAATTATTGCAGGCCCCTTATTTGCCCAAACAATAAAAAACGTAAAAGCAACACCATTATCCATTTTTGTACAACCTGTTATTGAGCCTTCATCATTGCCCGGAAAATGGATCAGTTTTATTGCAGCATTAATGCCTGTTTTATTGATCAGTTTTTTTTCATTGCTACAATACAATATCAAGAACCCTGCTGAGTATCCATCCATCGCTTTTTGGGGCGACCCTTCAATTGTATTATTGGTTTCATTGCTATTTTCCTTTTTTTCATTAGGAATTGCACGCAAAATTTCTGTGAAAAAAATAATGCAATACTTCACTGATGCCATTCAGGATATTTCACCTATTCTATTAATTATTGCAGGAGCTGGAGCTTTAAAACAAGTATTGATTGATAGTGGCATTAGTAAAGAATTGGGAATGGCTTTTAATCATATGGATATGAATCCGTTGATTCTAGGTTGGCTGATAGCCGCTACCATCAGGGTTTGTATTGGTTCAGCCACTGTAGCTGCTTTAACTGCTGCAGGTATTATAGCCCCCTTATTACATACAGTTGCATTTGATGCTAATTTAATGGTGCTTGCCATTGGAGCAGGCAGTCTGCTATTTTCGCATATCAATGATTCTGGTTTTTGGATGTTTAAATCTTACTTTAATTTAACCGTAAAAGAAACATTGAAAACATGGTCTTTGATGGAAACCATTGTTTCTATTGTAGGCTTAATTGGAGTGCTACTACTCAATCAATTCTTTATTTAAGAAAATCATTTCCAGGGAATATGTACCTGATTTTGTTGAGGGTCGGATTTCAATACCACTTTATGTGCACCAAAATAATCGCGCTGTGCCTGAATAATATTCATGGGTGAGTCTTCAGAAAAATAACCATTGATAAATTGAATAGCCGCCCCCAATGCAGGAACCGATAATCCATTATTGATAGCCATTCCAACTAATTTCGCTAAAGCGATTTGATGCTTTTCTATAAAGTCTTTATAAAATGGCATATCAAGAATCGAAGTCCCTGGTTCCAAATGAGCAGCCAATTCCTCCATTAATACAGAACGAATAATGCATCCGCTTACCCAAATGGAGGCAACCGCTTTTTGATCAATCGACCATTGATATTGTTTAGATGCGGCATTGATCATTGAAAAGCCTTGATGATGATTAACAATACGTGCCAGTTGAAAAGCAGCTCCGATCAATTCAATATAATTATCGCCAAAATGGTTTCTTAAAACCGTTGTAGCTTCATTGCCTTTTGGCCAGTTCATTGTATGCCTACTCTTTTTATCCGCATTTTCACTGGACTGAAATCTTTCAAATAATGCCGTAGTCATCATTCCTGCAGCAGTACCTAATTCAGCAGCAGTTTGAGTAGCCCAACTTCCTGTTCCTTTAGATGCACCAATATCTAGAATATCATCAATCAAAAAATGATCGCCTGATTTTTTTCTCAATATTTCAATCGTAATTTCAAGTAAATAACTACTACCCTCTCCTTTATTCCATTGTTCAAAAATTGCTGCGATTGTTGCTGGAGTCTCGCCATTTAATTTTCGTAAAATATAATAGACTTCTGCAATGAGTTGCATTTCGGCATATTCAATTCCATTGTGCACCATTTTTACAAAATGACCTGCTCCCCCTGCTCCGATATATCCCATGCAAGGTTGACCATTTTTATCTTTGGCAGCAATCAATTCAAACAATGATTGAATTCGAAGAAACTGATTCATATCTCCTCCAACCATAATTGATGGCCCTTTTAATGCACCTTCTTCCCCGCCTGAAACACCTGCACCCATAAAATGAACCCCTTTATTGTTCATTTCTTTAACCCTTCTTGCAGTGTCTAAAAAATGAGTATTGCCTCCGTCGATAACCAGATCATTTTTATCGAGTAAAGGTTTTAATAAATCCAAAGTTTGATCGATTGCTTCTCCAGCATTGATCATTAGTAATATGGTTCTTGGAACAGACAATGAATGCACAAATGCTTCCAGCGATTCAAATGCTTGTGCATTGCTGAGGGAGGGATTTTGATCAATAGCCAGTTGAGCAATCCCTTCTTCTTTACCTTTTACAAATCTGTTGTACAAAGACAAACGAATGCCTTTGCCACCAAAATTCATAGCAAGGCTTTTTCCCATCACTCCCATACCAATAATGCCTAATTGATTCAATGAAATATGTTGGATGATTGATTCTACCATTTTTTCGGGAGCTTGATTTACAGAAAGCGAAAATGCATTTGCTGGTTCTTCGAGTATATCAAATTGCGATTGGAGTAATGATGCTTTTAAATAGTGATCATTTCTTTGGAGCAGCCTTTGATGAATCGTATCATAATTGCCTTCTAAAAAAATCCAGTGAACATATTTGATCTCATTCGCTAAAATGCTTCGATATTGATTTTTTAAAGCACTGCAAGCTATGACTGCTCCATTATTCAATGATGCTTCAATGGCTTTTTGATTGATCGCTTTCAACCATGGCAATCGATCTTGGTCATTCAGAGGATTTCCAGAAGCCATTTTATTTTTATTCTCCACTGAGTGGAAATCATCTCCATCATAAAAAGGAATATCCATGGCAGAAGCCACCAATTTGCCAATCGTTGTTTTGCCAGAGCCCGCAACTCCAATAATAAAGATAATACTAGCCATTACACTGAATTAGCTATATATGCAGCTAATTTTTTTAATTGAAAGATGAATATACACTTTCTTTGTAAATTCTATGGCACTACAAATGGCATCTTTGAATTCGGGTAGCAATGGTAATTGCTATTATATTGGAAATGATTCTGAAGCGGTGCTTATTGATGTGGGTATTTCTTGCAGAGAAACGGAAATCAGGATGAAGCAAATTGGCCTCACAATGAATAAAGTGAAAGCGATCTTTGTTTCACATGAACACACCGATCATATCAAAGGTGTTTCTGTGCTTGCCAATAAATATAAGATTCCTGTTTACATAACAACAGAGACTGGTAAAAAAGGTCCAAGATTGATCAAACATTTATCTGCACATTTTATGGCAGATGAACCCATTCAGATCGGGTCAATTCAAGTGATCCCTTTTCGAAAAGAACATGATGCCATCGACCCTCATAGTTTTTTTATAACTAACAATGGAATTAATGTTGGCGTAATTACAGATATTGGAACTGTATGTGATCGGGTAATTCATTATTTTAAACAATGCCATGCAGTTTTTTTAGAATCTAATTACGATGAGGTCATGCTGGAAAATGGCCGTTATCCTTTCATACTAAAAGAGCGAATCAGAAATGGTAAAGGGCATATTTCTAATAAACAGGCTTTAGAATTGTTTACCAATCATCGTTCGCCATTATTGACGCATTTATTTTTATCGCATCTCTCCAAAGAAAACAATAGTCCTGAACTGGCGAAAAGCCTTTTTGAACCTCACGCAAATGAAACCGAAATCATCATTGCATCAAGGTATGTTGCTTCTGAAGTCTATGAAATCAGTAATACCCAAGGAATGAATGTGCAGCTTCCCAAAAAGCAGACAAAAGCCTTTCAATTAGGCCTTTTTGAATAGTGCAATAACAAATCATATATTTGAAAAATTCCAACAACAATTAATACCAATGAAAAAATTGATCTTGTTTTTTTGCTTTGTAAGCTTTGTAACAATACTTATTGCTCAGGATAAAATGCCTTATACCCTTTATAACGCAGAAGGAAAAGAAGTGTCGTATAAAAAAATGATCAAAGCACTTTCAGAGAAAGACATTGTTTTGTTTGGAGAATTACACAATAATGCCATAGCGCATTGGCTTCAGTTGGCAGTTACTAAAGATCTAAAGCAAAGCAGAGAATTGATTTTGGGTGCCGAAATGTTTGAAGCAGATAACCAGGAACCTTTAAATGCTTATTTAAAAAATAAATTGAGTGCCAAAGGGCTGGATTCTGCTGCCCGCTTATGGAAGAACTATCCTACAGACTATGCACCAATTGTGAATTTTGCGAAAGAAAATAAAATTCCATTTGTTGCAACCAATATTCCGAGAAAATATGCTTCATTGGTTTCAAAAGGAGGCTTTGAAAAACTGGACAGTCTTTCATCAACCGAAAAAAAATGGATGGCTCCCCTTCCAATGGCTTATGACCCAGCACTACCTGGCTATGTGAAAA
>JBAXUV010000043.1:0-9467 GCA_037129425.1 Sphingobacteriia bacterium
TAATAAACTGAAATTGATTCCTTTCTTCTGGTCTTTTCCACTCATATACAGCAAAGGTAGAGTAGATTTTAGATTATCAAACCACAATTATTCTGGAAGCAATGATGCCAGCTTATCGGCCAAAGCTTTGTGTTGTGCCTCTGAATTTCCTGGAAATTTCATGATAAATTTTCCGTTTTGATCTATCAAGAATTTTGTTGGGTAAGCATTGATATCAAACTCTTTTACTAAATCACGAATTTCTGGGTTATAAAGTATGTGTAACCAGTTGATACCATCTTCCTTAACAGCTTTTTTCCATTTTGAAGTTTGTACAGCAATACTTTGACCGCTTGACCATTCATTGGAAATTCCAATAATTTCAAATCCCTTTGATTCATACTTAGCGTAAAGTTCTTTTAATGCAGGGTGACTTAACCTACATGGAACACACCAGCTGCCCCAGAAATCGATTAAAATAACTTTACCTTTTAGTGCTGCAACATCAACAATATTTCCATCAATGCCAACCTGAGAAAACAATATTGCTGGCTTACCGATAGCTGTTTTTTTGTTGTTTTCAATCTTAGTACTTAGAACTTGAGCTGTTGCAGTGTTTTTTAACTCATCATTAATCTTATTGTACTTTGCACTCATCGCTTCTGCACTAAGAATTAAAGACATCCCATTAAGTAATAAAATACTTGAATAAGAATTAGGATGTTCATCAACGAATTTAATTTTTAGTGCTTGATTTTTTTGGCGCAAAACAGTAGATTGCTGCCTTAGCAAATAGTTTCCTGTGGTATCACCTGCATTTAATTTTCTATTCATTTCTTTTTGCAAATTCCACGACTCAACATCAAAAGGTAAATGTGATGCACGTAATTCTTCAAATAAATTAATTTCTTTATTTGCACTTTTAATGACTGCCCTATATATCTCCTTAGCATCAGCTTGAATCTCTATATCAGCATTCATTAATAGAAACTGAAGAATTGGCGCTTGCATAACAGCTTTTCCTGCTCTAGGATTCAACGAAGTGTCCAATACTTCAATTCTAGCCAATTGAGGTTCATCTACACTGCCCTTCCAAATAACTAAATCCGTTGATTGCTTTACTAAGGTATCACTTTTAGATTTCCCGTTAATCTGGTAAAACACTTTTACTTTATGATCTTCAAGGCCCTTAAGTTTTAGAGTAACAGTAAAATTGTTTTGCGATAAAGCAAAAATTGGTAAAAGACAAACAAATAAAATTATAGACTTTCCCATTTTCCTTATTTACTGATATTTTTAATAATAGGTGCTCCAATATATTTTGCCAAGGCTTCTCTTGTAGCTGCGCTTGAAGGTCTTAGACCAGCACTTGAAATAATATTGCCTTGAGGATCGATTAATACATTCCGAGGTATTAAACTAACATTCAGAAATTTCATAAAATCGGAATCAAGAGCTTTGTCAGCAATTAATTGAATACCCTCCAATTGTTTTTCTGTTATAAATGAGCGCCATTTTTGGTAATCGGCTTTACTATCGATTGATATACATACAAATTCAATATTAGGATTGCCCTTGTAATCATTTATTAATTTTTTTAAATCCGGAAACTCTTTTATGCAAGGCCCACACCATGTTGCCCATATATCTAAGTAAACATATTTACCTTTTAAAGAACTCAGACTTGTTAATCCACCTTTATGATTTTCATAATCAAACCCTGCAAGTACATTTCCTTTTTTATTAGACCTTGCGGTAGCCAGACGCATGTCTAACTCTTCTTTGGTTTTATCAACCCGTACAAGCGTTTTTATAGCAAGGTATTCAGACTCAAATACCGGGTTACGTGCATCAACTTTATTAAACAACATTCGAACAACCTGGTCTCGCACCGGTTCATAAGTTATTGTATTGGCAAATTCCTTCGTAAAATCAATTGTTGAAGAAGTAGAATCTTTCTGCTTTCTATCAGCATCTAAAAGCCTCCATTTTTCAATAATTAGGTATCGGTAGTCCATCGAATTATTATATGCATCAGCATCATTCATGTTCAGATTTCGAATAGGATCTAAGTAGTTTTCAGGAATAAATGGTTCGGTCTTGGTATGGAAAACATAGAATTTTCGATAGTTATTCCTTTTGAGCAAATAATCGTATTGAATTAATTTTCTTGCAAGCTGTTCATCTTCTTTATCCAGTTTGGCGCTTCTTAATTGATCATAAAATTCCGAACTGTCAGATGCTATTTTTTTAATAAAATCTTCAATAGGCACTACAAAAAAAACTTTTGCATCGCCTACTAATTTTGCATTTAAAGCTGATTTTGATTTTATATAGTTATTAAATACAGCATCCTCGCCTTCAAACTTTATTGAATTGGGGAATGATTTTGTATCGAGATTTAGTGTTAAATTATATCCGTTTCTTAGAAAAATATTGGTATAGGCTTTCTCTTGCTTTATAAAATAAAATCCTGGTTCATTTATCTTGAATGTAGCAGAGAAATTGCCATTACTCTCAACAGGAATTGTGATTTCAAAGGATTTATCAAACTTATAAATGACTAGTTCATTAGATTGAGGGTTTAATAAAGTTCCTTTAAGTTTTACCTCTTTAGAAGCAGTTTGTCCAAAACTAGTAATTGCGATAAATATGAGTAGACTACTTAATATTTTTTTCATATTACTTTTTTAATGAGACCCTTAGCAGAAATGACATTTAATTAATAACCTGGGTTTTGTGTAATTAATCCATTGGTAAGATCAATTTCTCTTCGTGGTATAGGATATACCCACTTTGTTGGATTGGAAAGAGCAGCATTTGGAGCTACACCTGTTCTAATCATATCGAACATATCATGCCCTTCGAACGCAAGCTCCCATTTCCTTTCACGCATTATTGCATTAATCAAATCAGTTGCTGTGGCAAAACTAGCAGCTGAAAATGGGGCGGGCTTTAACCCAGTAGGAAATGACCTTTGTCGAATAGAGTTGAGTAATCCAATTGCTTCTGTATTAATAGTATTGGTAGATCTGACCAATGCTTCGGCTCTATTTAAATAAATTTCACTTAAACGTATGATAGGGAGGTGATCTCTTCCTGTTGAGTTGGCAAACTTAGATGGACAAAATAAATTTGAGGGGCCAGTAGTACTTCCTACCACCATCATTGAAGCGCTGTTTCTAATATCATTGGGAGCATATGTTGCCAAAAAAGTTGGATTAGGCCATATAGCAGTTTTAGCAAAATATCCTGTAAGATTATTGTCATTGATATCCGAATTATAACTTACAGGAAAAGCAAAGATCAATTCAGTACTTAGCGCAAGGTTAGAGGTAGCTGTTGTTACTGGAAATACCAATGCAGGAGAGCTTGCGAGTACATATTGTGTAGTATTCAACAAGGCTTGGGCAGAGTAGCTAATTGCCTTAGAATAGTCTCGCATGTACAATGCAACTCTAGAAGCAAGAGCAAAGCAAGTTGTTTTTTGAGCTCTTCCTCTAAATACTTGTGGAGTAGCTGTTGTAAGATCGGTTAAATCTGCTGCGGCTTCATCAAGATCTTTTAAAATTTGCGTGTATACTTGCAATGAGCTTGATCGAGGAAGATTTTTACTAGCGTCATAATTGGCATAATTCACCAATTGTAAAGGAACTCCTGCTCCCGATAAATTACCTGAAAGAGCACCTTCCCCAAAGTCCCTAACCAAAATAAAATAATTTAAAGCCCTTACAAATTTTGCCTCAGCAATTAATCGGGTTTTAATGGCCTGATCAAATGTTGAACTAGGAATAAGGTTTATAATTACATTGGCTTCATTAATTGCGTTGTAATGATTATTCCATAATGTCTGAATGGTTCCAGAAGTTGGGGTAAGTGTTCCATTCCACAAAGAAATAAATCCATTGGTTGGTTGAGTAGCTGAGATACCCGTTGCAGCGTCTGCACTCATGTAATAGTAATTCCTTATTGAAGTATATGTTTTAAAATAGGAACTTACCAACAGCGCTTCTGCGGTATTTGCACTACCCACAACTTGAGATTCGGTCAGTATATTTTCAGGTGGTAAATCCAGCTGTTTTGTACAAGAAACAGTGAAAACCAAAATAATATAAAATAGCTTAGTATATGATTTCATACAATGTTTTTTAATTTAATTTATAATCCAATTTTAAAGCCAATACGAAATGTGCGAGGATTAGGCAATGACACTTCATCGTATCCGGCTTGTAAAACCGAAGATCCGTAAGCACTTACTTCAGGATCTATCCCAGTATATTTAGTAATGATGAAAACATTATTTGCTTCGGCAAAAACTCGTATGCTACTTCCTTTAATTCCCGCTTTTTTAAGAAGCGCATCGCCAAAATTATAAGATAAGGTTATATTTTTTAATCGTACAAAAGAGCCGTCTTCTAAAAATCTAGAAGAGTTTCTTCCAAGTGTATAATCATTGAATTGGGAAGTGCTTCCACCTGGAGTAAATGCTGTATTTGATTTATTGATCAACGCAGGAATTGCAGTAATATCTCCTGGTTGTCTCCAATAATTTAAAATATCTTTTGAAAGATTAGGAGCATCTACCGAACTATATGCATACATCGATGCTTTAGCACCATTAAATACTTTGTTGCCAGCAGCAAAAGTAAAGAAGAAAGAAAACTCAATATTTTTATACCGTAATCTATTATCGAACCCACCGAAAAACTTAGGAAGCGCATCTCCCATATTTCTTCTTTCGCTGTTAAAATCTCTTGTTGTTCCGGAATACAATATTTCAAAAGGAACCAGCGAAACGGTATCATTAGCACCAATCCATCTAGGATTACCAGTTGCTGCATCAACACCACCCCAATACATCAGATTAAAAGCTGTTGCAGAGCCACCCTCTACCCAAAATCTTCCGCCAGATCTTTCAGCTGTTTGTGAAGCATCTAGTTTATTCGCGAAGTTTAATTTGGTTATAATATTTTCATTCCGTGCTATATTAAAAGTACTAGTCCAGCTAAAATCTTTTTTATCAATATTTCTAGTGGCAATTGTTAATTCAAATCCTTTATTAACCAACTCTCCTAAATTTTGCTGTTGAGTACTAAACCCTACAAAACCAGGTAGCCCTCCGTTTACCAATAGATTTTCAGTGGTTCGCTTATAGTATTCAGCCGTAACTCTGATACGATTTTGTAAAAAACCAGCATCTAATCCAAAATCGATATTCGTAGTTTTTTGCCATTTTAAATCGGCATTCGCAGGCCTGGAAGCACTAATAATAGTAGTACTAGCATAAGTTGTTCCAGTACTTGTATATGAATATTGTCCTAAACTCCCATAATAGCCTGCACCACCATCCGTACCAGTTAATCCCCAACTACCTCTCAATTTTAGTTCATTAATCCAACGAGTGTTTTTTAAAAATTTCTCTTTAGATAAAACCCATCCAGCAGAAACTGATGGAAAACTTACATATCGATTGTTTTCGCTAAACCGAGATGAACCATCTATTCTGTTGGTAACACCCACTAAATATTTATCCTTATATCCGTAATCAATTCTTCCTAAAAAAGAAGCAAGTGTCCATTCTTGTGTAATGGCATTAATAACAGACCTATTAGAAGCAGACAAAATACTCAATACCCTATCATCCATAAAATTTGTTCCAGTTAAAGTAGTAGCACTTTCTTTAGATCTTTCAAAACTTTGACCTACTACACCACTAATTGAATGATCACCGAAACGTTTATTAAAATTGAGTAAGTTATTCATAACCGTTTTAAAGTTATTAATATTACTTTCTGTAGCAGAACCCCTAAGTGTGCCTTGTTTGTCAATTTCTCTGCTATATGCTTTTGTATTGTACCAATCTACTCCAAAATCAAAGCGATAAGTTAACCAACTGGCCAATTTAAGCTCTGCAAAAACATTGCTGATAGAGCGAAGATCATTTACATAATTTTTACCTGTATTGATTGTGCCAACTGGATTAATATCTCTAATTGGTGCGGTTGCATTGATGGTATTGGTAGGGGAAAATACAGCTCTCCAGGTATATAGTCCCAATGAATCAAAAACAGGAATATTTGGCGCTTTTATTACTGCATCATAATAAGCTCTTTGTGCATTGAGTGCGTTATTTAAAGTAGAGCTTATTGCAGAAGATACCCCAATTTTAAAATTATTGGTTAAACTAGTTTCTAGGTTAATCCTACCTTGAAAACGTTCTAGGTCGTTATTTGCAATATAAGATGCTTCTTTATCATATCCTCCACTTATAAAATAACGCGTTTTATCAGTTCCTCCACTTATTGAAGTTCCAATACTATAACCTAAACCAGTTCGTGTTATTTGATCTATCCAATTAGTATTATATCCAGTTTTAAAAGCCCTATTTGCAGGCGGCCATCCGGCTGTTGGCCTGTTGGTATTTAAAAAATCAAAATAAGAAGAATAAAATCCGGCATATTCATCACCTGTCATTATGGAAGGAAGCCTAAATGCATTTTGTGCTGTAGTAGAAAAGTTTACGTTAATTCTTGGCTTCCCAAGTGATCCTTTTTTAGTAGTAATTAAAATTACACCAGCCGCACCCCTACTACCATAAATTGAAGTAGCATAAGCATCTTTCAGCACTTCCATACTTTCAATATCATCGGGATTAATATTTGCCAAAGGATTTCTTTCAAATTGATTTCTTGGAGTATAATTATTGGCTGTTATTGGTTGAGTAAAACTTGCTGCTGATCCGCTAGCACTAAAGTTGGTTGAATTATTGCCCCTATCCTGACTATACATTGGCACTCCATCAATAACAATTAATGGCGAGTTTCCTGCATCACTTAAAGTAGTAACACCTCTAATGGTTATAGAAGAAGCCGCTCCTGGGGCCCCAGTTGATGGCTGAACAAAAACACCTGCAATTCTCCCTTGTAATAATTTGTCCATCGAAACCGGATTTGCACCTATTAAGTCTGGCTTTAAGGTACCTACAGAACCAGTTAATTTACGCCTATCTACTTTGCCATAACCTACTACCACTACATCACCCATATTGGAAGTAGTTGGCTTTAATTGAATCAGTTTTGCAAGCCTAGCATCAACTACAGGAATTTCCTTGTCTTCATAACCTATAGAAGAAATCACTAAGATAAAATTAGCAGAAGCGCTTTGAATACTAAATGCTCCTTTATCATCGCTGGTGGTAACCGTATTGGTTCCTTTAATGCGAATAGTTGCTCCAGCTATAGGCGAGCCATCTTGTTCTTCTTTAATTACGCCGGAAATTGTTTTTACTTGAGCGTTTAATGCTAATGTTGAAAAAAACATCAAAAAAGCAAAACACAGTTGTGTTAGTTTGATCATGCAGTATAATTTTAGAAATTAATCTTTCAGCATATTAGCATATTAATAAACAATCGTTTAGAAAAATATACCAAATAGCATAAAACAATGATAAGATGGCTTAAAAAATACACGAAAAATAATTGCTTTCTTTAAGCAATGAAACATGGTATTATCCCGTACTTTAGTGCATTGTTTATCATGAAAAACAAGTCTTATAGTATTTTGATTGAAGTTGCAATAGTAAGTTTCACTTTCTTACTATTCTGGCTAATTTATTATGCAATACTTGGTAAAATTTGGCCCAGTAACAACATTGGCTTTTATAGAGTTGCTACCCACTTAACTCAATGTGCAACACTGTGTTTAGCTGCTTTTTTTGTATTTCCAAGTTATATTAAGCACAAAAACAAGTGGCAATTATTTATTATTTCCTTTCTAACACTGCTTTTTTTTATACAGTGCTTTGATGCAGCACGTTCAATACTAAGCAAGCCTTTGTTTTATCCAATAGGAGCATCCGTTAAAAAAACAGTAAACAATGCACCTACACAATCCTATTTTTTGCAAAATTTCATATCATCACTAACTTATTATTTGCTTGGTTTAGGTTATGCATTTAGTAGAGACTGGTTTAAAAAAGAGCATAAATCTTTAATTTTAGAAAAAGAAATAGCGCAAGCAGAATTAACATTATTGCGCAATCAATTAAACCCCCACTTTTTATTTAATACGATTAATAACATCTATTACTTAGCCCTTATTCAATCTGCTAAAACAGCAGAAGCTTTATTACAACTTTCAGATTTACTGCGATATGTACTTGCCGAAAAAGAGCACTGGGTTACTTTGGATAAAGAGTTTGAATGTTTAGAAAAGTTTATCAATTTGCATCGTCTGCGTTTTCCAAACGATGTTATCAATTTAAAGGTAGAAAATGATGAAAATTTTTCCAATATTCAGATACCTCCTATGATATTAATCACATTTGCAGAAAACGCATTTAAACATGGCGAGTCTGGTGGCGCAGAAGAACCAATTGATATTAGCATTTCGGTCAATAAAAACAAATTAAGTTACGTGGTTACCAATAAAATGGGTAATAATATTTCAAAAAATCAAAATAGTGGTATAGGCATTCCAAACTTAGTAAAAAGATTAAACATACTTTATCCAGAAAAACATAAATTACATTTTGATGTTTCAGCAACACATTTTATTGCTAATCTAGAAATTAACTTATAACATTGATACACGCCATAGCAATAGACGACGAAGAGAATGCACTAGGAATAATCCACAATTATAGTTCAAGCATTAGCAATTTTAAATTACACCATACATTTTCGGATCCTATAAAAGGATTAGAATTTATTCAACACAATGAGCAAATAAATTGTATTTTTTTAGACATTCAGATGAACCGTTTAAACGGATTAGATCTTGCCAAAAAAATCAAGAAGAATGCAAAAATTGTATTCACTACTGCCTATCCCGATTTTGCCTTACAAAGTTATGAATTAGATGTAGCGGACTACCTGTTAAAGCCATTTTCATTAGCGCGTTTTGACAGATCCATCCAAAAAGTACGCGCCCTTTTACTTGGAGAAGATAAAAAGACAATTGTTAAATTAAAACCGGATCTACAGGATGTTATTTTTGTGCGAACTGATTATAAAACACAAAAGATTCGCATAATGGACATTTCATTTATTGAGGGATCAGGCAATTACGTAACCATTCATGTAGGAAAGTTGAAATACTTAGTATTACAAAATTTAAAAAGCTTTGAAGAACAGTTAATGCCGTATCAATTTATGCGTATCCACAAATCGTATATTATTTCTTTAACTCATTTAGACAGCATTGAAAAATCATCCGTAAAAATTGGGGAAATAGAAATCCCTATTAGTGAATCTTATAAAGAAGCATTTCACCAATTTATAGATTTAAATTACAAGCAGTTTTAAACCCTTTTCCCCAGTATTCTACCCACTTATTTTCGTACATTCGTATTGTATGGATCAAGTGAGACAACAATATACCGAACCTGTTTCTGTGAAATACTCTTTAAACGAAGAGCAGGAAAAAAAAGAGATCATCAGGCATTACCGTGCTTTGTTAAAAAGTTTACGTCCTAAATTAAAAAAAGG
>JBAXUV010000044.1:0-8548 GCA_037129425.1 Sphingobacteriia bacterium
ATTTTTCCTTACCTTCGCCGTCCAAAATTTTAAACAATGAATACAATTACAATCGAAGGTGTTCTGAGGACCGAACATGGCAAAAAAGCCGCCCGCCAGATTCGCTCTCAAGAAAATGTGCCAGGTGTAATTTACGGGGGTGCTGAGGAGGTAAATTTTTACGCTCCAGCTAAGGCTTTCAAGCCATTAGTGTACACTGGTGAATTTCAGTTAGCAGAAGTTAACGTAGGTAGCAAAAAATACAAGTGTATTTTGAAGGATCTACAGTTCGACAAAGTGAGTGATCAACTAATCCACGTTGATTTACTTGAGTTAGTAGGAGACAAAAAAGTAATCGCAACTTTACCTATCAAATTTACAGGCGTTTCTGTAGGTGTGAAAGGTGGTGGTAAATTGGTTACTAAGATGAAGTCTTTAAAAATTAAAGCTTTGCCTAAAGACCTTACTTCAACTATTAATGTTGATATTACTAATCTTGATTTGAACGGTAATATTCGTGTAGAAGACGTGAAAACGCCTAATATCGAAATTTTAAACTCACCACGTATTCCTATTGCATCTGTGGTGATGACCCGTCAGTTAAAGCAGGATGAAGCAACTGCAGCAAAAGACGAAAAGAAGAAATAATACAAGTAGAAACTATAAAAGAGTCCGTTTGGGTTTACCTGAACGGGCTTTTTTTATGGAACAGCAATCAATCTAAAAGCTATTTTTGTAAGCAGTATGCATAAATTTTTAATAATTGGATTGGGCAATATTGGCGATGAATATCGGCATACGCGTCACAATATTGGATTTGATGTATTAGATGCTTTTGTACGCAGGCAGAATGGCTTTTTTAAATTAGACCGTCTTGCTGAAGTGGCCGAAGTGAAATGGAAGGGAAAAACATTCATTTGCATCAAGCCCACTACTTATATGAATTTAAGTGGGAAGGCTTTTAAATATTGGTTAGATAAAGAGAAATTGGATATCGCTTCAACCCTAACCATCGTGGATGATCTTGCATTGCCGATCAATAAGTTAAGACTGCGTGGTGCAGGCTCCGATGCAGGCCATAATGGATTAAAAGACATTCAATTGACCTTGGGAACCGACGTTTATGCCAAATTAAGGTTTGGGATAGGCAATGATTTCCCAAAAGGGGGTCAGGCAGACTTTGTTTTAAGCAAATGGCTACCCGCTGAACAGCCCATTGTAGACCTCAAAATCAAGGCTTGTTGCGATATTATTGAGCAATTTGCCGCTATTGGTCTCGAAAAAGCCATGAATATGGCAAATACTTTAGCCTTCACATAATAAAAAAGCATATTTCATAGTTATAAGTATTGGAAATATAATTTATGTAGTCCGTTCTGTACCCAAATCGCCCAAAAAGTGATACATCAAAGGACTACCTGGTTACTATTTTAAATGAAACTGTACTATGAAAATTTTTTGCGTAGGCCGAAATTATGCCGATCATGCAAAAGAACTAGGCAACGCCATACCGGAGGAGCCGGTGATTTTCATGAAACCAAAGACTGCGCTGTGGCAGTCTAACACGCCTTTCTATTATCCGGAATTCTCCAACGAATTACACTACGAAATAGAACTGGTGCTACGCATCTCTAAAAACGGAAAGTACATCCCCGAAAATCAAGCCGAAAATTATTATGATGCCATATCGATTGGTATCGATTTTACTGCAAGAGATATTCAAGCTGAATTAAAAAAGAAAGGATTGCCTTGGGAAAAAGCCAAAGCCTGGGATAATTCAGCCATTGTAGCTGATTGGATGCCATTAACAGAAGAATTATTGAGAAACCCAATCCATTTCTCATTGTTGAACAATAAGGAAACGGTGCAAGTAGGCAATTCAACAGACATGATCTTTTCATTTAACAAAATCGTATCGCATATTTCCAATTATTTTTCGTTAAATATTGGAGATATGATTTATACAGGAACACCTGCGGGAGTGGGTGAATGTGTGGTAGGAGATGTGTTGGAAGGATATTTTGAACAACAAAAAATGTTTGAACTCGAAATTAAATAATGCTAACACCCAACATACTATTACAAGCATATAAACTCATGATGACTGCCAAGTCTATGAGTGAAACCTACGATGCCAATCGGACGGTATGCAAGTATGTGCATTCTACATCGAGAGGACACGAAGCCATTCAACTAGCAACAGGATTACAATTATTACCATGTGATTGGGTAAGCCCTTATTATAGAGACGATAGTTTAATGCTGGCTGTTGGATTTACGCCTTATGAATTAATGCTTCAACTACTGGCAAAGAAGGATGATCCATTTTCTGGTGGCCGTTCTTATTATTGCCATCCTAGTAGTAAAGATGAGAACAGGCCTTCTATAATACATCAAAGCAGTGCCACTGGAATGCAGGCTATTCCTACAACCGGTGTTGCACAAGGGGTACAGTTCTTAGAAAAATCCAATCCAAATGCATTGCGCAAATCGGCGGATGGAAAATCTCCAGTGGTTGTTTGTTCTTTAGGCGATGGAGCAATGAGTGAAGGAGAAGTGAGCGAAGCATTGCAGTTTGCAGTTTTGAAACAATTACCGATCGTATACCTGGTTCAGGATAATCAATGGAGCATTAGTGCAAGTGCAGATGAAATTAGAACCATGAATGCATATGAATATGCATGTGGTTTTAAGGGGTTGAAAAGAATGCAGGTGGATGGAAGCGATTTCATGCGTTGTTACGAAACCATGGAGCAAGCGGTTAACTATGCGAGGAACGAAAGAAAGCCAGTAATTGTGCATGCGAAAGTGCCATTGCTCGGACATCATACCAGTGGAGTTAGAAAAGAATTTTATAGAAGCAGAGAAGATCTATTGAAGCATGGATTGTATGATCCAATTCCTAAATTAAGAATGTTGTTGAATGGAGTTGGGTTTTCGGATCATGAAATCAATCAGATAGAAACGGATACGCTTGAATTGGTGTTGAATGATTTTAAATTAGCGCAAGCAGCAGCAGAACCAGATATTCGTTCGGTTGATGAGCATGTATTTGCACCAACAACTGTTCGCGAAGAAAAAGGAATTCGTACTCCTAAATCGGGTGAGCGTGTAATTATGGTGGATGCTGCATTGCATGCCATTGATGAAATAATGGACGAACATCCAGAAGCAGTTCTATATGGTCAGGATGTAGGTGGAAGATTGGGCGGAGTGTTTCGTGAAGCGGCAACACTTGCAGAAAAATATGGTGATAATCGGGTATTCAATACAGCTATTCAGGAAGCATATATTATAGGGTCTACAGTAGGTTTATCTGCAATGGGGTTAAAGCCAATTGTGGAAATTCAATTTGGCGATTATATTTATCCGGGATTGAATCAATTGGTTACTGAAGTTGCTAAATCATGCTATTTATCGAACGGAAAGTTTCCTGTGCAAATGTTGTTGCGCGTTCCGGTAGGTGCATATGGTGGAGGTGGTCCTTACCATAGTGGAAGTATTGAGAGCACTTTATTGTCTATTAAAGGAATAAAAATTGTGTACCCTTCTAATGCGGCGGATATGAAGGGTTTGATGAAAGCAGCATTTTTGGATCCGAACCCGGTGATCATGTTAGAGCACAAGGGATTGTATTGGAGTAAAGTGCCAGGAACGGATGATGCAAGAACTATTGAGCCAGCCAAGGATTATATACTTCCATTGGGCAAGGCCAATGTGATTTTACAGGCGGATATGGAGAAGATCAGAAGGGGAGAAACAGTTTGTATCATTACTTACGGAATGGGCGTGTATTGGGCTAAAGCAGCAGCTGAAAGATATCCAGGACAAATAGAAGTGCTCGATTTAAGAACATTGTTTCCATTGGACGAAGAAACGGTGTTCAATTCAGTTAAAAGACACGGAAAAGTATTGGTTTTGAGTGAGGAGCAACAGAATAATTCATTTGCAGAAGCATTATCATTAAGAATATCCAACGATTGCTATCATTTCTTGGATGCAAAAGTGGAAGTTATGGGAGCCAAAAACCTTCCTGCAGTGCCTATTAATGTAGCATTGGAATCGGCCATGTTGCCTACTGCCAATAAGGTAGCAGAGCGAATCAGCAAATTGTTGGCCTACTAGCCTTTTTCTTTTTACCGAAACCCCCTATATTTGCAGCCCGAAAGGAAATTTTATCTTTTTTGGCGAGGTAGCTCAGTTGGTTAGAGCGCAGGATTCATAACCCTGAGGTGATGGGTTCAATTCCCATTCTCGCTACTATGTTGTTTTAAAGAATAATATAGGAAGTATGAAAAGCAGGTCTTAAAAGCCTGCTTTTTTAATTTTCAGGATCTTTTCAAGACTTGCAGTTAATTCATAGGATTTCCTCAAATCTTTCCATAATTAGTCAGAAAGTAGAAAAATAGCGGTTAAAAATATATTTTTGATTCGCGAATCGCGAATATTTTACTATCTTCACAATAAAATCAGATATGAAAGCACATAATGGTATGCGGCCACACGATATTGTTGTGTTACTAAAGATCATTGCTTTAGGGGAAGAGCCATGGAAAAATAAAGATTTAGCTGCCAGCTTATATATCAGCCCATCAGAAATAACTGAATCTATTTCCCGCTCACAATTTGCTGGACTAATCAGTGCTGATAGGAGAAAGGTATTTAATGTAGCATTGGAGTCTTTTATGATTTACGGACTAAAATTTGTGTTTCCTGTAAAACCAGGTAGCATGGTAAAAGGAATTCCTACTGCTCATTCTGCCCCATTAATGGCAAAGTACTTCGATTCGGAAGAGGCTTACGTATGGCCTGATATTTCAGGTAAATTACGTGGTTTTGCAATTGAACCACTATATCCAGGAGCGGTAGCAGCTGCAAAAAATGATACTATCTTATATGATTTATTGGCAGCTTGTGATGTATTTAGAGTAGGTAAAGTTCGAGAAATTAAAAAAGCCCAAGAATTGGTAAAAGAACTATTTAAATCAAAACAGCATGTCTAATCATACCAATATCATTCGAATAAAAGCTGTTGCAAATATTTTAAATCAACTAAATGAAGAGTTTGTCTTTGTGGGTGGGGCAACTGTTTCTTTATAAGGAGATATAAGTAATGCAGAAGCAAGACCTACTGATGATGTAGACGTTATCATTGAACTAGCCTCCTATACTGGATATGCAGCGCTTGATGAAAAACTTCGAAAGATTGGTTTTGAAAATGATATTGAATCTGGTGTACTATGCCGTTATCAAGTAAAAGGAATTATTGTGGATGTTATGCCAACCAATGCCTCCGTTATTGGATTTAGCAATAGATGGTATGCCGATGGATTTAAGTTTGCAAAAACGATTCAATTAGACGATTTACAGGTGAAAATATTCACACTACCCTTTTTTATTGCCTCAAAAATAGAAGCATTCAAAAGCCGAGGCCAAAACGATTACTTGTTTAGTAGCGATTTTGAAGACATTGTTTATGTTCTAGAAAACAATGCCAATGTTAGCTCATTAATAGCCGAATCACCTAAAGATGTTCAGCAATATTTGCAACAATGCTTTCGTGAATTTTTACAAGATGCTGAATTTGAAGAAGGGGTATCTGCTCATTTAGAACCCATCACTCAAGCCCAACAAATTGAAAAAATATTCAGGGTACTTCGTGAAATTATTGCAATGTAGCATTCAATTCTCCAAATACTGGGCAATATAAATTAATAATGAAGACGCCCCATTTGGACCAAACTTTGGTACCAGATTAAGACAAATCCTTTTCTCGGCCAATGGACGACCAAAAGATTTAAGGTCGTTTTCCTTCTACTTACATTGTTAAAATATAATATGGAATTATGAAAAGCAGGTCTTAAAAGCCTGCTTTTTTAATTTTCAGGAACTTTTCAATACTTGCAGTCAAATCATAGAATATATATCAATTCAATTTGTGTGTAGTTGACTATTTTTCAAATTCAATAAAATGTTCCGACGCATATTCGTCATCACCAGGTTTAATTCTTTTAACAAAAAAACGCGCACGCTTTCCTAGAAGCACAGAAGTGTATTTTTCTTTGATGTCTGTAGGATCATTTAATGGTTGTAAAGAGGGATACCAAAGAATATATCCTGGTTTTTGAAAAACCAATGCTGGCTTAGACCATTCTTGACTGTTGTTGCCAGCACCCAAGTCTTTATTTTTATTAAAAGAAATAAATATTTTATCTCCCTGCCAAGATTTTCCTTCTACTTTACCCATCATCATTACCCAAGCATTTAAATAAGTGTTCCAGCTTACTGATGGACCCCAATGAAATCCACCTGTTGGAGAAGAAGCAGCTCCGCCTCCTTCTTCAATAGGAATTTGAAGAGAACGAACAGGCACACCATAGCTATCATAAGGGATAGAAAAAGATTTACCATCCCATCTTTTTGCTTTTCCTACAGGGTTGTCTAAGTCTTTTAAGGCTATGCGTGCAATGCTGATGCATTGACCGCTCCATTCCGTTTTAGCGTTGTATGTTTTTTCATTATAAATTCCAGGATACCCATACTCGCCATAAAATAAATACAGGTAGTCTCCACTAGCAACTGCTGATGGATCACCCACACCGCCTGCAAAAGTATTAGAGGTATTGATTGGTTTAAGAATCATTCTTGGGTCGTAGTCTTCTATAAAGATTCCTTTGTTCTCCCAGCTTTTACCCCCGTCAATTGATTTCATAATGCCGATGCGACAAACAGCTGCAGGGCTTTCTGGACCTTTTAAACCTTGTGGCCAAAGCTTGTTTTTATATCCTTCTTTTGTAACTGAATCATAGGGTAATGTACTTGGATAGTTTTCGTTGTGATAAATACCAAAAAGTGTTTTACCAGAAGGATCTTTTTTGTCTTGATAAACAGTTTCAAACCATACTGCACCATGCAATCCTTTTTGACCTACAGGAACGTTGCTGGGCATGGTTGGATTAAAAAATTGATCGGATGGATTTTTAAAAACTTCTTCTGCATTTTTTCCATCAGCATATTTTAAATCTTTAGCATCTCCCCATAAAGGATCTTCGCCATACTTGCCAGGAAAAATTCTAAAAGTATCGGCAATCCATACTTCTGCCATATTGCAATCCACAAAAGAATTGAAAGTTATTTTTGGGGCAGGAATCAATTTGAATTTTGGCGTTGGTGAATTATCTACTGACTTCTGAGGCTCACTAAATAATCCTAGTATGAAGGGCATCCATGAAAAAATCAATAATAATTGCATTTGATAAAAATTTATGATAGGCAATCTTAACAACTTAAATTTACGGATATTCAAACTCATACAATAAGAAGTTTATCCATCATTTATTTTATTTAAAAAATAGTAGTAATTTAGTCATACAACAGTAACCCCTACAAAAAACTGGCAATAAGGATTTGCCACTACTGTTGTTATGAAAAAAATAGTTTTAAAGACCTTTCAACAAAAAGGTCCAGGCGATATCATTAAATCCTTGGATGAAAGCATTGATTTTAGTTCAGTTGTAGACCCTATCAACTTACATGTTTTACCAGCAATGAGGGATCATTTAATTCTGAAAGCGTATAGTAAAAACACTATCAAAACCTATCTCAATGAAATGCAACAGTTGTTGTACAGATTGGGAAAAATACCAGCCGATGATTTAAAGCCGGAACACTTAAAAAGATATTTTGTGTACTGTTTTGAGAAATTGCATTTATCTGAAAATACATTGCATAGCAGAATGAATGCTATTAAGTTTTACTACGAGCAGGTATTGCACAGGGAAAGGTTTTTTTGGGAAATACCCAGACCTAAAAAGCCACTTCAGCTTCCGAAACTTTTAAACGAAGATGAACTAAGAAGATTATTCAATGCATTGCAAAACAAGAAACATAAAGCAATGTTGTTTACAGCTTATAGTGCTGGGTTAAGGGTGAGCGAGATCGTTCAATTGAAGATTAGCCATATCGATAGTGAAAGAATGCAGATATTTATTGAGAATGCAAAAGGGAAGAAGGATCGATTTGTTAATTTGAGTCCATTGCTACTTGATATATTGAGGGCATATATTAAAGAATATTCACCGAGGCCAATCACTTATTTATTTGAATCTGAACAAACTGGTGGCGCATATCCAACTAGAACTGTTCAACAAATATTTAGTAATGCAAAATCCAAAGCAGGGATTTTGAAAGATGTTGGTATCCATAGTTTGAGGCATAGTTTTGCCACTCATTTGCTGGATAAAGGAACTGATATTCGATATATTAAAGAATTGTTAGGTCATTTTGATATCAAAACTACCGAGCGTTATTTACATGTAAGTAAACGTCAATTGGTAAATATTTTAAGCCCTTTGGATGAGTTGTTTAAGAACAAAGAGATTGAATGGTAGGAGGGCCTACTCATCGACCGACAATACAAAATGTATAAGTACAATCAAATCCCCCGACAATACAAAATGTATAAGTGTATTGACGCTACGACAATACAAAAAGTATAATAACAACTCTGTGTGTATAAACCCCTAGTTTTTTGATAATTATACGAGAGTGGCGTATATTTAAGTGTTAG
>JBAXUV010000045.1:0-8093 GCA_037129425.1 Sphingobacteriia bacterium
GCTCCTAAAAAAGCTGCAAAGAAAGCTGCTCCTAAGAAAGCTGCAAAGAAAGCTGCTCCTAAAAAAGCCGCTAAGAAAGCTGCTAAGAAGAAGTAGTAATCTAATTTCTTTCACAGAAATAGATTTAGAATCCCGAACAATTGTTCGGGATTTTTTTTGTGCATATATCATCCACCTTTATTACTTTACAGCATGATGAATAACTACGCTATTGCAGATAATTTCTCTTTGATTGCCAAACTGATGGATATACATGGCGATAACTCCTTTAAGGCCAAATCCTACGCTGCTGCGGCTTTCACGATAGAGAAGCTCACTGTGCAATTAGCAGAATTACCGCATGATAAAATTTTTTCGATCAAAGGAATTGGAGAGAGTATTGGTAAAAGTATTGTTGAACAAATTAGCACGGGACAATTTTTAGCGTTGCAGGATTACTTGAAAAAAACACCGCCAGGAATTTTAGAGATGCTCAGCATCAAAGGTATTGGTCCGAAAAAAATTGCAACCATCTGGAAGGAATTAGAAATAGAAACACTCGGAGAATTATTATATGCTTGCGAAGAAAATCGTTTGACTTTATACAAAGGCTTCGGAGAAAAAACACAAAAAAATATTCAGGAGTCCATCGAATTTTACATGGGCACACTCGGAAGTTTTCTCTATCAACAGGTAGAAAATTATTTGGAAGTACTCGATCAAAAATTAAAATTATCACTCAAAAAGGCCTTTTTTGCCTGTGGAGAATTCCGAAGACAGCAAGAAGTTATCAACAAATTAGAGTGGGTAACCAACAATTCTGCGGATGATTTACGCGCATTTTTTACTGCGAATGAATATCAAATAGTAGAAGAAAATGCATCATTTATTTCTTTCAAAGGAAAAGAAAATTGTGTGTTGCAATTTCATTTAGCAACGGAAGAAAATTTTTACGCTACTGTTTTTATGAATAGTTGCAGCACAGAATTTTTATCTGCATGGAATGAAATTACTGGATGGGATGCTTCATTAAATTATTCTTCGGAAGATGATATTTTTAATCGGAATAATATTTGCCCCATACCTCCCTATCAAAGAGAAACTGCAGCGAATGTGTTGGATGCAAAAAACAATCAATTGCCTTCGGTAATTGAAACCGATCAGATCGCCGGAATTATTCATAGCCATAGCAACTGGAGTGATGGTAGTAATACAATCGAAGAAATGGCGAATGTGGCCATTGAAAAAGGCTATCAATATTTAGTAATAAGCGATCACTCCAAATCGGCTTTCTACGCCAATGGTTTGCAGGAAGATCGGATTCGGGCCCAGCACCAGCAAATAGACGAGATCAATCCCCGCCTCAAATCCTTTAAAATATTCAAAAGCATCGAAAGCGATATTCTCAACGACGGCAGCCTCGATTACCCGGAGCATGTGCTCCAAAGTTTCGATCTGATCATCGCCTCCGTGCACTCCAACCTCAAAATGAACCAGGAGAAAGCCATGGGCAGGTTGCTCAAAGCCATTGAGAACCCCTACACTTCCATCCTCGGTCATATGACGGGCAGATTATTGCTCAGCAGAAATGGCTACCCTGTAGACCACCAGGTCATCATTGATGCCTGTGCCGCTAATAATGTAGTGATTGAACTCAACGCCCATCCCCGCCGCCTAGACATCGATTGGAGATGGATCCATAAAGCCCTCGATAAAAATGTACTGATATCCATCAACCCCGATGCGCATAGCACCGATGGTTATGATGATTGTAAATACGGTGTACTAGTGGCCCAAAAAGCCGGCCTCACCCGCGCGCAAAACCTGAGTAGTTTTTCTTTACCCGCTTTTCAGCAGTTTGTGGATCAGCAGAAAAAGAAGCGGTAGGAAAATAATTTGTTTGATTTTTAAAGACTACTTACCTTTGGCGTAAGTATCAAAATCAGTTATATGATTCTGTCATTTGGAACCAAGGAAACTCAAAAGATCTGGAATGGAGAAAGAGTGAAACTGATTCCGAATGAAATTCAAGAAACGGGCAGGAGAAAATTGAGAATGCTTAATAACTCTCAGAATTTAAATGATCTGATGATTCCTCCTTCCAATAAACTTGAAAAATTAAAAGGAAAGCTATCAGATTTTTATTCTATCAGAATCAATAATCAATGGCGTATTATTTTTAAATGGACCAACGGAAACGCATTAGAAGTAGAAATTATAGACTATCACTAATCTAAAAAACATGAAACCGCTTAAAAACATTCATCCCGGAGAAGTCTTATTGGAGGAATTCCTAATTCCCTTTGGAATAACTGCGTATAAGCTTTCAAAAGACACTGGCATGCCTCAAACGAGAATTTCAGCAATCATCAAAGGTCGCCGAAGAATTACAGCTGATAGTGCATTGCGCTTTTCGAAATATTTTGGAAACTCTGCTAAATTTTGGCTTGGACTACAGGATGATTTTGATATTGAAGAAGAAAATATCATTCTAAAAACCACATTAGCAGGGATCACTAAGTTCAGTAGTACAGCCGCATAATTCATTCTCTTAGCTGCACTAACCTTGTACTAGGGGAAACTGAATAGTAAAACTTGTGCCCACTCCTTCTTTGCTGGTGAAATGAATTTGTCCATTGGCTTTTTCTACTATGCCTTTGCAAATGGCCAGACCCAAACCAGTGCCCGAAGTTTTGGTGGTAAAATTAGGACTGAAAATATGTGGCTTCATTGAATCTGAAATACCGCCCGATTCATCGGTGATGTTTACAATCGCCTGATTGTTTTCGGTGCGCAATGTTATTTGAATGGCAATTGCTTTGGCCTGATCGGCTCCTGCTTCTACTGCATTCTGCAATAAATTGGTAAAGAGTCGATTGATCTGCACTTTATCGGCATAAATAATCGCCTTGTCAATAGTAGGTTGCCAGCTAAAATGAATCTGCTCATTGGCCTGATACAAATCCACCATTGATTGTATCATCTCCACTAAATTAATATGATTGAGCTGGGTATTGCCAATATTGGCGAACTGCGAAAAGTCTCCCGCAATTTTGGCCAACTGATCGATCTGCTCAATTAATGTGGCCGCCATTCTTTGACTCAGTTCTTTTTTATTGGGCGAATCATCATTGATGGCTTTTTGTAAAAACTGTATGCTCAGTTTCATCGGCGTAAGCGGATTCTTAATTTCATGCGCCACTTGTCTGGCCATTTCTCTCCATGCCCCTTCCCTTTCACTCTGCGCCAATGAGGCAACAGACTCTTCCAGTTTTTTCACCATGGTATTGTACTCTTTTACCAACACACCAATTTCGTCTGTGCTATTCCAGGTGATCTCCTGGTTCTTTGCTCCCAGATTCATTTTCTGCATGGTGGCTCCAATTAAACTCAATGATGCAGTAATGCGATTGGTCAAGAAAAAGGCAATTGCTCCTGCCAATAAAAATATAAATGCATTGAGGTTGATCAGTGTTGCAAGAAAGCCTGAAATTTCCTGGTTCAATTCTAACTGCGAATTGAGGTAAGGAATATTTAAATAGCCATACAAAATATTGGTGGGCGATACCATGGGCACATATACACTGAGGTATTTGAATTTACCAATATTCTCCGATTGCAAGAACCGGATCCGATGATTGTATTTCAACTCTTCAAATGCAAGTGGCTCCATTTTTTCGCTGAGCAAATGCTTATTGTATATATAGGGCTGGGTAGACAATAACAATTCTCCCGATTCATTGTAATAATTGATGTCTACATTGTGCAGGTCCGAAATATCGGATACCAATTTTTCGAGCGCATATTTTTCTGTCTGTGTTAATGATTTAGATGGAATAAAATCGGCATTCACAAACTGGCTATTCATTTCATTGGCCATTACCTGAATCGATTTGGTCAATCGATCTTCATTACTCGCATTATAGCGAAAGATGAAAAAAGAAATGGTGGCAATACCAATAACTATAAACGAAAACACACTCAGGAAAATAATGGTTGCCTGAATTTGCGACCGTATATTGAATCGAAACAATGAGCGTATACCCGACCACTTGAATCGAACTTTAATTAATCTACTCACAAAATAAAATATGCCGATCACTATTAAAAAAGAACAAAACAAATAGGCAAAGAGCGTGATCAATTCTAATATCCAGGTATTTCGTTTTACAACGAGTACTTGCCTGTTTTTACCTGAATTATACCATAACTCCGAAAAGTCTCCTGCTGTTTTATAAGTGAATTCAAAACTTGGAATATCCGCCAGATTTATTTCGGAAGGAAAATTATAATTGTTATAATGGTTCACGATCTTTCCTTCATTGTACACTGCAAATGCATAATTCATCGACCCATCCAATACAATGTCCTGTGATTGATTGAATAGTTCCGGAAACAACGCTTCACTCTTATAGCGTTTGGATTTTAATAAAACATATAAGTAACCAATGGTTCCATTGGAATTGACAATATTCTTCTGAAAAATAAAACTGAAGCCCTCTTTGCTTTTTTCGTATCTGTACAAATCAGGCACATCGGTTTGTACTGCCTGATTCAATACAATGGTTTTAATAGAAGCATAGTTCAAAGAATCTTCATTGAACAATGGATGAAACAAACTATCGAATGTATAAATTCTTGTTTCGTATTTATTGAGGTAACCAGAGAAATTTTGATTGATCAAACTGTCTTTAATGAACTTATTGCTGATCTCTCCTTCTTCGAATCGCTTGAAATTACTGGCAAGGAAACCATTGTCGAAATTACTGGTAGCAATACTGAGTAAGCTCTCTCCTGTTGGATCGGTTTGTATAGCCAGTTTCTCCGCAATTCTTTTTCTTTGTTCAAATTCTACTACCCTGTTTTGTTGTATGACCAGTGATGCAATAGACAGTGCAAATATCATTACCCAGAAAATAAAAAAAGGTGATTGTACCAATGATATTTGCATATCGGCTTTTCGGTATTGCACTAACCATAAAAAAGCCAGTAACCATCCGAGCATGCATAAATACAATACAATATCTGTAGGCTTTACAAAAACATATATATATAGCAAGCCTGTTACAACTATAGTAGTAAAGGCAGCAAGGCCCATTTTTTTATCATCGAAAAATGGCTTCACGAGTATTTGTACCAGCACAAAAAATAGCAGTGCTAAAAAACACAAAATCACAAAACTGATGACACTATAAATATTCAGGCTGAATATATTGGTTACATCAAAAGAGATTTTGGCATCTACTATCAAACTTTGAACAATATTGACCAATCCAAAAAAACTGCCAGTAATAATAATGAAAACGCCAACTGAATAGACGATGGGGCTCAACCGATTGGTAATGTTTTTTTCAGCAGGCAAATGGTTTTTTACAAACAACAATAACCAGCAACTTAAAATAGCATTGATCAATAAATCGCCCAATGATGGATGAGCAATACTCGAGGCGTAAATAGTAGGATCAAATAAGGGGAGCTTTGAATAATCAAATGGAAAATGAAATAAATAAGCCATCAATCTAAGGAATAATACCCCTCCCAATAAAAGGCCAAAACCCTTATAAAATTGACCCTTTAGTGATAATTCTTCTGCTAATAAATGTCCAAAAATTAAGAGCAATACAATCGACAATACCCTTAATAAAATACTGATGGAATCATATGCTATAAAGGCCTTCCCTAGTTTTAAATCGATACTGCACAAATAAGTACCATTGCTACTGAGTATGGGCAATGCGTTGGAACTGGTACTGATCTCGTATTGCTCACTCAATCCTTCCACCGCTGCAAAATCGGAATGAAAATATTTATTTTCCATAAAATAAGACCAATACACAGGCAATACAGCAAACACGGGATATCGAATGCTTTGTATCAGCACTGTTTTCTTGATCAATACAAAACTACCATGCGGGTTGGTAACAAATGCTTGCCCATCAGCCATGGTTAAATATGCAGGAGGTACTTCCATTTTATTGGAACTCCAATATATATTGTCGAGTTTACCTGTATTGATTGTTTTGAAAATAAAAACACCAAAAAATGCTTTTTGGAGTGCTGCTGTTTTCTGGTTGAATTGATGATTGATCAATTGTTGTAACAATGCCGTATCGGCAAAAACAGCATCGATCTTTTTTTCTTCTTCATGTATAGTATATTCTAAGGAAGATTTTACTTTCTCGGGGCTGGCATGATAGCTCCAGTAATTGGTAAAAATAAACGAAATGGTATATAACCATGCTGCTATGATTAATAAGTATCCATGCTGGTATACCGAATTTCGTATAGAATTGATCAAGCTATTTATTTTTGCTTTTTAACTTCATTCCAGATTGCATCCATTTCGGTAAGGCTCATTGTAGCCAGCTCTTTCCCTGCTTCTTTTGCAATGATCTCCATTGCCTGAAAACGATGGATGAACTTCCGATTGGTGCTTTCTAATGCTTTCTCCGGATCTATCTGCAAAAACCGTGCATAATTTACCAGGCTAAACAATAAATCGCCAAATTCGTCTTCAATGGCTGCCGGACTATTGGTTTCGATGGCTTCTTTTAGTTCAGCAGTTTCCTCTTCTACTTTTTTCCAGACATCTTCTTTGTTCTCCCATTCAAAGCCTACCTGTTTCGCTTTTTCCTGAATTCTCCATGCTTTTACAATGGCAGGTAATGCATTAGGCACTCCTTCCAATACCGATTTTTTTCCCTTCCCTTCTTTGAGTTTTAATTGTTCCCAATTTCTTTTTACATCCTCCTCATCGGCTACTTTAACATCGCCATAAATATGTGGATGTCGGTGAATGAGTTTATCGCAAACCCCATTGATCACTTCTTCTAATTCAAATTGTTTTTGTTCAGACCCAATCTTTGCATAAAAAACCAGGTGCAATAAGATATCTCCCAACTCTTCTTTAATGCCTTTCCAATCTTCCTGATCAATGGAATCGATCAATTCATAGGTTTCCTCAATGGTTAAAGAGCGCAAGGTATGTATGGTTTGCTTTTTATCCCAGGGGCATTGGGCCCTCAATTCATCCATTATTGTAACCAAACGTAAAAATGCAGTTGCTTTATGTTCCATAGTTTAGTGAATAGACATTGCAGAAAAAATAAATAATCCAATAAATAGTGTTGCCAATAAAAAGAAATTAATCAAATAAAGGAGTATAAACTTCAAAATGCTTTTTGCTCTTGATTGTCCATAAAAATGGCGGATAGATTTATACCAATAGAATAATAATATCAGTCCCAGTATACTCCTGACCCATTCGATGGCTGGCTTATAGATATACCCAGCTGCAGCCGACAATATCAATGCTGCAAGAATCATGATAAAGAAAGCACAATAAACATGCAAAGTGTAGACCAGGTGATCGGAATAAAAATATTTTTTACCTCGTGAATACAAAACAAATAGTACAAATGCAAACATTGGCAGTGAAACAAACAATAATTGAGGTACTGAGTGAACAAATTTTTCTCCCACTGCATTTTTCATTTCTATAATATTGCCGTCATATTTATCATTTAAGAATAACCATTGCCTTTTGAGCTTATCTACAATATATGTTTCTCGCTTATCTGCAGGTAGGGCATTTTGAGCGGAATCGTATTGAGCAAGTGAATTATTCATTACAGTATCTCCATTGATTACCATAATAGTATTCTCTCTCTCCTTCAACGATTTCACTTTCCCCTTCATGGTAGAATCGCGCTGTAATTCCAATAAATCAATATTGATCTGATCGATGATAGCTTGTAAAGAATCGCTTTGCCTTTTTGCAAATAGTTTATCTAAAACCGATTTCTCTTTTTCCAATTGCAGCTTCTTCGCTTTCAATGTTGCCATATCTTTTGCAACGGTGCTGGTGGTGGAAGAATCTATTTTAATGAAAGCATCAGTATTTGGAAAAAAATTAAAAAAAATCAAAAAGAAAAAGGCAGAAGTGAAAACATACATCCTAATCGGATGCAAATAACTGGCCCTCCTACCCTTTAAATGTTCCTTCGATAGAAACCCTGGCTTAAAGAGCAAGTACTTAAGTGTGCTAAAAAACTTTCCGTCAAAATGAAAAAGATCAAATACAAAATGGGTAAGCATATTCCAGAAACTTTCTC
>JBAXUV010000046.1:0-8086 GCA_037129425.1 Sphingobacteriia bacterium
CTCTGGTAATTACCTGGTAATTGATTTTGCTGACTGGCTTTATACCAAATGCTAAACCAAGCCCTTTACTTTTTTTCAAAGGCATTCCTATTGCAATATAATTGGGAATGAAATAAATGGAATTGTCTTTACCATCTGGAACTTTGCTCACTAGTGTTCTGGAATCTACTAATAAAGCCAGATCATATGAGATCATATAAAACGATCCATAAGTAGCTGGATTTCCGAAATTAACCGACTGACCAACATTATTGCTTAGTCCGTCGGCATAAGCTGCTCTGATACCACCCATTCCTCGGCTAATAATATGATGCGATCCATTTAGGTCGCCAATGCCATACCTAGAATAAGGAGAATTTACCTGAGCAGATAAATTAATTGATATTATGATGAAACTAACCACAAAAGCCAGCCTACCTGTTGTTGAACTCACTAATCGCATATAAGCCTTTAAAAATTAGGTTTGGGTCGGCAAATATCCTGTTTTTTAGGTGCGGTACAAAAAAAGGCATGTCTCCACCGGTTAATAGCACGTTAAAGTTGCTGTATTTCAATGAGTAAGCGTCAATTATTCCATCAATTTCTTTGGCCATACCCAAAATAACACCACTTAAAAGGTTGGTTTTGGTATCATATCCCACTAAAGGGAAGTCATGTTCTGGTTGAACAATGGGCAAAAGTGCCGTAAACTCGTTCATCGACCTAAAACGCATGCTCATTCCTGGAGAAATACTTCCTCCCAAGAACTCGTGCTGATTATTTACGAAATTATAGGTAATGCAAGATCCTAGAGCGATGGCTAAATTATGTTGATTAGGGTATAAATGCACCGAAGCGGAAACCAATGCCAGCCTATCTGCACCAATGGTTTCTGGTTTTCCAACAGGAGTGGAAATAGGTAATTTACTGGTATGGTTTAGTTTGTGAAATTTTGTGCGGTTACTTAACAATGCTTCCATTTCTGGAGGATGAAGTATAACCGACGATAAAATACTTTTTGTAGGTTGATATTGGTCAATAATCTGTTCGATGGTTTGGTTTTCGGCGTTTGGCAGAATCATTTCTTGAATAAATTCATTTTCATGAAAGATGGCTGCTTTTAGCCGGGTGTTACCAAAATCGAAACAAATGGTTTTTTGCATATGGTTGATTATTGATCAAAGTTAAATCCTTTCAATTCTTTAAAATGACCATTTAACTGAATCTTTTCTTTTAAAGTTTCCATTCCAGCCATTATTGGCAATACCTTGTTTAAGTGCCTTTTTAGGTATTCTATTCTAAATGGCTCTTTGAGTAAACCCAATAATTCATATTCTTCATCTAATGAAAGTCCTACATGATGCGCCAGATCATAACTCAATAATTCACTACTTGTTTTTTTAAAGTCTTTTTTGACTTCGAGCAACCGATGTAATTCAAAAATCAAAGCCAATAATTTTTTGATCAATAAAGATTCGTTGGCTATTTCATTTTCAGGATAACTCACAATTGCACCACTATATAATTTGTCTGGAATCGATTTGACCAATTCCAAAATAGAAAACACTTTGATACCCTTGGTTTTAATATCCATTTTACCGTCTGGATGAACTGCTACAATCTCTTCAATTTCTACTAATGTTCCCATTTCAGACACACCAGATTTAATCACAGTTGGGATGCCAAATGGTTTTTTTTCGGCAAAACAATCGGTAATTAATTCTTTATATCGGGGCTCAAAAATGTGCAGATTCAAGGATTCGCCAGGAAACACAACAATACCTAAAGGGAAAACAGGAATAAAATTAATCATGTGCTTAAGTAAAGTGAACCGAAGTTTTCGGTTCTTTGGGGCACAATTTAGTAAAAATGCTTATTTCAGGGTTCACCATTATCAAGAATGCAGTTATAAACGATTATCCAATTGTTGAAGCCATCCGATCTATTTTACCAGTAGTAGATGAAATGATCATTTTAGTGGGAGATTGTACCGATGAAACCCTTGCCCTGATGGAATCCATCGGTGATCCTAAGATCAAAATTCATCATTCTATTTGGGATGCTTCACTAAGAAAAGGAGGAACAGTATTAGCGGTTGAAACCAATAAAGCATTTGAATTGATCAATCCGGCAAGTACTTGGGCTTTTTATATTCAGGGGGATGAAGTGATTCACGAACAATACCATGGTTCTATCCGCGCAGCATGTGAAAAATATAAAAACAATCAAGCAGTAGATGGATTACTGTTTAAGTATTTACATTTTTATGGAACATATGATTATGTTGGTGATAGCAGAAAATGGTATAACCATGAAGTGCGGATTATTCGCAACGACAAAACCATACAATCCTATAAAGACGCACAGGGTTTTAGAAGGGGAGAGCAAAAGCTGATGGTGAAATCGATTGAAGCATATGTGTATCATTATGGATGGGTTAAATCGCCCGAGCAAATGAAGAAAAAACAAAAAGAGGTAAGTAGATTTTGGGTAGATGATAATGTGTTAGAAAGCTATAAAACTATCCCAGATTTCTTTGACTACAGTCAGTTTGATTCGATTGAAAAATTTAACGGAACTCATCCTTCAGTAATTAATGAAAGGATCAAACGATTGAATTGGAAGGTGGAACTCGATCCATCAAAAAAGAAATTTTCCTTAAAAGACAAACTGCTTTATCATTTTGAAAAAGCAACTGGTATTCGATTATTCGATTTTAGGAATTATAAATTACTGCGATAGTTTTTTTGTTGCACTTGCCAACAAATAACCATGGGCCACACATGCAGCAATACACCATATTGATAATTGAGCGTACTTTCCACTAAGCAGGAAACTGCTATTGCAAAGGTCCAAATTATTAAGAATGGATTTTTATGCCAGAACCCATACCAGGCAGGGTACAATAACCAGATTGAAAATAAAATCATTCCTATAAATCCACTGCCCATCCACC
The DNA here is from genome assembly GCA_037129425.1 of Sphingobacteriia bacterium. Taxonomy (GTDB): domain Bacteria; phylum Bacteroidota; class Bacteroidia; order Chitinophagales; family Chitinophagaceae; genus Sediminibacterium. Next base: position 2,936 of record JBAXUV010000046.1, read on the forward strand.
AAAACAGCCATTGATTAAATGGCCATCCGTATTGGGTTTTACTGCCATTGAATTGTGCTGAAAATTTTTCCTTCATCGTTGCTGGAATAGCCGACCAACCAATTGCAGTTCTGTGATCATCTTTTATGGCAATCCAAGCTACAGCATTCATTGCTCTTCTAACTCCATCGGAATAAGTAGAATCGTATCCTTTGCTATTGAATTGCTGCCAATCGTAAATGCTATAACGAATTTTTTGTTGCGTTGTTGGGAAAATCCAAAACAAGGCAATGATGATTGTTGAGGAAATAATTAATTTTGGTAGATTTTTTTTGAATGATTGATACTTCATAAAAAACGGGATTCCATATCCAAGTACAATGATGAAAGCCAATACCCACGAAGTTCTTACTGAAAGAAATACAATAGCTATTAGTAATATAGCAAATGATATTTTTTTATAACGGGCATTGTTTACTGGCAATAATGTAAACAATAGCGCACTGCATAAAAATATACTAAAACGTAAATGATCATTGTCCATAAAAACGGGTAAAGATTTACCCGTTCCATATTGTTCAATTACCATTGTTGAATGAAAAACAAACCAACCCAAAGGATACAATAAAGCAATAAGTGCTGCGTGAATCCAAGGTTGAGAAATGGTTATGGTAAAATCCAATTTTTCAGAAGCAATTGCAGTTATCCCAGCAATTGGATAAACCGAAAATGTAAGGAGTAGCTGAAGATTATTCGCAGTAAACCCTTCTTGATAGATCCCAGTAAAAAGCAAGAGTATAGGGCTGGAACACCATATGAGTAAAGGATTTTTAAAATAGGGGGTGATATTTTTTGGCGAACCAATATTGTTTTTTTCCCAATAGTACAATGTATAAATAAGCATCAAACCCATACTGATAGAGAGTAGTGCCCTGCTCCAGAGTAGACCCGTTAGCATAACAATGCTTATTGTCAATAAAATATTTGTTGCTCTTTTTGGCATACCAATAGCATAAATTTACATTTACAGAACGTATATGTGGGATCAATTATTAAAAGACATTATTCAGGGCAATCAAAAATCGTTGGCAAGGGCCATTTCATTGGTTGAAAATGAAGTAGATGGGCATGCTTTTTTTTTGCAACAGCTTCCATTGGGCAGGACGCCAGTGATTGGCATTACAGGTCCTCCAGGGGCGGGGAAAAGTACTTTGGTTGACGCTTTGATCGGGCAATGGGCCAATGAAGGGAAAAAGGTTGCTGTGCTCTGTATAGATCCTTCTTCGCCTTTTAATTTAGGTGCCTTACTAGGTGATCGAATACGGATGAGCGATTGGTACAATCATCCGAATATTTATATTCGATCATTGGCAACAAGGGGTTCATTGGGTGGATTGCACCCGCATATAATTGAAATAACTGCTTTATTACAGGCTGCTGGATTTGATTATATCATTGTAGAAACAGTTGGAGTGGGTCAATCAGAAATAGAAATAGCTGGATTGGCCGATGTAACAATTGTTGTAGTGGTTCCCGAAGCGGGTGATGAGGTGCAAACTATGAAAGCTGGGTTGATGGAGATTGCCGATATTTTTGTGGTGAATAAAAGCGATCGGCCCGATGCAGACAGTTTTGTAAGAAACTTACGAATGATGTTGGCACCATCTTTTAATGCCGAAAAAAAAATACCTGTACTAAAAACCATTGCATCATCTAAAGAAGGGATTGGAGAATTGTGTCTGGCAATAAAAGAAAGTGAAATCACAATCAATAATCATGATCGCAAACATTGGTTGATGGCAGATCGTGTATATCAACTAATTCAGAGAAATAAAATGAGGGGCATTGATAAAGCTGCTATTAAAGCTGCAATTGGCAAAGCTATTAACGCGCCTGATTTTAATTTATTTAATTTTACTCAACAATATTTGAATGAGTAATTACATTGTTACATTTTTTTCAAATTAAAAACCTTTAATTATGCCAGTAAAACGCTTAACAAGATATTTTCGACTTTTTAAACATATTCAAAATCCTAGTGAATATTTATTTCATAAGGGTAAAATTGGTAAACGGTCATTGCAATTTATAACTAAGCCAAATGCAATTTCTTTTCTTGTGCCTGAATCTGTTTATCAGGTTTTCAAAGAAATTTTCATGGCAGATGTTTATGAAATTGATGGTTTAGTCAAAACTTTGCCAATAAAACCCTTAGTAATTGATATTGGCGCAAATGTTGGATTTTTTGATTTTTTGCTTCTATCTAAACTTGATCAAGCATTAATTTATTCTTATGAACCTTTAATTTCTAATGTAGAAAAACTAGAAGAAACTATTTTAGCTAACCCAAAAATCAAAAAAAATATTTTTATTAATCAATTAGCGGTAACAGGAAGTGCTCAGGAGTTTCTAGAATTATATTCAGAAGACACAAATGACAATCAGGTTGTTGCTTCAATATTTTCCGACTTTAATCCTAATAATAGTAAATCGATTAAAGTTCCTTGCATTACATTAAGTGATATCATTCGAAATACTGGTTTTAAAACAATTGATCTTCTAAAAATGGATTGCGAGGGAAGTGAATATGATATAATATATAATACAAGCCAAGAATTGATTCAATTAATTCGTAAAATGGTAGTTGAGGTGCACGATGTAGATACTGATAAAAATAATGTCACTTATTTTAGTAATTACTTGATGCAACTTGGATTTGCAGTTACACATCAACCAATTAATAATTTTTGTCATGCACTTGAGGCAGAAAAAATCGGGTAAGTTTATTTATGAATAGTCAAACTAAAAAAGTAATTATTGATTGTGAACGAATGAAATATCCTAATACAGGATTATATGATTATTGTAAAAACTTGTGTAAGGCAATTATTGAAGTGAATGAAGGTGATAGTTTAAAATTAGGTTTTTATGTAAGAAAAAAAGAAGTGGGTATTTTTAACGAACAGCAATTATATATTAACCAACATTCATTGCATAAATTCATATTACCCTCTATTTCAGATTTTAATATTTGGCACGCAACATACCAAGGAACAATGTACTTCCCTTTTAACAGGAAAATAAAAATCGTTTTAACAATACATGACCTTAATTTCATGTATGAAACAAATAGAAGTGAAAAAAAGAAAAAAAAGGAGTTGAATAAAATTCAAAAAAAGATCAATCGTGCTGATTCGATTGTTGCCATTTCAAATTATGTAAAAAATGATATTATTCGATTTCTTGATGTGCAAAACAAGCAAATTGAAGTTATCTATAATGGCTGTAATATTAATACTTCAGGAGAAAGTAGTATTCCTTTAGAAGTGCCTAGATCGGCTTTTTTGTTTACTATCGGGACCATCATTGATAAGAAAAACTTTCACGTGTTACCTGCATTATTAGTTGGAAATGAATATGAGCTTCTTATTTCAGGAACAATTCAATCTGAAGAATATAAAAATAAAATAATTCAAGAAGCTATAAAACATAATGTTGAATCGAGGGTAAAATTTACTGGACCAATTTCCGAAAAAGAGAAGTATTGGTATTATCAAAACTGTAAAGCCTTTGTTTTTCCTTCATTAATGGAAGGTTTTGGTTTACCTGTAATAGAAGCTATGGCTTTTAAGAAACCAGTTTTTCTTTCTTCATTAACCTCTCTGCCAGAAATCGGAGGAGATGCAGCATTTTATTTTGATGACTTTTCTGCTCTAAGCATGCAACTTGTTTTTAATAAAGGTTTAAATGCGATTGACTCAGGCGAATTGAATATTGAAAAAATATATCAAAGAAGTAAAATGTTTGATTGGAAACTTTCAGCCCAAAAGTATTTAGAAGTGTATAGAAGTTTATAATAATTGCTGATTAAATGCGTAAAGCATTTTTATATTTTCATGGTTACAATCTTCTTCAATAACTTTAAAATGATGTTTTTCTAATAATTCTATCATATCCTCAACAGATTTGTTTTTATAAGGATGGCATTCCATCACTAATTTTTTTACGCTGTCTAAAATTTGAGGACTTGATTCTAAAATTTCAAACTCACTACCCTCACAGTCAATTTTTAAAAAGTCAATACGTGATATGTTATTTGAGTTGCAAAATTCTGAAAGAGTTATGGTTTTAATTATTACAGATGATGCACCTTGATCAAATTTAATGGAGTGACCACCAGTGTTTGTAGGGGAAAGAAATAATGTCTGTTCGCCTGTTATACTTGAAACTCCTAAATTATGTGGAAATAAATTTGTTAGATCATTCAATTGAATTTGCTTGGATAATATTTCATAATTTTCTTTAAATGGCTCAAAAGCAAATACTTTCCCTTTGCCTACTTTATAAGAAGCGTATACACTAAATAATCCAACATTAGCACCAATATCCACAACGGTATCTCCTTCTTCAATTTCTATATTATGTTTATTATAAATTTCTTCAATAAAAATTTCTTTGAAAATCATTCTATCAGCAGTTCTTGCTCTCACAAAAATTTTTGCACCATTCATTAATGGCATACTTAATATAGTGTTCCTAGGCAAAATCTTAGAGAGATGATAACCTATTTTATTTTTTAAAACTTGATCTGACATTTTTTCTTTCCATTTAAATTAATCAATCTTGATTAAACGCTTTTTCGCGCTTCCACCATTTATAGCCAATAAATCCTACGATGGCAAATGGCGCAAATGCCAAATAAATAATGGCTGAGTTCAGTGAAGCGGCAGGCCCATCTCCTAATTGAGAAGCTGTTTTGGTACAAATGGAACATTGTGCAAACAATGATTCACTGCAACTGAGCAATGTCACCATTAAAACCAATATCCATTTTTTTTGAGTCATTGTAAATCCATTTCTGTGCAAAGATACACCATTCAAATAACCCTATTTCAGTCATATTGTTTAACTTAACTCCTTAAAATATTTCGATGGAGCAACGTAGGAGTTTTCTGAAAAAAATGGGGGCATTGTCTGGAGTTATTGCTGGATATGGCATTTTTAATGAACTGAACGCAGCAAATTTTTCAAATGCAGACAATAAAATCAAGCATTTAAGCCCCATCGAAGTGGCCACCAATGAAGACTATTGGCAGGTAATTCAACAGGGGTATACGGTCAATTCCAATATCATCAACCTCAATAATGGTGGGGTTAGCCCTTCACCTCGGG
>JBAXUV010000047.1:0-6936 GCA_037129425.1 Sphingobacteriia bacterium
ATAAATATTTATAAATGAATTTAGTTTTCAAATTATTAAAATGAACTCCTTTAGCTCCACCCCATCCATGTCTTCCACCAGGGTACAACATAAATTCAAAGTCTTTCCCTTTGTCTTCCAATGCACTGATTAATTGAATACTGTTTTGCATGTGCACATTGTCATCCATGGTTCCATGTACTATTTGCAACATACCTTTGTATTTGTCTACATAGGTTAACACATTTCCACTTTTATATCCTTCAGGGTTTTCTGCGGGCGTATCCATGAATTTTTCTGTGTAATGACTATCGTATAATTTCCAATCCACTACAGAGCCACCAGCCATTCCATGTGTAAACACACTTGAGCCGTATGTCAAGGCATAGGCACTCATATATCCACCATAACTAAATCCAGTAATACAAATTTTAGTAGGATCTGCCTGTCCTTTTTCAATGAACCATTTTGCCATGGTCATATAATCTTCCATTTCCCAATAACCTAAATTGCGATGCATATAATTTACGCCAGCTTTTCCAAAATGTCCACTGGCTCTATGATCGAATGCAACTTGGATTATTCCTTCCTGTGCATAAAATTGTTGATTGGCATTCCATTTCCAGCCATCCATTACAGTTCCAGCATCAGGACCACCGTAAATGCTTACTAATAAAGGATATTTTTTATTTGGATCCATATTTGTAGGCCATGTTACCAATGCAGGCAGATCGAATAAACCATCAGCACTTTTAATGCGGATCAATTCTGTTTTTGCAAGTGCATAATTGTCTAAATCAGTTCCTTTAGCATCTCCTAATTCACGAACTAATTTTCCCTTTGTATCATACAAAGCAATTTTAGCAGGTGATTGTGTATTGCTATAAGTAGTGATGAAATTTTTTCCATTAGGAGATAAGCTTACCTGATGCTGATAATCGCCAAAAGTTAATCTTTTCATATCGGCCCCATTCAGCTTAACCGAGTATAAATCTACACGAGCAGAATTTTCTTTTCCTCTTGCAGTGAAGTACACTATACTATTTTTTTCATCGATTAACAATACACTCAAAACCCTAAAATTACCTGAAGTAATAGGGTTTACTAAACTGCCGTTATTGTTATGAAGGTATAAATGGTTCCATCCTGTTTTATCACTTTCTAAAATAAAGGCAGGCTTCGTTTTTAAGAAAGTAATTCTGCCTCCTGCCTTGTCCTCTAAATCAACCCAAGTTTTTTGTTCTTCCTCATACATGATTTTTTTGGTTCCGTTTGTCGGACTAACATCAAATATTTTTAAATGATCCTGTCCACGATTGATCCATTGAACCAATAAACTAGATCCATCTTCGCGCCAAATGGGCCATCCAAAATATTGGTCATCTTTATCATTGAAATCGGCCCAGGTGGTAGCCCCACCTTCCGCACTCACAAATCCAACTTTTACTTCTGGGTTTCTTTCTCCTGCTTTTGGATAGCGGGTCTCTTCTACAAATCCACGCTGGCCTTCACTATTATAGATCGGGAACATAGGAACCATACTTTCATCAAAATGCATATAAGCCAATTGCTTACTATTTGGGTTCCACCAAAATGCACGATAACGTGTAGCACGTCCAAAAATCTCTTCCCAATATACCCAACTTGCAAAACCATTCAATGTAGTTGTAGTGCCATCAGATGTTAATCTGTTTTCTTTATTGGTACTTAAATTATAGGTATACAAATCATTGCCTTTTGTGTAGGCGATATAATTACTATCTGGAGAAAATGTCGGATTTTTTTCTTCTGTTTTATCGAAAGTAATTTGCTTTTCAATAGCGCCATTTTTATAAAACAAATCATTGTTTTTTACACTCACAGATTTAGTTGGAGGAACTGCACCTTTCATTTGATCAGCTGTAGCTTCAGTGAGTTTACCTGATTTTACATCCATCACGTAATTTTTCTGGGCAGAATCAGGATGCACCCTTTGTCTTAAAATCACTGATTCATCGTCCAACCATTTTACAACAGAAGGCAGTTGATTGATGAAATTTTTGGGCAATTTATTGGCCAATAAGTCGGCATTATCCAATTGCTTTTTTTGTGCACTTGAAACAGACAGTATTGCCATCATAGCAATACCAAAGAATACTTTATACATAGCTATTAATTTGGAGGATAAATATAATGATAATAGCAGCAGAAAAAGGCTTAATAGCTTAATTTACATGAGCGGCTAAAAAGCCTCATTCAACTTAATATAAAAGGCAGATCCACCTGTACTGTTTCTTGCGTAGTCTAATCGGACAAACATTCTATTCTTTTTATTTACCAAAAATCTAAGCCCAGCACCGCCGGCATATCGAGTATTATTAGATTCATAACTCGAAATAGATTCTCCAACTATTCCAACAGCACCAAATGCAGATCCGTATAACCATCGCCAAATATGAAACCTAAATTCTGATTGAGCAGCTGTAAATGATTTATCTCTGAATCTTCCAGTAAAAAACCCGCGCATTAAATTCGAACTACCTAATCTGGGCATTTCTCTAAGAGGCACATCCCCAATGGTTGTTCTATTCATAAACTGAAAAGCCAGCGTATTTAAGTTGGAAACAGGAATGAATTTTCTCCAATCCAACATCCACTCTCCATAATTATACTGATCTCCTAAAACAGGAAAGTGATACTGATAATAAACTTCTAAATAAGAACCTTTATGTGCACTAAAAGGAAAGTCTCTTCCTTCATGTAAAAACGCAGGACCTAAACCAAATACTTTACTTCCATTAATTCCTGCTACTTGTAAATCCGAATTGTTGAGCGATTTGGAATAAGTAAGATTATACGTATCACTAAAATTAACTGCCAAACCTACATAGTTTTGATTTGTTAATAATTTATAGGTCCTACTTTCAAAATACAATCGATTATAAAACTGGCCATTAAAATCATCATTATTTACTGTATTATTACCAACTCCCCAGTATCGTTCATTGAAACGTTGAAATCCGGCATTCCCTCTAAATACATATCTTTCTCCTCTTCCGAAAATTTGCCAGCTACTACTCAAATCCAATTGACTCTTGGTACTATAGGTAATTTGTCCATGCACATACGAACCCCTCGCTTCAGTATTCTTCCCTTTTTCTTTTGCATTGAAAAAATATTCTAAAGCTCCGCCAAAACGAACTCCAGTTTCAGGTGTAGATGTTAGAATTGGGATTGGAACAAATTTTAAATTGATCAATGCCAAAGAATCTGGGTTCATGAAATTTCGAATGGATTTTTTGGGCTCTCGCCTACTGCTATCCTGTGCGTTCAATGATTGAACACAACAAAAGATGAATACAATAAGCAATAGCTTTTTAAATAACCACATTGATCATTCTCCCTTTTACAAAAATGAATTTCTTTACTGGTTTTCCTTCCAACCATTTTTGAACCAACTCACTGGCCATAACAATATTTTGTACTGTAGCTTCATCAGCATCTAAACTGATATTGATATTGGTTCTCACTCTGCCATTGATACTTACCGGATATTCTTTGGAAGATTCAGTAACATAAGCAGCATTGAAAGCAGGGAAAGTCGCATCTAAGATTGAGCCAGCATTACCTAAAGCCATCCACAATTCTTCGCTAATATGTGGTGCATAAGGTGTAAGCATGATCAACAATTGCTCCAGTACTTCTTTCTTATTGCATTTTAAATCGGCCAATTCATTTACACAAATCATGAAAGTACTAACCGCTGTATTAAAGCTATACCGCTCTGTATCTTCTTCGATTTTTTTGATGCACTTATGCAATACCTTCAATTCTTCAGGAGAAGCCGAATCGGTATTCCAAACCTTGCCCTTGATTTCATCAAAAAATAAGCGCCATAATTTTTTAAGGAATCGATGCACACCTTCAATACCTTTTGTATCCCAGGGTTTGCTTTGTTCAACAGGACCCAAAAACATTTCATACATTCTAAATGTATCTGCACCGTATTTTTCTACCAATATATCTGGGTTAACCGTATTGAATTTGCTCTTAGACATTTTCTCCACTTCAGAACCGCAGATATATTTCACCCCCAACCCCTGAAGGGGGGTGTTAGCGTCTAAGACTTTACCATCTTCATCAATAATTGTTGCATTTGCGTACTCTCCATTTCTCCATTTACGGAACGCTGCAATATCAAGTTCAAAACCATCTACCATGTTTACATCAACATGTATTGGCTGAACTTCATAGTTGGCAATTAATCCCGCAGAAATAAATTGATTGGGATTGTTTTTATCACGATACACAAATCTCGAACTCCCCTGAATCATTCCCTGATTCAATAATTTTCTAAAAGGTTCATCAAAACCAATATGACCTAAATCATATAAGGCTTTGGTCCACATCCTGCTGTACAATAAATGACCTACAGCATGCTCTGTTCCTCCAATATATAAATCAACTTGGTTCCAATAGTCGCTCACTTTTCTATCACAAAAAGCAGTTTCATTGGAAGGATCCATATAACGCAAAAAATACCAGCTACTTCCCGCATAACCAGGCATGGTATTGGTTTCCAACACCCCCCCGTCAAAAGAATGGTCAAATTGATGAATCCATTCAGGAATATTACTCAAGGGGCCTTCACCTTCCGGTCCCGGTCCATAAGAGTCAACTTTAGGTAACTCTAATGGTAATTTTGATTCATCTAAAGGATAAGCGATCCCCTCTTTCCAAACAACCGGAAATGGTTCGCCCCAATAACGTTGTCTGCTAAATGCAGCATCGCGCATTTTATAATTCACTTTCTTTTTACCAATTCCGCGCTCTACCAATTGATCAATAACAATAGCAATTGCATCACGCATTACTATTCCATTTAAGAAATCGCTATTGTGTAAAATGGCATCTTTGGTTGAATTGGCTTCTGTGCCATTATAATGCTCTCCTATAATATTGGTAATAGGTATATTAAAATGCTGAGCAAATTTATGATCACGATCATCGCCACAAGGCACCGCCATGATCGCTCCAGTTCCATATCCTGCCAATACATATTCCGAAATCCAAATAGGAATTTTAACTCCATTGAATGGATTGATGGCATAAGCCCCTGTGAAACAGCCCGTGATTTTTTTCTCCGCTTGTCGCTCGCGATCGCTTCTGCTTTTTACATAAGCAATATATTCTTCAACAGCTATTTGTTGATCGGCAGTAGTAATCAATTCAATCAATGAATGTTCTGGTGCAACCACCATAAAATCTACGCCGAAAATAGTATCGGGCCTAGTGGTGTAAACCGTTAATACATTTGGGTTACTTGCAATTGCATTATTGGAAGTTGAAATATCAAAACTAATCTCCGCACCAAAAGATTTACCTATCCAGTTGAGTTGCATTTCTTTCATAGCATCACTGAATTCAATTTGATCCAATCCAGTAATTAAACGATCCGCGTATTCGGTGATGCGCAAATACCATTGACGCAATTTTTTCTTCACTACCGGATGTCCACCTCTTTCACTCACTCCATTTACTACTTCATCATTGGCCAATACGGTTCCTAGAGCTTCGCACCAATTCACTTCTCCAAAGCCACAAAATGCCAAACGATATTGCATTAAAATATCCTGTTGGTCTTTTTCACTAAATCCTTTCCAATCTTTAGCAGAAAAAATGAGTTTGTCGTTGGCTGGGCACTCATGTGATTGATTGCCTTCCTTATTAAAAGCTTCAACCAATGAATCAATGCTTTCTGCTTTTTGAGAAGATCGATTAAAATAGGATCCGAACAGTTGGAGAAAAATCCATTGGGTCCATTTATAATATTGCGGCTCACAAGTTCTCACTTCTCTATTCCAATCATAAGAGAACCCAATATTATTCAATTGATTCCTGAAGTTGTTAATGTTTTGAATCGTGCTCACTGCGGGATGTACTCCATGCTCAATCGCATATTGTTCTGCAGGCAACCCAAATGCATCATAACCCATTGGATGTAATACATTGAAACCTTTCAAACGTTTGAATCTGCTATAAATGTCTGAAGCAATATAACCCAAGGGATGTCCCACATGTAAGCCTGCACCACTGGGGTAAGGAAACATATCGAGCACATAAAATTTCGGTTTATTGCTATCGTTGCTAACTTGATAAGCATTCGTTTCTTCCCAATTGCGCTGCCATTTTTGTTCGATTGATCTGAATTGATAGTCCATTTTTAAGGCTTCCGAAGCGATTTATTTTTGTTAGGGTTTAATTTATTTGCATTTCATTAACGCTAAGCCACCATGAATCCCCTAATTTCAATGATAAAATCAGCGTTTTAGTGGCTGCAAATGTAAGTCTTTAGCCACCAAAACCGTACATTTGTACATCCATTAACACTATTTAAAAATAGCGAATCACTCATGGCAGAAGTTGGAAAATCATCTCTTAAAAGAAGCAAGCCTAATTATATATACACGATCGTTGGGGTTTCCTTGGTACTTTTTATTATGGGTATCATGGGTTGGTTTTTTCTAAACATCAATTCTGTAGGCAATACATTTAAAGAAGATATTCGACTAAGCGCTTATTTAAGAACCTTAAATAAGGATACCATTGGTCAAATTCAACAATTTATTGCGTCTAAGCCCTATGCCAAAGATGTTATTTATGTAGATAAGAATTCAGCCAAACAAATCTGGAACAAAGAAAACAATGAAGACTGGGCAAAAATTCTGGATGTGAATCCCCTTCCTGAGAGCATTGATTTTTATGCCAAAGCTGAATATGTAAACAAAGACAGTTTATTAAAAATTTCCGAAGATTTAATGGGGGCTTATGGTAATCAGATCACCGATTTGCAATACCCTCAAACATTGGTGAATAACCTCAATGAAAAAGCATCAAAGATTGGATTGATCTTTCTGGTAGTAGCTATTTTATTGAGTTTGATCGTGATTTTTAGCATCGATAATACCATTCGTTTAG
>JBAXUV010000048.1:0-6735 GCA_037129425.1 Sphingobacteriia bacterium
TGATTTTAGTGAATTTAAAAATGGATACCATTTTATTATAAAATAAACAAAAAGCATTAATTTCAGTGAAATTGAAAAATAGGCTGAAATACGCTGTAACAATTAACTATGCTCGTTAAATCTTGGAATTCATTTAGAATTTATATTTTTTCACTTTCCTTATTGAGTGCATCCATCCTACATGCTCAAGAAACCAACAAAACCAATACTGCAGACATTGTAGACAGTTTCGATATTAGAAATGCCAGCTTTTTATTGCCTCAGCCACTAAAGCAAGGACAATTTTCTCAATCATTGTCTATTTATTATGTGGTACCCCCAAAGATCTGGACACTCGATATGGTGAACGCTCCCATGCTTAATTATTCCGCAAAATATACTTTGCCTAAAGGTTTTAATTTACAGGGAGGCATTTCTACTTTGTTTATTTCAAACAGAATCAATGCAGGCCCTTTCTGGAATTATTCAAAAGATCATTTGCATCTGGGCATTGGCTATCAGGTGGCATTTAATTTGGGTGTATTGCAACACTTTGGTTACAAAACTGTATTAACTGGTTGGGAGCAACAGCCCTCTGTTACTTTTGGTTATAGCTTTAAACACAGTTCATTGATTGTTAGAACTGATTTGTATTATACTACTTCTTTAAATCTCAACGAAGGCGGACATGTAATTCCTTTTAATGAAAACTTCTTAAACGGCTACAGTGTTACTACTTCATATGAACAAAGGTTACACAAAAAGAAAATATTGTCAATGGGGTTAAAGATCAATTATCTCCGATACCATATTTTAGCTTGGCCAGCTTTGCCAGTAAATAGCTATTATTATTATTTCCCAGAATTTCAATTAGGCATACATCTTTAATATTTTTCTATGCGGTTTTTTAAACTGATTTATTTTATACCATTATTTGTATTAGCTGGTTGTAAGAAAAGCGACATTATTGCTCCACCCAAACCAGATGAAACCAATTTGATCAATACCAATTCTATTGCGAGTACCACCATGAAAAAAATGGAAGGTATTTATACATTGGTTAGTGGCAATACCGATTTGGGAACTCAATTTGTTTGTAAAGTATCCAAATTTAAAGTGTCCTTTTTTAGTGAGAAAGAAGGGATTTATATTATTCTAAAATATGGATTTAAAAACACTGATGGCTCCATACAATTTTCAGGTTTCTGGAGATATTCAGAAAAAGCAGACCAGGGAATCATTCAGTTTGCTATTGCTTCAACAGATGGTGCTACAGATTTATTAAATGGCATCGTTGCTAATTTAAAAATCAAAGGTATTGATGCCGGAAATACGATGGTGTTACAATATAAACGACCATTTACTGCGCAAGCAATTAATAAAGCATTTATGGTCATTGGTCATCATGGCGTTCAAACAACCGTAGATCCTCCGTTTGCAGAAAACTCTTTAAACGCAGTATTGAATTTTGAAGATTACGGCGTGAATGGATTAGAGTTTGATGTGAGAATGACTAAAGACAATGTTCCAATATGTATTCATGATGCCACCATCGACACTCGATTAACTCAGAAAGGTCCATTGATTGGGAGTTGGGATAAATATTCTTATGCTTTAATCAATCAATATATACGATTGGTAGATGGGCAAAAAGTTCCAATGGTTGAACAAGTGATCAACACATTTATAGACAGCACTAATTTGACTTATCTGTGGTTGGACATCAAAGGGAATACAGATATTTTTAAATACTTGGAACCCATTATCAGAAAAGGATACCAAAGAGCAGCAGCAGCCAATAGAAATGTGGTACTATTTACCGGCCTTCCTTCAGAAGATGTAATTGATGAATTAAAAAAACAAACAAGTTTCAGCGATCTGCCCACTTTATGCGAATTGAGTGTAGACAAAGCAATTGAAAACAAGAGTAAATTTTATGGTCCAAGATTTTCCAAAGGATTGGTGCTAGATGAAGTTGCTAAAGCAAAAGCAAATAATATCAAAGTAATTAGTTGGACATTAAATAGTAAAGGGTTGATAGTGGACTATTTAAGAAATGGGCAATTTGATGGATTTATTACAGACTATCCTGCTTATGTGGTCTATAATATTTATACCCTATTTTAAAGAACAGAAACAATGAGAATGAGAATAATTTTTTTGACCTTACTTATTGCTGTTGGAATCGGAACTACTTCAAACTGTAATGCCCAAGATCTTCCATCAGTTAACAGAAAGAAGAAACACAAATACAGTTTATACATGGGAGTAGGGCCAAATTATTATTTCAATAATTTAGTATTGGCCAAAGATTATGTACGAGAATTGAATTACTCTTTTGTGACAAGATTTATGTGGGAGCCAGAATTTTTTGTTAGCCTTGGGTTCGAAACAGGATACAATAAATTATATACAGTTAAAGGCGACCCTGCAAATACAAACGGAGCTAAAATTGTTAATGCCTCCATTCCTATTCAATTCATTATTTCAATGAAATTTTTGAAAGACTTCTATGGCAACTTTACCATGGGTCAAGGAATAAGGTTGAATAAAATAACTACCAATGCAAGCGGAGATTACCATGCAAGTAATTTTTCGTTGGGTGATTATGGCATTGCAGTGGGTTACCAGAAAATCATTGCACCGCATTTTTCTCTAGGTACCGAATTGAAAGGCTATTATTCTTCTAAATTAGATGATAGAAATATGGCGTTGGTATTTATGGCTGGTTATCGATTTTAAAATTCAGTAATCGCAATTAAAAAAGGGATAGTAAATACTATCCCTTTTTTAAAATATAATTTGCAGGAAATTATCCCAATGCAACTCTCTTAAATTCTGTAACAGTTACATTACCGGCAGATTTTAAATATGCTTCAACAGTAATGCTGCTATCTTTTACAAAAGCTTGAGCCAATAAAGTATTTTCTTTAAAGAATGCATTCAATTTACCTTCAGCGATTTTTGCAATCATTTCATCAGGTTTGCCTGCCATCTTAGGATCTTCTTTCATGGTATCTACAACAATTGCTCTTTCTCTATCTACCACTGCAGCAGGAATACTATCAGCATCAACAGCTAATGGATTCATTGCAGCAATTTGCATGGCAACATCTTTACCAGCTTCAGGGGCAGCAGCATTTAAGCCTACTAAAACACCCATACGGTTTGCACCATGAATATAAGATGCAACATAAGCTGCTTCAATTCTTTCAAATTTAGCAACACCAATTTTTTCTCCGATTGAAGCCAATTTATCATTGATCATATCAGCAACTTTTGCTCCGTTGATCATTACTTCGTTTAATTCTTCAGCACTTTTTACATCGTTAGCAACTGCTGCATCAGCAATTGAAGTTGCAAAAGCAACGAAATCTGCATTCTTAGAAACGAAATCTGTTTCGCAGCTAATACAAACTACAAAACCTACTTTATTATCAGCTGAAGTTTTAGCGATGATTACTCCTTCTTTGGCTTCTCTATCACTGCGCTTTGCAGCTACTTTTTGACCTTGCTTACGCAACCAATCAATGGCAGCTTCAAAATCGCCATTAGATTCAGTTAACGCTTTTCTACAATCCATCATACCGGCACCTGTTGCCTGGCGTAATTTATTGATCTCTGCTGCTGAAATTGTTGCAGTTGACATATTTTTTATTTTGAATAGTGATTAATGAACGATACAGAATCGTTTGATTCTGTATCGCTATAAATTAAATTGAAAATAGTAGTTGAATTATCTGCTTCCACCACCACCGCCAGCTGGGCGACGATTGCCTGGAACACGACGCTTAGGAGCTCCGCCCGGACCTGCAGCAGCTGCACCAGCACCACGACCACCTCTTCCACCACGACCAGCTTCAGCTTGAGCTTCTGCTTCCATTCTACGAGCACGTGCTTCGTTTTCGTTGTTGTTATCATCAGACTCATCTTCGTCTTTTGAAGCTTGACGCTCAGCCAAACCTTCAGAAATAGCAGCAACGATATAGTTGGTAATGATTGCAATAGATTTTGTTGCATCATCATTAGCAGGAATAGCGAAGTCTACTTTGTTAGGATCACAATTGGTATCTACCATACCAAATGTAGTGATGCCTAAACGCTTAGCTTCAGCTAAAGCAATATGCTCATGACCAATATCAACAAGGAATAAAGCTGCTGGTAAACGACCCAACTGAGCAATACCGCCCAATACTTTTTCCATTTTATCTTTATCGCGAGTTAATGTTAAACGCTCTTTTTTAGTAAGGCTTTCTGCGCTACCGTCGTTCAACATTTTTTCGATGCTCTGCATTTTCTTTACACTCTTACGTACAGTATTGAAGTTGGTCAACATTCCACCCAACCAACGCTCTGTAGCATAAGGCATGTTTACACGCTTTGCACACTCAGTTACGATTTCTTTTGCTTGCTTCTTTGTAGCAACAAACATGATTTTTTTACCGCTTTTTGCAATTTGTTTAATTGCAGCAGCAGACTCTTGTAAGTAATCTACTGTTTTATTTAAGTCGATAATATGTATGCCTTTTTTCTCAGCAAAGATGTAAGGTAACATCTTAGGATTCCACTTCTTTTTTAGGTGACCAAAGTGAACGCCGGCCTCCAGTAATTGCTGTTGTAGTGAAGTGTTATTTTCCATTGTGGTAAATTATATAATTTTAAATAATTTGATTTTTGTTGATATTCAATACAACGATTAACGCTTACTGAACTGGTAGCTTCTACGTGCTTTCTTATGACCGAACTTCTTACGTTCAACACTACGAGGATCACGTTTCAACTGACCTGCAACTTTTAATACAGGACGGAATTCAGGATTCACTTCCAACAAAGCGCGGGCAATACCCAACTTTGCTGCTTCTGCTTGTCCTTTCAATCCACCACCGGTAGCATTGATAACGATATCAAATTTACCAACTACATCAGCTGTTTTTAAAGGAGCTTCAACCTGGTTTTGTAAATAAACCAATGGGAAATAAGCTTTGTAATCTTTGTCGTTTACAGTGATCTTACCTTCGCCCTTGCTAATGAAGACACGAGTAACGGCTTCTTTACGGCGACCAACTGCGTTTTTTTGTTTTTCCATTTTATTATTATTGGGTTCGCTGAAATTCAGCGTAATGGTTTAGAATTTAAGTTCTTTAGGTTGTTGTGCAGTGTGCGGATGAGCTGATCCAGCATACACAAATAATTTTTTGATCATTTTACGACCTAAACGATTTTTAGGCAACATCCCTTTTACTGCTCTTTCCATTACTACTTCAGGACGACGCTTTAATAAATCACCTGCAACTTCTTCTTTTTTACCACCTGGGTAACCAGAATAGTTCAAGTAGATTTTGTCTTCTAATTTGTTACCAGTGAAAGTAACTTTATCAGCATTGATTACAATTACATAATCGCCACAGTCTACGTGTGGAGTATAATATGCTTTGTTTTTACCGCGTAATACCGCAGCAATCTTAGATGCAATGCGTCCGACAGTTTGATTAGTACCATCAACTATATACCAGTTGTGTTGAACGGTAGCTTCATTCGCATGCTTGGTGGTGAAATGGAGTTTACTCATAATAGTTTGTTTTAATTAAACCGGCGCTATCCCACCGGAAAGAATGTTCCCATTTTTTGGGAGGGCAAAGGTGCAGCAGTTCAACGGGAAAACCAAGATTTTAGAGAACTATTTTTCATACCCCCTTTGTAACTAATTGATTTTCAATAATAATTTAGTGTAAAAAATAAATTAGTTGTCTAAAATAGATTGAGATTTGTTGAAAATCATGCTTCACTTTAGCCTTCACCGTGTTGAAATATCAAAAAGTTGGCAATTTGCCAACCGTTTTTTATCTTTGATAATCAGGTAGTTGACGTATTTGACCACATTAATTGATTTAATACTTTGCTGAATTCAAAAATGGCATTGTAAAGAAATGATTATAGTTAATCAAAGACTACTAGATGTTTTTGGCTTCAAAAATGCGATTACAAGAAAAAGTTTATCGACTTGGAGAAAAATTACAGAAGAGGCGATATGGAAGAAGAAACAAGATGTTTTAAATTCATTTCCAAATGCCAAAATGCTTGCTCAAAATAGAGCAAGATTTGAAATTGTTCATAATAAGTTCAGATTGATAGGTCAGATAGATTACGAAAGGGGAATTGTTGAAATTCGATTCATTGGCACTCACAATGAGTATGAAAAAATTGATCCTTCTACTATATAAAATTATAGAAATGAAAAATTGGTATTTTTTAGAAAATGAACAAGATTATGAGATTGCAATGAATCGTTTTCAAGAAATTAAGAATGAAAAAAAGGGTAGCTTAGAATATAAAGAAACGATTTTGCTTGCTTATCTCATTAGTGATTATGAAAAAAGAACTTCTACCTTACCCGAATTAGACCCCATCGAATTCATCAAAATAAGAATGGAAGACTTTGGTTACAAAGCTGCCGACCTAGCAAGAGTGTATGGCGATAAAGCAACGGTGAGCAAAGTATTAAACTACAAGCAAGCCCTTTCATTAACCATGATCAGAAAGTTTAGTAAGTTGCTGCAAATTCCACCAGAAGCATTAATTAAAGAATACGAACTACAATAAATTGAGCTATTTAAAATTTTCTGCCGATCAAATTTTTACGGGAACTGAACTATTGTCGGATCAATTGGTATTGATCACCGATAAAGAAGGAACCATCATCGATTTAGTAGCAGAAGAAAATGCAGGTGGCGATATACAACACCATCAAGGAATACT
>JBAXUV010000049.1:0-6504 GCA_037129425.1 Sphingobacteriia bacterium
CAATAAAATGAATACAAAAGCGTTATTTCAAGGCAAATAATACCCTATGTCTTTACACAGTTTACTCGATTTCTTAGAGCCAGTGAATATGGCATTATTATCTAATGATGAAGGATTTAAGGATACACAGTTGGGTAAACATATATTGGTTTTCGAAGAAGAACTTCCTGATATCTCTACGGCAGATTTGGTAATTGTGGGTTGTGGCGATATGCGCGGAATGGGTATGCAGTATACTTCCAATAATGCCCCTAACGCCATCCGTTCTCAATTTTATGCTTTGTTTTACTGGCATACAGAAGTTACTATTGCCGATTTGGGCAATATTAAAACTGGTGCCACTATTGCGGATAGTTATGCAGCTGTTAAAACAGTTGTAGCCGAACTCATTCAAATGGGTAAAAAAGTATTGATTTTAGGTGGTTCGCATGATATGACTACAGCACAATATCTGGCCTATGGTAATAATGAAAAAATCATTGATGCTGTTGTAGTTGATGCAAAGATCGATTTGGATATGGAGAGCGTTGAGCCTGCTGATCAGTTTTTGGTTGATATGTTTACCGGTATTCCTAATTATTTAAAGCATTACACCCATATAGGATTTCAAAGTTATTTCATGCATCCGCATATGCTCGAAACCATTGACAAACTGGGATTTGATTGCATTAGAGTTGGAAAAGTGAAAGAGTCGATTGAAGAAATGGAACCAGCAATTCGCAATAGTGAATTATTCAGTTTTGATATCGCTGCAATTCAAAATGCACATGCCCCTGCAAATTATATTACACCCAATGGCTTTAATGGCGAAGAAGCTTGCACATTAATGCAATATGCAGGTATGAGTAAAATCTGCAATAGTATTGGTTTGTATGGATTTATTGAAGAACAAGATTTGCATGAACTTACTGCCAAACAACAGGCACATATGCTTTGGTATGTATTAGATGGTATTCAAAAAGGCAAACAGGAAGCAGATCTAGAAAACAGAAATGCATTCAATGAATTTACAATGGCTTTTGCAGAAGTAGAAACAATTTTTTTACAAAGCAAAAGAACAGGAAGATGGTGGATGCAATTACACGATGGCAAATATGTAGCCTGCAGTTATCGCGATTATGTTACCGCTTGTAACAATGATATTCCAGAACGCTGGATGCGCGCTGCTGAAAGAATTTAAATTTTAATGATTGATTATTGTAAATTACAGTTTGATAATTGTAATTTATGAGGCATTCTATTTTATTACTACTACTGACCACCCTATTGGTTCTTTCAGCTTGTTCTGTTCAAAAGAAAGCAATTGTAGATAGCCCAACAAGTATTGCTTCTTTAGCTAAAACGGCTATACTTGATAAAGCTGATTTTGCGCCAGCACATGTTGGAATCAGCATTTACGATCCTTCTGAAAATAAATTTCTATTTAGCTATCAAGACACTAAGTATTTTGTACCAGCCAGTAATACAAAATTATTTACCTGTTTTGCAGCATTGAAGAATTTAAAAGATAGTTTGGTTGCATTTGAATATTTGCCCAACTCAGAAAATACTGCAGTTCGTTTTACAGGAGACCCCACATTTTTGCATCCCGATTTCAAGCAAGAAAAAGTTTTTAATTATTTACAAGCCAATGCGCCTAATATCACTTTTGTAATGCCGAGATGGAATGCTGCCTCATTCGGAAATGGCTGGGCCTGGAATGATTACGATGCCAATTATATGCCGGAAAGGTCGGCCATGCCTATTTACAGCAACTTGGTTTGGTTTTCTAAAAAAGGCAATCAATTAAACATTGTTCCAAAAGCATTTAAAGATTCGGTCAATATTTTTGCTAGTATGGCAGATGGTAAGTTTGCTATCAATAGAGATAAATCCGATAACCATTTTGAAATAGTAAAAAGTAATAGAACATTTACTGCTACACAAATTCCTTTTACAACAAAGAAGTCATTCGAAGATGTTTCCTTGAATTTATTGGAAGATACCCTTAATCGAGTATT
Organism: Sphingobacteriia bacterium; assembly: GCA_037129425.1. Taxonomy (GTDB): domain Bacteria; phylum Bacteroidota; class Bacteroidia; order Chitinophagales; family Chitinophagaceae; genus Sediminibacterium. The sequence goes on from JBAXUV010000049.1 coordinate 2,001, forward strand.
GCATTTTGCCAGTGCAATCAACGATCAAACCGCAGACTGGAAAAAATTCTATTCTCAACCTACCGATTCAATGCTCAAATTAATGATGCATGAAAGTGATAATTTCTTTGCTGAACAAACTTTGCTCATGGTGGGTAATGAAAAAATTGGATTAATGGATGATAATAAAATCATCGATACTTTATTAAAATCTGATTTTCTGGGATTACCTCAAAAACCAAAATGGGTGGATGGGAGTGGTTTGAGCCGTTATAATTTAATGACTCCTCAAGATTTTGTTTGGATACTTACTCAGATGAAAAAATCATTTTCATGGGAACGCATTAATACCATTTTACCCGGCGCCAATGAAGGCACTTTAGCTGGTTTGTATAAAGGCTATGAAGGAAAGATTTTTGCTAAAACAGGTACATTAAGTAATCATGTTGCTTTAAGTGGATATATCACTACAAAGAAAGGGACATCACTTATTTTTTCTGTTTTGGTAAACGCGCATCAAGCCGCTGCAGGAACTATCCGTAAATCAATTGAGCAATTTATTACAGGAATTATAGATAACTATTAATTATAATTTACCAAACATTCTATCGAGGTAGTCTTCTTTAAACTCTAAATAAGTGGGGCTTCCGTTCGGACTAAGATTGGGACTAGCGCAGGCAAATAATGAACTGATTAACTGGTTCATTTCTTTTTGATCTAGTTGCTTGCCAGATTTAATTGATTGCTGTTTTGCCATGCAACGAATCAATTGCTCTCTTTTACTAAATTTCACTTCGCTGCTAAAATGTTTGAATTGTTCAATCAACATTTCTACTGCATGTTTTTCGTCACCAGCAATTACATCTGCTGGGGTGCCTTGAATTACAAAACTATTTTGACCAAAAGGTTCTATTTGATAGCCGATGGCTTGTAGTTCGGGCAATAACTCAGTTAGTAAAACTGCATCAGCACCCACTAATTCCAAACTTATAGGAAATAAACTTTTTTGTGTAGTTGCTTGCTGACTATGCGCCATAGCACTATATCCTTCATATAAGATACGCTCGTGTGCCAATTGTTGATGTACCAATAAAAATCCATTCTGAGTAGTAACAACAATATATGTTTGATGTAATTGAAACAGGGGTTTATCTGTTAGTGTAATTGTATTGGAAACAATCTTAGCAGATGGAGTAAATAATGATTCATTTACAGTAGATTCTTTATTGCCAGCAGCATTACTGGTAAAAAATTCTTTCCAATGTTTTAATTCGCTTTTTTCATTGGGTTCAATGAAATGAGCCTGATTTTTTTGCGAAAAAGTTTTGTATAAGTTAGAAGATACTGCTGCATTTTGCTGATCGTTGGTAAATGGTTTACTCACAGCATCCAAGCCTTGTATATCTGCGTTTAAAGAAAAATCCAAAGAAGGGGCAATGCTAAACTGCGCTAATGCATGTTTAATGGCAGCTTGTACAAATGCATATATTATTTTCTCGTCTTCAAATTTGATTTCCTGTTTAGTAGGGTGCACATTAATATCAATTTGAGCAGGATCTAAATCGATGTATAATACATAACTTGGAAAACTATCTTTCGGAATAATTCCTTCAAATGCTGCATTGACTGCATGATTCAAATAAGCACTTTTAATATATCGATTGTTTACAAAAAAATATTGGTCACCCCTGGTTTTACGAGCAGTTTCGGGCTTGCCAATAAAACCAGTTATATTCATGTAGTCGGTATCTTCTGAAACAGTTACCAATTTAGCATTATAACTATTACCTAAAATTTGTACAATTCTTTGTTTGCTATTGCCAGCTTCTAAATGATAAACTTCCTGACCATTACTGGTTAAGGAGAAAAAAATATTGGGGAATGCAATGGCAACTCTAACAAACTCTTCTACAATCTGACGCATTTCAGCGGCATTGCTTTTTAGAAAATTTCTTCTTGCAGGAACATTAAAAAAAAGATTTTTCATGCTGATGCTTGTTCCGTTTGGAGCAGCGCAGGAAGATTGATTGATGATTTTGCTATTTTCTATTTCTATAAAACTGCCTAACTCATCTTCAGCTCTTTTGGTTTTGAGTTCTACTTGTGCAACAGCAGCAATCGAAGCCAAAGCTTCTCCTCTAAATCCCATGGTTTTGATGCTGAATAAATCATCGATATTCCGGATTTTACTGGTAGCATGTCTTTCAAAAGCCATCTTTGCATCTGCTTCCGTCATGCCTTTTCCATTATCAATCACTTGAACCAATGCTTTACCTGCATCATTAACGATTAATTTAATAATGGTAGAACCTGCATCCACTGCATTTTCTAATAATTCCTTCACTGCACTTCCAGGTCTTTGAATTACTTCACCTGCAGCAATTTGGTTGGCAATATTATCGGGTAATAATTGTATGATATCTTCCACGGGGCAGCAAAAATAAGATTCCTCGTCCATCTTAACGCCCTCTTGCACTAAATTTGGGGTCTAAATTTCCATGAAACATGCCAAATGCAGCAATAGAGAAGATTAAAAGAGCTTTTTTACCCCAAAATTTTGAAATTACTAATTGGGAAGCCCTCGAGCCCTATTTTCAATTATTGGTTGATCGGTCCATTAACAGTGTCTCCGATTTAGAACAATGGTTGAAAGATTTGAGTGAGCTAGAAGCAGTTGTCAGTGAAGATGCCTGTTGGAGACAAATTAAAATGACTTGTGATACCACAGATAAAAAGTTGGAAGAAGCGTTTACTTATTTCTGTATGGAAATTCAGCCTAAGCTTCAACCATATGCCGATTTACTCAACAAAAAATTAGTGAATTGTACTTTTACAAAAGAATTAGATCAATCATTGTATCATACTTATTTAAGAAGTGTACAAAAAAGCATTGATTTATTTAGAGAAGAAAATATTCCTATTCAAGCTGAACTAAGTGTGTTGCAACAGCAATATGGTGCAATAGCAGGAAAAATGACTGTTGAAGTAAATGGTACAGAATATACCTTGCAGCAGGCAGCAAAATTTTTAGAAAGCCCCGACCGCGAATTACGCAAAGAAGTGTATTCTAAAATTCAGGAACGTAGAAAGCAAGATGCAACTGCCATGCACGAATTATACAGTAATTTAATTGGCAAACGTCATCAAATAGCTGTCAATGCTGGGTTTGAGAATTATCGCGATTATAAATTTAAAGAACTAGGAAGATTTGATTACACAAAGGAAGATTGTTTTCAATTTCATGAAGCAGTGAAACTACATGTGGTTCCTTTGGTGAATGATATTTATGAGCACAAAAGAGTACAGCTTGATCTTGATATTTTAAAACCCTGGGATACAGAAGCTGAACCAGCAGGAACAATTCCTTTGAAACCATTTACAGATGGAAAGGATTTGTATGAAAAATCAGTAAAATGTTTTTCAGCGCTACATCCATTTTTTGCTGATTGTTTGCGTAAGATGAATGAACTACAACATTTCGATTTAGAAAGCAGAAAAGGAAAAGCACCAGGTGGATACAATTGTCCATTGGCCGAAAGTGGAGCACCATTTATTTTTATGAATGCTGCTGGTCAAATGAGTGATGTAACTACGATGGTGCACGAAGGTGGCCATGCAGTCCATTCTTTTTTAGCGCATCCTTTGCCATTAAGTGCTTTCAAGGAATATCCTATGGAGATTGCTGAAGTGGCAAGTATGGCAATGGAATTATTTAGCATGAACCATTGGGGTGCATTTTTTGATAATGAAGCAGATTTGAAAAGAGCCCAATTGCATCAATTAGAAAGAACCATCACCATTTTCCCATGGATTGCCATCATCGATAAATTTCAGCATTGGGTATATGAGCATCCAAAACATAGTATTGAAGAACGCACTGCTTCTTGGATGAGTATATTGAATGAATTTTCTACATCAGCGATTGATTATAAAGGGTTAGACCAATACAGAGAAATAGGATGGCAGCGTCAATTGCATTTATTTGAAGTTCCATTTTATTATATAGAATACGGCATTGCCCAGTTAGGTGCTATTGGACTTTGGATGCAGTACAAACAAAATCAGGAAAAAGCCCTTCAGCATTATATGAATGCATTGAGTTTGGGCGGAACCAAGACCTTACCTGAGTTATATGCAGCTGCTGGATTATCATTCGATCTCACACCTGCATATATTAAACAATTAATGGATTTTGTAAAAACGGAAATGGAGCAATTATAAAATTCAATGAATCAAAACAAAAACGCCCCGATTTATCGGGGCGTTTTTTTATGTTAGTCATTTTTTGGTTCTATTGGAGCACCTTCAGCGGAATCTCTAGGAGGTCTGTTTTGTTCAGGCCCGCGTGGATTTTGCGGTGGTCTGTTTTGCTGTGGTCCACGAGGTCCTTGTTGTGGCCCCCTTGGTGATTGTTGTTGAGGCCCTTGTTGCTGCGGTCCGCGTGGATTTTGTGGAGGTCTGTTTTGTTGCGGTCCACGAGGTCCTTGTTGTGGCCCCCTTGGTGATTGTTGTTGAGGCCCTTGTT
>JBAXUV010000005.1:0-161856 GCA_037129425.1 Sphingobacteriia bacterium
GCCAAGCCAACAGTAGGATCACGGATTATCCAAACTGCGCAAAGCCTGGGACGTTGTACGCAATTTTGATAATACCGAACATGAAAAAAACAATACTTATAATACTTTTCTTTTTACATACGACATTTTCTTTTAGCCAAAAAAGTGCTGATTATTTCGATAATTTAAAAAAGGGAAAATACAACATTGGGTTTAAACGGATTTATTCCAATAATCTATCAAGAGTATATTTTGATACTTGTAATAAGAAAAATTATTCTATTCCAAGGCCGGTTGTTGTAAACATTTGGTACCCTACTTTTAAAAATACTGGGAATAAAATATTTATAAAAGACTTAATTACTTTCAAATCCGGGAGGAATGAATTACATTTTTTCGATTCGGTAATGACAGTAAGCCAATTTAAGCTTGCAATGTTATATACTTATGGAGACAGGAACGGAGAGAGCTATGATTCATCAATAACACAATGGAAAAGCCAAGTAAAAGAAAATTTTTCTTTGTATTTCAACTTTCAAACAAATGCATTATCCAATGCACCAGTCGTAAAAGGAAAATATCCTGTGGTAATTTATCATCCCGGGCTTGGAGGCACTTGCGATGACTCTTTTTTACTATGCGAATTTTTAGCCTCACATGGTTATATTGTGGTCTCCGGAGCTTACCAGTCTAATGAGTGTGCAGATATTTCTATTGGATGGAATCTTGATGTAAGTTTTAACGAAATTGATTTTCTTGTAAAGTTTGTTAATGATAAAATGCCTTATGCAGACATTACAAAGATCTTTGGTGCCGGACACAGCTATGGTGCACAGGCTATGCTAGCATATGCATCTGTTTCGGCTACTCCATTTCTTGGATTCATGATTTTTGATAACACGGCAGATTATGAAGGGACATACATGTTAGCTGGCTTCAAAAAACTGAAAGACAGGCTTTACCCAAGAATTAAACAAATGACCAAGCCCCTTTTCATTGTTGCAAGAGATGTGGCCACCTTTAGGATAATTGATTCCTTAAAGTATTGTGACAGATATTACCTGAAAGTCCCCAATATGGACCATAATGATTTTACATCGCAAGGTGTTATTGCTAAATTAATGGAGTATAATTTGAACAAAGACTTCCTGAAATTGAAACAACCCTACCTAAATTATTTATATCAAATACAGACAAGTTTAGATTTTATGGAGTCAATCATAAATCAGAGAAAATTTGTAGTAAATCCTAAAATTGAAAGTGGTAACCAAATAAAATTTGAAAGTAGCCTAAGTGGAACATCTAGATACTAAACTGCGTACAACATGGGGTTTGCTGCAATTGGGGCTGGGCGTTGAAGCAATCATCGGCAGTGCATATCCAGGCTTTGGTTTCGGCAGACGGAATTCTGTTGGGCTTTTGTTGGTTAACTTCGGCTTTTAGTTATTAATTTAGCTTCAGTTCCGGGCGGACAGTTGGTCAATTCCCCAACTGCAAGCAAGCCCTGCTCGTTGGTTGCTACTCTAAATGAGCTTTCCTTAAACAAATGAAAATTATATTTTTTAAAAATAAAATTATCAAAAAGTATGTATGGAATTAAAGCATCTTGGTTTGGATTTCTGGGGGTATTGCTTTTTATTTTAGCAGCTATTTTGGGTGGACTTCAATTTTCAGAGTATAGCCACATTTCTCAATTGATTAGTGAATCTTATGCTATTGGTACACCTTATGGACTTCAACTTAGGTATTTAGGCTTTTTGCCTAGCGGACTATTTATTGCTGCCTTTGCATATTATGCAGTAAGGACATTGCCAAAATCAACTTTTACAAAATTAGGGTTTGCAGGTCTTGGAATATTTTATGGGATTGCAACAATTATTGTTAGTTTGTTTCCATGTGACAAAGGTTGTGACAACGAATTAGTTGACCCAAGCCTGTCGCAATTAATTCATAACTTTACTGGGCTATTGACATACATCATAGTTCCAATTTGTTTATTGATTCTTGGAATTGTTTCCAGAAAATGGCCGAATGGAAAATATCTATCTTACTTAGGTACCGCTTGCGGTCTGACCGCTATTCTATTTGTTGGCATTCTATCATCTGACCTGCATTCAAAAGTTGTCGGACTCTACCAACGGATTGTTGAAAGTTCAGTACTTATCTGGGTATTTGTATGTTCATTTTATCTTAGAACCTTTCATAAAAAACAATAAAGAGCAGCAACCAACAAAAGGCTTTGCGCAATTTGGGCTTCCACCTTTAGCCTATCATCTTTTGGTATTGCTAATCAACTGTAGTAATTTGGCTTTAGCTAATCGCGTCAGTAGTGGCCAAGCCAGCAGTAGGATCACGGATTATCCAAACTGCGCAAAACCTGGGACGTTGGTGTTAAGGCAATCGCAATCCTCTAAAATTTATAGCAGTATGACGAGAATCATTTTATTATTGCTCATTACAAACTCAATTTTTGGTCAGGCTAAATTAAACCTCACAAAACAACAAATGTTTGCAGACTATGATACTTTAGTTCAAACAATTGTTAAAACATCACCAAGTTTGCTTTTCAAAAAAGATTTATGGCACTATAATGTCCAAAAGGGTTTTGGTCAATTACGTAAGTCGATTGACACAATTTCTAATGACTTATCGTTTTATATACTATTGTGCAAGGCTTTAAATGCTGCACAAGATGGACATACAGACCCTTGGGTTCAAGAAGAAGGTTGGGCAAAAAAACAATCAGAAATTTTTGGAAATTATTCGGATAGATTTAGACTTTCAATTCCCAATACTTATATCAATGGAAGATATTTTGTAAGAGAACCTTTTTACATAAAGGATGATACAATTCAAATTGGCACAGAAATAACTCATTTCAATGGATTAGCAATTGATAAGTATTTAGAAACCCATATGAATAATGAAATTTATGAGTATGATATGGAGAAGAAGAAGTTTTTTTATGCAGGTTTTTTTAGAAACCTAGAAACTATCTTTGAAGATAGCGTAATCATTCGCTTTAAATCGGAACAAGGTATTTCAAAGTCATATAGGTTACCAACGAATAAATTTACCAAATATTTTCCCGACAAAGGTGAAGTAGGCAAAGACACAACAAGAGTGGAATATTGGGACAAGGAGCGTATATTATATATTAGGCTAAGGAAAATGGATACTAAAGTAAAGCCTTACTTAAAAACGGAAATTGCAAAATATAGAAATACTAGTACAATAATAGACAAAATTGTATTAGACTTTCGTGGAAACCCCGGTGGGCAAGACAATGTATGGCAAGTATTATATGCAGACTTAATTGCTGATACAATAAAATATACTTTAAAAATTGATGACTACCCAAATGGTGTTATTACAAAGGAAAGAATTAAAAGAGCAGGTTATACTGTAGTTGGCGATTTTCAGCAAGACAATAATCCTTTATTAAAAAAGTATGGATTAATAACACTTGTAAATACTGAAGAAACACTTGGGCCTTCACCATATTCCCTAAAATTTAAAGGCAATATTTATATTCTAGCTGAAAACATTTTTTCATCAGCAGGCAGTGCTTTAAGCGTTGCTAACAAAAATCCAAATGACAACTTAATAACGGTTGGCAGAAAAACAGGCGTTTTTTTGGGTATTGGTTTTTCGCCAGAAGTATTTACACTTCCAGTAACCAAGTTCAAATATAGAGTTATCTCAGCTGTTGAAGTTTCAGGAATAAAAAAACTTGACGACATATTGCAGAACAAGTTAGATATTCAAATACCCTATAGCATAGATGAATTTAAAGCAAATAATAATTATATTGGTAACAAGTATAAAAGAGAATTTTTAATTGAGAACGACAGTTTTATAAAGGCTGTGATAAACCATAAGCCCAACCGCAAACAAGGGGTTTTGTAATAGTAGGGCAGACGGAATAACAATTAACATTTGTACTACTATTTAGCATCAGTTCGTGCAGACGAGTTTCAATTTGGTTTTTTGTTATTATCTTCAACATGAGCTTTTCAAATAGGCTTCGGTTCTGGGTAGACGTTTTTCAAATTCCCCACCATCGCAAAGCCTGGGACGTTAACGGTCAGGTTTTATTGAAATTCATTTCAACAAAATGTCAAAAATGGACAATGCACAACCAACAAACTTTAATAGGCTGAGACTAGTCATTACTGTTGTCATTTCACTATTTACATTTGGTTGGTTATTCTGGTCTTATTCACACGGCGGTGTTCCGAGTCATCATATCCTCAATCAAAAAGACCTGCCAACAATTTCAAATTGGTGGAGTGGTATATTACTTCCTGTTCTTGCATGGATTTTATTGGGGCAAATTAAAAAAAGGCTTGAAAAGCAAACAAGAATAGATAGCCAATATAAATCGAAGATAATTAGTGTTTTAGTCCGATTTGTAATTGGATTAGTTTTTGGAGTTTTGCTGTCAGTTTCTTTTGTTAATGATTTTAAGCCTTTTTTGGACAATGTTCTTTACTTCTTTCTAATTCTTAGTTTCATCATTCCAATATTCTTTTCCGAATTTATTCTCGGCTTTGTCATTAGCATGACATATACTTTCGGAGCGATATTACCGACAGCCTTTATTCTAATAATGGCAGTAATAGGATTTGTAATATACAGATTTATCAGACCAGTAATGATGAAATTGATAAAGAAATCTCGCAACAAATCTACCCCAAACCCGAATCGCTAACAAAAGGATTTCCACAATTTGAGCTTCAATCAAAGGCCCTTCATCTTTTGGTATTGCTAATCAACTTCAGTAATTTGGCTTTAGCTAATCGCGTTTGTAGTGGCAAAGTAAGCAGTAGGATCATAGAATATCCATACTCGCCAAGCCCGAAAACATTGGCTGAATATTTTGATACAATCCTGTTAAAATGAAAAAATATTACACACTAACATTTTCCTTTCTTTTGACAATCTCTTGTAATTTAATTGGACAAGCGCCAAAAAATTCTGAGATCTTCCGTCAACTAAAGTTTCAGGACAGCGTTTTTTTTGAACGATCATTTAATAGATGTGATATAAACTATCTCGAAAACGCTATTGACAGTGGGCTAACATTTTATCACGACAAAAGCGGTATTCAAACTAGAGCAATTTTTCTTGAAAATACAATTAAATACATTTGTGGTGATACAATCAGAAAACCCATCAGAAAGGTCGACGAACAAAGCTTAGAAGTTTTTCCTATGTATAATGACAATGTTTTGTATGGTGCAGTTCAGACTGGTACCCATAGTTTTTTTATCAGAGAGAAAAATAAGGCCGATTTTTTGACAAGTAAAGCAAAGTTTATACACCTTTATTTGTTGAAAGATGGAAAATGGATATTAAAAGAAGTAATAAGTTTTGACCATCAATCACAGAACTAAACTTCACCCAAAATATCGGTTGGCATTATTGGGCTATAGTTATGGGCAGACAGGGTTCTTTTTATCCACTTTCGCAAAACCTGGGATTTTAGCTGTTATTTATTACGAATATTCATAATAAATTGACCAAAAAAAATTTTTTCAATCTGTCCAATTTTGAAAATCCCAATCGTCAATAAGGTGTAAACAATTTATTATAACAACAAAAAAATTAAAACATGAAAGAATTTATGATGATTTTCAGAAGCGAAATCAACGAATCGTTTGGACCTACACCTGAGCAAATGCAAGGCAACATTCAACAATGGATGGATTGGATGGGCGGTATTGCTGCACAAGGAAAAATGGCAAGTGGAAACCGCTTGAGTTTTGAAGGAAAAACATTGAAGCCCAATAATGTAATTGCCGATGGTCCTTATGCCGAAGTAAAAGAAATGATTGGAGGTTACATAGTTGTAAAAGCTACTAACCTTGATGAAGCTATGAAATTGGCAGAAGGATGTCCTATCCTTAGCCACGGAGGAAATGTTGAAGTCAGAACTGTAATTTCAATTAACGGTTAATTTGAACGAGGCAGCATTAATTCCACAACTTTTTAAATCAGAGTACAGAAAAATAATTTCTGTACTCTGTAAGTTGTTTGGTATTGTTCATATTGAAATTGCAGAAGATATTACAAACGATACTTTTTTATTGGCTGCTGAAACCTGGGGATCAAAAGGTATTCCCGAAAATCCAACGGCTTGGCTTTATACTGTTGCTAAAAACAAAACCAAAGACTATTTTAAAAGACATAAAACATTTTCTGAAAAAATAGCAGTTGATATTAAACTGAATCAAAGCCAAAGTGAAGAATTTGAAGTAGACTTATCTCATAAAAATATAACTGACAGCCAATTGCAAATGATTTTCACAATTTGCAACCCAATAATTCCGCCAGAAGCACAAATTGGTTTAGCATTAAGAATACTTTGTGGATTTGGAATTGACGAAATTGCAGAGGCATTTTTGACCAATAAAGAGACCATCAATAAACGACTATTTAGAGCCAAAGAAAAATTAAGAACATCAACTATTAAAATTGAATTGCCCACTGAAAACGAAATTAATGCAAGATTAGAAACTGTACTGACAACATTATACTTACTTTTTAATGAAGGGTATCATTCTAGCACACAGAAAACTCATTTGCGAAAAGATTTGTGTTTGGAAGCGATGCGTTTAAATTATTTTTTGATAGAAAACAAAGCTACAAACAAACCAATCGTAAACGCTTTAATGGCTTTAATGTGCTTTCACTCTTCGCGTTTTGAAGCAAGAACAAATGAAATAGGCGAACCAATTTTGTATGACCAACAAGATAAAAATTTATGGAACGATGAACTTATAGCAAAAGGAAACTTTTATTTAATACAAAGTGCCCAAGGTAATGAATTAAGCAAATATCACTTAGAGGCAAATATTGCCTATTGGCATAGTAGCAAAATTGAAAACCCCAAAAAGTGGGATAATATTTTACAAGCCTATAATCAACTGTTACTAATCGAATATTCTCCAATAACAGCACTTAACAGAACCTATGCTTTGTCACAAGTGAAAGGTAAAAAAACTGCAATTATAGAGGCAGAAAAATTAGATCTAACAGACAATCATTTTTACTTTTCCTTGCTTGGGTATTTATTTACTGACATTGACAATGCAAAAGCTATTTCGTATTTTGAAATGGCTCAACAAAAAGCAAAAACTGATAATGATAAAACACTGTTAAACAAAAAATTGAATGACCTAAAAGCGAAAAAAAACAGCTAATATTGATTTGCAATTATTTGGACTTGACGTTATAAATTTAGCTTATGAATAAAATATCAGCAATATTGCCATTATAGAGATATAGTAAAGGGCTGACTGGATTCAATTTACCCAACAAGACCAGGCGCTGATCCTTAACAGTAATTTAAATTGATATATTATGAAAAACAAAATTCAAATAACGGTATTAGCAATACTTATTGTTGGACAAACATTTTCACAAACTCATAGAAATAAAATTAAAGTTTATCTACTTGGTACTTTCCACTTCACTCAAACTGACACGACCATAAATGATGTGAGAAGTGCGAAAAATCAACAGAGTATTCAGCAGCTCTCTGACATAATTTATAAATTATCTCCTGATAAAATATTCATTGAGCGAATGCCAGAATGGGAATATGAGAATCATATGGACAGCCTATATCAAGAATACAGAAAAGGTAAATTAAGGCAAGCGAGGAATGAAATTTGGCAAGTTGCTGGGCGAACGGCCAATAGACTAAATCATCAACATCTTTTTCAAGCAGACAACCCAGGCAATTATAGCTTTCATTATAGTAGGCTTGAAGAATATGCCAAAGCAAACAATCAAGAAGATAAACTATTATTCAAAGGAAAAGGAATGACACAAGCTTTAACTTCTAAAATTAACTATGATTCATTACGTGACCATTCTAACTTACTAGAGTTCATTCGTTGGCTTAACTCTAAAGAAGTTCAAGAAAGTTCTCATGCCCAATACATTAACGTTTATCCTCAAATCGGCAATACAAATGCTTTTACGCCAGCCAATAAAATTGACTCATCCTATTTCATTGGCGCAAACTTAACTATTGATTGGTACAGGAGAAATATCATGATTTATTCAAAAATGCTTTCTCAATTAGATTACAATGAAAAATCTATCTTTTTAATTATTGGAAATGATCACATAGCTATAATCCGACAAATGTTTCAAGAAAATCCATTTTTCGAAGTCATAGATACTGAAAAATGGTTAGGAAAAAATAATTTTAAATTTAGTGAAAACTTACACTAACTAGATATTGACAAGTGTGTTAATATGATTAGCTACAAAACAGAATGAATAATATCATCATCCATTAATATTGGTTTGTAATTATGACGAAATAATACCTAAATAAAATATTATTCAAACTTCAACATCAGTATTTCTGTTGAGATTTTTTGGTAAAACTGCAAGCGCTTCAATTACCAAAGCCGTAGTAACAAAATAAAAAGTTAATCTAGAAATGATAGACAACATAAAAATAGTCGACACTAAAATTCTTTCAGACAATTGGTATGTACTTAGAAAAATTACTTACGAATATTCTAAAAGCGATGGAACAAAATTGACCCAAAGCAGAGAAGCTTATGACAGGGGTAATGGTTCAACAATATTGTTGTTCAACAAAGAACAAAAAACTGTTATTCTTACAAGACAGTTTCGTCTTCCAACATTTATAAATGGAAATGAAACAGGAATGTTAATAGAAGCTTGTGCAGGTTTATTGGACAAAGACAATGCTGAAGAATGTATCAGAAGAGAAACTGAAGAAGAGACAGGGTATAAAATTACTGAAGTGCGCAAAATATTTGAAGCATATATGTCGCCTGGTTCTGTGACAGAAGTATTGTATTTTTTTATTGCTGAGTATACCAAAGAAATGAAAATTAACGCTGGTGGTGGTGTTGAACACGAAGAAGAAAATATTGAAGTTTTAGAAATTGATATTGAACAAGCGATGAGGATGATAGAGACAGGAGAAATAAAAGATGGTAAAACAATAATGTTACTTCAATATATAAAACTTAACAATATACTTTAAAGCTATGATGATTCTTATTGCAGGTCCTTATAGAGGAGGAACAAATGACGACCCGATATTAATAAAGAAAAATTTAGACAAACTTGAATCGGTTGCTTTACCATTGTTTCGCAAAGGACATATTCCTATGATAGGAGAATGGGTTGCTTTGCCATTAATGAACTTAGCAGGTTCAAAGGTGATTGGCGACAGTATTTGGGACGAAATTCAATATCCTGTAGCACATCAACTTCTAGAAAAGTGTGATGCGGTTCTTCGCATTGAAGGAGCATCAAAAGGAGCAGACAATGATGTGAAAATTGCAAAAGAACGTGGGCTAAAAATTTATTATAGCTTAGAAGAGATCCCTGACTTGACCCATAAATAAAATGTTGCAACATAATGCATTACACCATTTGAACCTCCACCTTTGGCTTATTAATCTATAATATTCAATAATGTCATAAAAAAGCCCGGCTCTTTGAACCGGGCTTTCGAGCCATTTACACTACCGTGCTTTTTTCTTTGGATCTGCTTTCTTTTGTGCTGAGCTTTTCTTTTTGCTAGGCTTATTCTTCCTAGGTTCAGCTGTCTTTTTCGCCATAGATTTAAATTTAAGGTTAGTGAATTATTTACTCTTGGCTGCAGTGTATTTGTTCCTTTTCTTATATAATCCCTTCAGAAGAGTCAACTATACAGCCTACTGTAAGTCGATAAAGATATGCTTATAAGATTAAATGGACATTTTATCAAATTGCGGTCCACTGTTAAAACTTCAACTTTTGGTAATGCTATTCAAGTTCAGTAATTTGTATTTAGATAATCGCATCTTTAATGGCCATGCCAGCAGTAGGATCAAGGATCATCCAAACTGCACTTTGTTCTTGACCTTAACTACAATGTTACAATGATAATGAAATACCTGATCTTAGGCTTGACTTTTGGAATATCTATATCAGTTGTTTCTTGGATGATAGGGATCATATTTAATGGAATTTTTATGAAAACTGAATTCTACAAAAAATTTTCAAATCTGAATTTTATTGAAAGTAAATTGCTCAATAAAACAATTGGATTGGGATATTTTAAGTGGATTGTGCAAAACAGTTTTTTTAAATATTTTAATCAACAAATAAAATTGGAAAATAACAAGGTTGATTTAAATCATTTGAGATATCAAATGACATTAGCTGAAAATAGTCATTTAGTTGGATTTATTTTTGTTATATTTTTTGCCATTTTTTATTGCTTTAAGATTAGCATAATTTATGGACTGGCAATAATGATCCCTAATATTTTTTTGAATTTTTATCCATCTTTATTACAACAAGAAAATAAAAGAAGAATTGATTGATTAATTGTTAGAAAAAGAAATAGTTAACAGCGGCTAGAGCAAATATTACCTAGCTTGTGATGACTTCATTTAAATAAATACCTACATGAAAAATTATAAGAACCTGCATCTTTGGATGATTATCCCCATGTTGATTATGCAAGCTGGCATTTTTTATGACTACTGGGGCGATTTTTCTGACAATGCATGGTCTGTTCATATTCATTATTTCACAGGAACTGTATGGTATCTCTATCTTATTATTCAACCTTATTACGCTACACGCGGACAAATGGCAAAACATCGCACCAATGGTATAATCGGAATGTTCATTGCCGGTGCGGTATGCATAACAGCGCTAAGCATGTTGCATCGGGATATTGTATCAGCGGAAAGTTCAATTGCTGATCCAAAACGTTTCGGCCCTTTTAAGCCCTGGTTTTTCTTAGGTGTAGCAGCTGTAGAGATTGTAATGATGACAGCATTTGGATATGCAGTGATAAAAAGTATCATCCTTCGTAAACAATTGGAAGATCATGCATGGTGGTTGATATCAACTGTATTCTTAATAATGATGCCTGCACTTGGCCGTGGCGCCCAATTTGTGACTATAGCATTGTATGGAAATAATTGGCCCAATATTGATATAATGTCCTCGCTATATGTTACAACAACGCTAATCATTGCAATGTTGATTTTGTTTGCGTGGAAATATGGAAAGCTAAAACATCCTGCTACCTTGCTGGCTTTAGCCGTGAATATTTTCAATCTTTTTTTAGAACCTATTGGAAGATCAGAAACTGTCCAACATTTTTTAAAAACAATCATCAAAGGGTAATTAAGGTAAAGGAATCTGTAGCATTAATGTAGAAATATAAATAAGCAATTACAATGAGCAATAACTTACAATTTGAATTTATTGTCAACAAAGAAAGCAACACGGTAAATGTAGTACGTGAATTTTCAGCAAATATTGAATTGGTTTGGGATGCTTGGACAAAGCCCGAAATTATTGACCAATGGTGGGCACCTAAACCCTGGCGTGCTCAAACAAAATCAATGGATTTTCGTGAAGGAGGATTTTGGTTGTATGCTATGGTTGGACCAGAAAATGAACAACATTGGGGAAGGCAGGATTACGAAAAAGTTGTTTTTAAAAAAATTTTTTCAGGTACTGATGCTTTTTGCGATGATCATGGCAACATTAATGAATCACTTCCAAAAACATTATTTCAAAATGAGTTTAGTGAAACCAACGGCAAAACTATTGTAAGCATTACTTCAAAATACGCAAGCCTTGAAATGCTTGAAAAGATTATTGAAATGGGTTTCAAAGAAGGGTTTACGATGGCTCTTGAAAACCTTGACCATTTGCTTACCAATTTGAAAACAACTTGATGAGCAGCTTTCAAAAAGAATTAAATTAACCATTTTTATGATAAAAAATACTTTAATATCTCTTTTTGAAAGAGATTTGAATAGGGTTATTAATGAACTCAATCAATATCAGTCAGCATTAAACATTTGGAAAATTGAAAGTAATATTTCTAATTCAGCAGGAAATTTAGTTCTTCACTTAATAGGAAATTTAAACACCTATATCGGAAAAGAAATTGGCCATACAGATTATGTTAGAAATAGAGAACTTGAGTTCTCTCAAAAAAATGTTTCGAAAGAAGTATTGATTGATCAACTAACTCAGACAATAGAAGTGATAAAAAAATCACTTGTTGTTTTGACAGAAGAGGATTTTAATAAGGAATATCCGGTTTTGGTTTTTTCTGAAACCACCACAACTGAATATTTACTCATTCATTTAACAACTCATTTAGCGTATCATTTAGGACAAATTAATTATCATAGAAGATTCATTGAAAAATAAAACAGTTGCTAAACTGAACTTTTAAAGGTTATTCATCGCTATATTTAATTTAATTAATGTTTAAGGCCACTGTATTTAAAAAAAGTTTACTGCTCATTAAACTTTTAAGCTAGATAATGGTCAAATAGCTAAAATCAAAGGGATTTGAATAGAATTATTGTAATAGTATCGTTTTTAATCGTTTTAACTGGTTGTCAAAAGTCCACTAGTTCAACTCCAGCATCCGATATTCCAGTTATTGCCAATCAATTGAAATTCACTGGCAATGGATTTGCGAATAATGGTGTTTACCCTAAAGTAAATACTTGTGATAGTTTAGGGATTTCCCCAGGCCTTCAATGGTCAAATGCGCCAAGTTCAACTTCCAGTTATGCCATAACCATGTATACCATTCCTCCAACAGGGGATAAACATGTATATATCGTATTGTATAATATTCCAGCTTCTATCAGTTCCATCTCTGATAATTCTAAATCAATAGGTGTATTTGGAATTAATACGGTGGATGGAAAAACTACATATACTCCGCCATGTTCTCAAGGGCCAGGTGCGAAAATCTATGTACTAACTTTATATGCTTTAAATGCAGCTCCATCCATTGCTGTTCCCAATACTCAGGTTACTCGGGATATATTATTAGCTGGAATGAAAAACAAAATTCTTGATAGTGCAGTAATGAGTGTTACTTATACAAGACCTTAATTATGAAAAACTTCATCTGTTTATTATTTGTTTGCTTATTTTTTCAAAGCACCGATTTAAAAGCTCATTTAGGTGGGCATTTTCATAAAAATGATGGCATCATTTTAAATAGTTGGAGGCTGAAGTCTGGAGACATTATTAAAGGGAATTTTTCATTTGCAAAGGGTAATACAATATTTCTTGAACAAGAGGAAGGTGTAATTAAGCCAATCTTATTGGAGAATTTAAGTATTCAAGATCAGCAATTAGCCAGACTTAAAATCAATAAATTGTCAGCATTAAATGCTATCAATATAGAGAATAATCAATCTGATAATAAAAATTTGATCAAATATCTTCCCATATTAATTCTTTGTTTTTTGATAATGATTTTAATCATACTTAATAAAACAATTATTCTTAACCACATTGTTAACTCAAAAATCGGATTAGCCTCAGTTGGGTTGCTATTTTTATTTTCAGTGCTTATTGCTTGTAGTAAATCTTCAGCCTCTTCTAATAATTCAACTTCTAATCCAACTGTAACGGTAATTCCTAAAACGAATGTTACATTTATTGATTCGGCTTTTGCTGCATTTAAACCTTCATTAAGTACTAATTGGGACAATACTTATTTTTATATTGCATCAACTGGATTGCCTAGTCATAACATGATGGTTGGAATAACAAGTTGGCAACAACAAGTGCCAATCCCTCAACCTTATACTGGTACGAATAGTTGGTCTATTCCTTTACAGCCGGTTTATGCAACAATACCATTAAGTACAAAAACTAATCTAATGAAAGGGGCAGTTGCTTTGGCTGTGAATGGTATTCCAATTTTCAATGCTTTAAATAATAGAGGAGAGGATTCTTATAAAATCGGAGAATTGGATAATTGGGGCGGCCATTGTGGAAAAGGGGATGATTATCATTACCATGCAGCCCCATTGCATTTGTCTACAACAAATGGCTTAAAACCAATTGCATTTGCCATGGATGGATTTCCTGTTTATGGTACCAAAGAACCAGATGGAGCTAACATGATTGCACTTGATACCTGTCATGGTCATTTAGGAACAAATGGAAATTATCATTACCATGGTACAACTGATTACCCATATGTTATCGGCGCTTTAAAAGGTAAGGTAACCCTTGATCCTGCCACAACTGCTCCTGAAAATCAGGTTATTCCGCAAGCTTTCACTAAGCCAGTCAGACCGGCTACAAATCCATTAAATGGAGCAGTTATAACAGATTTCGCTACCATTGGAACCAATAGTTATTTACTAACTTATAAAATTGGAAGCAAGAATGGTAATGTGAGGTATAGTTGGGATGCAAACAATAAATACACATTTATACTCACGGATACGGCTGGAGTTGCAGTTACAAATACCTATCAGCGATAGGATTTATTAAATAAAACCTATCTTACCGAAATAAATAATGGAGATTTTATCAAATGGATATTCAGTCAAATTGGCTAGATATTAAAGCACATTTCAACAAAAGTTTTAGATCAACTTTTCATGTATCCATTGCTTCCGTGGATAAGGAAAATAATCCAACAGTAACGCCAATTGGTTCATTATTTCTCAATAATGATCAGACAGGATTTTACTTTGAGAAATTTACTACAAAGCTTCCAGAAAATAGTAAAGGCAATTCTAATATTTGTATTTTAGGAGTAAATAGTAGTACTTTTTTTTGGTTAAGTTCTCTGTTTAGTGGAGAATTCAAAACTTATCCAGCCATAAAACTCTACGGACAATTAGGAGATAAAAGAAAAGCTACTGACATTGAATTGCAAAGACTGAGCAGAAGAATGCGTACAACAAAATGGTTGAAAGGGCATCAATATTTGTGGGGGAAAATGGAATATGTTAGAGAAATAACAATTATCAAAGCAGAGAAAATTAATTTGGGTAAAATGACAAACAATCTTAAATAACAGTATTATGGCACTTATTAACCCGTACATCAACTTCAATGGAAACGCCGAAGAAGCATTCAATTTTTATAAATCAGTTTTTGGAGGAGAGTTCGCACAAGTAATGCGATTTAAAGATCTGGCAAGTCCTGATTTTGTAGTATCAGAAAAGGAAGCCAATAAAATTATGCATATAGCATTGCCTATTGGTAAGAATATTTTAATGGCTAATGATGTTCCTGAGGTTTTAGGAAAAGTAAATGAGAACGAGAACAGAAGTAAGATTTCAATAAGTGCAGAAAGCAAAGAAGAAGCTGACAAATTATTTAACGGACTTTCAGCAGGAGGACAAATTGAAATGCCTATTTCTGATAGCCCTTGGGGTTCGTACTTTGGAATGTTTAGAGACAAATATGGAATTGAATGGATGGTGGATTTTGATCCAAAATATAAAGCAGAGTTTTAACATCACTATCAATTAATAAATGGCAAGTCATCAAAAATTATATTGTTTGTTTTTATTTGGATTGATCCATTTTATTGCTAATGCCCAATCCTGGCAATCTAAATGGGTGAGCATTAATAAGAAAGGAGCCATTACTTATACGCCCGATGAAAAAGGCAATACTATTCCCGATTTTAGTAGGGTAGGATATTTTCATGGAGATCGATCCATACCAAATAATATTCCCATTTTTATTCAATTGAAACCATCTGACAATGATTTAGAAAATATTCAATCAGCAATTGAATCATTGAGCAAAAATCAGCCGAATGAAGATGGTTTAAGGGGCGTGATTGTATTAACAAAAGGAACTTATTCTATTCCCAATACTATTTATATTAAAACAAGTGGTATTGTAATTAGAGGTGAAGGACCTGAAACAAAATTAATTGCCACAGGAAAAATGCAATACAGTTTGTTTAAGTTTACTGGATCTGGTTCTGTAAGCGAAAAGAAAAATTCAAGGGAAAAAATAACAGATGAATATGTTCCTGTTGGTTCTTTCTCCTTTAATGTTTCTAATGCCAACAATTTTTCCATAGGAGAAAAAATTATGGTTTATCGTCCTGGAACAGCTGCTTGGATCAAGGATTTGCAGATGGATCAGATTGAAGTGAGAGAAGATACCAAACAATGGACACCACAGGAATATGGTTTCAATTTTGAAAGAACCATCACTAAGATTGAAGGGAATATGATCTTTATAGATAATCCTATTGTATTGGCTTTGGAAGCCAAATACGGAGGGGGGTCAATCTATTCCTATAGTTTCAATTCCAGAATCAATCAGGTAGGTATTGAAAATTTGTATTGCGAATCTGTATTTGAAAAAGATACATCCGAAAACCATGCATGGGTTGCAGTAGAAATGGATAAAGTAGAAAATGGTTGGGTACGCAATATTACCTCCCGCTATTTTGGCAATTCTTGTGTGCATTTAGGAACATGGGCTAAAAATATTTCTGTACTTAATAGCAATTGTTACGATGCAAAATCCATCATTACCGGTAGTCGCAGATATTCATTTTCCAATGCTGGGCAACAAAATTTATTTATGAATTGCGTTGCAACAGAGGGTAGACATGATTTTGTAACAGAAGCAAGGGTTTGCGGTCCCAATGTATTTTATAATTGTTCTGCTACTAAAACTCATGCGGATATTGGTCCGCATCATCGTTGGACTTCCGGTACTTTATACGACAATATAACTACTGATGGAGAAATCGCGATTCAAGACAGGGGTAATTGGGGTAGTGGGCATGGATGGAGTGGGGTAAATCAAGTGCTATGGAATTGTACTGTACAAAAAGCTGTAGTACAAAGTCCCTGGGTGAATGGAAAAAATTATGCTATTGGATTGCAGGGCGAAAAATATGAAGGCAGACTAAAAAATAAGCCCGATGGAGAATGGGAGGGCCAAAATAAAAAAGGATTAACCCCGGCTTCATTATACCTGTCTCAACTAAAAGCCAGAAAATAATTACACCTTCAAAAAAACCTTCTTCTTATATAAAAAATACAAGAATAACCATTTAATCAAAACATAAGCAATAGAAAGTGCTACAATATTATAGGGGCTTCCTACGAGTTGGGCCAACCAGCCAAATCCGGCTTTAGTTGTAAATTCCCAATCAATGAAAACACTAGACATATAAATCAAGATTGAATTCATGCCGATTACTCTAAAGAAAAAAGCCCAACGCTGATAGCCCAATACATCGATGATATAATAGAATAATGATAATAACAATAAACTCAATCCGCCCACTTGCAATACAAATGAACTGGTCCATAAATTTTTATTGATGGGAAACCGGATATTCCATATTTGCGCCAATACAATAAAAACTATTCCTGCAAAAGCCATATAAATGGCTTTTTTAGTTTGATCCAAGTGGTTTTTTTGTAAAAAACCTCCCACCATTATACCTAATAAACCAGTGCTGATAGCAGGTATGGTGGAGAGTAATCCTTCAGGGTCATGAATTTCTTTGTGCAAAATTCCTGGCAATATTGTTCTGTCGATATAAGAAACAATATTCCCTTCCATACTTAAGTCTCCAGCAATATGACCTGGGGCTGCAGTAAAAAGCAATAAAAGCCAATAGCCAATGAGTATTCCGGCAAACCAAATCTTCTGAGCTGATTCACTGGCATACAAATAAATGATACTGGCAAAAATATAGGCCAATCCAATCCTTCCTAAGACTGATGGAAATCGCATTTCATTAATGGGTAAAATATGTTCGATCCCATTATTATAAAGGATGCCTAATAAAACTAGAATCAACCCCCTTTTAATTACTCGAAGCAATAACTTGTTTTTGCTTTTTCCATTTTCTAATTGACTGCTCACTGAGTAGGAAATAGAAACGCCAGCTAAAAAAAGAAACAAGGGAAAGATCAAATCATAAGCCCTGAATCCATTCCAATCCGGGTGATTTAATTGATCAGAAAAAACACTTGCCAGGGGATGGCCGCTAGCTTTATACCATGCATGTACAATTTCCTCTGCACCCATGATCCAGAACATATCAAAACCGCGTAAAGCATCCAAGGAATAGAGTCTATTAGATGGTTGGGTTGGTACTTGATTCATAGATATGAAATTATCTATTATTTAGTGTATTCTACCGAATTGCTTTAGTTTTTTATATTTCTTGATTTACTTTTAGTTGACTTTACTATTTTTTAAATTAATCAATAATGCAAAAATCAAGATTTGTTCAATTTCTATTAGGTGGAGTGGTTTTATTTGCGATGAACTATTTGCAAGCAGCCCCGCCAGCAAAGCATCCTACTACAATATTTAAATTGTATACCAATAATTTCGAATCAGTATTAGGTACTTCCATGGAAATGAAAGTGAAAGCCATCTCCTCAAAGAAAGCCAATGAAGCCGAAAAAATGGCACTCCAAACCATAAGTCGATTAAACAATATTTTGAGTGGATATGATGCTAATAGCGAGTTTAGACAATGGGCATTAACCCACAATCAACCAGTAAAAGTATCTGCTGAATTTTTGGAGGTTTTACAATTATTCGATCAGTGGAAATTATCCACTCATGGCGCTTTGAATGCATCAGCGGAAACGGTGAATCGGCTTTGGAAAAATGCTGCATTAAATCAACAATTGCCTACATCCGAAGAAATAAATAATTCAATTCAACAAACACAAGAGCAGCACTGGGTACTAGATATACCCAATCAAACCGCAACACATTTAACCAATGCTCCCTTAATGCTCAATACTTTTGTAAAAAGTTATATCATCGAAAAAGCTGTTCAGACAGCAAAAACAATTGATGGTGTTGAAGCAGTGTTGTTGAATATTGGTGGCGATATAGTTGTTTCAGGAAATTTACAAGAACAAATCAATATCACCAATCCCAAAGCTATTGCCATTAATGATCCTTTATTAACGCAAATAAAGGTTATAAACAAAGCTGTTGCAACCAGTGGCAATTATCAAAGAGGAATCAGCATCAATGGACAATGGTATTCTCATATCGTAGATCCAAGAACTGGATTTCCTACCAATCAAATCATTAGTGCAACAGTAATCGCCAATAATGCAAGCGATGCTGGTGCATTGGCCACTGCTTTTAATGTATTAAGTCCTGCTGAGAGTGAAATACTTGCCAGCAATATACCTGATGTTGAATATTTACTGGTTACTAAAAATGGAGATCAAATCAAGAGTAAAGGTTGGGCTGCCTATGAAAGCATATTGCCAGAAAAAACAATTGAAAAGCCTTTGATGGCCAATCAATGGAATACCGATTATGAATTAATTGTAAATCTTGAATTAGCCCAGCAGCCAGGATTTGCTCGTAGACCATTTGTTGCAATTTGGGTAGAAAATGAAAACAAAGAACCTGTAAGAACGCTCACTGTTTGGTTTAATAAACCAAAATGGTTACGCGATTTGAAATCTTGGTACAATGCAAATAGTGGCAAGTTTAACCAAGAAGCGGGCAATATGCCTTCAATTACTGGTGCCACCCGTTCTGCTGGAAAGTATACAATTAAATGGGACGGGAAAGACGATGCTGGAAACTATGTAAATAAGGGAAAATATGTTGTACATATTGAAGTGGCCAGAGAGCATGGAACCTATCAGCTCATTTCGAACGAAATCAAATGCAATAATGCTCCTGTTCAAATTGAATTGCCTGCAAATGTTGAAGTAGCATCAGCTAGTTTAGATTTTAGAAAGAAAACTTTATAAGGATGAATAAACAAGTAGCTCGAATTTCAAGGTGGCTTCATATTTATTTATCGATGGTCAGTTTTGCAATTGTATTGTTTTTTTCTATTACTGGATTAACATTAAATCATGCCGACTATTTTCAATCGCCCATTGCTACTTCTACTGTTAAAGGAACTATGAATAAAGATTGGGTAAATGTTTCGGACACCTTAAAGATTGATAAATTAAAATTGGTTGAATATTTTCGAAATCAATACAAAGTTCATGGAGCTGTTTACGATTTTCGTATTGATGATTCCCAAATAACCATATCATTTAAAAGCCCTGGCTACGAAGCTGATATTTTTGTTAACAGAGCTTCTGGAGAATTTGAATTAGCTCAAACCAATGCAGGATTAATTGCTTTTTTTAATGACCTTCATAAGGGCAGAGATAGCGGCAAAAATTGGTCCTGGGTAATTGATATTTCAGCAATTCTATTGGTCATTGTATCTCTTACGGGGTTGATTTTAATTCTATACATCAAAAGAAAAAGGCTCGCAGGTTTATTGATGGCTATTGTAGGACTTTTGGCAATGATATTGATCTATTATTTTTGGGGTCAATAAATAAAATTTAAAATCATTTTATGCATTCACATACTATTTGTGCTACTATTCAAATTTTACCTTTGGCACAAGACAAGCATCCTTATGAATGGGTGGATGAAGCAATTCCCATTATTATTAATTCCGGCATTCAATATGATGTAAGGTCTTTTGCAACTGAAATTGAAGGGACTTATGCGGAAGTGATGCAAGTAATTCAGGATGTGAATGAGCATCTATACCAAAAAGGATGTGCGGAATGGATTACCAACATACAAATACAAATTCGAGCTGATAGAGCAATATCTGCTATTGAAAAAACAGAAAAATACCATATTTAGAGAGACGAATTGATGATTATGTATAAAAAATTGACCCTCCAATTATTTTTTTGTATATTTAACTCTTAAATAATATAGTTATGCCAACTGGTACAGTAAAATGGTTCAACGACGCAAAGGGTTTTGGTTTTATTAAACCTGATGATGGTGGCGAAGATTTGTTCGCACACTTTTCCGCAATCAACATGGGCGGATTCAAATCGTTAAAAGAAGGTCAAAAAGTTTCTTTTGATATAGTCGATGGTAAAAAAGGTAAACAAGCGGGTAATATTCAAGCTGCTGAATAAAGCGTATTAAAAGCAATCTAATCTGGTGGTATACATTTTTTTATTGAAAGGATGTATACTCACCATTAGATATCCTCCTCCATTTAATAATGGGTCTTTTTTCAAGATTCCTAAACTATGTATTCCAGCTACCAGCGGGCCTAGTTTAAATGCTGCTCCCATCCAAAATTGTCCTTGAGTATTGTATTGAAGAGGGAAATAGATTCCCCAAACAAGGGTTTCCCATCTTGGTGTTATGGTGAATAAACTCAATTCTCTGGTGTTTAATTTATTGAAATTTGAACTGCTTCTAAAATTCAAACTCATCTGCCCATTTATAAAAAGATGATTCCCTAAATTTCGGTCTACATTAATGATCATTCTTGTAGGATGATTGACGCTAAATGTTTTATTGATTGGTATAGATGTGAATATGGTTGCCAGGGAATCTCTTAAATCTTGTGATGAACCGATTACTTCAAATTTTTTACTTAAATCTCCATTGGTGACAGCATTGGATGGATTAATGAATTGACTACTGAATTCACTTGGTTTGAATGTAGAAGCACCTATATCCATAATGCTTACCCCAATTTTCCAATCATAAGGAATGGGCTCGTTTTCATCTACTGAAATACTTTGATTGTATTTAATGTATTCAAAACCCAGGTTAAGCCCAAGACTTAATTTACCTGCTTGAATCATTTGATTGATGTTTCCTTGTAGATTAATATAGGGACTTATTCCATCGTAGTTGGATGAATAGGCATAAGTTCCTGCTCCACTGGTAAAATTATAAGTAGTATCTACAGGAGTTGGTTTTGATTCTATAAAAGTTAAACGGTTTATTTTAGTATAAGCACCCGAAACATTTTTATTCAATTGTAGCGTAATACCAGCACTTATTTTTTCTTCGCTGCTTTCTTTAAGCACTCTGCTATAGTTTAAATTGGCTTCCAGCCAACCAGCATGTGTTCCCTTTGCTTCAAGAAAAGGACTGGTTCGGTTATTAAATAAAAATACTTTTAATCGATCTGTGGTATCATTGACATCAAAAGAATTGGTTTTTATATGGAGGTATGATCTGATTCTTAACCCCCAACTGATAGCCTGTTTTTTATCTATTTGATACATTGCATTGAACAAATTCAAATCAATTGATTGATGATTGTAACGACTTAATTTCCCTTGGGTTAATTGAAGATTCGCATTTCCAATTGATGGCAATTGCATTCCCTTTAAATAAAAGGCATTGCTGATATTGCTCACTTGAACGGAAAATAAATTGACATCCCATTTGTATAAACTATTGATAGGGGAGGCTGGGTTATTAAAGTAACTGGTAGCTCCAGCATAGGAGGAACCATGGATTGCGTGAAAATTTTGGGCAATAGTTTGCTCACTGGCCAAAACTCCACAAAGCAATGCCCATCCAAAACAGATCTTTTTCCTGAGATTAGTATGCATAACCGTCAACTAACCATTAACGGTAATCCAACTGGTTTATTCAATATTGAGGTAAATATTTCAAAATAGAAATCCCCTCGTAGAAACGAGGGGATTTTTTCGATTGCTTGCCATTATAAGAGAGTCTTTATCTTCAGTTTGATGGAACAAATATACAACAAACGGTGTAAAATTCAATTATAATTTATTATTATTTGTATTTTATTTTCAATTTGTTTAAGAAAAATGGCAATTTGGTAACAAAAATATAATATATAAATAAATATAATATAACGTTAAACTTTCCCAGGATATACTTTTATGGCTTCTTCTAAACAGTCCATGGCCTTATTTATATCATCTAGATTCAATACATAGGCCAATCTAACTTCCTGCTTGCCTAAACCTGGGGTACCATAAAAGCCAGTTGCAGGAGCAAGCATCACCGTTTGATTTTCGAAACTAAATGATTCTAATAGCCATTGGCAGAATCGATCTGCATCATCAATTGGTAATTTGGCCATTGCATAAAATGCTCCACCTGGATTTGGACAAAATACACCTTCCATATTATTGAGCCTTTTCACAATCAAATCTCTTCTAGATTTATATTCTGCTTTGGTGGTATCGAAATAATTAGCAGGTAAATCAATGGCTGCTTCACCGGCAATTTGTGCAAAGCTTGGCGGACTTAATCTTGCCTGAGCAAATTTCATTGCTGCATCTAATACCAATTGATTCTTTGTTACAAATGCGCCAATTCTTCCTCCACAGGCACTGTATCTTTTGCTGATGGTGTCCATAATGATCACGTTGTCATCAACCCCCTTTAAATGCATGGCACTTACTTGCTCGCCTCCATAACAAAATTCACGATAAGCTTCATCAGAAAATAAATACAAATTGTATTTAAGGATCAATTCTTTTAATTGTTCCATTTCTGATCTGCTGTACAAATACCCCGTAGGATTATTGGGATTGCAAATAACAATGGCTTTTGTTTTTGAAGTGATCTTTGCTTCAAAATCAGCGATGGGTGGTAATGCAAAACCATTCTCAATATTGGAAGTAATTGGAATAACTTTTACACCAGCTGCAACAGCAAAACCATTGTAGTTTGCATAAAAAGGTTCTGGAATAATTACTTCATCTCCTGCATCCAAACAAGCCATAAAGCCAAATTGAATGGCTTCACTTCCTCCTGTTGTAATGATGATTTGTTGATGATTCACTTCAATGCCAACGGATGCATAATATTGAACCAGTTTTTTTCGATAGCTTTCATTTCCTGCGCTATGACTGTATTCCAAGACTTTGAAATCACTGTGTCTAACGGCATCTAAAATGGCTTTTGGCGTTTCAATATCAGGTTGGCCTATATTTAAATGGTATACTGTAGTGCCTCTTTTTTTGGCAGCTTCCGCATAAGGTACTAGTTTTCTGATAGGTGAAGCTGGCATGGCCAACCCCCTTTGACTAATTGCTAACATAACTTGGAAATAGGTTTAATGAACGCGATTATTTCTTCTTTGCCTCAATCACTTCTCCATCGATGGTAAGTGTATAAGGCTGGTTAGAATGAGCAAATTTTACATCCACATTTTTTTTGAATGAACCTAAATTGGCAGCGTTATAGGTTACTTTAATGGTACTCGATTTTCCAACAGCGATGGGTGCTTGCGAATATTCTGGTTTAGTGCATCCGCATTCTGCATTGGCAAATTCTATTACAACAGGTTTTTTTGCATTATTGGTAAATGTAAAAACATAGGTTGCTGGTACATCTTTTTTGATCTTTCCAAAACTGTGTTTTTTCTCTTTAAAACTGATATCTGCCTGCGCAAAACTATTGATACCAACTACTAAGCAAACAACTAAAAGTATTGACTTCATCTTCATTATTTTTTTGACTTATTAAGTGATTCTTGTTGAACTCCTTCTCCAGTAAAACTCACTTGCTTTACTAATCCACCACTCAAAACAATATCAGTATAGCGAGTAAAATTTCCCAGCACACTGCTGTTGAATTGAATGAGTATTTTTACTGATTGACCTGGGCCAAATTTTTGATTAGGGGTAAAATTGGGAGTGGTGCATCCACATCCAGCTCGGGCAGTTTCTAAGGTTAAGGTATCGGTACCATTGTTTAGAATTTCAACAGTATACTCTACCGGTTTTCCATAAATGATTTTACCCATATCGTATTTTTCGTTCTTTATGGTAATGTTTTGCGCTTTTAATCCTACAAAAACCATAAAAAAGGAAGCGATCAGCAATAAATGTTTCATACTCATATCTTTATGCCATAAAATTACACAATCTTATGACTAATGAATTATCTTAGGATAAATTAGGGATAATTTTTTTCATAAAGATTACTTAATTGTGCAGATTATACTAATATTTGTTAGTCTTTAAACACCTAGACTTATTTTTGCCATATGGAATCAGCTGAAGCTATACAACTTAAAGAAGATATGATCTCTTTTGAAGGATTTCGGAACACTGTTCTGGAAGACTACAAAACTGCCATTATCAGCAGGGAAGTAAGTTTATTAGGTAGAAGAGAAGTACTTACTGGAAAAGCGAAATTTGGCATTTTTGGAGATGGTAAAGAAGTGGCCCAATTGGCCATGGCTAAATTTTTTCAGCCAGGTGATTTTAGAAGTGGGTATTATAGGGATCAAACTTTCATGTTTGCAACTGGCTTATCGAGCGTAGAACAATTTTTTGCTCAATTATACGGAGACCCCGATTTAAGGAATGATCCTTTTAGTGCAGGCAGACAGATGAATGCGCATTTTGCGACCAAATTTGTAGATGATAATGGCAATTGGTTAGACCTGGCCAATCGAAAAAATATTTCCGCTGATATGGCGCCAACTGCTTCTCAAATGCCAAGGGCATTGGGGCTTGCTTTTGCGTCAAAATGTTTTAGACAAAGTGCCTTTCAAAATGAACTTCAACACCTAAGTCATAATGGCAATGAAATTTGTTTTTGTACCATCGGAGATGCTAGTACATCAGAAGGCCATTTTTGGGAAACCATGAATGCAGCCGGTGTATTACAAGTTCCATTAGCAGTATTTGTTTGGGATGATGGGTATGGCATTTCGGTTCCTAAAAATTTTCAAACTACCAAAGGATCTATATCCGATGCATTAAGAGGATTAGAAAAAATGGAGGATACCAATGGTATTCGCATTTATAAATTGAAAGCATGGGATTACGCTGGTATGTGTCAGGTTTTTGAAGAAGCGATTCAACATATACGTGATACGCATGTGCCTGTATTATTTCATATTGAAGAAGTTACTCAACCGCAAGGTCATTCTACCAGCGGAAGTCATGAAAGATATAAGACAGCAGAAAGATTGGCATGGGAAAAAGAATGGGATTGTATTAAGAAGATGAAGGAATGGATGTTTGCGAATGGATTGTCTAGTGAAGAGGAATTATCTGATATTGAAATTGAAGCAAAGGAATATGTGAGAACCTGTAGATTAAATGCATTCAATAAATATTTCGACCCAATTAAAGAGCAAGCTGCAAATGCTGCTACATTATTGAAAGAAATGGTGGTGAATGATATAGATAAATACAATCAACTTCAGCAAATGGCCAATGAATTAAGTGGCCTTAAAGAACCGCAAAGAAAAGATGTATTAAGAGCTTTGTGTGTAGCAACTGAACTAGCTCCTCAATCGCCTTCGGTGAATGATGTTCAATTGTATTATCAAGAATTATTAACCGAGAGTAAAAATTTATACAATTCGCATTTATACAATCAAACACAAAAAAGTGCACTAAAGGTTGCGGAGATTAAACCATTGGTTTCTTTTGATGCACCACTGGTAAATGGATACGAAATACTGAATAAATATTTTGATGCTTTGTTTACGCAGAATCCAAAAGTATATGCATTTGGAGAAGATGTTGGATATATTGGAGATGTAAATCAGGGCTTGGCCGGTTTGCAAGAAAAACATGGTAAAGACCGAATTTTAGATACTGGTATTCGTGAGTTGACCATTGTAGGACAAGCACTGGGAATGGCTTTGCGTGGTTTAAGACCCATTGCAGAAATTCAATACCTCGATTATTTATTATATGGTTTACAAGTACTAAGTGACGATGTTGCAACTACCCATTTTAGAACCAAGGGGCAACAAAGTGTTCCGATAATTATTAGAACAAGAGGTCATCGTTTAGAAGGTATCTGGCATAGTGGATCGCCTATGGGAATGATCATTAATGCTTTGAGAGGAATTTATGTTTGTGTTCCTAGAAATATGGTGCAAGCAGTTGGTATGTACAATACTTTACTGGCATCAAATGATCCAGCACTCGTCATTGAATGTTTAAATGGATATCGATTAAAAGAAAAAATGCCTGCTAATTTATTAGAGTTTGCAGTTCCATTGGGTGTTCCTGAAATTTTACAGGAAGGCGATGATGTAACCGTTGTTTCTTATGGTTCAACTTTACGCATAATTCAAGATGCTGCAGACCGATTGGCACAGGAAGGTATTAGTTGTGAAATTATTGATGTGCAAACACTTTTGCCTTTTGATATTCATCATCGAATTATTGAATCACTCAAAAAAACCAACCGGATTATTTTTGTTGATGAAGATGTTCCTGGTGGGGCAGCGGCCTATATGTATAATCAAGTTATTGAAGGTCAGAAAGCTTTTCAATGGTTAGATGTAAGCCCAAGAACTTTAACTGGTCAAGCTCATAGACCTAGTTATGGCACCGATGGTGATTATTTTAGTAAGCCCAATGCAGAAGATGTAATTCGCGTAATTCGTGAAATGATGCATGAATAAATATAAATCTGTATGAAAAATCAAATTGGTGCAATTATTATTGGTTTCGTTATTTTAATTGGAACAATTATTTTGGGGAATGCTTATAAATACAAGTTCATTAGCAATGAAACCATTGTAGTAACTGGATTAGCCGAAAAAGATTTCATCAGTGATCAAATAGTATGGAAGGGAAGTTTTAATCGATACGGATTCGATTTGAAAGAAGCCTATTCTTTTATTAAGTCGGATGAAGCGACCATCAGATCTTATCTCAAAGAAAAAGGGTTACCAGACAGTGCGGTGGTTTTTTCTGCAGTAGATGTTCAAAAAAACTTTAGCAATGAAAGTGGGCCAAACGGTAGTTATAAATCTGTATTTACCGGCTACACCCTCTCTGGTGGTGTAAAAGTAGATTCAAAGAATATCGTTTTAGTAGAAAAAATTTCTCGAGAAGTAACAGAGTTGCTTCAAAAAGGAATCGAATTCAATTCTAAAAAACCAGCGTATTATTATAGCAGATTAAATGAATTGAAAATTGATCTGTTGGCTAAAGCTGCTGAAGATGGAAAATTGAGAGCGGAAACAATTGCCAAGAGTTCTAAAGTGGACTTAGGTAGTTTAAAAAGAGCTACCATGGGCGTTTTTCAAATTACTGGAAAGAATGACAATGAAGATTTCAGTTATGGCGGTTCATTCAATACTTCTTCCAAAGAAAAAACTGCTTCTATTACCTTGAGGGTAGAATATTTAGCCAACTAATTTAATCGAAAAATAAGTGCTGTAATGCTGGTGTTGGTATCCAGCAGGTTTCTTTTTTGCCAAACCATTTGTACCTATTCTTTGCGATAAATTGATAGACCGCGTTTCTTATAAATGCGGGTACAATAATGAATGCATAGAGCAAACTCCATCCCTTATTAAGTTGCTTTGCTACTTTTAATGCTGCGGTTGATTCCGTATACATTTTCCCATTCTCCAATAAAACAAATGAATTGAAGGCTATTGTAGAAAGATTGAAATGGGCCAATTTTTGCTGGCCAAAATCGCTTTGTAAAGAGGCAAATCTAAAATGATGTTGAGGGTCGTGTTTAATTACAAATTGAACTGAGCTACTACACAAATTACATACACCATCGAATAGAATTATCGAATGCTTCTCTACTTCCTGTATCTCATAACTCATATCTCATAATTCTTCTCTCATAATTCTTCTCTCTTAATTCATCATTCCTTAGCCCATATTGTGAAACACTTTATTCACGTCTTCATCCTGTTCTAGTCGGTCAATTAGTTTAGAAACATCTTCCGCTTGTTCATCGGTCATTGGAACTGTAGTGGTTGGGATCCATTCCAATTCGGCACTCAATGTAGCGATGCCTTTATCTTCCAATGCTTTTTGTAAGTTTCCAAAATCAACAAATGCACAACGCAATACTAAAATTGTATTTCCATTATCATCATTGCTCTCCCCTAATTCATCTAATCCATGATCAATTAATTCCAATTCCAAATCATCCATATTCAACCCTTCTGGATTCAATTTAAATACCCCCATTTTTTTGAACTGAAAACTTACACTTCCACTATTGCCTAATGCACCGTTTCCTTTATTAAAATGACTTTTCACATTGGCAACTGTTCGTACATGATTGTCCGTTGCAGTCTCCACCAAAAGGGCTACACCATGTGGGGCATACCCTTCGTATAAAATTTCTTCGTAATTGCTCGTGTCTTTGCCCATGGCACGCTTGATAGCGGCTTCAACCCTGTCTTTAGGCATTCCAACACTTTTGGCATTTTGGAAACACCTTCTTAAAGCCGGATTAGTAGCAACATCTGGTCCGTTTGCTTTAACTGCTATTACAATCTCTTTACCTATTCTGGTAAAATTTTTGGCCATTTTATCCCAACGGGCAAACATGCTGGCCTTACGTACTTCAAATATTCTTCCCATTTGGAATTATGAATTAAGCGTTATGAATGATGAGTTGATTATTATCAATTAAGAGTGCAAAATTAGCGCATCGTTGCGTAGCTGCCAACGAAAATGCATAAAAAAACCGTCCCTAATTAGAGACGGCTTTCTTTTCAAAATCTATTATTAGTGTTTTTCGAAATCTGATGCATGCGTTACAATATCACTTGGATTTTTTAATTTACTTCTGCTTCTGCTATACCCAAAGTAAACTACTAAACCAACAGCCATCCAACCAAATGCGGCAATTAATGTATTAGAGTCTAATCCAATAATCATTGCCAGGCAAATTACAGCCCCAAGTGTTGAAACTATTGGTACCAATGGCGCTTTGAATGGACGCTCAATCTCTGGCGATTTTATCCTTAACATCCAAACACCGATACTTACTAATACAAACGCAAATAAAGTACCGAAACTGGTTAAATCTCCGGCAACATGACCTGGCACAAATGCCGCAAACAATCCTACGAATACAAACAAAATCAAGTTTGCTTTATAAGGTGTTTTAAACTTAGGATGTAAATCTCCAAATGCTTTTGGAATTAATCCGTCGTTACTCATTGTATAGAATATACGGCTTTGGCCCATCAACATCACCAATATTACCGATGAGAAACCAGCTAGAATAGCTACGGTTACCGCTTTGGCTAACCAACCATACCCAGTCATATATGTGGAAATGGCATATGCAACCGAAGCCTCACGTCCTTTTTCTGGATCAACAAAATCCTTCCAATTAGCAACTCCAGTTAATACATGTCCGAAAAGAATATATAAAATTGTACAAACAACCAATGATCCTAAAATACCAATTGGCATATCTCTTTTTGGATTTTTCGCTTCCTGAGCTGCAGTTGACACTGCATCAAACCCAATGAATGCAAAGAATACAATGGCTGCACCACCTAGTACACCTCCCCAGCCATGTTTGTTCCAACCAGAATAGTCAGCTATTACCTTACCTGCCTGGTCTTTAACAGCTGCTGTTCCTGCAGGAATCATATATGGAGTATGGTTTTCAGGCTTAATAAACTGCCAGCCTATTGCAATGAATAAAATTACAATGGCCACTTTTACAAATACAATAATAGCATTTACAGTTGCCGATTCTTGAGAACCTTTAATCAACAATAGGGTAATCAATAATAAGATGATTAATGCCGGTGCATTGATGATACCTGCATGATGTACGCCTAATGAATCAGTGAAGCTTTCAAAAGGCGAATGGCACCATTCATAGGGAATTTGCCCTCCGAACAACTTGTTTAAATATTCACTCCAAGCAATGGAAACTGTTGCTGCACCCAATGCATATTCCATAATTAATGCCCAACCGATAATCCATGCGATTAATTCTCCCATGGTAACGTAAGAATATGCATAAGCACTTCCTGCAATAGGAATCATTGATGCAAACTCTGCGTAACACAATCCTGCGAAAGCACATCCAATGGCGGCTACTACAAATGATAATGTAACAGCTGGTCCTGCTGTTTGTCCGGCTGCTGCGGCTGTTCTTACGAAAAGTCCGGCTCCAATAATGGCTCCAATTCCAAGCGCAATTAAGTTTCCTGCACCTAGGGTTCTTTTCAATCCTTTTTCTGCATCTTCAGCAGAAGCTAGCATTGCTACAAGCGATTTTTTTCTAAATAAACTCATAATGTCAAATAATTGGGGTTCTTATTTCAAATGATGGAGCAAAATAGGCATTAAATTCCTTTTAATCATCAAAACTTTAAACAAATCAGGAGTATGGGTTTTCCAATTTTAACGGCTATATTGCCGTTTCAAATACTTCCTAGATGAAGAATAAACTAACGATTTATATTTTGATTGCCATGTTTTTGGGTATTGTGGCAGGCTATATAGTACATGAAACTGCTGCTCCAGAAACCATTGGTTCTTTTTCGAAGAATATCAAATTACTAGGAACCATCTTTATTCGGTTGGTTAAAACCATTATCGCTCCCTTGGTTTTTACCACTTTAGTGGTTGGAATTGCCAAATTAGGCGATTTAAAAACGGTTGGTAGGGTTGGTGGCAAAGCAATGCTTTGGTTCATCAGTGCCTCTTTGGTGAGTTTATTGTTGGGAATGTTATTGGTAAATGTTTTTAAACCAGGATCATATATTGATCTTTCTCAAGCGGACAACTCTGGCCTGAAAGATTTAATGGGAAAAACCACTGAATTTTCTTTACAGAAATTTATTGAGCATGTAGTACCCTCCAGTATTTTCGATGCAATGGCAACCAATGAAATTTTACAGATTGTCATTTTCTCTATTTTATTCGGAGTGGCTGCGGCCAATTTAGGAGAATATTCAAAACCATTGATCAAGGCTTTTGATGTGGCTGCCCATATTATTTTAAAAATTGTTGGTTATGTAATGAATTTTGCTCCCTTCGGTGTTTTTGGAACATTAGCAGCTGTTGTGGCTGAAAAAGGATTGAGCATTTTTAGTTTCTATTTTATCTATTTCGGATATTTTGTTTTAGGCATAGCACTGCTTTGGGTGATATTATGTGGTGCAGGATTTTTGATTCTGGGTAAAAGAATGAAAAGCTTACTAAAGCATATTGCTAATCCATTATTGGTTGCATTTAGTACTACCAGTAGCGAAGCGGTATTTCCTAAGTTAACAGAAGAATTGGAACGCTTTGGATGCAAGAATAAAATAGTATCATTTATTCTTCCTTTGGGTTATTCTTTCAACCTAGATGGGAGTATGATGTACATGACTTTTGCAAGCCTTGCAATTGCTCAAGCCTATGGTATTCATATGCCATTAGGAGAACAACTTACCATGTTATTGGTGTTAATGCTTACCAGTAAAGGAATTGCAGGTGTACCAAGAGCTTCTTTAATTATTGTGTTAGCTACCTGTGCTATGTTTAAAATACCACCTGAAGGGGT
Organism: Sphingobacteriia bacterium; assembly: GCA_037129425.1. Classification (GTDB taxonomy): domain Bacteria; phylum Bacteroidota; class Bacteroidia; order Chitinophagales; family Chitinophagaceae; genus Sediminibacterium. The sequence continues at coordinate 31,897 of JBAXUV010000005.1, forward strand.
GGCATTGATTCTGCCAATCGATCATTTTTGTGATATGTTTAGAACAGGAACCAATGTTTTAGGTAATGCTTTAGCAACTACTGTTGTAAGCAAATGGGAAGGCGAATTGCTGCCTGAAACAACCAATTAATTTATAGAAAGTAAAGAATATGTTACTCCAAATATTAAACGATTTTCATTGGACTCAATTATTACAACCACAGTTTTACATAGAACATGGAGGACTCTGGTTGATCTTATTTGTAGTATATGCAGAAACAGGTTTGTTTGCCGGTTTCTTTTTACCAGGTGATAGTTTATTATTTGTTGCTGGTATCTATAGTTCCAATATAGCCAATGAATTTATTCCTACAGGAAATGAATACATCGACTTATTGCAATTAATTGCACTCATTTCTTTAGCTGGAATTTTAGGAAATACAACAGGATATTGGTTTGGAAAAAAAGTTGGTCCAACCATGTATCAGTGGAAAGAAAATTTTTTTTTCAAACAAAGATTTTTGGTTCAAGCACATGATTTTTATGAAAAGCATGGCGGCGGTGCAATTGTAATTGCCAGATTTATTCCCATCATCAGAACTTTTGCGCCAATTGTTGCTGGTATTGTGCAAATGGATCAAAAGAAATTTTCCTTTTATAATATTATTGGATGTATTGCTTGGGTTTCGAGTATGTTAATCGGTGGACATTTCTTACAGAAATGGATTTTGGCCCAGTTTGGATTTGATTTAAAGCAACATTTAGAAATAATTGTATTAGGGATTGTATTTATTACAACAGCCCCTGTGATTGTCAAATTGGTTTTCAATAAAGGAGAAAAAAAAACCAGTAATTAGTTTTTCTATCTGCATCATTTCCTTGATGTATAGTTTCAAATATGATGAATCCTACTAAACAATATGGAATTTTTTCGCTCCCTGTAATTGTTGGAGCATTAGGTTTCTTTGTAGATGTCTATGATTTATTATTATTCGGTATTATTCGAAAGCCCAGCCTAAGTTCCCTAGGTCTATCGCCTGCTGAAGTGTTGAATCAAGGAGAAATAATCATTAGTGTACAAATGATCGGGTTATTAATTGGTGGGATTCTTTGGGGCATCATGGGTGATAAAAAAGGAAGATTAAGCGTGCTTTTTGGATCTATTTTACTTTATTCTTTGGCCAATATTGCCAATGGATTTGTTACTACAGTTCCTCAATACACGCTCATGAGATTTATTGCTGGAATAGGACTGGCTGGAGAGTTAGGGGCCAGCATTACTTTAGTGAGTGAATTGCTTCCTAAAGAAAAACGTGGTATTGCCTCTTCTGTTATTGCAGGCTTTGGCATTTTTGGTGCTGTCGTTGCTTTTTTTCTGAAAGAAAATTTTGACTGGCGTACCTGTTATTTTATTGGTGGTGGAATGGGTTTAGCATTACTTGTTTTGAGGGTGAGTATTTTTGAAAGCGGCTTGTTTAAAGAATTGAAAGAAACCAATATTGTTAGGGGTAATTTCTGGATGCTTTTTAAAAACAAGGAAATATTTTTTAGGTACCTAAAATGTATTTTAATTGGAATACCAGCATGGTATGTAATTGGCGTATTGGTTACTTTCTCGGATCAATTTGGACTGGCATTTGGAATTCCCGATGTTGATCCTGGCAAAGCAATCATGTATCAATATGGAGCTATAGCATTTGGTGATCTAACAGTTGGATTACTCAGTAATTATTTAAAGAGTAGAAAGAAGGCCCTGTTCATCTTTTATGCGATCACTGTTTTTTTTATGATACTGTATTTTTTACAGGATGGTGGAACAGCCCAAGGGATGTATTGGATTTGTGCTGGGTTAGGATTTGGTACAGGATTTTCAGTGGTATACATTACCATGAGCGCAGAACAGTTTGGTACTAACCTAAGAGCTACTACTGCTATCTCTGTTCCCAATATGGTTAGAGGTGCATTGCCATTAATTATCTTGCTTTTTAAAGTACTCAGAGAATATACTGGAAGTTATGTAACAGGTGGTTGGGTAACAGGCGTCATCTTAATGGGAGTTGCTACTTTAGCAGCTTTCAATATCAAAGAAAGCTTTGGTAAAGATTTAAATTTTGTAGAATATTGATGGTTCAGAAAAAAATAATAAATTGATTGTATGACAGCAAAAAAAATGGGCGTTTTATCTTTACCTGTAATTGTAGCAGCGCTTGGATATTTTGTAGATATCTATGATTTGCTATTGTTCACCATTGTTAGAGAACCCAGCTTACAAGGAATAGGAGTAGAACTAACTGATAAGGTTCAGGTATTGGCTGCGAGTACTAAAATCATCAATTGGCAAATGGTGGGTTTATTGATTGGGGGAATTTTATGGGGAACTATCGGCGATAAAAAAGGCAGGCTTAGTGTTTTATTCGGATCAATTGCCTTGTATTCCATTGCTAATTTTATTACTGGTTATGTGCAAACTGTAGATCAATATGCATGGGCCAGATTTGTTGCAGGTGTTGGATTGGCGGGTGAGCTGGGTGCAGGCATTACGTTGGTGAGTGAATTATTGCCAAAGGAAAAAAGAGGAGTGGGAACTTCTTTGGTTGCAGGTATAGGATTATTTGGAGCAGTCTTTGCTTACTTTATTTATAAAACCACCAACGACTGGAGACTCTGTTATAAAATTGGAGGTGGTTTAGGAATAGGATTATTGTTAATGAGGATCTCTGTTGCAGAAAGCGGCATGTTTACCAATGTAAAACAACAAGAGGGCGTGCAGAGAGGTAATTTTTTTATGTTCCTGAATAATCGAAAAAGATTCAAGAAATATATTTTAGCCATTTTAATTGGATTGCCAACATGGTATGTAATTGGAATTTTAGTGAATCTAAGTAATCGATTTGCCAAAGAATTATACGGAGATAATCATATTGAAAGTGGAAGAGCTATCATGTATGCTTATGTTGGAATAGCTATAGGAGATATTTTGATTGGCTTGGTTAGTCAGTATTTCAAAAGCCGTAAAAAGGCTTTGCTCTCTTTTTATTTATTGTGTATGGTAGCATTGGTTTTATTCTATAGTGGTTTCAATAATAGTGATAATAGCATGTATGCTATATGCTGCTTATTAGGATTCAGCACAGGGTTTTGGGCCATTTTTATTACCATGGGTGCTGAGCAGTTTGGAACCAACCTGAGAGCTACTGCGGCAACTACTATTCCCAATATGGTTAGAGGGGCATTGCCATTAATCAATTTATTATTTTTAGATCTTCTTCAAAAATCTTTGGGATACAGTTTAATACAAAGCGGTATTATTACTGGCCTAATTATAATGGCCATTACATTTGTTGCTTTTTATTTTACAGAAGAAACTTTTCATAAAGATTTGAATTATATAGAAACAGCTGAATTACCTTAAGTTAGCCAGAAATCGTCGCCATGCTTTTTTTCAAAAAAAAGAAACAGACACCCATCGAAGATCCAGCAAATCCGAAAAAAAAATTTCTGGTGATTCGTTTTTCTTCCATTGGGGATATTGTGCTTACTACTCCGGTTTTCAGGTGTTTGAAACAACAAATGGAGGGTGTGGAGATTCATTTTTTAACCAAAAAAAGTTTCAAAGCAGTTACAGAAGCCAATCCTTATATAGACCGTTTTCATTATTACGATAATAATTTAAACGAATTGATTATTCAATTTAGAAAAGAACAGTTCGATGGCATTATTGATCTGCATAAAAACTTTAGAACAGCATTGATTCAATTTCAATTAAGTGTTCCTGTCTACTCTTACAATAAAGAAAGTTGGGCTAAATTTTTATTGACCAAGTTGGGTATTGATCAAATGGCAAAAAGGCATATCACCAATCGATCAATGGATGCTATTGCTCCTTTGGGTATAGTGAATGATGGCATGGGTTTGGACTATTTTATTCCTGAAGATCAACATGTTCCTTCAACAGATTTACCTACATCGCATTTGGCCGGATTTATAGCCATAGTTATTGGAGCTTCTTATTTTACTAAAAAATTACCTGTAGAAAAATTGAAAGCACTTTGTACAGCATTGGATTTTCCAGTTGTATTAATTGGTGGTAAGGAAGATGCTAAAGAAGGAGATGCTGTGGCAGCAGTTGATGCTATAAAAATTTATAATGCTTGTGGGAAATTTAATTTACACGAATCTGCTGATTTAATCAGGCGTGCTAATCTGGTTATTTCTCATGATACAGGGTTTCAATATATAGCATGTGCATTGAATAAAAAAGTATTGGCTATCTGGGGAGGCACATCTCCTTTATTAGATGTAGAGCCTTATTATGGTATACATCAACTGGTTGCTCATGCTAATGAGGAAGCCTATAAAAATTTTATTGTGCCTCATCTTTCCTGCCAACCCTGTTCCAATTATGGCACAAAAAAATGCCCCAAAGGACATTTTAATTGTATGCAGAAACAGGATCTTCAAGCCATTGCAAACGCTGCAAAACAATGGGTATAAAAAAAGGCAGAAATTACTTTCTACCTTTTTTAAAATATTCGGATTTGAATTAAAGTGTTTTCAATACTTCATTCATACTTCTAACAGCTTCTGCGCTTTTATTAAATTCAGCTTGTTCGTCTGCATTTAATTTAAAGTCAAGTACTTTTTCCCAACCATTTCTGCCTATAGTTACTGGAACTCCTAAACAAATATCTTTCTGTCCATATTCTCCGTCTAGACTAACACAACAAGTAAATAATTTCTTCTGGTCACGAACAATGCTTTCAACTAAAGCAGCTCCTGCAGCTCCTGGTGCATACCAGGCTGAAGTGCCAATGAGTTTAGTTAAAGTTGCTCCACCAACCATTGTGTCATTTACAATTTGTTTTTGTTGATCGGCACTTAAAAAATTGCTTACTGGTGCAGAATTCCAAGTGGCATGTCTGATTAAAGGGATCATGGTTGTATCTCCATGACCACCCACTACAACTGCATTCAAATCTGAAGGACTGCAACCTAAATGCTGGCTCAATTGATATTTGAATCTACTGCTATCTAAAGTACCACCCATTCCGATAATCCTGTTTTTGGGTAAACCGGTAGAAGTAAGTGCTAAATAGGTCATTGTATCCATTGGATTACTGATTACAATGATGATTGTGTTAGGAGAATATTTTAAGATATTTTCACAAACACCTTTTACGATACCTGCGTTGGTGCCAATTAATTCTTCTCTTGTCATTCCAGGTTTACGAGGAATTCCTGAAGTAATTACTACTACATCACTACCTGCGGTTTTTGCATAATCATTGGTACTTCCAACAATTTTTGTATCAAAACCCAATAGAGCAGCAGTTTGCATCATATCCTGTGCTTTTCCTTCTGCTAAACCTTCTTTTATATCCAATAAAACCAGTTCAGTACAAAGTTCTTTACGGGCAATATTGTCGGCACAAGTGGCTCCAACGGCTCCTGCACCTACTACGGTAACTTTCATAATTGCAATGTTTAGATTGATTAATTGAGGTGGTAAAGGTACAACTGTACTTTTACTTTCTGTTGATAAATTCGATTAATTCAGGCATTTCTACACCCATTTCCCATGCTTTTAAAAATTCCTTCTTATTGTCGTATAAAGCTACAAATGGAGTGAATTTTACTTGATAAAATGAAGGGATCAAGTATTTGGGATCCCTACCCACTTTCATGTTAGGGAATTGATTGAGTTTGTATTTGTAGTAGAATTTTTTAATGTCTTCAAAATCCCGGTAGGATGCCCAAACGAAAAGCACATTTTTAACACTATCTATTTTTTTAACTATTTCAGTTGCTTCATATTGGCAATGACTGCATTCTGGGCTGAAGTATATAATAGCTGTATAATCGTATGCAGGTAAATCCTTTTTAGCCAACCAGCTACTATCGGTTTGAAGTAGCCTGAATTCTGGCATTGCCTTGTTTTTTTGGTAAGGCGGAATGGTATCGATCGGAGATTGTGCGATACTCAATAAACTAAAAGCACAAAAAAGCGCTATAAAAAATAATTGTTTCATTTTGTGGATTGCTGGTTTGCTTCAATCATTCTCATTTCTTTTGCGTCTTGTAAAAATTCAGAAGCAAAAATAAAATTATTCAAGAGTTGATCTTTGCTGAAAATAATATCTTTGTTGCTTCCTTCCCATTGTTTTTTTCCTTGGTGTAAATAAACAATATGGTCTCCAATTTCCATCACACTATTCATATCGTGGGTTACTACAATGGTAGTGATATTGTATTCCAGAGTAATTTCTTTAATGAGTTTATCTATTACCAAAGATGTTTGAGGATCTAAACCCGAATTGGGTTCATCACAAAAAAGGTATTGAGGATTTAAAACGATAGAACGAGCAATGCCTACTCTCTTTTTCATGCCTCCACTTATTTCTGCAGGGAATCGATTATGAGCCTCAGTTAAATTTACCCTTTCTAAAACTTCTGATGCTCTCTTTCTTTTTTCGGCAATGGTCCAATTAGTAAACATATTTAGTGGGAACATCACATTTTCTACAACTGTCATAGAGTCGAATAATGCATTACCCTGAAATAGCATTCCAATTTTTTGACGGAGTAATTTTCTGTCTTTTGAATCCATTGAAATCATATCTGCCCCGTCATATGAAATAATTCCTGACTCGGGAGCAAATAATCCAACGATACATTTAGTAAGTACTGTTTTGCCGCTTCCACTTGCACCAATGATCAAATTGCATTTACCCGTTTCCATAACAGCACTAATGCCATCTAAAATGGCTCTACCCTGAAAACTTTTGTAAATATCTTTTACTTCAATCATGTACCTGCAAACTACAAATAAGTTATCAATCTATCTCGATCTGATTTCTTAATAAATCCTCAAAAACATCTCTTTTTCTAATTAAGTAAACCTGGCCATTTTTTAATAGTACTTGTGCAGGTAAAAATCTTGAATTGTAGTTAGATCCCATTTCAAATCCATAAGCACCCGCATTATGAAATACCAATAAATCGCCTTCTCTCACTTCATTCAATGGTCTGTCCCAGGCAAATGTGTCGGTTTCGCAAATATTGCCCACTATGGCGTAGTGCTTGACAGGGCCTTCTGGATTGCTGATATTGCTGATTTTGTGATAAGATTCATAAAACATTGGTCTGATCAAATGATTGAAGCCACTGTTAACGCCAACGAATGTGGCAGCTTTATTGTTTTTGATCACATTTACAGTGGTAATAAAACTACCAGACTCACTTACCAAGAATTTACCAGGCTCAAACCAAACCTGAAAATTTCTATTATAGGTATTTTTTAATTTTTGCAATGCTTCATTCACTTTCTGGGCCAATAATGGAATATCAGTGCCTGTTTCATTTTCTTTATAAGGCACTTTAAATCCACCACCTAGATCTAAAAAAACCAGTTCAGGAAAAAGTGGAACCAGATCAAAGAAAATATCAGCAACTTGCATAAATACAGACACATCTTTTATTTCGCTACCAGTATGAACATGGAGCCCGGCAATATTGATTTGATATTGTTGAACCAATGCAAGAATATTCTCCAGTTGTTCTAAGGGTATACCGAACTTAGATTTTTCGTGACCAGTTGAAATTTTTAAATTACCACCAGCCATAATATTGGGCTGCAGTCTTATGCCTACAGGATAATCATGCCCATATTTTTTTCCAAATTTTTCTAAATTAGATAAGCTGTCGATATTCACGTTAATTCCCATCGCAACAGCTTCTTCAATTTCTTCGAAAGCAATGCCGTTACTGGTATATAAAATATTTGCAGGTTCAAAACCGGCGAGAGCAGCTAACTTGGCTTCATTGATAGAACTGCAATCGATATTGCATCCTATTGAACGAATATGTTTTAAAATATTGATATTGGTCAACGATTTGCAGGCAAAAAAGAATTTTGCATTTACATCAGTAAATGATTTTTGAAGTTGTAGGTACTGATCGGTAATCTTATCTGCATTGTAAACATACAATGGGGTACCAAAATTTGCTGCGATTGAACTTAACTGATTGTTGCTGATGGTAAGAGGCATAACGTAAAGATAATAACCAATCTTATTCAGGGTTATTTTCTTCTGTTGAATTGTCCGATTCTTCTTCTTTTTTTATAATCAACTCGCCTTCTTCATTTACTTCAATAGCAGAAACATCTCCATCAATAATTTCCTCATTGATGATGGCTTCTGCAATTGGTTGGTCGGTAAAGTCTTCGGGTCTGATTAAAGTACCTTCAATCAATTGTTCCGCCAATACTTCTTTTATTTTTGGAAGATCAGATGTGTTATTGATACCGAAATAATCCATGAAAGTTTTAGAAGTTGCATATACCAAGGGTTTGCCTGGCATTTGCTCATTTCTACCGCTGATTAAAATCAATTCTTTTTCCAATAGTTTTTGAATGCTATAGTCGCTATTCACGCCCCTAATAGCTTCAATTTCTCCTTTGGTAATGGGTTGCTTATAGGCAATAATGGCCAGAGTTTCCAAAGCGGCATTAGATAAACGTTTTAAAAATTTATCTCCGTTTAATTGGGCAATGGTTTTATGGAAATCTTTTTTTGTAAGGAATTGCCATCCGCCGCCGCTTTCGCGCACTTCAAATGGATAAAATTCTGAATTGTATTTCTCTCTTATTCCTTCAACAGCAGATTCAACCTGATCAAGCGAAATTCTTTCTTCTAAAAATCCAAAACTATTGTTGATCAACTCAACAATGTCTAAGGATGTCAGTGGTTTTTCACTGGCAAAAATCAACACTTCAATATGTGGTATTATTTCGCTTAAATCCATCTTAGAGAGTTATGAGTTATGAATTAAGAGTTATGAATTAAGAGTTTTGAATTGTGTCTCTTTATTCCTAATTCTTATCTTTTAATTATCCTTGTAATGCTGCCGCTCCACTTACAATCTCCGTTAATTCAGTAGTAATAGCAGCTTGACGAGCGCGATTATAACTGATCTTCAGCGATTTCAATAATTCATTGGCATTCTCACTTGCTTTATCCATTGCAGTCATTCTGGCGCCATGTTCACTGGCATTTCCATCTAATACTGCTTTGAATAATTGGGTGTTTAAAATTTTTGGCATCAACTCAGCAATCAATTGCTCCTTCGCAGGTTCAAAAATAAAGTCTGATTTTTTTTGATTGACTGCTTTAGTTACTTTAGGAATCGGAAGAAATTGTTCAGCAGTAAATACTTGTGTTGCTGCATTTTTAAATTCACTGTACACAATTTCTACAGCATCAAATTCTTTGTTTTCAAATGCTTTCATTGCTGCTTGTGCTGCAGCTTGAACCGCTTCGAAATGAAGGTTCAAATAAATATCTTTAAAAGTGGCATCGGTTTTATAACCAGCTTTTGTTAATCCTTCAAATCCTTTCTTGCCAATATTCCAAATATGCACATTGCCTTTTTTAAACTGGGCATCATATTTTTCTTCGATAGTGCTTTTTGCTAACTTGATTAAATTGGCATTGTATCCACCGCAAAGACCTCTATCACTTGTAACAACAATTAATAAAACTTTTTCGATAGTTCTTTCTTCTGCTAATGCCAATGTCATTCCGCCTTCGATACTGCTTACAATATTGCTAAGCATCTCTTGCAATTTTTTGGCATAAGGACGCATCTGTGTGATGGAGTCCTGAGCACGACGCAATTTAGCAGCACTTACCATTTTCATGGCTTTTGTAATCTGCTGAGTGCTTTGTACACTTTTGATCCTGTTTCTTACCTCTTTTAATTGACCTGCCATACGATAGAACTGTTTTGGGCTGCAAAAGTAGCCAAAACAGTCATAAATTCCAATACAAACTTGGCTTATTTAAATTGATAGGAGATCCCAATCCCATTTGCGGTTGGTGCCAATTGCCAGCTCCGCAATTGTTGTTCCAGTAATTTCCCGTTTTTTCGGTGATTACCATACTGAACCAGGTCGAAAATGAATAAAAATGCACCCTGTAAAAGCAAGCTATTCCCAATTCCTGTTGCCGATTCACTATTCATTCTGGTGCCTCTTTCTTTCAAATAAAGGCCTGTGGTGATATACGCCAGATCGAGCCCTGTATTCAATAATAGCAATTTTTCGGTTTTTTGCTGGGCAATTAGATTTTCATTGAACGAGATGGACCTTTTGAGTTCATTTCTTACACCAATAAGGCCATAAACAGCTACCCCCATGTTAACCAGGTTCCAATAAGCGTTGGTTTTAAAAAAATATCTATCTGCTCCAACAGCATTGGTAGCTGAAATGCTGCCTTGAATGATATTTACTCCCGCCCAGGCGGCCAAAATGGTACTATTTGTCTTGTTTTTATTGATTCTGTCTAGTGTCAATGAATCATGCATGATGGCTTGACCATGTAGATTTTTACCAATCATTAGACTGATAACTAACAGATATAATAGATTCGTACTTGGTCTCATGTTGATCTCAATCAAAAGCTTACCTTTGCCGGCTCTCAATCAGAGTGCCAAATTGACTAAAAAAAATCTTTTGCACGCTGTTTGACTGTTAAATTTTTTCTTATTAGAGCAATTATTATATGTTGAAGTTTATTTCTAAGTTATTCGGTGGCAGTAAAAGTGAAAAAGATGTGCAGGTTTTAATGCCCATCGTTCAAAAAGCCAATCAGTTTTTTCAGCAGTATCAAACCCTTTCAAACGATGAACTTCGGGCAAAAACCAGTTCATTTAAAGAAAGGATTCAAAGCCATCTTTCCAGTATTGACGCAGCAATTGCTGCTCAAAAAGAATCAGCGGAAGCCCTTCCTGAAAATGATATTCATGGCAAAGACAGTATTTATCAGCAAATAGATAAACTAAAAAAGGAAAGGGATCAAAAAATTGAAGAAGCATTGAGTGATATTCAACCAGAGGCTTTTGCTGTGATCAAAGAAACCGCTCGCAGGTTTAAAGAGAATGCCGTTTTAAAATCAACAGCTACTCAATTGGATAGAGATTTGAGCGTTCGAAAAGAGTATATCACCATTGTTGGAGATCAGGCAGAATATAAAAATACCTGGACAGCAGGCGGTGGAACTGTTTTATGGAATATGGTTCATTACGATGTTCAGCTAATTGGTGGTAGTGTTTTACATCAAGGTAAAATTGCTGAAATGGCTACTGGAGAAGGTAAAACATTGGTATCAACTTTGCCAGCCTATTTAAATGCATTAGCAGGAGAGGGAGTACATATTGTAACAGTGAACGATTATTTGGCAAAAAGAGATAGCGAATGGAATGGTACTATTTTCGAATGGTTGGGTTTAACGGTAGATTGTATTGATAAACATGAACCCAATAGTGAGGCAAGAAGAAAAGCCTATTTAGCTGATATTACCTATGGTACCAATAACGAATTTGGTTTTGATTATTTGAGGGATAATATGGTGCATAATCCTGAAGAAATGGTTCAAAGAAAACACCATTTTGCAATGGTGGATGAAGTGGATTCTGTGTTGATTGATGATGCAAGAACTCCATTGATTATCTCTGGACCTATCGGTCATCAAACTGGTGAACAGCAATTCTTTGAATTGAAACCAAGAATTGAAAAATTGGTGGATGCACAAAAAAGAGCAACTCAACATTTCTTAACCGAAGCCAAGAAAAAGATTGCTGAAGGAAATGACGATCCTAAAGATGGTGGATTAGCTTTGTTCCGTGCACACAGAGGTCTACCTAAGAATAGTGCATTGATTAAATACTTGAGTGAGCCTGGTATGCGGGTGAAATTGCAGAAAGCAGAAAATTATTATTTGGCAGATCAGCAAAGAGAAATGCCGATAGCAGATAAGGAATTGTATTTCTATATTGACGAAAAAAATAATTCAGTAGAACTTACAGACAAAGGAATTCAATTGATTACAGGTGCAGGTGAAGACACTAGTTTTTTTGTATTACCTGATATTAGTTTGTCTTTGGCAGCAGTAGATAAAGATGCATCATTAGACGCTGATCAAAAATTACATAAGAAAGAATCCATCATTAATGAGTACTCTGTAAAAGCTGATCGCATTCATACGGTTCAACAATTATTGAAAGCCTATACATTATTTGATAAGGATGTTGAATACGTAGTAATGGATGGAGGAGTAAAAATTGTTGATGAACAAACAGGCCGTATTCTAGATGGTAGAAGGTATTCAGATGGTTTGCATCAGGCCATTGAAGCAAAAGAAAATGTAAAAATAGAAGCAGCTACTCAAACCTATGCTACTGTTACATTACAGAATTATTTCAGGATGTATCATAAGTTGGCAGGTATGACCGGTACTGCGGAAACTGAAGCTGCTGAATTATGGGATATTTATAAATTAGATGTGGTAAGTATTCCAACGAATGTTACTGCTATTAGAAAAGACGAGCAAGATTTGGTGTTTAAAACCAAGCGCGAAAAATTTGGTGCTGTAATTGATGAGATTGTAAAATTAACTGCTGCAGGCCGACCTGTATTGGTTGGTACAACCTCTGTAGAAGTGAGTGAATTATTGAGTAGAATGTTGCGTCAAAAACAAATTCCTCATAATGTATTGAATGCAAAGCAGCATGCCAGAGAAGCACAAATTGTTGCTGAAGCTGGTTTTGCAGGAGCTGTTACTATTGCTACCAATATGGCTGGTCGTGGTACGGATATTAAACTAGGGCCAGGGGTGAAAGAAGCTGGTGGCTTGGCTATTTTAGGTACTGAACGTCATGAGTCTCGAAGAGTAGATCGTCAGTTGAGAGGTCGTGCAGGTCGTCAGGGAGATCCAGGATCATCATTGTTCTTTGTTTCATTGGAAGATGATTTGATGCGCATGTTTGGAAGCGAAAGAATTGCTAAAGTAATGGACTTTGCAGGATACAAAGAGGGCGAAGTGATTCAGCATAGTATGATCACTAAATCTATTGAACGTGCTCAAAGAAAAGTAGAAGAGAACAACTTCGGTATAAGAAAACGTTTATTGGAGTATGATGATGTAATGAATAAACAACGAACTGTAATTTATTCAAAAAGAAACCATGCACTGTTTGGAGAAAGGTTGGCATTGGATTTAGACAATGCAATGTATGGAGTTGCCGAAGGATTAGTGAATGCCTTTAAAGAGCAAAATGATTATGAAGGTTTCCGCCTGGCAGTAATTGTGAATTTTGGTATCGACTCAAGTATCAGTGCAGAAGAATTGAGCAAATCTTCAGAGAATCAATTAACTGAAAAATTATATTCAGAAGCTGTTACTAATTATGAAAGAAAGAAGCAGGATCTTATGGTTCAATCGGTTCCTGTATTTAAAAATATCAAATTGCAACAAGGTTCACAAATAGACAATGTAATTGTTCCTTTTACCGATGGCAGAAAACAAATGCAGGTATTGGCCAATATGGACAAAACATTGAAGACGAATGGAGCTGAACTATTGAATGCATTAGAAAAGTCTGTTACACTTGGTTTAATTGACGATGCCTGGAAAGAGCATTTGCGTTCTATGGACGATCTAAAACAAAGTGTTCAAACAGCTACTTATGAGCAAAAAGATCCATTGGTAATTTATAAAATGGAAGCTTTCGATTTATTCAAAAAAATGGATGCGGAAGTAAATAAAGATATCGTTCAATTCTTATGTCATGCGGGCATTCCATTAGCAGAAGGCGATGAATTAAAAGAAGGTCGTCAGCAAAAAACCGACATGAGCAGAATGAGTGCCAATAAAGAAGCTGTTGATGCTGCGGGACAAGAATTTGGGGCAAATGAAAATGATTATTATGACCCAAGTCCTGTAAAACAAGAGCCTGTAAAAGTGGGTCCGAAAATTGGACGCAATGATCCTTGCCCTTGTGGAAGCGGAAAGAAATTCAAAGCATGTCATGGAAGGGAGAATTAAAAATTAAGAGATAAGAATTTAGAATTAAGAATTAAGAAAGAAGAATTAAGAATTAAGAAAGAAGAATTAAGAGAGAAGAATTTTGAAATAGAAAATGAAAATCTGTTGAAGCTAAATCATTTCATAGATCATACATTATTGAAACCAACAGCTTTGGTGACTGATATAGAAAAGCTTTGTAAAGAAGCCATCGACTATCAATTTGCTGCTGTTTGTGTGCCGCCCAATTTTGTTAAAAAAGCAAAAGGCTTCTTAGGAAATAGTTCTGTGAAACTGGCAACAGTGATTGGTTTTCCATTTGGGTATTCTGCAGTAGAAGCGAAACTGGCAGAAGTTGTTTTAGCAATTGTTGATGGTGCAGATGAGTTAGATATTGTTGCAAATATTAGTGCCATTAAAAATGGGGATTGGCAATATTTAGCCAACGAGTTGAATCATATAATGCCCATCATTCAGGGTAAGGGTAAAACAATTAAAGTAATTATTGAAAGTGGCGTGCTTACCGACGACGAAATTATCAAATGTTGTGAGCTATATGGTGTAGCTGGAATTGATTATCTAAAAACTTCAACTGGCTATGCCGAAAAAGGAGCCACAATAGAAGCGGTAACATTATTTAAAAAACATTTACCCAGTAATGTGCAAATAAAAGCTTCCGGAGGCATTCGAGACTATGCTTTTGCAAAACAATTGGTGGATGCTGGTGCTACCCGGTTGGGATGTAGTGCAAGTATTGCTATTGTTAACGGTGATCCTGCAGATAAAATAAATGGATATTGAGGTTTTAGTACCTTTAATTCCCATTTGGCTTAACTTTAAACTATGTGTATTATCAAGGCCTTTAGGTGTTTATTCATAGCAACTTTCTTACTGATTGCTTCATTTGCTTTAGCAAATGATACAGTTATTGTAATCAAAGATGCAAGAATGGATATTTTAACTGCTAAGCAAGCGCAGATAAATAAGCGAACATCTATGATGACCAGTGGGGGTCAATACAAAGGATTTAGAATTCAAGTGGTCAGTACAACTAATAGAGACAATGCTAGTGTGATCAAGACCGATCTAATGAATAAGTTTCCAGAGCATAAGACATACATACTTTTTCAATCACCTAATTTTAAAGTTCGTATTGGAAATTTTATTAAAAGAGAAGAAGCAGAAAAATTGCGAAAGCAATTGAATAAATATTTTCCTGAAGGAGTATATGTGGTAGAAGATGCAATTGAGTACTACCCTAAAGATGAAATAAATTATTAACTTAATGAATGCTAATGCTCAATGATGAAATAAAAAAACTCGCAAAAGAATTTGCACCAGCATTTATTGCTGTTAGAAGGCATTTACATGCGAATCCAGAATTAAGTTATCAGGAAGTAAATACTGCAGCATATGTAAAAGCTCAATTAACTGAGTTAGGTATTTCTTTTGAAACAAAAGCTACTACAGGAGTTGTAGGAATTATTAAAGGAAAAAATCCGGATAGCAGAGTGATTGCTTTAAGAGCAGATATGGATGCATTGCCAATTGTAGAGGAAAACGATGTTTCGTATAAGTCTACTAATCCTGGAGTGATGCATGCTTGTGGACATGATGTTCATACGTCCATTTTACTAGGTGCCGCAAAAATTTTGAATCAATTGAAGGATGAATGGGAGGGAACTGTAAAATTAATTTTTCAACCTGGTGAAGAAAGAAATCCTGGAGGAGCAAGCTATATGATTAAAGATGGAGTGCTGGATAATCCAAGACCGAAAGGGATTATTGGCTTACATGTACATCCGGGATTGAATGTTGGACAATTAAGTTTTAGAAAGGGTAGGGTGATGGCCAGTGCGGATGAAATTTATATTACCATTAAAGGAAAAGGCGGGCATGCTGCCGCGCCTCATTTAACGGCAGACACTGTTTTAATTGCATCACATTTAATTGTTGGTTTACAACAAGTAATATCGCGTAACAAAAATCCATTATCGCCATCTGTTTTATCCATTTGTTCTATTCAGGGAGGTAATACAACCAATGTAATTCCATCAGAAGTAAAACTAATGGGCACTTTTAGAGCAATGGATGAAACTTGGAGATATAAAGCACATGATTTGATTCGTCAACAAGCAAAGGGCATAGTAGAAAGTATGGGAGGGGAATTAGATCTTCATATCGATATTGGATATCCTACTGTAGACAATGATCCTGCCTTTACTGCTGAAGCTTGGAAATTAGCTGATGAATACATGGGAAAAGAACATGTAGAAGAAACTGAAATGCGCATGGGTGCAGAAGATTTCGGCTATTACACACAAATTATTCCAGGTTGTTTTTATCGCTTAGGCGTTCGTAATGAATCCAAAGGAATTATTCATCAAGTACATACTCCTAAATTTGATATTGATGAGTCTGCCATTGAAATAGGCATTGGGATGATGGCTTATTTAGGGGTTAATGTATAATTTTTAAACTGATTTTAACTAATTGAAAATATGTCTAAGCAAACCGACTTAAGAAGAGAACAAGCATTGGAATATCATTCCAGTGGAAGACCTGGAAAGATTGAAGTAGTATCTACTAAAGAAGCAAAAACGCAACGCGATTTGTCTTTGGCGTATAGCCCCGGTGTTGCAGAACCTTGTAAAGAAATTTTTAATAATGTTGAAGATGTTTATAAATATACTGCTAAAGGAAATTTAGTGGGCGTTATTACAAATGGTACAGCAGTATTAGGTTTGGGTGATATTGGGCCAGATGCGAGCAAGCCAGTGATGGAGGGTAAAGCGGTCTTGTTTAAAATATTTGCAGACATTGATGTTTTTGATATTGAGATCAATGAAAAAGATCCTGAAAAATTTGTACAAATTGTAAAAGCATTGGAACCCACTTTTGGTGGAATTAATCTGGAAGATATTAAAGCTCCAGAGTGTTTTTATATTGAGCAGCAATTGAAAGAGCAGATGAAGATTCCAGTGATGCACGACGATCAACATGGAACAGCCATCATTAGTAGTGCTGCTATGATCAATGCACTCGATCTTCAAAAAAAGAAAATTGAAAAAGTTCGATTTGTAATTAATGGAGCCGGTGCAGCTGCCATGGCCTGTATTCAATTATATGTTGCACTGGGCGCTAAATACGAAAATTTTATTCTATTTGATAAAGATGGTGTATTGCATGAAGGCAGAACTGATTTAGGGCCTATTCGTGCAAAATTTGCTGTTAAAAAATCTGACTGGACTTTAGAAAAAGCCATGAAAGATGCTGACTGCTTTCTAGGGCTAAGTGTAGGTAATGTAGTTACTCCAGCGATGGTAAAAAGCATGGCTAAAAATCCAATTGTATTTGCAATGGCCAATCCCGATCCGGAGATCAGCTACGATGATGCAATCAAAGTACGCAAAGATTTGATCATGGCTACAGGAAGGTCGGACTATCCTAATCAAGTAAATAATGTTTTGGGATTCCCTTATATTTTTAGAGGTGCTTTAGATGTTCGTGCAACACAAATCAACGAAGCCATGAAATTGGCTGCAGTAAGGGCTTTGGCAGAGTTGGCTCGATCTGCTGTACCTGATATTGTGAATATGGCCTATAACCAAACCAATATGAGTTATGGCCCAGAATACATCATTCCTAAACCACTTGATCCTCGTTTATTATCCACCATTGCACCAGCTGTAGCAAAAGCAGCTATTGCCAGTGGAGTTGCACAAAAAGAAATTACGAATTGGGATGGTTATGCGTTGGAATTGAATAAAAGATTAGGACTCGATAATCAATTGATCAGAGTTATTGGTAGTAAGGCCAGAAAAGATCCGAAGCGATTGGTTTTTGCAGAAGCAGATAATTTAAAAATATTAAAAGCTGCAAGCATTATTTATGATGAAGGCATTGCTTATCCCATTTTATTAGGAGACCCTATTAAAATCAATAAAATTGCTGAACAAAATAATTTGGATCTAACGGATATTCCCATCATTGATCCACGTAGCGAAGAAATGGAATCTAAAAGGGAATTTTATGGTCAATTATTTTTCAATAAACGAAACAGAAAAGGATTTAACCAATATGAAAGTTTTAAAATCATGAAAGACCGAAATCATTTCGGTTGTATGATGGTTGAAACTGGAGATGCAGATGCAATGTTGTCTGGGCTTACTAAAAATTATGCAGAAGCTATTCGACCTGCGTTGCAAATAATCGGGACAGAAGAAGGGGTCAATAAAATTGCTGGAATGTATTTGTTGCTCACTAAGAAAGGTCCGTTATTCTTAGCGGATACTACTGTTAATTTCAGCCCTTCTGCGGAAGAATTAGCTGACATTACTATGATGGTTGCAAAAGAAGTAAGGAATTTTAATCTTATTCCAAGAATAGCCATGTTGAGTTATAGCAATTTTGGAAGCAGTGATTCTCCAGAGGCAAAATTGGTAGCAGAAGCAACCAGAATTTTAAAACAAAGAAATCCTTCCTTGATTGTAGATGGTGAAATGCAAGGTAGTCTGGCTTTCAATAAAGAAATATTAAAAGACAATTATCCTTTCAGTGAATTGGTAGATGAAGACGTAAATGTGTTGATGTTTCCCAATTTAACTTCTGGAAATGTTGCGTATAATTTATTAAAAGAAGTGGGTGGGGCAGATGCTATTGGTCCAATTTTATTGGGAATGAAAAAACCTGTGCATGTATTACAGTTGGGTAGCTCTGTTCGTAATATCATCAATATGGCGATGGTTGCCGTAGTTGATGCTCAACTAAAATGCAGGGTTGATACAAACGAAGAAGTGCAGCGTAGCGTCTGGTGGAAAAGAAGAAAGCGTGTAAAATAAACCTTATCTTCATAATTAAAAATTTGTATCTCATAACTCTTAATTCTTAACTCATAACTCAAGATGTCTAGTTTTCTCAATCATTTTGGCGCATACCTCTTGATGTTAAAAGGCATGTTTACAAAGCCTGAGAACGGTAAAATGTACTGGAAGGAGTTTATGCATCAATGCGTAGAAATAGGGTTTGGAGCATTGCCTATTGTAATTATTATTTCCTTGTTTTTAGGTGCGGTAACCACTGTTCAAACAGCCTATCAATTAGTGAGTCCATTGGTTCCTCAAACTACGATTGCTCAAATTGTTAGGGACAGTATGATTTTGGAATTGTCTCCTACTGTATTGAGTATTGTATTAGCTGGAGTAATTGGTAGTAAGATTGCCAGTGAATTGGGTAATATGCGCATCAGTGAACAAATAGATGCTTTAGAAATTATGGGCATCAATACCAAGAGCTATTTAGTAATGCCTAAGATTTTGGCTGCATTGGTAGTTATTCCTTGTTTAATTGTGATTTCTGCAGTATTGGGTATCTGGGGAGGTAGAACTGCTGGTAATTTAGCAGGCATTTTGGCTACGGATATCTTTGATATTGGATTAAGACAAAACCTCAATTTTTACAATATTAATTTTGCTTTATATAAAGCTTACACATTTGCATTTATTATTAGCAGTATTTCCGCATATTTTGGATACAATGTAAAAGGCGGTGCCCTAGAAATTGGTAGAGCCAGTACCAGTGCTGTTGTGGTTAGCTGTATATTGATTTTAGTGGCAGATTATCTATTGGCTGCTTTATTGTTATAAGTGAAATATTGTTTATCTTGAAAAGGATAAATTAAATACTCATAACAATTTCTTTTTGTATGAATCCTCAGTTTGATCGGTTTCAAAAATTAATCACTAATCGATTTCAATTTGGTTTTTTTAAGTTAGTAAAGTTACCCGCTGCATTTTTTGCAGGTTTACGAATTGGTAAGTTGAGCTCAACAGAAGCGGTGATTCTGGTTAATCATAATTGGTTAAACCAAAATCCATTTCGTTCGATGTATTTTGCAGTACAATCAATGGCTGCTGAAATGAGTACTGGCTTATTTGCAGTTGGTCAAACCTATAAAAGAGAACCAGTTGTGAGTATGTTGGTTGTTGGTATAGAAGGAAAGTTTTTCAAAAAAGCTACTGGACTCATTTCCTTTACATGTAAAGATGGAGCTAAAGTGGAAGCAATCATTGAAGAATGCATTCAAACAGGAGAAGGCAGAACTTTGGAATGTTTATCAGTTGGAACAAATGAGCAAGGAGAAAAAGTGTCGGAGTTTATTATTCATTGGAGTTTTAAAGCAAAGTCAAAATGAATATTAGTTTTCATGGTGCTGCAAGAACTGTTACTGGTTCCAAGCATTTGCTGAGTTTGAAAAATGGGAAAAAAATATTGCTCGATTGTGGTATGTTTCAAGGAATGGGAAAGGAAACCATTGAGCTGAACGCCCACTTTGGTTTTGATGCTACTACAATCGATTACCTCATTTTATCACACGCCCATATCGATCATTCTGGATTAATTCCTAAATTATATAAAGAAGGGTTTAGAGGAGTTATTTACGCTACCCCTGCAACCAAAGAATTAGGCGCCATTTTACTAGAAGATTCAGCTGCAATTCAGAGAGATGATACCAAATTCATGAATAAACGAAGAGCAAAACAAGGTTTGCCTCCTTTTGAGCCATTGTATGATTTGGAACATGCAGAAGAAGCCTTGGAATTGTTTCAAACCATTCAATACAATGTTTGGACGACCATCAGTGAAGGGGTTGATTTATTATTTACAGATGCTGGTCATATTATTGGAAGTGCTGCGGTTCACTTGCGTATTAATGAAAATGGAAGATCAACCCGCATAACATTTAGTGGTGATGTTGGTAGGTACAATGATGCCATACTTCGTTCTCCTCAGGAATTTGATCAAGCAGATTATATTCTTTTAGAAAGTACCTATGGTAATAAACTACATGATGAAGTTTTTGGTATGGTGGATGGACTCGAACAATGGATCAGGCATACTTGCATCGATAAGAAAGGAAAATTAATTATTCCTGCATTCAGTGTTGGTAGAACCCAGGAATTACTCTATGCATTGAATCAACTGGATTTAGAAAACAGGTTGCCCAATGTGCCTTTTTATGTGGATAGTCCCTTGAGTGGAGAAGCTACCGCGGTGCTCAAAAATTTTCCTAATTATTTTAACAAAAAGATCCAAAAAATAATGGAA
Organism: Sphingobacteriia bacterium; assembly: GCA_037129425.1. GTDB lineage: Bacteria > Bacteroidota > Bacteroidia > Chitinophagales > Chitinophagaceae > Sediminibacterium. The sequence goes on from JBAXUV010000005.1 coordinate 52,845, forward strand.
ACAGATGCTGATCCATTTGATTTTAAAGGATTGAAGTTTATTAAAACAGTGGAGGAAAGCAAACACTTGAATGAACTTAGTCAACCTTGTGTAATCATTTCTGCCAGTGGTATGGCAGATGCAGGAAGGGTTAAACACCATATCATGAACAATATTGGTGATAACAAGAATACTGTTTTATTGGTAGGCTATTGCGAACCAAGGTCATTGGGAGGAAGATTGATGAATGGAGCTAAGGAAGTTAAAATATTTGGTGAAATGTTTGAAGTGGTTGCTGAAGTGGGGTCTATGCGAAATATGAGTGCACACGGCGATTACGATGATCTTTGTCAATTTTTAGCCTGCCAAAAACCGGAACTGGTTAAAACCCTTTTCTTGGTGCATGGTGAGTATGAAGTGCAACAAGATTTTGCCATCAAATTGAGAAAGAAACATTTTGTGAATGTAGAAATACCCGATATGCATCAGTCGTATAAGTTAGAATAAGTAGTATGCTAAAAAAATCAACCTTACAATTACTTCGTTTTCCTTTCTCCTTTTTTCTGATGCCCGTTTTTTGGTTTGCCATAAGTATGCAAACAAATATTGATTGGTATAACGCAACATGGATCTTTATCATTTTGCATTTTATTGTCTATCCTTCAAGTAATGGATACAATAGTTATATGGATAGAGATAAAGGCAGTATTGGTGGTATAGAAAATCCACCAGAGCCATTAAAGGAATTATTTTATGTTTCTGTGGTAATGGATATAATTGCTATTTTAGCATCTTTCTATGTAAGTACTTTAACGGCATGTTTACTCTCTATTTATATTGTTTTTTCTCGCTTATACAGTTATAGAGGAATTCGTTTAAAACAATATTCAGTAATTGGGTATCTAACAGTAGTGCTGAATCAAGGCACATTGGTTTTTGCTATGGTTTTTATGGGAGTTGGAAATCATGCTGTTTTACCTCCACTATTGCCTTTAGTGGCTTCCGCTTTCTTAATCGGAGGATTTTATCCCATCACCCAAATTTACCAGCATAGTGCCGATAAAGCAGATGGAGTCAATACAATTTCATTAATGCTTGGAAAAAGAGGAACTTTTATTTTCTGTGGACTAATTTATAGTATTGCATTTGCTTTATTATTCTTGTACTTTACATCTATCAACCAACTTGGTTTGTTCTTTACGTTGCAAATTTTCTTTATTCCTGTAATCATCTATTTTTTAATTTGGGCAATAGATGTTTGGAATGATGAAAGGAAAGCCGATTTTAAACGTACTATGCGCATGAATTGGATTGCGTCAATCGCATCTAATCTTGGATTTATCACTTTACTTATTCTAAAACATAATGGCTGATATCATTTCAATAGCAACAGCGGAACCAGCCTACCAGCATTTACAAGCTGATATTTGTAGTTTTATGCAGGCATCTTATCGATTAGATGCAAGTGAAAGCAGAAAGCTAAAGTTTTTATATGATCATAGCGGGATCAATACTCGCTATTCCATTATTGCGGATTACAATGCTGCTTTGGGGGTTCATGATTTTATTCCCTTGCAAAAAGATCATCCATTTCCTGATCTGGAACAAAGGATGGATATATTTGAAAGAGAGTCTTTGGTATTATCCATCGAATCAATTAACAAATGCATCGATGGAATTATTGAAGCAAAAGAAATTACCCATTTAATTACGGTGAGTTGCACGGGCATGAGTGCCCCTGGTTTAGATCTGCAAATCATGCAATCAATGGAATTGCCTTCAACCATTTTTCGAACATCGATTAATTTCATGGGCTGTTATGCCGCTATACACGGTTTGAAACTGGCAAAACTGATTTGTGATAGTACACCCAATTCCAATGTAATTGTTGTAGCTACAGAATTGTGTACACTTCATTTTCAGCAAGAATTTTCTGAAGACAACGCTGCCAGTAGTTTACTTTTTGCGGACGGTTCGGCTGCCGTTTTAATGAGTAATTGCATAGTATCCACTTCTTCAATCAAACTGAAAGATTTTTATTCTCAGGTGGAGGATAAAGGCCAGAACGATATGGCCTGGAAACTAAGCAGCAAAGGCTTCTTAATGACCTTGAGTAGTTATATTCCCCAGTTAATTGAATCAGATGTAGAACAACTTATTACAAATGCATTGGCAAAAAATAATTTACAGTTTTCCGATATTACGCATTGGTGTATACATCCTGGTGGTAAAAGAATTCTCGATCTGGTACAAAGAAAAATGAAGTTGAGTGATGATCATTTGAAACATTCGAGAAATGTTTTGTATAACCATGGAAACATGTCTTCGCCTACTGTATTATATGTATTGAAAGAAATTATGGAAGCTACAACCAATCAAAACGCCACCATAGTTGGAATGGCTTTTGGACCCGGTTTAACAATGGAAACATTTACAGCGGTAAAGCATTCATGAGTATTGCTAAGTCATATCAATTAGAGTTGCTCGATCAAGACAATATTCCTTTTGAGGATATTTTACTCAATATGCAGGAGCTCAACACCATCAATACCATATTGGGCGGACATGCCATTACAGTAAAGGGCTTTAAGCAATTGTTAGCTGGTAGAAAAAAAATAAGCGTTTGCGAAATTGGATGTGGTGGGGGTGATAATTTGGTAGCCATTCAACAATATTGTGCAAAAAATAATATCGATGTACAGCTCATTGGCGTCGATATCAAGCTGGCATGTATTGAAGTAGCTCAACAAAATTCTGCTTTACAATCAAATACCTATTTAATATGTTCTGATTATTCAATGGTAGAGTTTGAAACAAAGCCAGATATCATTTTCTCGAGTTTGTTTTGTCATCATTTTAATAATGATCAATTAGTTGGTCAATTAAAGTGGATGAGTGACAATTCGAAAATTGGTTTCTTCATTAATGATTTACACAGGCATTGGTTAGCTCATTTTTCTATAAAATGGTTGACTAAATTGTTTTCCAACTCATATTTAGTTAAAAACGATGCGCCTCTAAGTGTATTAAGAGGTTTTCTTCAATCAGAATGGAAACAGCTTTTTAATGCTGCTGGTTTACATTCAACACAGATCAGCTGGCAATGGGCATTCAGGCATTTAATTGTTTATCATCAATCTACATTACCCAATGAGTGAATTATATGATATTGGAATTATTGGAGGTGGCTTAGGTGGATTGACCCTTGCCATTCAAGCTGCTCAACAGGGGTTTAAAGTAGTGTTATTTGAAAAAGAACAATATCCATTTCATAAAGTTTGTGGGGAATACATCAGTTTTGAAAGTTGGGATTTTTTAGAAAGATGTGGCATCCCTTTAAGTAGCTGGGAATTGCCTCAGATACATCAGCTAAATATTTCAGACACTAAGGGAAAATCATTTGGATTCGATTTGCCCTTGGGTGGTTTTGGCATTAGCCGATATAAATTAGACAGTGCACTTTTTTTAATCGCCCAACAAATGGGTGTAGCGGTATACAGTGCTACTAAGGTATCCGATATTCAATTTAAAGATGAACGTTTTACAATAGAGTCCGATCAACCAAATGTTAGCGCTAAAACAGTAGTGGGTTCATTTGGGAAAAGAACCAATTTAGATGTTAAATGGAAAAGACCTTTTATTCAAAAAAAGCCCAATAAGATCAATCATTTTATTGGGGTAAAGTACCATATAAAATTTCCACATCCGGCCGAACAAATTGCATTGCATAATTTTCCAGGAGGCTATTGCGGCATTTCATCTATTGAAGATGGCAGATCTTGTTTGTGTTATTTGACCAATTCACAAAACTTAGTAGCATCGGGTAATTCCATTGCTGAAATGGAGAAAAAAATCTTGTCTGTGAATCCGCATTTGGCAAATATTTTTTCTAATGCCGAGTTTTTGTATGAACAACCCTTAACTATTTCACAGATTAGTTTTGATAAAAAAGAACAGATTCAAAATCATTTGCTCTATGTTGGAGATGCGGCGGGTTTGATTACTCCACTCTGCGGCAATGGCATGAGTATGGCGATGCATGCTGGTAAATTGGCATTGAATCATATGTGTAAATTTTTAAAAGGTGAAACGGATCGGTCTGAGATGGAATTGAATTATATAAAAGATTGGAATAAACATTTTGCCTTTAGAACGGCTACGGGAAGGCTGGTTCAACAATTTTTTGGCGGAAAATCAACTTCAATGTTTTTACAGTTGATGAAACAATCGAGCTATGTTTCGAGGCGCTTGATTCAGCAAACACATGGGCAGCCGTTTTAAAAAAATGTAGTATTATTGAAAAAAAATACGCATGCGTTCAGCTTGTTTCTTCACTAGGTTATTACTGATCTTGATTTTTGTATCTACTCTTACTGTGCTGAATGCTCAAAATAAAACTGATTCTGCCAATGCCAAAAAGAAGATTGCTAGTTTCGAAAAATCAGTTTTTGTAGGAACAGATTTTAATGGTCATCTGTTAATTGGATTTTCTGGTCCTCAATTAATGTTTGCCATTAACGATCATACTAAAATAGGCCCTTGTTATTATCCCTCTTTGTGGTGGAATTATAATACTGGTGAGTTCGATACAAAACTAGGGGTGGGGGCAAGAGTAGATCACAAACACGCCATTGTTGGTTTTAATACTTTTAGAATAGGCAATAATATTTGGGTTGGATCTTTAATTGTAGGGGTGAGGTTTTAGATTAATGAAGGAAGTTCTTCATAGTTAAATGCTTCTTTCGGGTTTGCTGCTCCTCGGTTAAAATCTTTTACAATTGGGTAAGCTATCATTTTTTCAGAAGGATATTGATATGATGCAATTGATTGAATTCTCTCTTGGGTTATTGGGCTAATCCATTCTTCTGCTAATTCCTTACTAAGTATAGTTGGCATTCTTTTTTTAGTATTATGTATCTGCTGCATCATCGAATTAGCAGCTGTTGTTACTATGGCAAAACTGTGTAAGATTTCACCCGAAGATTGGTCGGTCCAGGGTTGCCAAATTCCTGCCATATAAAACAATGGTTCTTCTTCTGTTGATTGAACAGCAATATGATAAGGATATGCCTGTTCTTTTTTTGCACCAACTGGCTTAAAATGCCTCCATTCATAAAATCCTGAACTCAATACCAAACACCTTCTGGCGGCTGCAGCAGATTTATACATTTTACTTTCGAATAATTTTTCGGCTGTTGCATTCAGCGTGGTGAATTTCTTTCTGCTTTCTAATAATGCAGTTCCATCATTGATCCACCAGGGAATGAATTCCCAGTGCGCCAATTCTGCCTTCCAACCTTCAGCTGGATCAGCAACAATGATTGGCCAGGAGTCATAACTAAAACCAGATTGTACCGTTTTGGTAATGGGTGCTATTTCTTTTTTATGCTTGTTGAGTTCAAGCATTTTCTTCTTGGTGAGTTGAACGGAGTTGTAGTAGCACATGGCATAAATTTATTCATTTTCACGTAGAAATAGAATTCAAATTTCATCTCCAGTTGTTGGCCTTACCACATTACGGGACTGTCGACTGTGGATTAACCCATTTTCGGGACTGCCAACTTCGCTTCGCGCGTAGTCTTTAGATTTCGGGACTGTCGGCTTCACTTTGTTTCGCCGACTTCCCCAAATGGGGGGCCTTACCCAAAGCCCTCGCATCGGCTTCGCCGCTGCTGGGTTTTTACATTTACTCACTTAGCCGAACAAGTTCGGCACGTTCATAAATGCAAAAACCCTCTCGCTTGCGCTTGAGGGCTTTGTAGCCGGTACGGGAATCGAACCCGTCTTTGCCCCGTGAAAGGGGGCTGTCCTAACCGATAGACGAACCGGCCGATTTTTAATCGGGATGCAAAAATAGGGTTAGGAGGCTTTTCAGCCAAACTTTTTACCTTCTTTATTATACTAAGTTGAAATATTCTGTGGATAAGCCGTAAATTTGCCACCTAATTAGCAATTTATCATTAAAACAGCATCAAATGAGTACAGTTAAAGTTGCCATCAATGGCTTTGGAAGAATTGGAAGATTGGTTTTTCGTCAGATTTACAACATGAAAGGGATCGATGTGGTTGCGATCAATGATTTAACCAGCCCAGCAGTGTTGGCGCATTTATTAAAGTACGATAGCGCACAAGGTCGTTTTGATGCTACTGTTACTTCTACAGAAGATTCAATAATCGTTAACGGTGAAACTGTAAAAATATACGCTCAAAGAGATCCAGCTCAAATTCCTTGGGGAGCACATCAAGTAGATGTAGTGATTGAATCTACTGGATTCTTTACTGATAAAGCAAAAGCAGAAGCACATTTAACTGCAGGCGCTAAGCGTGTAGTAATTTCTGCTCCAGCTACTGGCGATTTAAAAACGGTTGTTTTCAATGTGAACCATGCCATTTTAGATGGTTCTGAAACCATTATTTCTTGTGCATCTTGTACCACCAATTGCTTGGCTCCAATGGCCAAAGTGTTGAATGATCAATACGGTATTGTTACTGGTATCATGACTACTATCCATGCTTATACCAACGATCAAAATACATTGGATGCTCCTCATCCTAAAGGAGATTTAAGAAGAGCTCGTGCAGCTGCTGCTAATATTGTTCCAAATAGCACAGGTGCTGCTAAAGCCATCGGCTTAGTATTGCCTGAACTAAAAGGTAAATTAGATGGAAGTGCACAACGTGTTCCTACAATCACTGGTTCATTAACTGAGTTGACTTCTATTTTATCTAAAAAAGTGACTGCTGAAGAAATCAATGCAGCTATGAAAGCGGCTAGCAATGAAAGCTTTGGTTACAATGAAGATGAAATTGTAAGTACAGATATTATTGGTACTCATTTTGGTTCTTTGTTTGATGCAACTCAAACCAAAGTAATGACCGTAGGTGATACGCAGATGGTTAAAACGGTTAGTTGGTATGATAATGAAATGAGCTATGTAAGCCAATTGGTTAGAACAGTCAATTATTTTGCTGGATTGATCAGCAAATAAATAAATGGTTATTTTTTTTGAATGCCATCCCATTAATGGGGTGGCATTTTTTTTTGAAATATTGCATTATATTGTAGCATGATTAGTTTTTTCAATGTAGTTACAGCAGTTCATATTACTGCAGGCAGTCTTGGCTTAATTACCGGTATCATTTCTATGTCAACCACCAAAGGAATGAAAAGCCATAAAAAAGCAGGAAAAATATTTTTCTATGCAATGGTGATGATTTTCTTATCAAGTATTTACATGAGTATTGTAAAGAATAATATTTTCTTATTATTAATCGGCTTTTTTAGTATTTACCTAGCAAGTACAGGATATCGCATTTTATCCTTAAAAAAAATTGGTGATCATGCAGCAAATGCCACTGCAGTTGATTATTTGCTTGGCTTTACTGGAATCATTGCCGGAATTTCAATGGCAGTACTTGCTATATATTATTTTAGTAAGGGCAGTAATTTTGGCATAGTTCTTCTGGTTTTTGCAATAGTGTCTTTTGGTTTTGGATTTCAGGATTTGTATAAATTTAAAAAGCCACCAACCAAAAAAACACATTGGATCAATGGGCATGCACTCAGAATGGGGGGCGCTTTTACTGCAACAGTAACTGCATTTATTGTTGTTAATTTCAACATCAATCAACAATGGATTTTATGGATTCTTCCAACACTGATTATTATTCCAATAACTAGAAAAATGGTTGCCAATTTCATTCAACCTAAATAGTTGCAACAGATTCATTTCAGTACCTTAGCAATGTTAAATTTCAACTATATTTTATGAGCCTTTTTTCAACCCATCATTTTTCCGGACAAAAAGCATTGATTCGAGTAGATTTCAATGTTCCATTGGATAAACAAACCTATGCTATTGGTGATGATAACCGCATGCGCGCAGCCATACCAACCATTACCAAAATTTTGAAAGATGGCGGTAGTGTAATATTGATGAGTCATTTAGGTCGACCAAAAGATGGTCCTGAAACCAAGAGCTCATTAATACATATTGTAGGACACTTGCAAACTTTAATCAGTAATGCAATGGGTTCTGAGGTAAATGTTCAGTTTGCCAATGATTGTATTGGCGAAGAAGCCCATCAAAAAGCCGCAGCATTAAAACCAGGAGAACTGTTGTTGCTGGAAAATCTTCGTTTCTATAAAGAAGAAGAAAAAGGGGATGCTGAATTTGCCCAAAAATTAAGTCAATTAGGGGATGTATATGTGAACGATGCATTCGGTACAGCTCATAGAGCGCATGCTTCTACTGCGGTAATTGCGCAGTTTTTTGAGAAAGGTAAAAAAATGTTTGGCCTATTGATGGAAGGAGAAGTGAAAGCAGCAGAATTGGTATTGCATAAAGCAGAAAAGCCATTTACAGCAATCATTGGTGGAGCCAAAGTGAGTGATAAAATTTTGATTATCGAAAATTTATTGGAAAGAGCTACAGATATTATTATTGGTGGAGGTATGGCTTATACTTTTATGAAAGCGCAGGGGGGTCATATCGGAAAAAGTTTGTGTGAAGATGATCGACTTGATACTGCATTGGAGATTCTTAAAAAAGCTGAAGCAAAAGGCGTCAATATTCATTTACCCAGTGATAGTATCATTGCTGATAATTTTGCAGCTGATGCCAATACTTCAACGGCTCCTTCTAATTCAATTCCAGATGGTTGGATGGGCTTAGATGTTGGTCCAAATGCATGTATTCAATTTGCCAATGCAATTAAACAATCTAAGACCATTTTGTGGAATGGTCCGATGGGTGTTTTTGAAATGGAGAAATTTCAACATGGCACTAAAACAATTGCTATTGCTGTTGCTGAAGCAACGGCCAATGGTGCGTTTAGTTTAGTTGGAGGAGGAGATAGTGTTGCTGCTGTGAATCAATTTGGTTTTGCTGATAAAGTGAGCTATGTGAGCACGGGTGGTGGTGCAATGCTTGAATATTTTGAAGGAAAAGTATTGCCTGGTATCGCAGCGATTAGTGAATAATTTTAAGCTACATCTTCACCAGTTGCAGCAGCTAATAATTGAAACCAATCTTCGCGGGTAATTTTTATCTTACTTGCTTTTAATGCTTGCATTAATCTTTCTGCTTTTGTTGTTCCTATAACAGTAACAATATTAGCGGGATGACGGTGCAAAAAAGCCAATAAAATTTCATTTAAACCAGTTGCATATTTTTCTGCCAACATCGAAGCGGTCTGTGTAATTTTTCTGAAGTTTGGTTGAAGATCATCCGTTAATAGTCCACCTCCTAAAGGAGCCCAGGCCATTGGAATGATTTTATTTTCTAAACAATTATCTAAAACACCATTCGTAAAAGGAGCTAAGCAAATAACAGAAGCTTCAAATTGGTTATAGCTGATGGGAACATATTTCTTCAACATATTTACCTGATGGGGCATAAAATTGGACACGCCAAATTCAAGAATTTTCCCTTGTTGTAATAGTAGTTGAACCGCTTCTGCAATTTCTTCTGGATGCATTAAAGGATCTGGTCGATGTATCAATAGTACATCTAAATAATCAGTTCCAAAATTTTTCAAAGATTGTTCTGCAGATTGTAGGATATGCTTTTTACCGGTATTGTATGATTTGATCAAATGCTGAGGTCGATTCTCCGTAAGCATTTGAATGCCACATTTGGTAATGATTTTAATTTTCGACCGAATGGTTTTGTCTTCTTTTAGGGCATCTCCAAATTCTTCTTCTGTTGTATAATCGCCATAAATATCAGCATGATCAAAAGAATGAATGCCCATTTCAATACATTCTTCAATGAGGTTTCTATATTCAGATGTAGAATAATTAGCGCCCCATTTGCCCCAGCGCATGCATCCAGCAACAGGTGATAGTATAGGAGTGGATGAATTCATAATAGAAAATTAAAAAAAAATCCGTTCCGAAAAAAATCGGAACGGATTGAAAATTTGCTGGTTGAATGGTTTAGTATCTGTTGTATCCACCACCGCCGCCGCTGTTTCCACGATCACGACCACCGCCGCCACCGTATCCACCGCCACCGCGATTTCCACCACCGCCACCACCGTAGCCGCCACGACTTCCGCCGCCGCCACCACCATAAGGCTTCTTCTTAAAGCCGCCTCTTTCGCCTTCAGGGCGTGGGGTTGATTCGTTTACAACAATTTTGCGCTCCATAACATCAGTGTCATGTAAGCCTGCGATGGCAGCACGAGCTGCTTCATCATCAGCCATTTCAACAAAACCAAAGCCTTTGCTACGGTCGTTGTTGAATTTGTCAGTAACAATTTTTGCACTGGTTACTTCACCAAATGGAGTAAACAGGTTCTGCAGGTCTTCACTGGACATGTTCCAGTTAAGATTTCCAACGTAAATGTTCATTTTTAAGAAATTAAGTGATCAAAAAACCAAAGCCAAATCAGTAACCAAAAATCTGAACCATTTACGTAAAAAACGTTCTGAGACCTGGAACCCTTTGCATTTGGATGCATAAAGATAGGGGTTTTCGTCAAATACCAAAAAAACCCCGATAAATCGGGGTTTTTTTTCAAAAGTATTATTTGAGTAAAGTCTACTTGTGGAGCTTATTCGCCAATCACTTCAAATTCAATTTCGGTATTATTACCGTTACCGAAGTCGATAGTAGCTTTATAAATGCCTAATTCTTTCACTTCATCAGCAATAGAAATACGCTTACGATCAATTTCATATCCTTTTTGGTCGCGGATGGCGCGTGTGATCTGAAGGGCAGTAACTGCTCCAAAGATCTTTCCACTTGTACCAGTCTTAGCTCCCACTTTTACAGGAGACGCTTTCAATACCTCGATCACTTTATTAATCTCAGCAAGCATAGCAGCTTCCTTCTTTGCTTTTACTTTTAATTTTTCTTCTAATTGCTTTAAATTAGAAGGGTTTGCTTCGATAGCAAATTTTTGTGGAATCAAAAAGTTACGAGCGTATCCGTTCTTAACGGTTACTAACTCAGTTTTGCCACCTAAATTGTCTACATCTTGAATTAAGATAACTTGCATTGTTCTTGTTTTAGCCCAGCGCCCAATCGATTATTTGATTTGACTGTCTCCCGCTTTCGCGAGATTAGGGATGGTTCACTAATTGGTTTATTTGTATAAGTCAGTTACAAAAGGCATTAAAGACATTTGACGTGCCTTCTTTACAGCTTCTGTTACTTTGCGTTGATACTTCAAAGAGTTTCCGCTTAAACGACGAGGCAATAATTTACCTTGCTCATTTACGAATTTCTTCAAAAACTCGATGTCTTTATAGTCAACATACTTAATACCGTATTTCTTGAAGCGACAAAATTTCTTCTTTGGCTTCTCCTGCTTAATTGCTGTCAGGTATTTGATTTCGTTCTTTGCCATGATTAAGCTACAGTTTTATCAAGTTTCGGAAATCCGCCATTTCTTTTAGTGTAATTGTACTCGACGGCGTTTTTATCGAGACGGGTAATCATGTGACGCATAACTTGCTCATCACGCAAAAGCTGAATTTTCATTTTTTCGATTCCTTCAGCAGGGAGAGTGTACTCCAATACCCAGTAAATACCTGTGGTTTTCTTCTGGATTGGGTAAGCGAGTGATTTCAATCCCCAAGGATTGCTGTGCACTGTAGATCCGCCTAATTCGGCTATAAGATCTTGGTATTTTTTCTGTGAAGATTTGAAATCTTCTTCAGATAATACCGGAGTGAAAATCACCATCAATTCGTAATTGTTCATTACTTGAATTTTTTTGGTTAAAAATTGGTTTATCCCAGTGGATTCCAACCGAGGTTGGAAAATCTGCCAATAACAGATTTGGGGCGGCAAAGGTAAGGAATCCTAGCTATTTATAGCGAATAAATTGAAGCCTATTTTGTAAAAATCATCGTTAATAGGGCAATTTTAGCTGATTTTGAGCTTACTTGATCGTTTTTTCTAATACGACATAGGTTGGAAAATGGTCACTGAACCCTCCTCTATAGGTATTTCCATCCCAGGTTCTCATGGGATAGCCCTTGAATTTCCCTTCGGATTCGGTCATAAATGGTTTCGAATAAATATGGGCATTTTTAAAATGAACCCCAGGTTTTGTGGAATCTACAAAAGAGGCAGATATTAAAATTTGATCGAACAAACCCCAAACATCGCGGTTGGCTAAAGTGCCCATTCCTTTTTTGTAAAATGCTTCCCATGGATTGAATAGCTGATGATCTCGAATAGTCTTGGTTTGTCCAACTGCGTTGAGCGTTTTTCGAATGCTCTTGTCGGAAGGGTTGTCATTGAGGTCGCCCATTAGAATAATTTTAGCAGCAGGATCAATCTGTTGAATTGAATCCATCAATTTTCTACATTCATTGGCAGCGGAAGCTCTTGCTGGTGCACTTCTTTCTTCTCCACCTCTTCTGCTCGGCCAATGGTTTACCAATACATGTAACCATTCTCCTTTTAGTTGTCCTTTTACATACAATATATCTCTGGTAGTGGCAGATTCTTTGCTCTTGCCAGGAAGCATTACTTCAATTGTTTTCGCATAATTTGGAAAGAAGTCTTTTGGGTTATAGAACAATGCAACATCAACTCCTCTGGCATCTCTGGAATCGTAATGAATGAATTTCCAATTGTTGCGATACAATAAAAAATGATGGGTTAGGTCGAGCAGTACAGTATCGTTTTCAATTTCAGCAACCCCAATAATGGAAGCCCCTTTAGAGGAATGCGTTTTTCCAATATCGCTGAGCACCGTTGCAAGTTTGAATAGTTTATCGCGATAGATATGTCCATTGTATCGTTTTGCACCTGTAGGAATAAATTCATCATCATTCACTATCGGATTATCTATAGTATCGTATAAATTTTCCAGGTTATAAAATCCAATGACTATACTTTCTTTTTTGGTTGATTTGTTTGCGCCAATTTGATTGAAGAGTATCAACAAAATAATTAACATCAGTTTCATAGGAAGATCAAAATAATAGCAGTGTTCATTTTTAATTTAAGTAGGGGTACTATTTTTTCTGCTTTTATAACGGTTGTTAAAACCGTATTCAACACAAATTTTTGGGGTAGCCAACTTTGTACAGTTTTGATTTTTATTTTCGTACTGTTTGTAATCCGTATTTCAGTATCAATGAAACGGATAGCCATTTTATGTAGTTGTTTTTTTTACTTGATGAATGGAGTAGTGGCACAATCAAAAGCCATTCAGCAAAAAGTAAAAAATCAATTTGTTGATTCTTCTCTTGCTGCAGCCTTTTCAACCACAGGTATTGATTTGAATACTGGGGAATTGAATTCGAATGGGGATGAAATCAATGCAAGTCAACCCTTTGTGCCCTCTGTTTTAAATGCTGGCAATCATTTGTTTTCTTCAACTGCCGCTTTTCATTTTGGTGCAAGACGTTATCGATTAAAGGGCTATTCTGCCGATAATTTTCAAGCATTTATTAATGAAATGCCCATGAATAATTTGGTGGATGGAAGCAGTCCCTGGAATAATTGGGCTGGCCTCAATGAATTAATGAATAACTCAACTGTGTTAATTGGATTGAGCAATAATGAGTTTGGATTTGGTGCTTTGGGTTCGGCTACTTATTTACAATTAAAAGCATCTAGATTAAGACCCCAAACAACTGTTTCATTGATTAATGGCAATAGAAATTATCGATATCGTTTTGCATTTACTAAAGTTGTTCCGTTGAATAAAAATGGTTGGTCATTTGCAGGAAGCATTGGCATTCGTTTGGGTGAAAATGTATTGATGCCCGGCAGTTTTTATCGCAGTTATTCTTTTTTTGGAGGAATTGATAAAAAATTTCATCAACATCTGCTCTCTTTAACCTTATTGGGCACTTCCATAGTATCCAGCCGAAACAGCGCTATTACTCAAGAATTGAAGGAGCTTGCCGGGTCTCCATTATACAGCCCCAATTGGGGTTTTCAAAATGAACAAAAACGAAATGCCAATATGCAAAAATCAGTTGCACCAATGGTATTGCTTTCTCATGCACATACAAGTCTGGATGGTATTTCTTACAATACAAGTTTGTTTTTTTCTGTAGGGGAGAGATCCAACAGCGGATTAGATTGGTATCGGGCTGCTGATCCAAGGCCGGATTATTATCGGTATTTGCCCAGTTTTCAAACTGATAGTTTATTGCAAGTTCAAGTGAATGATTTGTACCAAAATCAACCCGAGTTATTGCAGATCAATTGGCAGAGAATTTATGCTATCAATAAAAATTCATTTGAAATAGTGAATAATATTGATGGGAAAACAGGGGATAGTCGTTTGGTCAATCGATCTAATTATATTTTGGAAGATCGAATAGAGGCAAGCAAAAAATGGGGTTTTACTTCAAGAATTGTTCAACAAGTGAATGAACGATTTTCGATTGGAGCAACCATCAATTATCAATGGCAACAGTTTCGTTACCAGAAAAGAATCAATGATCTATTGGGGGGAACCTATTATGTTGATTGGAATAATTTTGCGGATCTAATTAAGCCCGATGATGCCAGTTTGCAAAATGATTTAAATCGGCCCAATCGCTTGCTTTCTGCCGGAGATGTATTTGGGTATGATTATCAATTGGATCTACAGAAATTGACTGTTGTTAGCAATGCGGCCTATCAATTGAATCGATTTGATTTATTTGCCACTATTGAATTTGCTGAATTGAATTTTAGCAGAATAGGATTTATGCAAAATGGAGTCTTCCCGAATAATTCTTTCGGTAAGTCAACACCATTGAGATTTACAACTACATCTTTTAAAACAGGTATCACCTATAAATTCAATGGCAGAAATTATTTGTATGTCAATGGAGCGATACTTTCTAAAGCTCCATATGCCAATGATGTTTATGTTTCTCCTAGAACCAGGGATACCAAACAATTATCCCTATTAGTAGAAAAAATAATCAGCATAGAAGGTGGCTATATTTTAAATGCACCTTCACTAAAATCTAGATTGAATGCATATGCTACTGCATTTCGTGATGGAATGAATGCTACTACCTTTTATCATGATGGGTATAAAAACTTAGTGAATTATTTGCTTTGGAATATCCATCAAATGCATATAGGGATGGAATTTGCAACTGAATGGCAATTGGCTAATCGTTGGAGAGCCAATATGGCGATCGGTTTTGGTAGATACATTTATACCAATCAGCCTTCATTTAGTGTGGCCATCGATAATGAAGATTATCCAAGCGAAAATGGAATAGTCTATCTTAAAAATTTTCCGATTGGCGGTATGCCACAGCAGGCGTACAATATTGGATTTACTTATCAATCTCCCAGTAGCTTTTTGTTGAGTATCAATGGAAATTATTTAGCTAATTATTGGTTATCTATCAATCCTATTCGCAGAACCTATGATGCAGTTCGAAATCTATCGCCCCAGCAATCAGTAGCCTCCATTACCTATCCAGAAAAGTTGCCTGATCTTTTTGTGGCTGATTTGGCAGCAGCATATTCATTTCGGGTGAATACCAAAACAAAACATGTGTATCATTTTCTGCAACTGTTTTTAAGTGTCAATAATTTATTGAATCAAACATTTATCAGTGGCGGATTTGAACAATTGCGTTTTGACATAGAGAATGCCAATCCTCAAAAATTTCCTTCCAAGTATTATTATACCAAGGGGGTCAATTATGCTTTAAGTATACGTTTAAGACTTTAATAAAATAACTATGAAAAATTCGCTTACTTATATCTCCTGGGCGCTATTATTACTCTCCATTTTTTTATGGCCAAGCTGCTATAAAAAATTGGATGAACCGCCGCTCTATGCAGGAACAATGATTCAAGCAACACAATCCATCCGAACAATGAGAGCAGCTCATATTCCAGGTAATTTTGAAAAGCTAAGCGATAATCAAATCATTACTGGAATTGTTATAGCCAATGATGCAACTGATAATTTTTATAAAACCATTGTGATACAAGATAGTACTGGCGGTATCTCTGTGCGATTAGATGGTTTTGGTCTGGCTACAGACTATCCGATAGGACAACGATTATTTATCCGATTAAATGGTTTGTGGTTGGGAGAATATGGCGGCATGTTGCAATTAGGTGGAAGTGTAGATTATGCTGATCCTTCCTTCCCCGAGATCATTCCTATTCCTACGCCTCTTTTTTCAAAATATATTTTAGTAGGAAATAAAGAAGCAGTTCCTGCACCAATAAAAGTTCGGTTTGAACAATTAAAAGATTCTATGCAAAGCAGATTGGTTCAAATTGATTCAATCGAACTGGTGGCTTCTGATACTGCTAAATCATTTGGAGATGCCATCAATAAAGCTACGGTAAGCCATACTTTAACCATTTGTAATGGAGGAACTATTTATTTACGCACAAGTGGTTTTGCCAAATTTGCTGCACTTAAAACACCAAGAGGCAATGGAACCATTACTGGTATTTACACAATTTTTGGTTCACAGAAACAATTGGTCGTTAGAGATACTTCGGATCTTAGCATGAATAATTTACGTTGTTCAAATGGAGGTCCTAAACAATTATTTTATGAAGATTTCGAATCGATCCCTGTAAATACTAATCTTACAATTAATGGGTGGAAAAATATTCCAGAAACAGGAGGAAAATATTTTACTGGTAAGATAACAGGGGGAAATCGGTATGCAGAAATCAGCGCATTTGCAAGCAATCAACCTTTGATTAGTTCTTGGTTGATTTTACCTCCTATCAATTTGAATAATAGTTCCAACGAACAATTGAGTTTTTTAACAAAAGATGCTTTTGACAATGGAGCGAGCTTGCAAGTGTTTATTTCTTCGAATTATGATGGGAGCAATACCCCCTGGAAAGCGAGATGGACCTTATTAAAAACAATCGTTTCAAAAGGCAATATCAATGGCATTGCACCAAAATGGACCGAATCGGGCAAGATCAGCCTAACTGGCTATACAAATACCATCTATATTGTATTTAAATATGATGGCAATGACCTACCAAACGCTGTAAATATGCGTACGACTGCATTTCAGCTAGATGAAATAAAAATCATGGGCAACTGAATGGACGCAAAATGTATCATTACCTGGTAGATTTTGTAATTTGCTTTACTAATTAGTGAATAATGGAGGTTAAAAGCACCAAAAGGATCATTGTGATACGTATGCTCGACTGGGCAATCGTAGCATTGGTTATATTGTTGGCTTTGATTGTTTTGGTTGGATTAACTACCAATAAACCCATTTCTTTTTGGGGGCTTCAGTTTAATTTAAACAATAATTATACAGCACCTGAGCAAAATAATTTAGTTGACAATTCAAGCCCGATTGTTTTACCCAAAACCAATACTTCAACTTTACCAATCAATACCAATGCTGCGGTTTCAAGTAAGGTAATTGCGAATAACAGCAATCAAGATTCAAAACCTGCTGCGAACATAAAATCAAATACTATAAATCCGAACAATGATCAGGTGAGCAGTTCTTCTATTCAAGAAGAGAAACCGGTTGTTAGTCAATCAAGTAAATCTGTTCGTAAAAGCACTTACGCATCCTCAACACCTTATAACAATGAAAGGACCACTCAGTTAAATCAGGAGCAATCAACTGATACTGATTATAGCAATTCAAACAATGGCAACCCCTACATTAATAACGGTGCAAACAGAATTCCAAAAGAAAGTCCCCGAAGCAATAGTGGAAGCGTGTCTGGCGCAAGAAATTTTTCACAGTCTGAAATGAATGAATTCATGCGTCAGTTTCCGAATAAAAAAACAGATATTCATTTTGTGAATTTTGGCTATCTCGATGCAGAAATGGAAGCCGTGAGAGCGCAGATTTTAGCCGCGCTGAATAAATACGGATATACCAATATAGACGCCAATTGGAATAGGTATACTGATTATACAACCATCAACGAAGTTCATTTTGGGGTAAATGGTTATTCTGGGGCCAATTTTTACATACCCAAGGCTAAGAATTAGGGTTAATATCTGTCAAAAATTACTTTCAATTTTAGGGATAGTCTTATTGCTTGTCATCCTGTCAGCAAATTGCATTTTGGTACTTTCTTTGACCTAACTAGGAAAAAATTGCTATGCAAAAAGGACAAATACGTGTACAGACGGAAAATATTTTCCCCATTATTAAGAAGTTCCTTTACAGTGACCACGAAATTTTCTTGCGTGAGTTGGTAAGTAATGCCACTGATGCTACCCAAAAAATCAAAACCTTGTCTTCTATTGGAGAAGCAAAAGGTGACCTGGGAGAATTAAGAATAGATGTGAGTTTGGATGCCAAAGAAAAGACCATTACCATCGAAGATCGTGGTGTGGGAATGACCAAGGAAGAGGTAGATAAATACCTGAACCAAGTTGCATTCAGCGGAGCTGAAGAGTTTTTAACCAAATACAAAGATGCCAGCATTATTGGCCATTTTGGTTTAGGTTTTTACAGTGCTTTTATGGTTGCTGCAAAAGTGGAAGTATTAACACAAAGTTTTCAGGAAGATGCTCCGACAGTTTACTGGAGTTGTGATGGCAGCCCTGAGTTTGAATTATACGAAGTAGAGAAAAAGCAAAGAGGTACTAAAATAATTTTGCACGTTAATGAGGAAAGTGCAGATTTTTTAGATGCACATAAATTGAAAGGCATTTTAGAAAAATTCTGTAAATTCTTACCTATTCCGATTTTCTTTAAAGATGTAAATGCAGAGATAGAAAAACCAAAAGAAGGCGAAGAAGCTCCAGCTGAAAAATCAATCAACAATACCAATCCAATTTGGGTTAAGAAGCCGAGTGAATTAACCAAAGAAGACTACGAGAAATTTTACCGCGAATTATATCCTTTTGGAGAAACACCTTTATTCTGGATTCACCTTAATGTAGATTATCCATTTAATTTAACTGGAGTATTGTATTTCCCTAAAATTAAACAGAGCTACGAAATACAAAAAGATAAGATTCAATTATACAGCAATCAGGTTTTTGTAACGGATGAAGTAAAAGACATTGTTCCAGAATTCTTGATGTTATTGCATGGGGTGATTGATAGCCCAGATATTCCTTTGAATGTAAGCCGTAGTTATTTACAAGGAGATCCGAATGTGAGAAAGATCAATTCTCATATCACTAAAAAAGTAGCGGATAAATTAGAAGAGATCTTCAAAAACGAGCGCAGTGAATTTGAACAGAAATGGGAGAGCCTTGGCTTGTTTGTGAAATACGGTATGATGACCGATGACAAGTTTTTAGAGAAAGGAAATAAGTTCTTAGTGATGGAAGACACGGCTGGTAAATTTCATACACTTGAAGAATACAAAACCGCTACTGAAGCAACACAGAAAAATAAAGATGGCAAGCAGGTTGTATTATACACTACCAATCCGATTCAACAGGATGCTTATATTCAGGGGGCTGTAGCCAAAGGATATGTAGTGGTGAAAATGGAAACATTGGTAGATGCTGCATTCCTTAATACCATGGAAATGAAATGGGAGAATGTAACATTTGTTCGTGTTGATGCAGATATCGTTGATAATTTAATCGACAAACAAGACTCTAACGAAACGGTATTGAGCAAAGAAGAAATCGAAAAATTAAAAGAACTCTTCACTTTACAAATTCCTGAATTACATGTTACCACAGAAGTAAAGGGATTGAGTGTAGATGCTGCTCCTGTAGTTGCTACTCGACCCGAATTCATGCGTCGAATGAAAGACATGGGTGCTGCTGGTGGTGGAATGACTGCTTTCTATGCACAAATGCCTGATGAAGTAACGCTTACTGTAAATGGGAATCACCCAATTTATCAAAGCTTACTCAAAGAAACCAATGATGAAATAAAAGCTAAACAAGTTAGAAATTTAGCAGACCTGGCTTTATTGTCTCAAGGTTTATTGAAAGGAGCGGAGCTGACCAATTATATCAACAGAACTGTTGAAATGATGCAGAAAGAAACTGCAACTGCTTAAAACACTACTTATATTAAACAAGAGAGGGCTGCTCGAAAGAGCGGCCTTTTTATTTATTTGTAGGCAACAAATCCACCACTTTCAATTGCAAACTTACATTGCCTTGAAATTCATTTTCATCAATGGTAAATACAATATCAAAGGGTTGTTGTGATAAGAGTATTGGAAACTTACTGGCTAAATTAAAACCGATACCATTGAATGCAACACCGTTTTGTTTTACCACAAATTTTACATGATGGTCTTTTACAATTTTTGAAAAGCCTGTATCGGTTACGCCACGCGCTACAAAAACCGGTCGCATATTATCCGGGCCAAATGGTTCCATCTGGCAAAGTATTTTATAGAAACTGGGAGTGATGGTTTTGAATTCGATCTCGGTATCAATCACCAGTTCAGGAATCAATTGTTCGGGTGTAATACGAGCAGCCACTTCTTTTTCAAACGCTGCTGCAAAAGCTTCGATCTGATTGATCTCAAGGGTCATACCTGCTGCAGCAAAATGTCCTCCATAGCCCAATAGATGTTCCCTGCATGCATGTATTGCTTCGTATAAATTAAATCCTGCAACACTTCTTGCACTACCTGCTGCATATTCGCCACTCCTGGTTAATACAATGGTTGGTCTATAATAGGTATCAATCAATCTGCTGGCTACTATACCTACTACACCTTTATGCCAATGTTCCTGATATACCAATGTGGAACGCTTTAAATGATTGTTAGGCGTTGCTTCTAATAAGGCCAGTGCTTCTTCAGTAATAGTTGCATCAGCTTCACGGCGATCAGAATTATCGCTGTGCAACATATTGGCAAATTCAATGGCTTTTTGCTGATCTTTTTCAATGAATAGTTGTACTGCTTTTTTGGCTTCATCCATTCTGCCTGCAGCATTTACCCTTGGTGCAATTACAAAAACCAAACTGGTTAAACTCATTTTCTTTTTCACTCCTGCCAGATCCATTAAGGCTTTTATGCCAACTGAAGGATTGCTGTTTACTTTCTCTATTCCATAATAAGCCAATGTTCTATTTTCACCAGTAACAGAAACAATATCTGCGGCAATTGCAATGGCTGCTAGATCGATATATTCTAAATAACTCGCTGGCGGCAATCCCAGTTTTTCGCTTAAAGCTGTCATCAATTTAAATCCAACACCACATCCACATAATTCTTTAAATGGATAGGCGCAATCGTTTTGTTTAGGATTTAATATAGCAACAGCTGGTGGTAAAATTTCATCGGGTAAATGATGATCACAAACAATAAAATCTATTCCGATTGATTGAGCATAAGCAATTAAATCTGCAGACTTAATGCCGCAATCGAGTGAGATAATCAAACTAAATCCATTCTCTTTGGCAAAATCAATACCCGCTTTTGAAACGCCATACCCTTCTCTGTAACGGTGTGGTATATAATAATCCACCGATGAATGAACGGCAGATAAAAACTGATACATGCTGGCAACAGAACTGGTTCCGTCTACATCATAATCCCCAAAAACCAATATGGGTTCTATGGTTTCAAAAGCTTTGCAAATTCTCTCCACCGCTTTATCCATGTCTTTCATCAACCATGGACTATGGAGATCGGTTAGCGAAGGTCTAAAAAATTGTTTGGCTTTTTCAAAATCATCAAAACCTCTTTGCACCAATAAAGTACAGATAGTAGCATTGATTTGCAAAGCCTCTTGCAAGGCCGCCACTTTATTGGAAAGAGCAGTTAATATGTTCCATCTTTTCTGCATCAATATTTTCTATCGGTGGTATATCTAACCAATTCTTCCAAGGCGTCTCTCACTTCAGAAACAGGGAATTCATGCAGTAAGGCCAATGCTTCATCTCTGTATGCAAACATTTTTTCAGTTGCATAAGCAATGCCACCGTATTGTACAACAGCATCAATCACAAAAGCTACTTTGTCTTTCTGAGTGTTCTCATTTTTTACAATATGGATCACTTTTCTCTTAATATCTGCTGGGCAATTATTCAACATATAAATTAAGGGAAGCGTCAATTTTTTTTCTTTGATATCATTGCCGGTTGGTTTACCAATATCTGCACTACTATAATCGAATAGGTCGTCTTTAATTTGAAATGCCATTCCCACTTTTTGACCAAACATTCGCATTTTTTCTACATCATCTTCATTATTGAAAGTACTTACTGCACCTGCTGCACATGCAGATGCCAACAATGATGCAGTTTTTCCGTTAATGATTTCGTAATACACATCTTCCTTTAAATTGAGGTTGCGCGATTTTTCTATTTGCAATAATTCTCCCTCACTCATTTGTTTTACTGCTTCCGATAAAATGCGCAATACTTCATGGTCTTTATTATTCAAAGACAATAACAATCCCTTTGATAATAAATAGTCACCTACCAATACAGCAATTTTATTTTTCCAAAGTGCATTGATTGAAAAAAAACCTCTTCGCTCCATTGATTCATCCACCACATCATCATGCACCAAGGTAGCAGTATGTAATAATTCTACTAAGGATGCAGCCCGATAGGTACTTTCTGTTATTTCTCCTCCCAGCTTAGCACTCAACAAAACAAACATGGGTCTTAACTGCTTACCCTTGCGTTTTACAATGTATTGCATGATCCTATCTAACAAGGCAACCCTGCTCTTTACCGCCTCTTTGAAATGAGCTTCAAAAAGGGTTAATTCTGCTCCAATTACTTTTTTTGCTAAATCCATGTTATAAATATGATGCAATATATGCCCGATATGGGCAAAATTAGCTTTAAAAGGCAGCGTTTAATGTATATTTGTGGTCAATAACCCAAATACTTGAATATGAATACCAGAAAGATTTTTTTGACTGTAGCACTGGCAATATTTGCACAGGTATCGATTTTTGCTCAAACAGACTGGGGTTGGGATTGGAAGGATTCTTCTAAAATAGCCAATAAAGACCTCCCACAGTTCAACGAATTTCTCAATAATCAATACCCTTATCCGGCTAAACCAAGAAACCAATGGGAGTTAGGATATGGTATTGGACCATCATTTATTTTAGGAGATGTAAACTCCAAAATTGGATTTGGTGCTTCTGTATCTATGCGTAAGGCAATGGGGCACGTTTTTTCTTTTAGAGGATCACTTTCTGGATTATGGAACTCAGGTTCTCCAAGCGCTTATGGTAAAGCGGTTGGCCAGGTTGATTATAAAAACCAAGCATTTATCTTAGGTGGAGATTTTATTGCTTCTTTAAACACCATTAGTCATTACAGAGGAAATCCTAAGTCAAATATTTATGCTTTAGTTGGATATAGTTTAATTGCTACTAAAGTGCAATATAAAAATGCATTGGGTGCCCAGCCGGATGGCTATAGCATATTTTATGGACAACGTCCTGGAATGACCAATACACAAGAGGGATTAATCACTACTGTTTTAGGTGAAACTGTGAATAACAGAAAGTCATATTCATTGATGCATGCAGTGAATGTTGGAGCAGGTGTTTCATTTAAGATTAATGATAGAATGAATGTTGGAGTTGAGCAAAAATTCATCATAACAACTCCGGGTTATGATTATCTAGATGCATTCAAAGCTGACAATAACAATGATTATATCAGTTTTACTACACTAAGATTAAATTTGAACATTGGCAATTCAGACAGAAAAGTACAACCATTGTATTGGATCAATCCTAACAATTTTGTATATAGTGAAATGAATTCTCCTAAACACATGAAAGTGCCTAAAGTAATGTTACCTGATGGAGATAAAGATGGTGTAACTGATCAGTTTGATATGGAACCAAATACACCAAAAGGCGCGCCGGTTGATTCTCATGGAGTATCTAAGGATACAGATGGTGATGGTGTTCCTGATTACAGAGATAAAGAATTACTCACTTTACAAAAATGTTTCCCTGTAAACAATGATGGAATTGGTAATTGCCCTGAACCAGCATGTTGCAAGGAAATTAAAGACATGATGAGTACAATGAAATCAACTGCTAATGATAAAGCTGATTGTGCCATCGGAGCTTTACCAAGTGTTCAATTTAAAGGAACAACTAAATTAAGTAAAGACGCTCAAGCAGTATTAGCTGCAGCTGCTGCAAGTTTAAAAGCCAATCCAACATGTAATGTTAGGGTGATCGGTTACGGAACAACCAGCAAATCTGCTCAACAACAAAGTTGGGAGCGAGTAAATGCAGTCATTAAATATTTAGTGGAAAAACAAGGTATTGCTGAAGGAAGATTATTATTTGTGTATGCGCAAGATGGAGATGCAAACACCGTTGACCTTCAGGGTACTACTGAGCAAGGACCAAATACCGTTCCTGCGCCTCATCCAAATTTGAAAAGCAAGAATTAATTTACTTGAAATAGTAAAAGCCTCCTCGAGCAATCGGGAGGCTTTTTTATTGGATGTAATGCTATTCGAGTATTGTAAAAAACTATTGGTTCAATATATTAAAATGCAGTTCTCCAAAATTTTGTAAAGATGACAATTTTAGATCTGCAGCTCCCCATTTTTCTTCTTTGCTATTATATGCATGTGGTATCACTACACATTTCATTCTAGCCGCTTTTGCAGCGATCATTCCATTGAAAGAATCTTCAAAACAAATACATTCCAAAGGACTACTATTCATTTGAGAAGCGCAATTGAGGTAGACTTGCGGATGTGGTTTTCCGTAAGGTAATTCTTCTGCAGAAGCAGTAGCTTGTAAAAAAGGTCCGATACCGGTCATACTCACTACCAATTCTATTAAAGATGGGGGTGAAGATGTGGCCAAACCGATTTTAAAATCTTTGTTAGCAAAAAATTCAAAAATATGCGCAACTCCCGGCAATATTTTTCCTTTCTGTTCAATCTTTTGTAAAACTAGTTCAACAATTTTTTTTTCTGCTCTTTCTGACTCGGTGAAGGGGATATTAAAATAGGTGAACCATAAATGCACAAATTCTTTGGTTCTTAATCCAACACTTGAATTGTATTGCTGTACGGTCATTTTGGTACCATATAATTGAAATACTTCCGCAGCTGCTTCCTGCCATAATGGTTCACTGTCTATTAATAATCCATCAATATCAAAAATGACTGTATTTAAGGGCATTTTATTTTTTTAGTAATGCAAATTTATTGTTGCTATTTCATAGTCTGTGAATAAAGAAGGAGTTAATTTTAAAAATAAATGGTTAACAATTTATTTACATTCCTTATTTTGCACCGCTTGCTAATACAACAACAATGAATTTAATCGAAAGATTTAAGCAAATTAGGGTTGTCCGCTCACTTGTTTATGGTGTTGTGGGAGCTGCCACTTATCCGGGTCTTGCATTGATTAACAAGATCAGAATCGAAGGAACAGAAAATCTAAAGAACCTCCCAAGAAACAATGTACTCTTCGTGAGTAATCATCAAACTTATTTTGCTGACGTAATTACTTTTATACATATTTTTTGTGCCATCAAATGGAGAAAGGAGAATAAACTGGGCTTGCCTTATTATTTATTGAATCCTTTTACCAATGTTTTTTTTGTAGCTGCAGAGGAAACCATGAATGGAAGTTTAATTAGTAGAGTTTTCAAATTAGCAGGTGCGTTAACGGTTAAAAGAACCTGGCGTGCTGAAGGAAAGGATGTCAATAGAAAAAGAGAAGAGGGAGATACTCAAAAAATTGATCAGGCTTTAGAAAAAAGTTGGGTCATCACTTTTCCTCAAGGAACTACTAAGCCATTTGCTCCAGGCAGAAGAGGTACCGCTCACATCATTAAGAATAATCAACCCATTGTTGTACCTGTTGTGATCAACGGATTTTGGCGTGCCTTCAATAAAAAAGGCTTGGCCTTCAAAAAGAAAGGCTCTTTACTTTCTGTTCGCTTTAAAGAACCATTGATTATTGATTATACCCAATCAGTAGATCAAATTTTAGATCAGGTAATGGAGGCCATTGAGCAAAGCAAAACATATATGCTTAAGAGTAAGCATCATTTCATGAGCTTGATGGATAAATAATTTAGTCTTTAAAAAACAACGCTTTTAATTCATTGGCATCATCTGGCTTCATTTTTCCTGCCAGTATAAGGCGAATTTGTCTTCTTCTTAAAGCACCATCAAATAATCTTTGTTCGTCTTCGGTTTCTGGAATTACTTTAGGAACAGGTCTGGGTTTGCCATTGGGGTCTAATGCAACAAACGTAAAAAATGCTTCATTGCTTTCGTATTTGTATTGATGCAATAAATCTTCGCCCCATACTTTGATATGTATCTCCATAGAAGTATTGAATGCTCTGCACATTTTGGCTTCTATATGAACCACATTGCCTAATTTAATAGGGGTCTTAAAACTTAAATTGTCTACTGATGCAGTCATTCCGGGTGTGTTGGAATGTCTTCCTGCAGCAATTCCTGCAGCGATATCCATCCAATACATTAATCTTCCTCCCATTAAATTGCCGAAAGTATTGGTATCATTGGGCAATACCAATTCATTCATTATAGTTAAACTTTCACTTACTTTTTTTGGTTCCATGTTGCAATTTGAGTGGCAAATATAAGTTGCTTTAAATTGGCCATTTTAATTAAATTCGAACGGATTCGAGCGTTTGTAAAAATGACTCTTCTACATCTGCCCCAATACCTGGTTGTTTGCTTAATATCAATTTCATTCCATCATATTGTACACCATTGATCACTGGATCTATTTTATGGCCTAATAAGCAAGTATCTAGATCATAAAAATGAATATTATCATTGGCAGATGCAAAATGAACTTTAGCAGTAAGGGCAACCCTGCTTTCCAGCATTCCACCCATCATGCATGGCATATTATTTTTTTCTGCAACCCGATTGATCTTGATTGCTTCATGAATGCCACCACTTTTTGCAAATTTGATATTGATGTATTTACATGAATGATTGCGTATCATTCTTTCAGCATCATGGTGGGTATATACACTTTCATCTGCCATAATTGGAATGGGTGAAATGCCACATAATGCAGGTAATAATTCGTCATTCCAGGTGCGCATAGGTTGCTCGCAAAATTCAATATCGAATTTTCCTAGTGCAGTTAATGCAATTACTGCATCATCATAACTCCAACCCTGATTGGCATCAATTCTTATTTTAGTATTATAGCCAATTGCATTTCTGATTTGTTGAATTCTTTCTATATCCGTACCTGGATCCTTCCCTAATTTTACTTTTAAAATATGTACTCCTTTTGCAACAAATTCAATGGCTTGCTCTGCCATTTGAGCTGGGCTATTAATTCCAATAGTTAAATCGCTTTCAACAATTTTATTTTTTCCCCCTAAGAACTCGTAAAGAGGTAGGTTGGCATTCTTTGCAGCGATGTCATACAATGCTAAATCGAATGCACTTTTTGCGGTATAATTTTTAGCAGTAAATAAATCCAATTCAGTTAATCGCTGATTAATATCCAATGGATCTTTTCCCTTCCATAATTGAGCAAAATCTTTGGCCATTTCAAAACAGGTATTCTGCGTTTCGCCAACAATCATTGGAAATGCAGAACATTCTCCAACACCTGTAATTCCTTTATCTGTATGTATTCGAATAAATAGATTTTGCGCATAATGCATTGTTCCAGTTGCGATGGTAAAAGGAACCATTGGAATGGAGTACTTATAAATTTCTGTCTGAGTTATTTGCATGTAGCAAATTTCCTTTTTTTACCTGAATATAACCAATCATTTATGCTGTCACTCAACAATATGTTCCGCTTGATGTTATTGATGTTATAAATTGGCAAAATGGAAACTTTAAAAGGCAAACATGTAATTATAGTTGGCGCAACTGGCAGTATTGGGGCTCATACTGCTAAATTGATCAGTGCAAGCGGAGCGATAGTATATATGACCGGTAGAGATGTACAAAAATTGAATCAATTAGCTGATGAGTTAGCCATTCCTCGTGAGCGCGTTTTCGAGATGGATATTGCAGATGAAAGTTTGGTAAATAATACTATTCAACAAATTCTAACCATCACTCCCCATATTGATATTTTGGTGAATGCGGCAGGAATTGGCATCATCAAACCAATGGAAACTTTAAGTACTGAAGATTTCACGAGAACCATTCAAACCAATCTCTTTGGCAGCTTTTATTTGGCTAAAGCTGTTTTGCCTTCTATGAAATTGGTAAAAAAAGGCCTTATTATCAATATTCCAGGTGTATTGGGTAAAGTGCCCATGGCAGGAGCAGCGGCCTATAGTGCCAGCAAATACGGCCTTGTAGGGATGATGCAAAGTATCCGGGAAGAGTTAAAACGAACAGATATTAGAATTACCAATCTCTTTTTAGGTGGTGTTGACTCTGCATTCTGGGATAATATAGACCTCCGTGTTCAAAGGGAAAAGATGATTCAATCCGAAGAAGCTGCAAAAGCCATCTGGTTTTTGTGTCAACAACCCGTTAGTGGGGTGGTTAGTGAAATGGTTTTACAGCCTTTTAATCATCAGGCTATATAAGGTTGAAAAATATTTTCCAATTATTTGTAAAAGGTTTTCGTACTTAGGCATAGTGTTCCGATATTCGTAGTACGAACAATCGTTAGTATGAATATATCCTTCGATAATACTGAAAATGCATTTGCGTATAAAACGGATAAAGAACTCAAAAGTGCCCGTTTTTTATTTGGTACTATGGGGTACTCTTGGTTTG
Organism: Sphingobacteriia bacterium; assembly: GCA_037129425.1. Taxonomy (GTDB): domain Bacteria; phylum Bacteroidota; class Bacteroidia; order Chitinophagales; family Chitinophagaceae; genus Sediminibacterium. The sequence goes on from JBAXUV010000005.1 coordinate 81,422, forward strand.
TACAATTAGGTACAAGGCTTACTCCTTTTATTATGAAAACAGGTATTCCACTTGTTCACAGTATTATTCGTAAAACTATTTTCAAACAATTTGTTGGGGGAGAAACATTAGCGGAAACGGCAAGTGTAGGAAATGTGTTAGGCAAGTATGGTATCCAAGTGATTTTAGATTATGGAGTTGAAGGAAAAGAAGGCGAAGATAATTTTGATCAAGCAACCGAAGAATTTATTCGTGTGATTGATTATGCATCCACTCAAAATAATATCCCATTCATCAGCATAAAGGTTACTGGTTTAGCACGTTTTGAATTACTCCAAATCTTGAATGAAGCACCAAGATTAAGAAGTGGCATTCATGATCATGAAGAAGAAGTAAATGAGTGGGATCGGGTAAGAGATAGAATGTATGCCATTTGTGAAGTTGCAGCAGAAAAAAATATTGGTGTTTTGATTGATGCAGAAGAAAGCTGGATACAAGACCCTATTGATCGGCTCTGCATGGAAATGATGGAAGAGTTCAATAAAGAAAAAGTGATTGTTTACAATACCATTCAGTTGTATCGTCATGATCGATTGAGTTTTTTGCATCTCTCTCATCGAATAGCCAAGCAGCAGGGATTTAAATTAGGGATGAAACTGGTACGTGGAGCATATATGGAAAAAGAGCGCCAACGGGCCATGGAAAAAGGAACTGTTTCCCTGATTCAAAAAACAAAATCTGCTACTGATACCGACTTTAATGAAGCTGTGAAATATTGCATTGATCATATTGAAGAGATTGCCGTTATCATTGCCTCACATAATGAAGAAAGTAATTTATTGGCTGCTCGTTTATTAGACGAAAAAGGAATTGGCCATCATCATCCCAATATTCACTTCTCACAGTTATATGGCATGAGTGATAACATCACTTTCAATCTGGCAAAAGAAGGTTTTAGTGTAAGTAAATACCTTCCTTTTGGTCCTATTAAAGATGTAATCCCTTACTTAATGCGCAGAGCCAAGGAGAATAGCAGCGTGAGTGGACAAACAGGTAGAGAACTTTCCCTGATTACCAAAGAATTAAATCGCAGGAAAGGGAAATAAGGCTAACCCACAAGTTCTTCACAAGCATCAACCTAAAGTTCTATATCAGCCAATTTCGTTGTTAATTTGCTTATGCAAGCATACCACGATTTATTAAGGCATATTTTGGAAAATGGTACCGATAAAACCGACCGTACAGGTACTGGTACTAAAAGCTGTTTCGGATATCAGATGCGTTTTGACCTAGCCAAAGGATTTCCAATGGTTACTACAAAAAAGCTTCATTTAAAAAGCATTATTTATGAACTCCTTTGGTTTTTAAAAGGGGATACCAATATTCAATATTTGAAAGAACGTGGAGTGGGTATTTGGGATGAATGGGCAGATGAAAATGGAGATTTAGGCCCAGTCTACGGCAAACAATGGAGAAGTTGGGAAGGAGCAGATGGACAAGTAATCGATCAAATTTCTGATGTTATTCATCAACTTAAAACCAATCCAGATAGCAGAAGAATGATTGTGAGTGCCTGGAATGTCGGGGAATTACCAAAAATGGCGTTGATGCCATGTCATAGTCTATTTCAGTTCTATGTGGCTGATGGAAAATTAAGTTGTCAATTGTATCAACGCAGTGCTGATGTTTTTTTAGGAGTGCCATTCAATATTGCTTCGTATGCTTTGCTTACTATGATGATTGCGCAGGTTTGCGATTTAGAATATGGAGATTTTGTACACAGTTTTGGAGATGTACATATTTACAATAATCATATGGAGCAAGTTCAATTGCAATTAAGCAGAGAACCTTTTCCATTGCCTACTATGAAAATTAATCCTTCCATTAAAAATATTTTTGATTTTCAATTTGAAGACTTTAGTTTGGTAAATTATCAATCTCACCCTGGAATTAAAGCTCCAGTTGCTGTTTAACATCCTCATTGTGATTTTAAATTATGCGAATCCTTAAATAGCTAAAATGACCATCTCACTAATAGTTGCAGCATCTTTAAATAATGCAATCGGTAAGAACAATGACCTCTTATGGAAGCTGCCCAATGATATGAAACATTTTAAAAATGTTACCTGGGCAATGCCGATTATTATGGGAAGAAAAACCTTCGATTCAATGGCCGGTAAGCCCTTAAATGGCAGACTGAATATTGTTATTACCAGACAACAAGATTGGAAAGCGGAAGGTGCAGTAAAAGTGGATAGTTTATATAAAGCATTGGAAATTGTACAACAGAATAATTACAAAGAAGTATTCATTATTGGAGGTGGTGAAATTTATAAAGCTGCTTTGTCAATAGCAGATAGAGTGTATTTAACAAGGGTTGAAGCAGAGATAGAAGGAGATACTTTTTTCCCCGAATTAAAGAGTGCTAATTGGTTATTAATTGAAGACAATCCTCATCCTTCAGATGCTAAACATGCTTATTCGTATCGATTTCAAGTCTGGCAAAAAAAGGGATAGTAATTATGGATTTTTTCCCAATCATATATTTTATCGTTCAGTTTTTATTAATTCTAATTATTGGAATCAGGCCTCCATTCAACAATCAATTACCGTATAATCTAATGGCCACTTTAAATATGATGTTGTGGTTTTATGGGTTGTATCTAATTAGAATATTGATTGGATTGGTTCAATTTCTTCGCCCAATCATACAGAAAGTAGAAATGAATCAATATGATTCAACTGCATATTTAGAACCCATTCTGAGGATGGGCGGAATGGTTTTTTTGCCTTTCTTATTTTTAATTCCCTCTTTTCGTAAAAGTATCTCCTTCACTATTTTGATAGGTCTATATACTTATTGGAACTTTTCCCCAAGCTATTTGAACTCATTTGAAATATTGCTTAAAATATTTTTTTGTGTAAGTGTTTTTGCAGCAACTTATGCAGTACTTTGGCTCTTCGAAAAACTTCCTTCACAAACTGTAGCAAATTAATGTATAGCCCGTTTCAATTAGTCATAAAATATCTCATCTATTATTTAAAAGCAGATAATGGAAAAGGGCATGGAGTGCATTCTCCTTTTGTATTTGATATCATCACAAAAGTATTGAATGATGATCGACAGTTTTATTCTTTTGAGCAAATAGAAAATCTAAGGCTTGAACTATTGAAAAATAGAGAAACTGTTACTATAGAAGACTTTGGTGCAGGCTCAAGGGTAAAAAAATCTCCGATCAGAACCATTTCAGAAATTGCACATTCATCTTTGAAGCCTAAAAAGTATAGTCAGTTACTGTTTAAATTGGTCAATTATTTTTCTCCATCGGTCATTGTAGAATTAGGTACTTCTTTAGGAATTACCTCTGCTTATTTGGCAACTGCCAATCAAAATAGCACTGTAATTACCATGGAAGGTTCAACAGCAATTGCTTCAAAAGCAAAGGCAAATTTCAAACATCTCTCCATTAATAATATTCAAGTTGTTGAAGGGAATTTCGACATTACATTGAGCAATACTTTGGCCCAATTGCCACAAATCGATTTTGCTTTTTTAGACGGCAATCACCGATACGAGCCAACTATTCGGTATTTTGAACAAGTGCTTTTAAAGTCCAATGAAAATACAGTGATTGTATTGGATGATATCCATTGGAGTAAAGAAATGGAATCTGCATGGGCCTATGTTCAACAACACCCATCAGTTACACTATCAATAGATTTATTTAATATCGGATTAGTATTTTTCAGGAAAGAAAAATTAGCTAAACAACATTTCTTGATCCGTTATTAATTTGAACCCGTTTTGGCAGTGTTTATTTAACAAAAGGAAACGAAAAGAATAATTGAACTGTAGATCCAGTTGTTGATCCATATTTACTGTTATTGATCATTTCACTCGCCCCGATATTATACCTGAATTTGATATCCATACCTTTTCCTTTTCTAAAATCTGATAAAGTATAACCAATTTCTAAAGGCACAGAAAAATAAATGGATTTAAAGTTCTCTTTCATCTTCTCCTCAATATCAACATTGGGTCCTGCAGGAAGTGTTCCAGTTGAAACTTGTTTTGCAGAGCTTAGAAAACTAAACTGTGGTCCTGCTCCAACAAAAAATTTAGGAGTAAGTTTATATTGAGCAATAATCGGAACATCTATATAATTTAGTTCAATGTCGTAGTTGACATTGGATAATACAGAAGAATAATCACGTAAAGGCAAAACAGATTTTGCTCCTCTTGGCGAAATAGGTTTGAACTCCGGGGTTAGCGCCCATTTATCATTGATTTTGATGAATGTGCCTAAACCAAAATACACGCCTGTAGTAGATTTTCCAGCTTTTAAACCTGGCATCGACGAAATATTTAAACCAGCATCTATACTTAAATGAAATTTTTCAGTGGCAATTTTATCGCCGAATATGAGCACTAAGAGTGCAGCCTGACCATTAACAATGGAAGACGTAGCGAAAAACAGCGTCAAACTGATAAAAATGCGGGCAAAAAGCTTTTTCATTGAATTAGTTATTTTAGGTTAAAAATAGTTGAAAACCTGAATACTTTTTCATTTAAGCTGTTTTTGTTATTTGTAATTATTCTATTACTTGATTTATGTAAATTACATGCTTTGGAAATGGTCAATCATTATTTATAAAATTTGGAACAACATTGAGTTTACCAGCGGCATTTCTTGAGTCACTTGATGGAGTTAAAGGATTTAATCGTTCCTCCTTTGAAAATATGCATGCTTCAGGAGAGCAGGTAACTTCAATTCGAATGAATCCATTCAAGCATGGAAAACCGCATGCTGAATTGCATGATGGTGAAGTTCCATGGTGTAAACATGCATTTTACTTAAAGGAAAGACCTTCCTTTACTTTAGACCCTCTTTTTCATGCTGGTGCTTATTATGTTCAGGAAGCGAGTAGCATGTTTTTATGGAATGTGATGGAGCAATTGGTGGGTACTAATACATGTGGTAAAAAAGTATTGGATCTTTGTGCAGCGCCAGGGGGCAAATCTACTTTACTGGCCAGCTATTTTCATGATGGGTTAGTGGTAGCCAATGAGCTAATTAAATCAAGGGCTTCCATTTTAGTTGAGAATGTAGTTAAATGGGGGCAAACCAATATTATCGTTACCAATAATGACCCCAGTCATTTTAATCAATTGGAAGGATACTTTGATGTGATTGTAGTAGATGCTCCTTGCAGTGGAAGTGGTTTATTTAGAAAAGATCCATCCGCCATTAATGAATGGAGCTTAGACAATGTAATACACTGTAGTCAGCGACAAGAAAAAATTCTGGAAACCATTCTTCCTTCTTTAAAAGAAGATGGGATATTGGTTTATTCAACCTGTTCTTATTCAAAAGAAGAAGACGAAGAAATACTGGATTGGTTAATGAATGAAATGGAAATGGTTTCATTTAAAATTTCAGTAAAAAATGAATGGAAAATTGTGGAAATTCAATCTCCCCACAAAAATGCTTTTGGATATAGATTTTATCCAGACTTATTAAGAGGGGAAGGTTTTTTTATTGCTGCTTTTCAAAAAAAACACAATTCAAATTCTCCTAGATTGAAAGAAACACCATTAGCTAAACCCACTAGAACAGAAACAGAACAAATGAATCGGTTTTTTTCTTTGCCTGAACATTTTGTTTATTTCAAACAAAATGATGCTTTAAGAATGATTCATCAGGAATGGTTAATCACTTTACAACAATTAGCCGCTTCTTTATATATTAAAAAGGCTGGTATTGAAACTGGTACAATTAAAGGGAAAGATATTATACCTTCCCACGAATTGGGAGTATCTATTTTCGATAAATCGGAATTGCCTCAAATTCAGCTTTCATTAGATGAGGCTTTGCAATATATTCGAAGAAAAGAACTAAACTTGAGTGCTCCAAAAGGCTGGTGTTTGGTAAAATACCAAGATTCATTTTTAGGATGGATAAAAGTATTGCCCAATCGGATCAATAATTATTACCCTGCTGAATGGAGAATATTAAAAGATTAACTTTATAAAATTGAATGATATATGATTGTGAGAAAGCTATTATTTATTTTATTGATTTGCTTCAGTTTTCATGTTCAAGCACAGGACAGGTTAGTTATTGCTGGTACGAGTGGAAATTACTATGTTGTACATACTGTTCAAGAAAAAGAATCACTTTCTAGTATTGGACGTATTTATGGATATACTGCAAAACAATTGGCTCAGTACAATTCATTGAATTCAAATGCCAATTTGCCAATTAGTGCAAAATTGAAAATTCCATTAACAGCTGATAATTTCAGTATACAATCTGAAACCAATAATGGTATTGCCTTATATCATATTGCTCAAAAAGGAGATAACTTATTTAGGTTAAGTCAGCAATATTACAAAGTGCCATTGGCTTTATTAAGAACTTGGAACGACCTAACAACAGATGTGGTAAAAGATGGTCAAGCGATTATTGTAGGATTTTTTGCTGGTGCTAGAATAAATACTGCAAAAACTAATGACCAAGAGATAGGCAATAATTCAGTGACAAGTTCTATTGCGGTTAATAAGCCCGTAACTTCGGATAAACCCCCTTTGAAGAATCCGAACGTAATGGATGCAGCTGTTGATGGTGCTAGAACTTTGGAAGGAGAAATGAAGCCATTAACCGAGAATGAATTATTGTTATTAGGGGCCGCACAAGCAAGTGTAAAGCAATCATCCAATAGTTTACCTGCTGCTTCAGCACCAAATGAATATTCTTTGGATGATTTTGAAATGAATTATTCTCCAAAACCTGGAGATGAAGGATATTTTGCACTGTTTTACGATCAATCAACTAAATCTGGCGAAAAAGTGGCTAAATCAGGAGATGTGGCTATTTTTCAATCCACAAGTGGTATTGCAGATCATAAATATTATCTTTTAATGAATAATGTTTTGCCTGGTACTATTGTAAAAATAACTGCTCCTAATAAGAAAATTATTTATGCAAGGGTGCTTGGTTCGATTCCAGAAAATAATCATTCTGCGCATACATTGTTATACATGAGCAATGCTGCTGCAGCTGCTTTGGGTGTAACTAAATCCAACGCTTTTGTTAGTATCAATTATTATCAATAAACCATGAAATTATCTACCTTATTTTTTGTGTCTATTTTTGCAGTTGCCTGTTCGAGTAATAATAGTAATAGTCAAACCGGCGTTTTGAGTACTGCTGTTTTTCAACAGAAGTTGAGTCTGCCTAAAATTCAAGTTTTAGATGTTCGAACTGCAGAAGAGTATCAAGCCGGTCATATAAAAAATGCCTTGCAAGCAAACTGGTTGGATAAAGCACAATTTGCAGATAGAATTCAGTATTTAGATAAAACCATTCCAGTCTTGGTTTATTGTGCTTCAGGAGTAAGAAGTGGTCAAGCAATGAAAGCAATGTCTCAAGAGGGGTTTAAAGAAGTATACAATATGGAAGGTGGAATGTCTGCTTGGAAAGTAGAAGGGAAGCCCTTTGAAGCTGCTGCTGCAACAGCAGAAATGACAGTCAATGCATTTCAAGCAAAACTGAGTGAAGCATCAATAGCATTGGTAGATATAGGTGCAGAATGGTGTCCACCATGTAAAAAAATGGAACCAGTTTTGGCTCAATTACAAAAAGAATTGGGGAATAAATATGCATTGATAAAAGTAGATGGGGGCAATGATATTACTGTTATGAAATATTTACAATTTCAAGCATTGCCAACATTTATAGTTTTTAAAAATGGCAAAGAAACTTGGCGAAAACAGGGTCTTGTTAGTTTGGATGAATTGAAAAAAGCCATCAACCCTTAATTGATGGAATTTGTTATTCTATAGCCTCTTAAAAAATCGGCTATCAACATTCTTTTTTTTCCTTCCAATTGCAGGTCGATTATATGAATGAATCCATCTTTGCAAGCAAACTTTAAATAATTTTTTCCATCTGAACTTATTGAACCAATCGGATGATGATGCTCAATAATTTCTTTTTCGCTTTTATAAACTTTTAAGATTTTTTGATCTAATTGGGTGATTGCTCCAGGAAAAATAGAAAGGCCTCTGATTAAATTATGAATTGAATCGACAGAATCATTCCAATTGATTTCGCAGTCTTTTGTAAAAATCTTTGGAGCATGTTTTGGTGGAGCATGCTCTATGACTTGAGGTTGTTCTTGAATATTGGCTTCCATTAATCCTTGAATCGTTTTCACCAATAAGTTAGCCCCAATTATTTTCATTCGATCATGCACTTCAGTTGCAGTTTCGTTTTCTCCAATCAACATCCTGTCTTGTAATAAAATGTCCCCTGTATCAATTTCGTGTTTGAGTTTAAACGTAGTAACGCCAGTTTCTTTCTCTCCATTGATTACCGCCCAATTAATTGGGGCTGCTCCCCTGTAGTTGGGCAGTAAAGAGCCATGCACATTAATAGTGCCCATTGGAGGCATATTCCAAACAATTTCGGGCAACATTCTAAATGCCACTACAATTTGAATATCAGCTCTTAATTCTTTTAAAGAATCGATGAAATCGGGGTTTTTTAATTTTTCTGGTTGAAGTATTTTCAAGCCATTTTCTTCCCCATATTTCTTAACTGCACTTTGGGTCAATTTCATTCCTCTGCCAGCTGGTTTATCTGGGGCTGTTACAACTGCTACGATATTAAATCCAGCTTTAACAATGGCATCCAAAGATGCTACTGCAAAGTCGGGTGTACCCATAAAAACAATTCGTATATCCTTCATTTGATTCCTGATACTTTAGCGCAAATGTATATCCTTCATTCAATCATATACTAAAAGTCTTTGTATAACAAATACTTTTTCCGTATGGCTTTAAATTGAATAAGTGCTGGTTGCCAACTTTGTTTTATTTCTTGAGCAGTTTTGCCGGCAATTAATTGTTCTCTTAAACTATTGCTACCAGCCAATTTGTTGAAAAAATAATCAGTTGGTTTGCCGCTTTTTGGGCGAAGAAAAAAACTGTCTTTTTGCGGAAAAAGTTGATAAGCATTTACTAAGTATTCTATATTGATTTGATTATTTAATTTTTTCAGCACTTCATCGCCTTCACCAAAAATATTCCAGCCATAGCTCAATTGATTTTTCAATTTTGGTTCTTTAGCACCATCTCTGCTGGTTGGTGTAAATGCATATAGCTTGTTGGATAATGAAGGATGCCCAAAAATACTGAATGGATGATCTGTTCCTCTGCCTTCACTTAATGCTGTTCCTTCAAAATAACAGGTGCTTCCATACCAATAAATAGATGACATATCTGGTAAATTAGGAGAGGGCCTAACAGGTAAAACATATTTGCTTTCATGAGTATAGTTACCACATTTAATCACTAAAAAATGAAAGCTGGTATCTTTAGAATTGGCAGCTGTTTTATAATAATCGTGTTGTAAATTGGCTAATGGGTTAAGCCATCTTTCTCCAGCGATCATCATGGCATATTCACCAATGGTCATTCCATAAACTACAGGAATGGGTTGCATCCCTACAAAACTTTTGTAAGCAGTATCTAAAACAGGTCCGTCTACATAGAATCCATTTGGATTAGGCCTATCTAAAATCATTAATGGTTTTTTGTTTTCGAATGCAGCTTCCATAAATTCCTGCAAAGAAGAAATAAAAGTATAATATCGAACCCCTACATCCTGTATATCAAATAATAGTATATCTACATTGGCAAGGTCTTCCGCAGAAGGCCTTCTTTTTTTTCCGTACAAGGAAATCACTGGAATTCCGGTGGCAGCGTCTATATAGTTATCAATTTTTTCTCCTGCATCAGCTGTGCCTCTAAATCCATGTTCTGGACCGAAGGCAATGGTAATATTCACCCCTAATTTTTGCAAACTATCTACTAAATGCGTTTTGCCAATTGTTGCTGTGTGATTAGCAAATACACCAATTCTTTTGCCTTTTAATAAGGGCAAATACGCATCAGTTCGGTAAGCGGCAGGCAAAATGGGCTTTTGTGGTTGTGCAATAACAATGGTGGCTATAAAAAAAGCCATACAAACAGTAATAAAATTTCTCATATGAACAATAATTAAAGGAAAGTTAGCTAAAAATACTTCCTCTTTTACGTCAGGGATTGTACTTTTGCCGCTTTAGGCCATTCATTCAGTTGGCCGTAAACAAAAATAATATGCAACCAGCAAAAAAAGGTGATAAAGTAAAAGTACATTATCACGGAAAGTTAACCAATGGAAATACATTTGATTCTTCTGAAGGAAGAGAGCCGCTTGAATTTGAAATCGGTGGTGGAATGGTAATTGCCGGATTTGATGATGGCGTTACCGGAATGGTCATTGGAGAAAAGAAAACCATTAATATTCCTGCAGATCAGGCATATGGTCCTAAACAAGAAGAAATGATCATGGAATTTCCAAAAGATCGTTTCCCTGCGGATATGGTCCCAGAAGTGGGTATGCAGTTAAATATGAGCAATGGGTCAGGACAAAATTTTCCTGTAGTAATTGTAGAGTTGAAAGATGAGATCGTGGTTTTAGATGCCAATCATCCTTTAGCTGGCGAAGAATTGGTTTTTGATCTTGAATTAGTAGAGATTGAGCCAAAATCTTTGATCATTACTGTTTAATTGTTGATAATATTAAAGGGGTTTATAAAGGATGTTTTCCTCTATAAACCCCTTTTTTATTGGTGTTCTATTAAGCTTTTCTATTCAACCACCAGCCCAACCAAATTCCGGTTAATCCCCACATGGCTATTACATCTATTAAAAATGCCCTGATGTCAAATAGATGATACCATACATGGCTTGTATAAGCACTGTTTAAATATACAATGAAGCCCACTGCTAAAGATGCGCTCAATGTTTTGCCAAAACTGTTGTTATTGAATTTACCCAATAACCAGATGAGTAGCCAGGCAAGCACCAGATTCACTGCAAAAGCCCTCCCCATATTCATACCCATATTGTATTCTAAACTGCTATGGTATTGAATAGTTGCCCAGGGTTTACCAATGCTTTTGTTCGTGATTTTTTCCATTTCATCAAATGAAGTTCCTTTTGGTGCTGTAGGCAAAAAATAACCACCTTCTTTTTCTAAGTTGGCAGTTAAAAAAGACAAAATACTGTCTTGTTTTGGAGTATAGTCTTGGGCAGGCCGATGTAAGTCTAGTGCAGTCCATGATAAGAACTGCCACATGAATAAAATAATACCACCAACAATAGTTCCAATAATTGTTTTTTTCATTTTGGGGGAGTTTAGTTGCTCTAATTTAAATATAACAAATGGAATTGTCAAGGGGATGGAACACAAATATTACCTTGTGAAAAAAATAGCATGTTATTGAATTATCCATATAGTGTTGCTGATAGGTTGATGCGTTATGTACAAATAGATACACAAAGCGATCCTCATTCTTCATTACATCCAAGCACCCCTAAACAAAAAGTATTGTCCAATTTATTGGCAGATGAACTTAAAGAAATTGGAGTAGTAGACGTGTTAACTGATGAATTCGGTTATGTATATGGAACTATACCTGCAACGAGTTCAAAAAAAATGCCTGTCATTTGTTTTTGTAGTCATATTGATACAGCCCCAGATTGCAGTGGAACCAATGTTAAACCAATCTTTCATGCTAAATATAATGGACTGCCAATTATATTGCCTGATGATGAAAGTCAAATAATTTCAGTTGATCAATATCCTTATTTAAAAAATCATATTGGTAAAGACATTATTACAGCAAGTGGTAATACTTTGTTAGGTGCCGATGATAAAGCAGGGGTGGCGATCATTATGGATTTTGCGCAATATTTAATTAGTCATCCCGAAATACTGCATGGTACAATAAAAATTCTATTCACACCAGATGAAGAAATTGGAGAAGGAACTGTAAAATTGAATCTGGAACAATTGGGAGCCAATTTTGCTTACACATTAGATGGGGGAAAGCTGGGCAGTTTTGAGGAAGAAACTTTTAGTGCCGATGGAGTAACTATTCAGATTGAAGGAATTATTGCACATCCTGGAGATGCCAAGAACAAAATGGTCAACGCTATAAAAATTGCCAGTGAAATAGTAGACCATTTACCGAAAGAAACATTATCTCCCGAATCAACCGAAGCAAGGCAAGGGTTTATTCACCCATTACGAATAGAAGGATTGGCCGAAAAAGCGGCCATCGATTTCTTAATTAGAGATTTTGAAACCAGTCAATTGCAAAAACACGAATCCTTTTTGCAATCCATTGCAGAAAAAGTAATCTCAAAATATAAAGGGGCGAGTTACACATTTAAAGTAGTGGAGCAATATAGAAATATGAAGGAGATTTTGGATCAATTTCCTTTTACTGTTTCATATGCCGAAGAAGCATACCGCAGAATTGGATTACCCTTCATTAAAGAACCTATTCGGGGAGGAACTGATGGTTCCAGATTGAGTTTTATGGGTTTGCCTTGCCCTAATATTTTTACTGGAATGCAGGCAATACACAGCAAGCATGAATGGATAGGAGTAGAAGATATGCAGTTTGCTGTAGAAGCCTTGGTAGAACTGGCAAAGGTTTGGGAAGAACGGTCATGAATTTATTTAAATTAGAATTACATTTACTAAAATATAATTTATGAGTACATTATTGGCATTTTGGTGGGTACCTGTTCTGTTATTTATTTTTTTTAGTGGATTGGTTACAGTAAATCAAGGAACGATAGATGTTATTACCATGTTTGGTAAATACAGAAGGATTTTATTGCCAGGTTTAAATTTTAAAATTCCTTTGATTGAACAAGTATATAAAACTGTAAGTATTCAAAACCGTTCGGTGGAGTTGGAATTTCAGGCAGTAACGGTTGACCAGGCGAATGTATATTTTAAAAGTATGTTGTTGTATTCTGTGATCAATCAACAAGAAGAGACCATTAAAAATGTAGCTTTTAAATTCATCAGCGATAAGGATTTAATGCAAGCATTGATTAGAACAGTAGAAGGGTCTATAAGGGCTTTTGTTGCTACGAAAAAGCAAGCAGAAATTTTGTTATTGCGCAGAGAAATTGTAGAAGATGTAAAGCAACAAATTGATGTTTCTTTAGAAGAATGGGGATATCATTTACAAGATTTACAGATCAATGATATCACTTTCGACCAACAGATTATGGAGAGTATGAGTAAGGTGGTGGCGAGCAATAATTTAAAAGCTGCAGCAGAAAACGAAGGCCAGGCTTTACTCATTACTAAAACCAAAGGAGCTGAAGCAGAAGGAAATGCCATAAAGATTGCAGCTGAAGCGGAAAGAGAAGCGGCCAGATTAAGAGGTCAAGGAGTAGCATTGTTTCGTGCAGAAGTTGCTAAAGGAATGAGTCAGGCAGCAGAAGAGATGAAACAGGCTAACTTAGATACCAATGTGATTTTATTCAGCATGTGGACAGAAGCGATTAAAAATTTTGCGGAAATTGGTAAAGGAAATATCATTTTTCTAGACGGTAGCCCGGATGGCATGCAAAATAATATGAAACAGATCATGGCAATGATGAAAATGAAGGAAGCAGAGCGTAAATAATTTTCTTTTGCAATGGCTTAACAATTCATTTTTTATCTTGAGCCCATGTTTTATTTATTACAGACCGATACCGTTCAAAAAGTTGCTTCAACTGTTGTAGTGGCTACTGAGAAAATTTCTTTAATCACCTTGCTCGAAAAAGGCGGCTGGATCATGTATCCGCTTTATCTGCTTTTGATTGCAGCCATATTTGTTTTTGTAGAAAGAGTGATTGCTATCAGAAAAGCATCAACCATTGATGTCAATTTCATGAATATTGTACGTGACCATATTTTAAATGGCAATGTACAAGCTGCCAGGAGTATGACTAAGAATACCGAAAATCCGGTAGCTAAAATGATTGATAAAGGAATTCAACGTATTGGAAAACCCATTGATGCCATCGAAAAAAGCATGGAGAATGTAGGCAAACTGGAAATGTATAAAATGGAAAAGAACCTGTCCATTTTGTCATTAATTGCAGGTATCGCTCCCATGTTTGGATTTCTGGGAACAATTATCGGGATGGTTCAGTTGTTTTATGGAATAGCTTCAACAGGCGAGTATACATTAAATACAATCGCTGGTGGTATTTATACCAAAATGATCACTTCCGCAACTGGTTTGATCATTGGATTGATTGCCTATGTAGGGCATAATTATTTAAGCACACAGATAGATAAAACGGCTAATAAAATGGAAGCTGCAAGTGCAGATTTTATTGATGTTTTACAAGAACCCCTTAATGGAATTAAGAATTAAGAGAGAAGAATTAAGAATTAAGAGAGAAGAATTAAGAATTAAGAGAGAAGAATTAAGAGAGAAGAATTATGAATATTAGAAAGCGATTTAGAAATCATCCTGAAGTGCATACGGGCGCTTTGAATGATATATTATTCATATTGCTTCTATTCTTTTTGATAGTATCAACATTGGCTAATCCGAATGTTATTAAAGTGTCTAATCCAAAAGCAAAAGCAGACACTAAAGCCAAGCAAACGGTTGTAGTAACAGTTGATAAATCCCAACAAATTTTTATTGGTGCCGAAAAAATATCGATGAATGAATTGGAAGCAAAGCTAAAAGCTTTCTTATCCAAAGAAACAGATAAGCCTTCTGTAGTAATTAATGGCGATAGTACAGCTCATTTAGGTACAGCTATTCAGGTTATGCAGATCATCAAAAAATTAGGGGCTACCCCAGTAATGGCTGTAGACAATAGTGGTGCTCGCAATTAATTTGACTTTTTAATTTTTACCATTCTGTCTTTTCCAAATATATCTTTCTTCAATTCAACTGATGGATAGCTGCTAGAAAATAGTGCTACCACTTCCTTCCCTAAAGCTTCGTTTATTTCTAAATAAATTGAGCCCCCTGGCAATAAATGAGATTGGCTGAATCGTAAAATTGCTCGATAAAATATAAGTGCGTCATCATTGGGTACAAATAATGCATTGTGTGGTTCAAAATCGACTACATTTTGATGCATGGCGGATTTTTCTGATTCTTTAATATATGGGGGGTTGCTGACAATGATATGAGCTGGTTCTAAATTTGACCAAGTTGATTCATCTAAAAAATCCAGGACTTTAAACTGTATAGAACAATTTAGTTGCTTTGCATTTTCTTCTGCAATGGCTATTGTATGGTTGCTGATGTCAATAGCAACCATATTGACTGATGGAGCTTTTACTTTAATGCTTATAGGAATACAACCACTTCCTGTACCAATATCAATTAAATGGATATGGTTTAAATTGTGTTGTTGTAATTCTTCCAATACCCAGGCTACTAATTCTTCGGTTTCCGGTCTTGGGATGAGGGTGTCTTTGCTAACTTTATATCGATTGCTCATAAACCAAGCTTCTCCAATAATATATTGGATTGGTTCACCAATTATCAGCCTTTTAGAGAAATCATTGATATTGTTGATTTGATCTGGAAGCAATAAAACATTTTTGTTCAATAACAAATCTGTTTTATTCATTTTTGTGATCCATTCCATTAGCATTGAGGCAATATTGCTCGCTTCTCTTTTATCGTAATGTAAAAGAATACTGTTTATAATGCTTTGTTTTGCTTCCGAAATTGTCATACTGCAATGTACCCATCATTTGGCTATTTTTGCAAATCTGAATAATATGGTGCAACAAGAAAAATACATGCAACGCTGCATTGAACTGGCTTTAAAAGGGGCTGGTTCAGTTGCTCCAAATCCGATGGTTGGATCAGTGCTGGTTTATAAAGACCGCATCATCGGAGAGGGTTATCATGTAATATATGGCGGACCGCATGCTGAAGTGAATTGTATCAATTCTGTAAGCTTGGATAATAAAGCGTATGTTAAAGACGCAACTTTATATGTATCACTTGAGCCCTGTGCTCATTATGGAAAAACGCCACCCTGTGCTGTTTTAATTGTAAAAAATCAAATTAAACATGTGGTAATTGGAAGCACTGATCCTTTTGATTCAGTGAATGGAAAAGGCATCCATATTTTAAAAGAGGCAGGAATTAAAGTGGAAATAGGCATTTTGGAATTGGAATGCAAGCAGATCAATGCAAGCTTTTTTACTTACCATCAAAAAAAACGACCCTATATCATTCTG
Organism: Sphingobacteriia bacterium; assembly: GCA_037129425.1. Lineage (GTDB taxonomy): Bacteria > Bacteroidota > Bacteroidia > Chitinophagales > Chitinophagaceae > Sediminibacterium. The sequence goes on from JBAXUV010000005.1 coordinate 97,537, forward strand.
AAATGGGCGCAAACTGCCGATACAAAAATTGCTTCTGCATCTAATGAGCGACTATTTATAACCAATAGTATATCAAATACACTGGTTCATCAATGGCGGTCGGAAGTTGCAGCAATTTTAGTGGGTACCAATACTGCTTTAAAAGATAATCCTAAACTCAATAATAGATTCTGGACTGGCAAATCTCCGATACGCTTGGTGATAGATTTGTCTTTGCGATTGCCTACCCATTTACACTTATTTTCGGATGGGCAACCCACTATTGTTTTTAATTATAAAAAAAGCGAGAGAATAGGGGCAGTAAAATATGAACAAGTTTTGAGTAATCAATCGGTACTTGCTCAAATCATAGAATTTTGTTATTTGCAAAACTATCAATCTATTTTGGTAGAAGGTGGTGCCAGTATTTTGCAGTCTTTCATTGATGAATCTTTATGGGATGAAGCAAGGGTGCTTACTAATCATTCCTTATCTATTCGAAATGGAATTGATTCGCCATTATTAACTCAATTTAGAGTTGAAAGCAATAAAAAATTGCTGGATGATGAAATAGTCATTTATTTGAACAAATAATTGAACCCATGTTTTATTTAATAGGTAGTATTGTATTAACCAGTTACCTGATTCTTTCTTTTAAGGCTTGTGAGCGATTTAATGTGCCTGTATTTCCTGCCATTGTGTTTAACTATATTACTTGTGTAATCACCGGCTCTATTGTGAATGGGGCGTTTCCTATAAATGCAGAAGCCGCTGCCAGTCCATGGTTTAAATGGGCTTGCTTAATGGGCATTCTATTTGTATCAATATTCAATGTAATTGGAATAACTGCTCAAAAAATTAGTGTAGCTGTTGCATCAGTTGCCAATAAACTTTCATTGATTATTCCAGTTGTTTTATCGGTTTATCTGTATAACGAAAGTGTAGCTGGTTGGAAACTAGTGGGTGTTATTCTCGCATTGATTGCTGTAGTGCTCACTTGTTATCCGAAAGAAACGAAAGATACAGATCGAGTAACTGTTTCGAAATCTTTAAAATATATATTACCAATAGTATTGTTCATTGGCAGTGGCCTCCTGGATGCATTGATTAATCATGTTCAGCAAAAATATGTGAATGATGAAAACAGCAATGCTTATTTGATCACAGGATTTTTATCTGCTGCTTTAATTGGTTTAATGATTCTGATTTATCAATACACAACTGGCAAAGTAGAATTTGCTTGGAAACATGTATTTGCTGGCATTTTAATTGGCATACCCAATTATTTTTCTATTTGGTGTTTGATTCATTTTTTAAAACAAAGCCCTTGGCCAAGCAGTTCCAGCATCCCTATGAATAATATGGGAATAGTACTTTTCAGTACATTGGTTGCTGAAATTATTTTCAAGGAAAGATTGTCTTTATTGAATTGGATTGGAGTAGGACTTTCTGCAATCGCTATTTATTTGATTGCATTTGGTTTTCCTTTTTAAGCTTTGCCTGTAATACGGTAAACAGCTAAGCCAACAAGTTCATGTAAAAAATATTGCCAGTCATATAATAATCTTATATCTGGAATAATTGAATCAAGCAAGGAAAACCTTCCATTAATTACTTTATAATCACATGGTATGGGATCAATTGAGTTAAATCCTGCATGCTGAAAAACATTTAAAGATCTTGGCATATGCAGTGCTGATGTGACTAATGCATAGGGAGGTGCTAATTGTAAAGAGTCTGTAATTATTTTTGAAAATATTGCATTCTCATAAGTGTTTCTTGATCTATCCTCAATAATAATATCTTCAGCATTAATTCCATTTCTTAATAATTCTCTTTTTACAAATGCAGCTTCAGTAGGTTCATTTTGAAGTAATTTGCCTACACCTCCAGTCATGAGTATTTTTTTAATTCTTCCTGTATGATACAGATTCGCTGCTTGAATAAATCGATCGGCATTGTTGCCAAAATATCCAGTATCAAATCGGTCGTACATGGTAAAGCCACCCAACAGAATACCAACGCTATATTGTTTATTTTCTTGAATAACTGTTTGAGGTGTTTGCCATTGTTGAACCAAATTTCTATAAATCCAGGGATTTGAAAATAAAATGATAATAATGAGGATTGAAAATTTGATCCTTTTTTTAATGATCAAAGATTTGAAAAAAAATAAAAGTATAGCTAGTATTATTATCCAATAAAGAGGAGTGATTAAAAAATGCAACAGTTTTGATAAAACAAAAAACATGCTCCTTATTTAAATTGATTACTCACAATTAAGTCCTTTTTTCCAGCGGAATAACTATAAAAGCCTTCTCCAGATTTTACACCTAATTTTCCAGCGGTAACCATATTTACCAATAATGGGCAAGGAGCGTATTTCGGATTTCCATATCCATTATACATTACATTTAATATACTTAAACAAACATCAAGCCCAATAAAATCAGCTAATTGTAAAGGTCCCATTGGATGCCCCATTCCCAGTTTCATGATGGTGTCTATCGACTCCACTCCGGCAATTCCTTCATATAAACTGTAAATGGCTTCATTGATCATAGGCATCAATACTTTGTTAGCAATAAAACCAGGGTAATCATTAACGATAGACGGTACTTTCCCCAGTTGCTTACTTAATTCAACAATGGTTTCAGTTACTTCTTTTGAAGTAGAATAACCGTTAATGATCTCTACCAATTTCATTACTGGCACAGGGTTCATGAAATGCATGCCAATTACTTTCTCAGGACGCTTGGTAGCTGCAGCTATTTTGGTGATTGAAATAGAAGAAGTATTGGTAGCGAGTATGGCATCTGCTGGAGCAGCAGCATCTATAGCTGCAAAGATTTTTAATTTTAAATCGATATTTTCTGTAGCTGCTTCAACCACCAATTGGGCAATAGAAACGCCAATTTCTATATTGGTGTCCGTGCAAATATTATTGAGGGTATTTGTTTTGTCTTGTTCAGTTATTAAGCCTTTACTTATTTGGCGATCCAGATTATTGCTAATTGTAACCAGTGCTTTTTCTAATTGACTTTTTTGCAAATCAACAATCGTTACTTTAAAACCATTTTGTGCAAACACATGTGCAATGCCATTTCCCATGGTACCTGCACCAATTACAGTAATATTTTGTAAAGCCATATTGGTAATTTATTTGAAAGCGAAATTATTTTTTTCTTTTAAAATCTCCTCTTTTCCATGCACTGATAAAATCTGCCCATGCAGCAGGATTGAGTACATTCATTGGTGGAATTTGTCCAGCATAATAATATTTATTGGTATTCTGCCTTATTTGATAATTCACAGCTTCTCTTCCATCTGCTGGCAAACTATTTAAAAGTATTCTTCTGGTAGCTTCATCCGTATTTTTTCTGGCAATTTCATAAGCATCATCAGGCAAACGATTGTTTAAAAAATCTCGCTCAAATTGTTCCCTTGTTGGTCTTGGTTTTAAGATGGTTGCCGGTAAATAAGCGGTATCGCTTATAAGCAATTGTATTACGCTATATTGGTTTTCCGCCAAATTTGCTGGAATGGTAATGGTATTGTTTTTAAATCCAACACTCGAAAAAGTAATTCTATCTCCTTTCATTACAGCAATAGAAAAAACTCCATCATAACTGGTAATTGTTCCCCTTCCTTTGCCCTCTACAATAACACTGGCCGATGGAACTCCTCTTAAACTGTCAGCGGTCATAATTACTCCATAAAGCTGAACGATTGAATCTCTATATGGGTTATTGTTTTCTTGCGCATGAAGCACCCCGAATGGCAAAATAGAGGCGAAAAAAAGGGAATAAATGAGTAATTTTTTCTTCATACGCGCATCAGCTCTAAAGGTGTAAATGTACAATTTTACTATCTTATCGGTTTAAAGTCCTGAAATCATAACAAAGTAAAGCCGTAGGAACTTAACTTTGCGCTTTCAATGCTTTTTTAACAAAAACTTTCGTGATGACAACCGACGATATACTCAAAGCCCTTAGTAATGTACAGGAACCCGATTTGGGCAAAGATTTAGTGACTTTAAACATGGTAAAAGACATCACTATTGATGGAAATAACGTAAGTTTTACCATAGTGCTTACAACTCCAGCCTGTCCTATGAAAGACATGATGCAAAGAGCCAGTGAGAATGCCATTAAATTGTTGGTGAATAAAGCTGCAATTGTAACGGTTAATTTCACTGCAAATACTTCCAGTACCCGAAAAGATGACCAAAAAGTATTGGGAGGAGTAAAAAACATTATTGCTGTTGTTAGTGGTAAAGGCGGAGTGGGAAAAAGTACCGTTTCAGCCAATCTCGCATTGGCATTAGCTGAAGGTGGGGCATCCGTAGGATTAATGGATGCTGATATTTATGGACCTAGTGTTCCAATGATGTTTGGTGTTAGGGGAGAACGCCCGATGATGAAAGATGTGAATGGAAAGGGAATGATTCTTCCTCTCGATAAATTTGGGATTAAATTAATGAGTATAGGTTTATTGGTAGATGAAAAAAGTGCAGTTGTTTGGAGAGGTCCGATGGCGAGTAGCGCTATTCGTCAATTTGTGACCGATGTAGAATGGGGTGACTTGGATTATTTGGTAATTGATATGCCTCCAGGAACTGGAGATATTCACCTTACTTTAATGCAAACTGTGCCTGTAACTGGGGTTGTAATTGTAACCACGCCTCAGAATGTAGCTTTGGCAGATGCCAAAAAAGCCATTGCGATGTTTGGGCAAGCTCAGATCAATGTGCCGATCATTGGGTTGATAGAAAACATGGCTTATTTTACTCCAGCGGAATTGCCGGAAAATAAATATTTCTTGTTTGGTAAAGAAGGAGGTAAAAAATTGGCTGAAGAATATGATCTTCCTTTTTTAGGTCAGATTCCTTTAGTTCAAACAATTCGAGAAGGTGGAGATGAAGGTGTTCCAGCAATGGTAGGCAAAGACCCAATTAGCCAACAATCATTTAGGAATTTTACTGCAATGGCTGTTAGGAATATTGCTGTTAGAAACGCCAATATGCCTAAGACACAATTAATAGAAGTAGTAGCATAATTATCATGTATAATATTCCTTATTACAAAGCCAAAGAACAGGAAGATGTTATTGCTTTTATGAAAGCGCATCCTTTTATTGTTTTATGTGGAGTTGATAATGATGGTAAACCCGTTGCAACACATTTGCCCGTTTTAGTTGAAACGAAAGACGAGCGCTTGTATCTTAAAGCGCATATGATGCGCAAGCAAAATCATACGATTGCATTTGAAGCAAATACCCATGTTTTGGCTATTTTTCATGGCGAACATAGTTATATCAGTGCGCAATTGTATAATCAACAAAATACAGCAAGCACCTGGAATTATGCAGCCGTTCATGCAAGTGGAATCATTCGATTCTTAGATGATGAGGGTTTGTATGAATTACTGGTGAATCTGACCAATCATTTTGAGGGAAGCCCGCATTCTCCTGCATCAGTTAAATCGATGGATGAAGCATATGTTCGAGAACATATGAAAGCAGTTGTTGCTTTTGAAATGGAGATCACCCATCTGCAACATGTTTTTAAATTGAGTCAGAATAAAACGGCAGAAGAAAAAGAAAGAATCATTCAGCATCTTTCTGAAGGAGATATGGAGCAACAAAAACTGTCTCAGCAGATGAAGCAACAATAAAAAACCGTCATGCATAAGTACATTGTTTTACTCCTCCTTTTTTTTGCTTGTAAACCGATTTCTCAAACCAATAATACAATGTCATCTGTTTCATTTGATTACCAAGGGCATAGAGGATGCAGGGGTTTGATGCCGGAGAATACCATTCCAGCAATGCTGAAAGCCATCGATTTAGGCGTAACAACTTTAGAAACTGATGCGATCATCACGAAAGACAATAAAGTGATCCTTAGTCATGAGCCATTTTTCAATCATGAGATTACTACAAAGCCAAATGGAGAATTTGTAACAGAGGCTGAAGAAAAGTCGCTGAATATTTACCAGATGACCTATGAAGAAGTGAAAAAATTTGATGTTGGATTAAAGCCGCATCCAAGATTTACTAATCAAACAAAACTGGCTGTTGCAAAGCCCTTGCTTGCTGATATGATTGATGCAGCGGAAAGATATGCTAAGGCAAAACATAAAGCACCTGTTCATTATAATATTGAAACTAAGACACAAGCTGCTACTGATAATCAATATCACCCTGCGCCAGCGGCATTTGTAGATCTATTGGTCGCTGTAATTCAATCTAAAAAAATTACTGATAGGGTTACCATTCAATCTTTTGATATCCGCACTTTGCAATACTTACATCAAAAATATCCATTGATTACAACGGCTTTATTAATTGAAGATTTTGATAAAAAAACCCTTGAGGAACAAATTACTCAATTAGGGTTTGTACCGAGCATATATAGTCCACATTTTTCTTTGGTAGATAAGGAATTGATTGAAATCTGTCATCGCAAAGGGATTCAAATTATTCCTTGGACTGTTAACGACCAATCAACTATTCAACAATTAAAGAACATGGGAGTAGATGGAATAATTTCTGATTTCCCTAATTTGTTTAATCAATAGTCATTCAAAGGAAGTTGTACCTTTACGTCGATTTCTAGATGAGCATGAAAAAAATTATTATTACACTAGACGGATTTTCTTCCTGCGGAAAAAGTACATTGGCCAAACAATTGGCACGTAAGTTAAATTATGTGTTTATTGATAGTGGAGCAATGTATAGAGCTATTACTTTGTATTTCATGCGCAATCATGTTAATTGGAATAATAATGATGAGGTGCAAGTTGCATTGAAAGAAATCAATTTAGATTTTGATTACAATGATTTAACTGGTTCTAGTGATATGTTGCTCAATGATGAAAATGTTGAATTACTAATCAGAGATATGCTGGTAAGCGAGCATGTAAGTGAAGTAGCTGCAAATCAATATGTGCGTGAATTTGGAGTTGCGCAGCAACAAAAATTAGGGATAAGAAAAGGAATTGTAATGGATGGGAGGGATATTGGTACCACCGTTTTTCCCAATGCAGAATTAAAAATTTTCGTAACTGCAGATCCTGCAGTCAGAGTAGAGCGTAGGTTTAAAGAAATGTTTGAAAAGAATCCGAATATAACTATTGAAGAAGTGAAAGACAATTTAGAAATGCGCGACTATATCGATAGCAATCGTGAATTCAGTCCATTAAAAAAAGCAGAAGATGCTATAGTATTAGACAATAGCAATCTTACCAAAGAAGAACAACTCAATATTGCACTGGGATGGGCAAATCAAAAAATGGTTGGATAACTAAATCAACTGTTCTGAAATTTTTCCAGTAATCTTATTTTTCAGGATTAATTTTTTAGCACCATAGTGGGTCATTTCTTCTTTTACTAAATAATGATCTGCATCGTATTCCGTTAAATGACTTTCTTTAGTAAGACCAGTTTTTCCTCTCCAGATATCTAATTGTACAGGCTCCCATAATTTGGTTTTTGCCGATTTATACGCTGCATCTAAAATGGCGTTTACTACATAGCCATCATAAAAAGTTTCTTTGGGTGCAATGCCTTTTTCTATAGCATTAAACATATCCATAAACATATGATTATAACCCAGTTCATTGAGTTCATCTCCTACAGGAAATAACCAGCCTGAATTGGATTCTGCTTTTTCTGCAATATAATCTCCGCCTTTGCCTGTAGTGAACATATCAAAACCTGTTCTTAAAAAACTGTTGATCCAAATAGTTCCTTCTGTGCCCATTACTTCATCACGCAAATCGAGCCCGCCTCTAAAAGTCCAGCTCACTTCAAACTGACCAATAGCACCGTTTTCATACTTCACCAAACCAATGGCATGGTCTTCTGCATCAATTGGTTTTACTTGTGTGTCTGCCCAGCACATTACTTCAATCGGCTTAATATCTTTTCCAATATATGATCTGGAAATCTCAACACAATGACAACCCAGATCTAAAATACAACCACCACCTGCTTGTTCAATATCCCAAAACCATTCACTGTGTGGGCCAGGATGTGTTTCTCTTGATTTTGCCCAAAGTATTCTACCTAATGCGCCATTTTGCACAGATTCATTTGCTTTGATGAATTTGGGGGTGTATACCAGATCTTCTAAGTAACCATTAAAAATGCCTGCAGCTTCTACTGCTTCTAACATGCGTTTTGCTTCAGCAGCATTGCGCCCCAAGGGCTTGGTAGTAATCACCGCTTTCTTGTGTTTGCAGCAAAGCTTTACAGCTTCTTCATGCAAATTGTTAGGCAATGCAATACATACCATATCAACATCAGCTCTAGCAATAGATTCTTCCATATTGGTGGTCCAATGATGGCATTGATAATCTTCTGCAAATTTTTTGGCGCTTTCTTCTCTGCGAGAATAGATGCTTACTATTGAATCTTTACTTCTATAACCTTGAATAGAGTCTGCATAAAATCTTCCGATAAAACCGGAACCTAACATGGCGATACGTTGCATAGAGAATGATGAATTAAGAAAGATGAATTAAGAGATAAAAGATAAGAGTTATGAGATGCTTTTTTAGAGATATGAATTATGAATTATGAGATAGGAGTAGGGTCTTTTTTCTCTTTAAAGAAAATAATGAAGAACACCAATACTGCTGCAGCAATATAAGCAGGAGTCATCCAAATGCCTTGCCAATTATGTGCTGTTTCAGAAGTCTTCTGTGCATTCACTATATATCCTGAAAAGCTTGTTCCTATTACCATTCCCAAGCCATAAGTAGCAAAAGTAAATAAACCTTGTGCGGCATTCTTTATTTTTTCACCCGCTTTTTTCTCTGTGTACATATAACCTGTTACAAAGAAGAAGTCATAACATATGCCGTGTAAAATAATGCCTGCATACAACATCCAAGGCGTACTTTCTACATTTCCATAAGCAAAGAAAACATAGCGCAAAATCCAAGCGGTCATCCCGAATATCAACATATTTTTTACACCAGCTCTATTGAATAAAAAGGGGATGGCTAAAATAAATACCGCTTCAGATACCTGACCCAGGGTCATTTTACTGGCTGCATTAGGGAATCCTATTTCATTTAAAAATGGATTGGCAAATCCATAATAAAATGAGAGTGGGATACAGATTAAAATAGCTGCAATAAAAAATACGAGGAATGATTTTTCTTTTAATAAAACAAATGCTTCAGTTCCAATGGCTGAAGAAGCATCTGCTGTTTTTCCTTTTGGAGGTGTATTGGGTAATACAAAACTAAAAAGCCCAAGCCCCAAAGAAACTGCTGCAGCAATATAAAATGTATTGGCAGATTTTTCTATGCCCATTTGTCCAATGCAAAGGCCAGCAACAATCCATCCGATGGTGCCAAAAACCCTGATCCAAGGGAATTGCTTTCCAGGGTCGGTCATTTGAGAAAATGCTACACTATTACTTAATGCAATAGTAGGCATGTATAGTAAAGAGTACAATAAAACAATCCAATAAAATGTAGTGCTGCTTTCAATTTTTGTTGCCATAAAAAGAATTCCGGCACCTAAAACATGAAGAATGCCCATGATTTTTTGTGCGGCAAAAAATCGATCTGCAATCAAGCCAACAAAAAAAGGAGAAATCATTGTGGCAATGGCCAAAGCCCCATAAGTGGCGCCAATCTGAACATCAGTGGCATGAAGTGGGGCCTGTCCCATATAGGTTCCCATCGTTACATACCATGCACTCCAAATGAAGTACTGTAAAAACATCATGATGCCAAGGGATATTCCGGTTGTCATTTTCATATAGCAAGTATTTTAGCGTTTCCAAATTAAAGAAATACTTGCATTGTATAACAATTATTTTATCCCAATGCCTGCAATATATCCGCTAAAATATCCTCTCGATGTTCTAATCCCACACTGATACGGATTAGGCCAGGAGTAATATTAACCGCCTGACGTTCTGCTTCAGACAGTTTTGCATGCGTAGTGCTTGCCGGATGAGAAGCAATACTTCTGGTATCGCCAAGGTTTGCAGTTAGGGAAAGCATTTTTAATTTGTCTAAAAATTTTCGGCCAGCTTCTAGTCCACCTATTAATTCAAAGCAAACAATACCTCCGCCATTTTGCATTTGTTTTTTTGCTATGGAAGCATGTGGGTGCGATGCCAAAAAAGGATATCTCAAATTGGCAATTGCTGCATGATTTTCGAGTTGTTCTGCAATGAATAATGCATTGGAAGCATGACGTTCCATGCGAACATCCAATGTCTCTAAACTCTTGCTCAATACCCAAGCATTAAATGGAGACAATGCCGGGCCAGTACTTCTGCAAAACAAATAGATATCATGAATAAGGTCTTTTCTTCCTACCACTACACCGCCTAATACACGACCCTGCCCATCCAGCCATTTTGTTGCAGAATGCACAACTAAATCTGCTCCAAATTCAATAGGGCGTTGGTTTACAGGAGTTGCAAAACAATTGTCTACATTTAAAATGATTTGATGCTTTTTTGCCAAACGTCCAATCATTTCCAGATCGAGTACATCCAATCCTGGATTGGTGGGCGTTTCTAAATAAATCATTTTTGTATTGGGAGTGATGGCTGCTTCCCATTCGGCCTCAGTGGCATTGGCGCCAAGGTATCCATATTCTATTCCGTATTTGGGTAAGTATTTTGCAATTACCGTATGGGTGCTTCCAAAAATAGAATTACATGATAGCAAACGGTCACCTTGTTTGAGTAAAGCCATGAATGAACCAAAGACCGCGCTCATGCCCGAAGCAGTTGCATAACCAGCTTCAGCCCCTTCTAAAGCAACCATTTTGTCAATAAATTCTTGCACACTAGGATTGCTAAATCTACTGTAAATATTATCGTCTGTTTCATCAGCAAATGCTGCACGCATATCTTCTGCATTATCAAAACAAAAACTACTCGTTAAAAAAAGCGGAGTAGAATGTTCCATTTCGTTGGTTCGCTCTGTTTGTATGCGGATTGCTTTTGTTTCGTTTTTCATTCCATTCAATTTATAAAAAAAATTCACCTTAATTCATAGTAACCGTCCAGTCAATGGTACATCCTGCTGCTCTCAATGTTGCGGCTACAGAACAATATTTATTTAAAGAAAGTGCTATGGCTTTTTCTGCTTTGTCCTGGTCTACTTTGCCACTAAAATAAAAATCGATGGTAACGGTTTTCCAGAGCGAAGGTTCTTTGCCATGTTCTCTTTCCCCTTTTATGACCATCCTAAAATCATGTATGCTCTGTTTTTGCTTTTTGAGGATAGAAATGATATCTACTCCGCCACAACCTCCTAATCCCATCAAAAGCGTTTGCATTGGACGTATGCCCGAATCATGCCCACCAATTGCAGATGAAGCGTCCAATCTAGCGGTATTTCCATTGCTATCTGTTGCTAAAAAGGCATAAGCATCATCCACTCTTTTCACCTCAATTTGGTCCATTTTTAAAATTTCAACAAATGTACGCAGTGCATCCCTTTATTTTGCAGTAGAATAAGGAAATATAAAATGCCTATTTATCAAGATAATAACCCTTTTGTACTGGAAAATGGAAAAACCATTCCTGGTATTGAAATTGCCTATCACACCATTGGAACCCTCAATGAATCTAAAAGCAATGTGGTATGGATCTGTCATGCACTTACTGCTAATGCAGATGCATCTGATTGGTGGAAGGGTTTGGTGGGAGAAGGTTGCTTAATTGATCCCAAAAAATATTTTATCGTTGGTGCTAATATTATTGGTTCTTGTTATGGTTCAACAGGTCCTTTGAGTATTAACCCTCAAACAAATGCACCTTATTATTCCAGTTTCCCCACCGTTACCATCAGAGATATTGTTTCGGCACATATCTTACTTAGAAAGCATTTAGGAATTAATACCATACAATTATTAATGGGTGGCAGTATGGGTGGATATCAGGTTTTAGAATGGGCATTAATGGAACCATCCATTATTCAAAAAATGTTTTTGATTGCTACTTCACCTTCAGAAAGTGCATGGGGTGTGGCAGTTCATACTGCTCAAAGAATGGCCATTGAGGCAGACCAAACCTGGAAAGATATGCAGCCCAATGCAGGAGCAAATGGTTTAAAAGCTGCACGAGCCATTGGTATGCTTACATATAGAAACTACACCACTTTTCAGGAGAAACAAACAGATCCTGATCCTGAAAAAATAGATAATTTTAAAGCCTCTTCTTATTTATATTATCAAGGAGATAAATTGGTGAAGCGCTTCAATGCATTTAGTTATTGGTTGCTTACCAAAGCCATGGACAGTCATCATTTAGCCAGAGGAAGGGGCGGAGATTTAATTGAAGTATTAAAATCCATTCAACAACCTACTTTCATTATTGGTATCAATAGCGATATACTTTGTCCATTAGATGAACAGCAATTTATGGCCGATCATATGCCAAATGCAGAATTGTATGCCATTGATTCTACTTATGGCCATGATGGATTTATTATCGAAACAAAACAGATCACAGAACTGTTGATGCAATTTTTATAGCAAAAAGTTCGGGTGGTTTTTTATGCAGTTGTGAACTCCTGCAAACAAGTTGTCAATGCGGTTTCAAATGCTGATTTTTTTTCGAGAAAACTAGTTCTTGCTGCTTCACCTATTGCTGCTTTTTTAGCTTCATTGAATGCTAAAACGGATAATACTTTTTCTTCAAGATCTTTTTGATCAATATAAAATCGTTCTCCAAAGCCATGTTTTTCTGAACCGATTGTATTCACCAATACTCCCGTATGGTCATTCACCAATTCGTTCATTGGGGGAGCATTTGTTGTAATGATAACCGACTTGCAGGACAAGGCTTCGGCAATATAAAGTCCAAATCCTTCGGCCTCTGAAATACACAAGTGAATACCATTCTGGTTCATTTCATTTTTTAACTGATTCGAATCAATGAAGTGGGTGATGAAAATTACATTAGGTAAAGGGTGGTCTTTTTTCCAATTTTTGTTGGTAGAAACAATGGTTAAGCTAGGAAATTCAGGATGTTTCTTCCATAATTTAAGAATTGCTTCGGTTCCCTTTAGGTGACTTCTTCCTGCTATATGAATAAAACTGGAATAATTCTTTTGTACATTGGTTAAGTACATATCTTTTGAAATGAATCCAATGTATTTACAATTATCAAAAAAATGGCTGAAAATATTTTTTGCATATTCCGATTTACACCAAATTTCATTGCAAGCAGCTAGTTGGGATAAGGTGTTTTTTCTCATCCATTCCTGGTTGGGTATAAAAATTATTTTAGAAGAAAGGCCTAACCATACATTTGGAATATTTTCAAGAAAAATGAAAATTCTGTATTTGGGAGTAATTAGATCACTCAGCGCAATTAATTGTCTAGTGAATAATTGATGAAAGTTTCTTCCCCTCGATATTTGAATTTTCGTTTCAAATTTTTTTCCTATTATTTCTGTTAATATTTCAGCATCCTTCATTAGACCTGGAGTGCCTCCTGTAATAATATTAACAATAGTTTTCATAACAGTTTAATTTAAACTATCACTCCGGGTGGTATTTGCTTACTGCATTTTTATACACTTCCGCTTTGTTCAAAGTCATTGGTTTTGTTTGTTGCTTGGTATACATGTCCATCTGATCAGTATAATGTGGTGAATCTTTTCTGGCAGAAGCGCCATACACATTCAATGATTCTATTGTTGGGCCATCTTTGGTAAAACGAACCAGCTCTATATATGCATCACCCTGATTGCCCTTGTACATGCCATTTTTATAAGGAATAGAATACATGGGTGCCAAAACATCTGGTAAACCAGGTAATGGAAGTTCTACATTTCCTCTCACCAATTTTTGCACTTCTCCTAATTGTATATTGGTTCTGCCAAAATCCTTGATCATGGTTGCTTTAGCTTCCCTTAAAATAGCAATTGCATCTTCTTGTTTAATGCCTTTATTTTTTAAATAGGTAGGCCATTTTTTTGCAGTGATGGTATATACAAAAAAGAAATTGCCTGCGCCAATACTTTCAGCATAGGCTTTCTTGTCCCAGGCTTTCAGATTGTTTATAATGTCTGCAATATCTGGGTAAACAGTTGCATCTAATAAAAATAAACTATCAATATTTGCCGGGAAATATAATTTTGATGGGAACTCTCTATCAAATTTAATACGCTTAAAATCTGCATAAGAAACTTTCTTAAGAGGTTTTACCAGTTCTTCGAAACGCTTGCTGCGATTATTCTCTAGGGTTTCATACCCCATGGTGATGTCTTTAATAACTGGGTTTTCTGCACCATCAGTAGAATGAAAAGGAGAGTGGTTTGTATTGTAAACATAGCCAGTAGACGGTTGCAACACTTGTGGTAAATCAGCTAAGGGATGTAAACCATTCCACAAAGTAGCAGAAGTATTTCCTGGTAAAGTAGTTGTCCAGTTAAATTGCTTATCTCTTAAAGGAATTCTGCCATTGCTTAAATAATAGATGGTATCATATTTATCCGCGTAAACAATATTATATCCGGGAATGGCTAACATGTTTAACGCTGCTTTAAATTCAGTAAAGTTTTTGGCTTTATTAAAACGATACCATTGTTCTAGTCCGCGTATATCCATTTGTGCAGGCATACGAATAGAAAATGTTCCTCTTTCAGTAATTAAAGTGGGACCATATTTACTCCAAAATGCTTTCTTTTTAACCTTGATTTTTACTCCAGCAATTTTCACTTTTAATGAAGCAGTTCTTTCTTCGAGTGTTTCCCAATTACCATCAAATTTGTATTGCAATTTATTGGCTGGATTAATTTCTAATTGATACACATCTAATTTGTCTGGATTATTGACTGTATGTGCCCAGCCTAAGTTTTCATTCACGCCATGCAAAATAGTAGGCGCTCCAGGAAAATTGGCACCTAAAATATTCCAACCTTCTTCGCTGCATAAATGCGCTTCATAAAATGCCACAGGTCCTTCCAATGGCTGATGGGCATTGATGTCTAAGTAAACCTGTCCATCAGTTGTTTTAGCACTGTTAAATGCAAATGCGTTGCTCCCTGCAGTTTTATAGTTTTCCAACAAAGGAACTGTTCCTCCAAAAATGGAAGACAATGCTTTGTCTGCTCCTGATAAAACACATAATTGCAATACCGAATATTGAATCATGTCTTTTGGAACAACTGGGAATGCATTCTTTAATAAAACTTCTTTTGGATGGTTTTTAGCGTAAGCATTTAATCCTGCGCAATAGCCCTCTAATAGTTTTTTAAAATCCGGGCTTAGGTCTTTTTCATATCTATCTTCTACCAATTCGGGGATTCGCAATAAATGAATAATATAATCTATGGATGCGCCTTTTTTTCCCTGGTACTGAGCCAACATGGCTTTTCCTGCCATCAATGATTGTTGAATGGTAGCAAAATCATCTTCTGCGTGCGCCCAGGCCAAGCCATACGCTACTTCTGGATCTGTTTTGCCAAAAATATGCGGAACACCATATTTATCTCTAATTATATCAATTTTAGTTGGATCAAATTGGGAATAACCAGTATGTGTTAAAACCAATAGCAAGAGTAGGGTAGCGATCTTTGGCATCGTCGATTTTTGTATAGTACAAATTTAACAAGATAATCTTTAGCCAACTAATTTGATACTTGCTTGTTATCTTTAAATAAATAACTGTTTTATGGGTATTTGGAAACAAATCAGCGAATATCTCTTCATTTCTAAAAGAGATCCTAATGAGCCAAGAACACAATGGATGAAGTATATGCATGGTATGAACAGAATATCATTATTGATGTTCATTTTAGCACTATTATTCCTTCTTTTTAAGACGCTAGTTTTACCATTGATTCGCAAATAAGCGCCGAGTAGCTTATTGAGCTTTATGTAAAAACTGGGCTATCTTTTCGGCAGCTTGTTGAGATGCATTGCCTCCAGCAGATAATACAGCATGTAAAGTTTGATAGTCTTTTTGGAGTGTAGCGATATGGTCTTCATCTCTTACTAATCGGGAAAGTTCGCTTACTAAATTTGTGGTGTTCAATTCATCCTGAATTAATTCTTTCACTATTTCCCTGTTCATGATCAAATTGACCAGCGAGATAAATTTTATTTTTATTAATCGCTTAATGATTTGATAACTGATGGAGCTTCCTTTATAACAAACTACTTCAGGTACAGCAAATAAAGCAGTTTCCAATGTTGCTGTTCCGCTGGTAACCAATGCTGCTTTGGCTTTGAGCAATAATTCATATGTACTATTCTTTACTACCTGTACATTTGAAAAACCATTTAAAAATGGGGCGTAGAACTGATCTTCCTGCCCTGGTGCTTTAGCCACTACAAATTGATATTCCGGAAAATGATTGGCCACCGATAACATGATGGGTAGTTTTTTGGCAATCTCTTGTTTTCTGCTACCCGGCAATAATGCAATAATATTTTTGTCTGTATCAATGGTCGGATGTTGTTTTTTAAAATCATCAATCACTTCTATTAGCGGATGACCAACATATTCCACCTCCCAGTTCCATGTATTTTTATAATAGTCTTTTTCAAAAGGGAGAATGCAAAGCATCAGATCAATGCAGGTTTTCATTTTCTTCACTCTATTGGCCTTCCAAGCCCACACCTGTGGAGAGATATAATAGATCACTTTGATTCCTTCTTTTTTTGCCCATTCAGCAATTCGAAGATTAAACCCAGGATAATCGATCAGTATCAATGCGTCCGGCTTAAAACTGAGAATGTCTGATTTGCACCATTTAAGGTTGGCCATAATGGTTGGAAGGTTCTTAACTACTTCAGCAAAACCCATGAAAGCCAAGTCGCGGTAATGTTTTACCAGTTCAGCGCCTGTGGATTGCATCATATCTCCACCCCAACATCGGATATTGGAAGCCGCATCTTGAAGCTGTATTTGTTTGATCAGGTTGCTACCGTGTAAATCGCCACTTGCTTCACCTGCTATTATATAATACTTCATGCCATTTACCTTAAGGCGATGTTTGAACCTGCAAAATACAACTGAATTTGCTTTGATGTTCAATACATTTTAACAGTAATTATAGCTATTATGAATATATAACTAAAAAAATAGTTTGGAAACTAAAAATTTAGTTTATACATTTACTTTGTAAACTTTTTATCATGAAACCATTGACCAAGGCAGAAGAACAAATCATGCAGAGTATCTGGAGTTTAGAACGTGCATTTTTAAAAGATATCATAGAAGCACAGCCAGAACCAAGACCACACAATAATACCGTGGCAACCATTGTAAAAATATTGGTAGACAAAGGTTTTGTAGGATTGAAGCAAATAGGAAGGGTACATGAATATTTTCCGATAGTATCTAAAGAAGATTATTCGTCGAACAGTATTAGAACGTTGGTAGATGGATATTTTGAAGGCTCCTTTGCCGATGCGGTTTCTTTTATGGTAAAACAAAAAGACATTAGCGTAAAAGAATTGGAACTCCTATTACAGGAAATTAAAAAACTAAAAAAATAAGCCATGTCATCTACACTCTATTATTTTTTGCAGGTAATACTTTGCAGTGGAATTATGGTTGGGTATTACTGGCTAGTTTTAAGAAACAATCGATTTCATCAGTATAATCGATTTTATTTATTGGCCATTGCTTTGTTATCATGGATTGTTCCTTTGATAAAAATTCAGTGGAACAAGCCAGTGGAAACAGATCCACAATTGATACAATTCTTTTCAGTGATTGCAGACAATAATACTGAAATAGAATCTGGCCTGCACAAGGGTTGGTTGCGATATGGATGGCAGGGTTCGCTTCTATTTATTTATTCATTGGTAGCAATCATTTTACTGATAGGCCTTATTAAAAGCTTATTTCAAATTTATCAGTTATTAAAAACCCATTCTTGTAAATCGGTGGGAGATGTATTTCTGATTTTAACACAGGCCAAGGGAGCTCCATTTTCTTTCTTTCGGTATATTTTCTGGCATGAATCGATCGATCTTAAAAGTGAAGCAGGAAAACAAATGATGCAACATGAGCTTGCGCATGTGCAACAGAAACATAGTTTTGATAAAATCTGCATTCAATTAGTTTTAATTGCTGGTTGGTTCAATCCATTCTTTTGGGCAATTAAAAAGGAAATGGAAATGATTCATGAATTCATTGCCGATAAAAAAGCAGTTGCTAATGGCGATTCTGCTTCTTTGGCTCAAATGTTATTGGCTGCTGCTTACCCTCAGCAACAATATTTACTCACCAATCCATTTTTCTTCTCTCCCATAAAAAGAAGACTTGCAATGATCACCAAAAATGCCAACCCAAAATATAGCTATATGCGTAGATTGATTGTGTTGCCTTTATTGGCCATAGTGGTGGTATTGTTTGCTTTTAGAACAAAAGAGTTAAGGAATGCGGAGAATATTTCTGTGGGAACGATTGTGGCCCAAATCGGATCAGAAGCTAAATCTATTTTATCTGAAAATAATACTGTTGCAAATAAAGATCAGGCAAGAATTATTGCTGATACAACTATTTTAAATGCGGATTCTGTGTATGTTATACCAAAGGATAAATCTATTCAATTAATTTCAGAAGGGAAAAATGCTTCTAATTTTATTACCCTTAATGGAATTGCCTTGCAGAATAAAATGAATTTCTATTCTAAAGATGGATCAGTTGCCGTGAGTGGGGATGTGAAGAGGTTGAATTACAATTCCACAGGAAAAGACACTGGGTTCGTTAGATTTAATGCAATAAACTTTGATACAGTCCCTCCAATGATGTTGGTTGATGGTGTAAAAATGGATAAAAGTTCTCTTAGTCTAATCGATCCTAATTTTATAAAGGAAATAACAGTTCTAAAAAATAAATCTGCCGTTGAATTATATGGTGAAGAAGGGAAGCATGGTGTTATATTAGTTACCACTAAAAATAAAGCAGGGATGCCTCCACTGATGGCTTTGCGACTAAATAAAATCCCTAATGATACTTCAAAATTTGTTCAGGGTTATCCACTTAATTCTGGTGAAGGTTTAAAAATGAGTGGTTATGTTACAGTTGAAAAAGAGGGTAAAATCAACTCTAATAAAATTGTAGAAACTCAAAAAAATAAAGAGATAGTAGTTCAAGGGTATAAGCTTAATTCTGGCGAACTTAGTGAAAAGCCTGTAAAGGTTGTTCAGGGTTTTAAAATCAATCCCAATCCATTGGTTATTATTAATGGAAAGCCATTTTATGCAGATTTAAATGAAATTAAAATAGATCCAAAAGATATTGAATCAGTGAATGTTTTGAGTAAAGAAGGAGCTATTAAAAAATATGGCGAAGCAGCAGAATACGGTGCTATTGAAATAAAAGCAAAAAAAATAGTTAGCGATGTCAAATTAAATGATGTTTCTGACCCTTCTGGTATTAAAGCATTTTTAAATAGGAATCCAGCAATAAAAAAGGTTTCTTGGAATCATAATCCATTGCGCATGAATCTAGAATTTAAAGATGGCAGTATAGAGACATATGATTTGACTAACCCTTCTAGTGTTCAAAAGGCAATGAATAAATATGGAAAATTATCATTGCCAACACCACCGCCACCACCTCCTCCAGGTAGTACTGGACAAGTAAACGAGAAATTTCCCAAAGTGGAAAATATTTATAAAGGATCTCCCAGCCAAGTGGAAGAAAGTAAGAGCTATGACAAAGTATTTACCAAAACAGAAGTTCCTGCATCATTCCCTGGTGGAAAAGATGCCTGGCTAAAATATTTGCAAAGAAATTTAAAACTAGATTTACCAGTAGAAAAGGGTGCACCTCCAGGCACATATACCGTTATTGTTTCTTTTATTGTTGCGAGTGATGGTGGAATAAGTAATGTAAAAGCTGATAATGATCCTGGATATCAAACTGCTGAGGAAGCAGTTAGAATAATAGTTAAAGGGCCTAAATGGGCTCCAGCCAAACAAAATGGCAAGGCTGTTACTTCTCAAGTAAAACAATCCGTTACTTTTAAAATTTCTGAAGAGTAATAGTTAGGCAAACCACTTAAACCCAAGTGTAATCAAAGCATAGATACAAGTAGCAATAAAAATTCCTTTGGCTGTTTTGTCTTTATGCTCGTTGATATAGAGTGTAAATAGTATAGCATTGGCAATCAATGCTATACTAATGATGCCGCTCAATAAAGATTTTTGCATATTCAGCACTTGGAAAAATTCATTCAATGTAAAGAGTCTGAACTTCCATAAATAGTATCCAAAAATTCCAATTACAGGTGCTAAGAACCCAAGTAGCAAGCCGAGCTTTAAATTGTCTTTCTTCATGCTTTAAAATTCAAGCTTTTTTCTAGTTTCTTTTTCAATTCATAATTGGTTAAATCGAATTGTACAGGAACAACGCTTACATAATTGTTTTTCAATGCCCAAACATCGCTTTCCTTGCTCTTATCAAAATTTACAAATTCCCCAGTAAGCCAAAAATATTTTTTTCCATGTGGATCTTTACGTTCATCAAATTTCTCTTCGTATTTGGCATATGCCTGATGACAAATTTTTACTCCTTTGATCAGTTTTGCATCTCCTTTAGGAATATTCACATTCAAACAGAGATGCTTATCTAATTTTTTAGATTTCAATATTTGCTCTACAATCAATCGTACATATTTTTTGGCGGCAGTAAAATCTGCATCAATGCTATAATCCAATAAACTAAATCCAATGCTCGGAATGCTTTCAATAGCAGCTTCTAATGCAGCCGACATGGTTCCTGAATAAATTACATTGATGGAATTATTGGCTCCATGATTAACACCACTTAAACAAATATCTGGTTTGCGGTGCAACACTTTGTCTACTGATAATTTTACACAATCTACAGGTGTGCCACTACAGCTCCATGATTCAACTCCTTCTACAATCGGTGCTACTTTCTGTAGTCTAAGTGGATGGCCAATAGTAATAGCGTGCCCCATTCCACTTTGTGGCTTATCTGGGGCTACTACTACAATCTTTCCTAATCCTTTTACAGCTTCTGTTAATGCTTTAATTCCTGGTGCAGTTATTCCATCATCATTGGTAATTAAAATGATGGGTTGTTCTTTTTTTGTTGATGTTGCTTTTGACATAGTTGCAAGATACAATTTAGTAAAGCCTATTTTTTCTTTTTATTCGTTGTTTTTATGCTAAAGTATTTGAACACGGGAAATTCTACAGGTTGTGTAGCTACATTATTTGCTTCCAAATAGGCATCAAAGAAATTCCAAACCAATAATCCATCGTCGGATTGAGGCTCTAATGTATAAAAAATCAAATTCGATAAAGGCTGCGCCAAATCAACTAAGAAGTCTCCTTTGGCTGCTGTATATTCTTTTGCAATAAATTTACCTTCTGCCGACGCCATATTGTGGCCTTCAAATTTTCGAGGAGATTTATTCAATTTTTCCACCAAAAAACTTTCCCCTTCAAATACTTGTGGTTTTTCAATGATACTGACTTTTGCGCCTTGCTTTTTTAGGTGCTCTGCAATATTGGCCATTGCCGCTGGAATGATATATCCTCTTGGTAAAGTGGCATTCACTGTGTCTTTAAAATCGGCATAATAAGCCACATTATCATAATGCACTATTTTCCCAGTTTTAATGAGTGCATTTGTTCCATCGGCCTTGGTGTATTTTTCATAATCATAGGTCCTGAAATGATTCAATGGCTGTGCGGTAGGAACCATTTTGAAACGAACTCCTTTTTTTACTTTGCCTGCTTCATTCATTACTCGATTAATAGTATTGGTTTCTGCTTCTTTATTGATGCGGATAATGGTTGCTGCATTGTTGTTGCAGTAAGTTAAAATTTCATCCACAAATCGATAGGTTGAATTAATGCGCTGATAAAAACGTTCATGCGCAAATGCTTCACTTAGAATACTCATGCGGTTGCGCAATCCAATTTGATTGATGATATAACGTGGATGATGATTATAGGTATAAAATTTTGTTACTGGCCATCCTTCTCTGGTATTGAAATCGCCAAATGGTCCAAAGAATAAATCGTTTTTTGTTTTTACTTGATTGGTTATATAAGGAAGGATAGTATTGTTGGTATATTCATAAGGCCCTCTTTCTCCTGATGATAAATAACCCGGAGCCCATGTAAGTGAATAGCCATGCCATGTTCCGTTGGTAGTATGAAGGTCTACCACCATCTGCGGATCCCATGCATTCAGAATGTTTTGTATCATTCCATTGGTTTCAGGAGCTTCCATTTTAATTCCATCTCTGTTGAGGTCAAGCCCTTGACCATTCTCTCTTTCCCCAGTTTCCAATGGACTGTTTTCTTGCGAAGGTCTTAAGCCCTTGGCCATTTTATCGTTGCCATCGGTATTATATATTGGCACGAAAATGATAATCTGGTTATTGAGTAAATCTTTTTTATTGCCCAATAAAATATCGCGCATCAACATCATGGTCACTTCTTTTCCTTCGATTTCTCCTGCATGAATATTTGCTTGAATATATACAACAGGTTTGCCTGAAGCTTTAGCTTCATCAGGAGAACTAATTTTTGGATTGGCCAATACCACCATCGGAATATCCTTTCCTAAAGTACTCTTTCCTATAAACCCCATAAACATATTTGGGCTCATTGGTTGAATGGTATTGAGAAACTGCATTACATCCGTATAGGTAGATGTTTTTTCGAAATTCGATTTCTCAGGAGTGATGAGTAAAGACTCTGGATAAACAGGTTTTTGTTGGGCAAATATGCTCAACGTAAATGCCAAACAGCAAATTGATAATATATATTTCATGTATTTAATTATAGCTGAAAAGTACTTGAAAAAATGCCCAATTGAATCATTCCTAAAGGGGGATTTATAAAAAAAACTAAAAATAAATTTGGAAAAACTAAAAACTTTAGTATTTTGCAGCTAAATACATTAGTTATGTCAAACGCCGGTAAGAACTTAAAGTACCTCCGCAAGCTTCGCGGATGGACCCAGGAAGACTTTGCGAACAAACTGAACATTAAGCGTTCCTTGGTGGGGGCTTATGAAGAAGAAAGGGCCGAACCCAAATTGGAAGTGATGGAACAGGTCTGTTCTATTTTCAAATTGAGTCTGGAAGACTTTTTATTTCAGGACCTGTCTGAAACCAGCGGAGGATCTTATTTAGACAGAAGACGTCAAATGAAAATGGTGTCTGAATCTGCTGAGATTCGATTTGTGCCAGTTAAAGCAGCTGCAGGTTATATGACCGGTTATGCCGACCCGGAATTTGTGGACGAACTCAATACATTTACATTACCCATGTTGGCTCCAGGTCAATACCGCGCTTTTGAAATAATGGGAGATAGTATGTTGCCTACTCCAAGCGGTAGTGTTATAGTTGGAGAAAAAGTGGAAGGATTGGATGATTTAAAAAACAGCAATACTTATGTTGTATTATCTCGTAATGAAGGGGTTGCTTATAAGCGGGTGATGAAAAACAATCGCCTAAAAAATAAGATTACACTTATCAGTGATAATCCTCAATACGAACCATATAATGTAAGCTCAGAAGATGTGTTGGAAATTTGGAAAGCCGTATACATTTTACAAAAAGCCAATGCTGCTCCACGTTGGGATGTAAATCAATTAGCGGGAATGGTGAACAATCTCCAAGAGCAAGTGAGCACACTCAAGAAAAAAATGAATTAGGTTGAATAAAACACATCAATATTCAATAGGTGTGCAATGGACAGGGAATCTTGGCTCTGGAACATCTGCCTACACTGCTTATGAGCGAAGTCATTTGATTGTTGGTACGAACAAGCAATCGATTTTGGCAAGCTCAGATCCTGCATTTAGAGGAGATCCACTCTGTTATAATCCAGAAGAATTATTGGTCGCTTCATTGTCTTCTTGTCATATGCTTTGGTATTTGCATTTATGTGCAGAAGCAGGCGTAATTGTAGTTGATTATAAAGACCAGGCAGAAGGAATGATGGAAGAAGATCCTACAATAGGTGGAAAATTTACTTCAGTAACTCTGCATCCAACTATTGCCATCACCGATTTGTCAATGATTGATAAAGCCAATGAATTACATCATAAAGCGCATCAGCTTTGTTATATTGCTAACTCAGTTAATTTCCCTGTTTTGTGTAAACCGGTTTTTAAAGTGATTCCCAATTCATAACTCATATCTTATAACTCATATCTTATAACTCATATCTTATATCTTATATCTTATATCTCATATCTCTTAACTCTTATCTCATAATTCATAATTCTTCTTTCATCTTTCTTCTTTCATCTCTTAGTATAATGCGGACGCAATTCTAAATGTGTTGCAATGCGCTTCCACAATGGTTTTTATATCTGGTGAATAACCGCCGCCCATTGCAATGGTCACAGGAATATTGGCATTGCGCAATGTTTTGAGCACAAATTCATCGCGTTGTTTGCATTCATCAATCGTAACTTTTAGTTTCCCGAATTTATCGGTTGATAAAATATCCACTCCAGAAAGAAAGAAAGCAAAGTCGGGATTTTGTTCTTTGATTAACTGGGGTAATGTTGATTGAAGCAAAGCTAAATATGTAGAGCCATCGGTACCATCTTTTAATCCAATATCCAGATCAGATTTTTCTTTGTGAAACGGATAATTGTGTTCTCCATGCATGCTAAAAGTAAATACACGCTCTTCCTGCTCCATTAGTTTTGCAGTTCCATTTCCTTGATGAACATCTAAATCGATGATCAATATTTTTTTCGCCAGGTTGTTTTTCAATAAATAGTTGGCTGCAGTAGCCATATCATTGAGTAAACAAAAACCTTCGCCTCGATCTGCAAATGCATGATGCGTCCCACCTGCTATATTCATTGCTACTCCATGCTCCATTGCAAATAAACAACAGTCAATAGTGCCTTGTGTAATGATCAATTCTCTTTGAGTTAGTGCAGGCGATTGCGGAAATCCAATTTTTCTTTGTTCTGAAGCGGATAGTTGCTGATGAATTAATTTATCATAATAGCTTTTTTCATGGGTCCATAATACAACTGACTCAGGGCAGATTGCTGGTTTAAAAAAATGCTCATTTGTAACAGTACCTTCATGTATTAATTGCTCCGGTATCAATTCGTATTTCAACATTGGGAATCGATGTCCTTCAGGAAGTGGATGCGCATATATCGGATCAAAAGCTATTTTCAACATTTGATTACACTATCTTTTGTAATGGCATAAACAGTATCCGTTTTTTTTGGCCTCAATATTTTAATACCACTGAATTTACTAAAAGCAGGAAGTATACAATTGTTCTTACTAAAATAAAAACAAGGGAAACGTAAAGATTGTTTGGCATTTCCTTTTATTAAAATGCCAGGATGAATATGGCCGGAAAATACAAAACAGTTTTTGTCGTATTCAACTGAATCAGCAGGATCATGCACAAATACAAAACCTTTCACTTGATAAAATCCTTCAATAACGTCAATTGTAGCCGTTTTAAACCATGTTTCATGTAGAATATCATGATTGCCTCTAACTAAAATAAATTGAATTTGACTGAAATCATTTCTCCATTTTAAAAACAAATCCAATTCTTTGTTCTCGGTACTATGAAATAAATCTCCCACTATTAAAATAGTGTTGGGCTTGAATTCAATCACTTGACTAAACAAATTCTGTAAATCTTCCTTATAAATATCATGTGGAACCGCTATGCCGTTCTTTCTAAAATGGCCAGTCTTAGAAAAATGGGTATCCGATAAAATTAGTATTTTTTCTTGCTCCCAAAATATAACCCTAGAAGGAGAGAGCCAAAAATGGTTTTCATTAATCGTATGTAAAACAGGTAAAGTCACTTGGTAAAGATAGGCGTAGAAATAGTCATTATTTCAATAACTGCTCTTGCATTTTTTTAATTCTATCTTCTATTTTTTCTGAGGATAAACTATTTCTGTTCAACCCATCAACAATAATTGGAAAGGAGAGGGGTGTCAATTTTTTAGGGAACTGTAGTATAATGTTGCTTTTTGAAATTCTATCCAAAGCCAGTCTTAACCTTACTTCATCCATTTGTTGACTCATTACTTCATTATAGGATTGCCTTAATAAAATATTATTCGGATCATATTCTTCAAAAACCTTAAAAAGCAAGGCGGCCGATGATTGCAAATGCTTGGTCTTTACTTTTTCACCTGGATTTCCTTGAAAAATAAGCCCGCCAATCACTGCAATATCCCTGAATTTCCTTTTAGCCATTTCAGCACTGTTAATACTTTTTTGTATATCATTTAATAAATTATCCGCGGAAAATAATTCAAACACATTGCTATCATCCAATGGTATAGGCTGGTCACTTAATAATTCAAACCCGTAATCGTTCATTGAAATAGAAAAACTGATTGGGGTGATTTTGCTCAACCGATATGCTAGAATGGCACTCATGGCTTCATGTACTTGCCTTCCTTCAAAAGGATAGACCAATAAATGGAACTCATTCTTTTCTTCGATCTGCTCAATCAATAATTCGTTCTCTTTAGGTATGATTGAAAGTTCGGCTTGTAATTCAAATAATGCCCGAAGGCTTCTTAATTCAATTGGGGCATCATCATCAAAAGCTTTAGTAAAAGTTTGTCTAAGTATCTGGCCTAGGTTTGCTGTTAAGCTCATTCTGCCGCCCATCCATGAAGGAATGATTGATTTTTTTGAATTTGATTTCTTAACAATCACATCCATTTCTTTGATCATGATCAGTTCTACATTTCTTCCAGCTAAAGTGAATGTATCGCCTGGGTTAAGTCTGCTAATAAACCATTCTTCAATTACCCCAATAAATCCACCACTCATGAGCTTTACTTTCAACATTGCGTCACTCACAATTGTTCCAATATGCATGCGATGCCGCATAGCCATTCTTCGGTTGGTGATTTTATATAACCCATCTACCAATTCTACTTTTTTATATTCATCATATTGTTGTAATGCATTGCCTCCATTGATCAAATGATTTAAAACCTCATTCCATTCGTTGATGCTTAAATCTGCAAAGCAGTTGGTGGTGGTGATCTCATCAAAAATGGTAGCAGCATGAAATCCTTCACCAATGGCAAGCGTACATAAAAATTGAAGCAGCACATCAAAGCATGCAGTCATTGGTTCTTTGCTCTCAATTGATTTTTGTTCTATTGCTTCTTGTAAAGCAGCAGATTCAACCAATTCTAAACTATGTGTAGGAAGAAAATATATTTTACTTATTTCACCAGGTCGATGACCACTCCTTCCAGCTCTTTGTAAAAATCGGGCAATTCCTTTTGGAGAACCTACTTGTATAACCGTGTCCACAGGCCTAAAATCTACTCCTAAATCTAAACTGGCAGTACAGACTACTGCTTTTAATTTTTGCGTATGCAAAGCTTCTTCTACCCATAAACGTAATTCTTGTTCAATACTTCCATGATGTAACGCAATGGCTCCTGCTAATTGCGGTGCAATATTTAAGAGTGTTTGATACCAGGTTTCGCTCATGCCACGTGTATTAATAAAAATCAACGTGGTATTACTTGCTTCTATAATGGGTATTAATGAAGCAGCCAACTTAATTCCTAAATGCCCGGCCCAAGGATATTTTTCTATTTCATCTGGTATAATCGTATGAACTGCTATCGGTTTGTCTATAGCAGCTTTTATAATCACTCCTTCTTTTTGCAATGGAGCAAGTAATACTTCTTTGGCCTGTTCTAAGTTTCCAATAGTGGCGCTAATTCCCCAGACAAGTGTTTTTTTGGATGCAGCATTTGCATCTACTACATCACGAGAATTCTGTGTAAAATTTTTTTGACTATTGATGATCCTGCAAATAGCCAATTCTGTTTGCACACCTCTTTTGCTTCCCATTAATTCATGCCATTCATCAATTGCGATTATTCGCAAAGTTTTAAAATATTCAGGATATCCCTTCTGAGTTAACAAAAGGTGCAAGCTCTCTGGTGTGATAATTAATACTTCCGGAATAGTTTTTTTCTGTTTGGCTCGTTCTGATGTACTTGTATCTCCATTGCGAATACCTACTTTCCACTGCAGCCCTAAAGCATTGATTGCTTCTTCCATTGCCCTGCCTATATCTTTTGCTAATGCTCTTAGTGGAGTAACCCATAGTAATTGAAGGCCATTATTTTTTAGATCTTTGTATTCTTCAGGATGCTCATTGATAAATTGAATAATGGCTCCTAAAAATACCGCATAGGTTTTTCCGCATCCAGTTGGTGCATTTACCAAGCCGCTTTCTTCTGCAATTATTTGGTTCCAGGTTTCTTGTTGAAATTCAAAAGGAATAAATGATTGTTCATTCAACCAATTGTTGATGATGGTATATCCTATAGTTGGTTGATGAATCAAAAGAGTGGTTGAAAATTAAAAGGGTTTTAAATATTCAATCAATGATATTCTTTTCTCATCAATTAATGTATCCTCAAAATAATACTTTTTTTGTTTTTAGCATACTACATGCCTTGCTGCAGTACTTCACATCTTCCCAATTTTTAGCCCATTTCTTTCTCCATGTAAAGCTTCTGCCGCAAGTAACACATACTTTTTGAGGAAGGTTTGCTTTATTGCCTTTAAAAGTTGACATCCATATATAACATTAGAAATGGCAAAAGAGTTCTAATTAACCGACTTGATTTGAGTATCTGATTTTCTGATAAAATAGAGTTTTTTATTTTCTAAATAATCAGGTATTGTAAGTTCATTTTTTTGCTTAACTGGCTGAAAGTCAAATTCATTAAAAAGCTTAAAAGAATTATCGGATAAGTGTGCTGTTAGATTTTTATTGTAAGCAATCAATAGTTTCCCAAAATGATACATGGCTTCATAGCCCTTAAATACCATATCGCTAGGTCTCCCAAAATATTTGTTTCGATAATTAGTCGTTATTTGTTGAGCTATTTTACTTGTTTTAGCATAATTGTAGGGAGATGTATAAATGATTTCAGCATCTTTTCCAATGTCTCTAATGCCATCCCAAGTAGGCATGCCAATTGTTATTGCTTTGAATTTTTTTGAAGACGCAATTGCTTTTACTAAATTATTGCCAAAAGCTTCATTTAAACTTGCGCATAAAATAATATTTTGTTTAGTACTGTCTAATTGCATGAACACTTGTGCAGTTGTAAATGTATCAGTTAGTTCAACCGTCTTTATTTTTAAGGGAAGACCTTGTGTTTTTTTATTGAGTTCATTAAAGCTGCCGGCAATCATGTCATCTGCTGCCCCCTTTCTTTTGAATACCGTAATTTGATCGGTAGCAAAAGTTCTATGTATATATCTGTAAATTGCTTCTATATGTGTTTTTAAAGTTGGGTTTACTAATGCAAAAAAAGGATTGCCAGTTATCCCTCCATCATTAGGATATGTCATTGAAATCAATGGAATATTTTTTTCTAGCGCAAAGTCTGCAATTGTTTTTATCTCATTTCTATTATTAAATGATGCAATAATCAAGGATACGTCTTGTATCTCTTTATTTTCAAGGATCAATTCGATGGGGTTCGCATCGTTTTTGGTGTCATAAAACAATACTTCCAATGATTGTTTTTCTGCGTTCAATGAGTCAACTGCTAATAAAATGCCATTGTAAAAATCTAAACCTGGCAAAATAGTTTTTGATAAATTTGCATTGCCCAATTTATAGTTCATTCCTTCAAAACTCGAGTCTATATATACTGGTGCAAAAACGGCTACTTTTAAAGGTTTAATTGATGACTGTGCATATAAAGCACATGTCATGATTAAATACAAAAAGCTGAGTCCTATTTTTTTATATGGATGCATAAATCTATTTATTCCCATTCAATGGTTGCGGGCGGCTTACTACTAATATCATAGACTACTCTATTGATTCCTCTAACATTATTGATGATCTCATTAGAAATATCTGCCAGAAACTCATAAGGCAAATGTGCCCAATCTGCAGTCATTCCATCTACTGAAGTTACTGCTCTTAATGCTACAGTGAATTCATAAGTTCTTTCATCGCCCATAACACCAACACTTTTTACTGGCAACAAAATGGTACCAGCTTGCCAAACTTTGGAGTAAAGGCCAGCAGTTTTAAGGCCATTAATAAAAATGGCATCAGCTCTTTGTAATAAATCCACTCTTTCTGCATTGACTTCTCCCAAAATTCTGATGGCTAATCCTGGACCTGGAAAAGGATGACGATTGATCATATCAGCGGGAATACCTAATGCTAAACCCACTTTTCTCACTTCATCTTTAAAAAGATATCGAAGTGGCTCAACTAAAGACAAATGCATCGTGTCAGGCAGCCCTCCAACATTGTGGTGAGATTTAATGGTTTGTGATGGACCATGTACACTCACACTTTCAATTACATCTGGGTAAATGGTTCCCTGCCCTAAAAAGGAAATATTCTCCATTTTCAAGGATTCTTCCTGGAAAACATCAATGAATAATTTGCCGATCGCTTTTCTTTTTGCTTCAGGATCTGTTTTGTCTTTTAAAGCGTCATAAAAAAGTTGTTTGGCATCTATACCTTTTACATTTAAGCCAATGGTTTTGTAAGTATCTAAAACTTGTTGAAATTCGTCTTTTCTGAGTACTCCATTGTCTACAAAAATGCCATGAAGTCTGTTGCCTATTGCTTTGGAAATTAAGGTTGCTGCAACTGTACTGTCTACACCACCACTTAAAGCCATGATCACCTGTTTGTCTCCAATCTCAGCTTTCAACTTAGCTACTGTTTCTTCTACAAAGGAGTTGGGCGTCCAGTTCTGGCTGCATTTACAAGTATCAACAAGAAAATTTTTGATGATATTTTTTCCTTCTGTTGAATGGTATACTTCTGGATGAAACTGTAAACCATATAAAGGAAAACTATCAGTATCGTCTTTTTTGAAAGCCGCAATTGGAATACTATCGGTGGTTGCTAAAATGGAAAAACCTTGAGGTAAAGCGGTGATAGAGTCGCTATGACTCATCCAAACCTGGGATTTTTGAGGGATTGATTTAAAAATAGCGTCTTCTGACTTAATTTCCATGGAAGCCCTACCATATTCTCTTTTGTTGGATTTATCTACTCTACCACCAAATAATTTTGCTGTCATTTGGGCGCCATAACAAATACCTAAAACCGGTAATTGTTGAATATAGGTTGAAACTGGAACTTCTGGTGCTTTTTCGTCATTAACACTAAAAGGCGACCCACTCAAAATGATGCCTTTTAGGGTTTGATCTATTGTAAATTCTTTGTGGTAGGGGATTATTTCGCAATAAATATTTGCTTCTCTTACCGCTCTTGCAATCAATTGTGTGTATTGACTTCCAAAGTCGAGGATCAATATTTTTTCTGTCATTGGGCGAAGTTAAATGAATTTTTCATCTGCCCATAAAGACAGGCTACTTGGATTGGATATTTTATTACCTTACAGCATTAAATTCTCAAATATGAAAACCCTTTATCTTGTAGCTTTTAGTACTATTTTATTGTTTTCCTGCAGATGGACCAATAAAAAGGTTGAAGGAAACGGTAAAATAGTTACCCAAAATAGGAGTGTTCAAAAAGCTGAAAAAATTGAATTAGCAGGCAATTTTGATGTAGATATCACCCAGGGTAATGAAACCGCCATTTCTATTGAAACAGATGAGAATTTACAACCCTATATTGTTATTAATGAGTCTGGCGATAAATTGGTTTTAAAGGAAAAAAATAACTACCGATTA
Organism: Sphingobacteriia bacterium; assembly: GCA_037129425.1. Taxonomy (GTDB): domain Bacteria; phylum Bacteroidota; class Bacteroidia; order Chitinophagales; family Chitinophagaceae; genus Sediminibacterium. Next base: position 129,213 of record JBAXUV010000005.1, read on the forward strand.
GAAAGCGATTTCCCGATTAAAATACATATAACAACTCCAAAACTGTCAAAAATATCATTGAGTGGAAGTGGGTCGGTAATTGGTAAAAATAAGTTTACCGGAATGGACAAATTATTGCTCAGTTTATCGGGTAGTGGTAAAATGGATTTGGCTTTAAATACGCCAACATTAGAAGTTGATATAGCTGGTGTTGGTTCGATGGTATTGGCTGGGGAAACTAAGAATGCAGAATTCAAGATTGCTGGATCAGGAGAATGTGATGCAATTCAATTAAAAACAGAAAATACCAAAGTGAAAGTTGCTGGAGTGGGTACCATAAAAGTTTTTGCTGATGTATTATTAGATGTAAATGTTGCTGGCAGCGGAACCATCTATTATAAAGGAGCTGCCACTATCAAGCAAAAGATTGCAGGAAGCGGATCTATTAAGCAATTGGATTAATTATATTTGTATCGTTGAATAATTCGTAAATGGAAAAGAAGCAAAGAATTTTATTGGCTGAAGATGAAACCAAATTAGGTCAGGTAATTAAAGACGAGTTCACTCGTAATGGGTATAAAGTAGATCTGGCCATCAACGGTGCAGAAGCATCCAAACTATTTAATGAGCATGTGTATTCGATGATTATACTAGATATTAATTTGCCCATTAAAACAGGATTGGTTTTATGTGAAGAGTTCAGAGAAAAGAATAAAAAAGTGCCCATTTTAATGCTAACTGCAATCAGTGAAGTGAATGAAAAGGTAACTGCTTTTAATAATGGTGCAGACGATTATTTAGTCAAGCCCTTTCATTTTGATGAGCTTTTCGCAAGAGTAAAAACATTAATTAAAAGAACTACTGTTGTACTTGATGAAGCCAATATAATAATTGAAGATTTGGAAATTAATTTCGCTGGAAAAAATGCTAATAGGGGTGGGACTGAAATTAATTTAACGTCAAAAGAATTTACACTCCTGGTATTATTGGCAAAAAACAAGGGAAAAGTAATATCTAAACAAGAGATCTTAGAAAAAGTTTGGGATTTAAGTTTTGATACAGGCACCAACACAATTGAAGTATATATCAGTTTTTTAAGAAATAAAGTGGATAAACTTTTCGAAAAGAAGCTCATACATACCAAACCTGGATTTGGATATTATATTAAGTAACTACTATGAATCTGAAACAAAGATTCGCTTTTTTATTTACTGGCTTTGTAGCTATTATTTTATTGATTGCCTGCACCACTGTTTATTTCTTATATGCAGGATATCGTCAAGTAGATTTTTACAATAGAATTTCATTAGAGGGAAATGAAGTTTATGAAGTGTATCAAGAATCAAAAACTGCAGATAGTCTAAAAGGCTTTAGCCTTTTAAATGAAATTCGTGACCGCTCTATATTTAATGAAAGTATATTAATTGAAGATTCTAGTGGCAATCGAGTCTTAGCTATTCCCAATGATAAACAATTTCAAATTACTTCTTTATTAAAAGAGAAAGCAAAAAAATTTAAACGCTTCCAATTTACAGATAATACAAAAACTCAACATGTACTTGAGTTTCATATTCCAACAAAGACTTTTATTTATGTTTCTGGATTCGACCAAGTCGGATTTGATAAATTAAAAAATCTTCAAATTATTTTAGCGATCGTTTTTTTGGGCGGATTAATATTGACTGGTGTATTGTCTTTTCTTTTTGTAAAACAAGCTGTCAAGCCAATTGTGCAGTTGAGCAATCAAATGCAATTGATCGATATAAAAAATCTATCAAAAAGAATATCCTTAAAAGAGACAAAAGATGAAATCAACCAGATAGCCAGTAGTTTTAATTCAATGATGGACAGGCTGAAAGCAGCATTTGATGCTCAAAAAAGCTTTGTTCAACATGCTTCTCATGAATTAAGGACTCCTTTAGCTGTTATGTTGTCTCAAACTGAAGTTGCTTTAAATAAAGAGCATACAAATGAAGAGTATAAAATTGTATTTGCATCATTAAAAGAAGATCAGCAAAATATGATTGATTTGGCCAATTCTTTACTCTTGCTTTCTCAATATGAAAATATAAGCATAGATACAGACTGGCCATATGTTAGAGTAGATGAATTACTTTTTGATGCCATTTCTCTATCTCAAAGAAGCTTTCGAGATATCACTATTGATTTTTCATTTATTAAAATACCCGATCATGATGAAGATCTGTTGTTAAAGTGCAATGAATCTTTGATAAAATCTGTATTTACTAATCTCATAAAAAATGGGTATCAATATTCAACTAATCAAAAAATAATCATCAGTATACTTGCTGATGAGCATGAAATTGAAATAACTTTTCAAAATACTGGCCTTCATTTATCAAAAGAGGAATCATCGAATATGACTTTGCCTTTTTTTAGAGGTCAGAATGCCGATGGTAAAAAAGGATTTGGATTGGGCTTGTCTATTATTGATCGGATATTAACATTGCATAATGGTAGTTTAGATTATTACACCTCAGCAAATGATCTAAATGTTTTCAAAGTGAAACTTCCAAAAACGAATCATCAATAGCAACAAAAAAGCCAGTCGAATGACTGGCTCAATATGAGTTGAACAATAACTTAATTAAGCTACTGCTTTTGCTTTTTTTGCTAATTTGCTCTTTAGGTTAGCTGCTTTATTCTTATGGATAATTCCACGTTTAGCTAACTTGTCGATCATAGAAACTACGTTAGGAAGTTGCTCTTCGTAAGCTTTCGTTTCTGTATTCGCTTTTAAATCACGAATTGCATTACGGGTAGTTTTACCATAATAACGATTGCGGTCACGACGCTTTGCTGATTGTCTAACGTCTTTCTTTGTAGCTGAATGATTTGCCATTTTCTATTTTTTTCAGGACGGCAAAGGTAAGGTCTGGAACTGAAACGCTGAAATTTAAAATACAAAAAAATCAAAAATAGTTTCATTTTGAGGGTTATTTATACAAAAAAGCCTGTTTTTGATACTTATTTTGATACTTTTTCTGCCTTCAATGACCGATATTTGCATCCAATTTCAACTAAAATATTGCATAATCAAGCCAAATGAAGGATTTCTCATATATCACTAATTCACATCCAGCATTTATCGAATCCATTTACCAAGACTTTTTAAAAGATCCAAACAGTGTAGATCTTGACATGAAAAAATTCTTTGAAGGATTTGACTTCGCTATTTCTTCTAATAATCTAACAACTAATTCATCTTCAGACAGTTCTGGTAATTCAGTGGATTGGATGAAAGAAATCAGGGTTTATCGCCTCATCCTTGGTTATAGAAACAAAGGTCATTTATTAGCCAAGACCAACCCGATCAGGAGTAGAAAAGACCGTGGAGCCAATTTGGCACTTTCATTTTTTGGATTAAGTGATGCAGATTTAAACACTACTTATCAAGCGGGCAACTTAATTGGTTTAGGTGCTACAACCCTTAAAAATATTTTAGCTCATTTGGATAATGTATATGCCAATCATGTTGGTATTGAGTTTAAATATATTAGCGATCAACGTAAAATAGATTGGTTAACCAATGAGATGGAAAAAAACTTTTCTGTTTCATTGTCAATAGATAAAAAACGTCGCATCCTTGAAAAACTGAATCAAGGTGTAATGTTCGAAAAGTTTTTACATACTAAATATATTGGGCAGAAAAGATTTTCATTAGAAGGTGGTGAAACAACAATCGCTGCGCTCGATGCAATTATTAATGTTGCTGCAGACAACTCAGTGGAGGAAGTAGTAATAGGAATGGCACATCGTGGCCGATTAAATGTTTTGGCGAATATCATGGGTAAAACCTATGAGCAAATATTCAGCGAATTTGAAGGTACCGCTACTATAGACCAAACAATGGGGAGTGGAGATGTGAAATATCATATGGGATATGGAAGTGAAGTTAAAACAATGAATGACAAAGGTATTTACTTGAAATTAATGCCGAATCCTTCTCATTTGGAAGCTGTAGATCCTGTTGTGGTTGGTTTTGCAAGGGCTAAAGCAGATGTGATCAAGCAAAGTGATTTCGATAAGATTTTACCTATTTTAATTCATGGTGATGCTTCAGTTGCTGGGCAAGGCATTGTATATGAAGTATTACAAATGTCTAACCTAAGAGGATACTATACAGGAGGAACTATTCATTTCGTCATCAATAACCAAATTGGTTTTACTACAGATTTTGATGATGCAAGAAGTGCCGATTATGCAACTTCCGTTGCTGCAATGGTTCAAGCGCCTGTTCTGCACGTAAATGGTGATGATGCAGAAGCTGTTGTTAAATGTGCGGAGATAGCAACCAGGTACAGACAGGAATTCAATAGCGATATTTTCATTGACATGGTTTGTTATCGTAAACATGGCCACAATGAAGGGGATGATCCTAAGTATACTCAACCTCAGTTGTATGCTTTGATTGATAAGCATCAAAATCCAAGAGAAATTTACACAACTTACCTTATTCAAAATGGCGAATCTGATGCACAGGAATTGGCCAAAGAAATGGAGAAAAAATTCTGGGCCGACTTGCAGGAAAGATTAGATGAAATTAAACAGAATCCTTTGCCCTATAAATACCAGGCTCCCGAATTGGTATGGAAGAGCATGACTAAAGCCACTAGCGCTCATTTTGAGGGCTCTCCTAATACAGCAATATCAGATGAACTATTCAAAACATTGTTTGATGGTTTGATGAAGTGGCCTAACGATTTTAAGCCTTTAAAAAAGATTGAAAAATTATTACAAGACAAGGTTAAATTACTGGAAACAGAAGATAAAGTTGATTGGGCAACAGCCGAGTTAATGGCCTATGGTTCTATATTAACGGATGGAAATATTGTACGCATGAGTGGTCAAGATGTTCAAAGAGGAACATTTAGCCATCGACATGCTATTCTTCGTGATGAGGTTACTAATAAGGGTTATAATCGACTCAATCACTTTACTGAAAATCAACAAAAATTCAGAATTTATAATTCACTTTTAAGCGAATATGGAGTTTTAGGTTTTGAATATGGTTACGCAATGGCTAATCCAAATGCTTTGGTAATTTGGGAAGCTCAATTTGGAGATTTTTGTAATGGTGCCCAAACAATGATAGATCAGTTTATTGCGGCGGGTGAACAAAAATGGCAACGTCAGAATGGATTGGTAATGTTATTGCCACATGGTTATGAAGGACAGGGTCCTGAACACAGTAGTGCCAGAATGGAAAGATTTTTACAAATGTGTGCTGAATTAAATATGGTTATTACCAATGTTACTTCAGCATCCAACCTGTTTCATTTATTCAGAAGGCAATTGACCTGGAATTTTCGTAAGCCTTTAATTAATTTCTCGCCTAAAGCCAACTTGCGAAATCCTAATACTTATAGTAAAACTGCTGAATTTCTCACTGGTGGATTTAAAGAATTGATCGATGATGCATTTGTGGATGATCCTACTCAAGTAAAAAAAGTATTATTCTGTACTGGAAAATTGTATTATGAATTAGCTGAAAAGCAATTGAAAGACAACCGCAAAGACATTGCCATTATTCGATTAGAACAAATTTATCCTTTAGCAAATAAACAAATTGAAGCTTTGTATAATAAATACAATAAAGCAACATGGTTTTGGGTTCAGGAAGAACCTATGAATATGGGAGCTGCAGGGTTTTTACAGATGAATTTAAAATCGATTAATTTTGGAGTAATCAGCAGAAATGCAAGTGCATCCACTGCTACAGGTTATGCAAAAATTCATGCTAAAGAACAAGCAGAGATTATTGAAACAGCATTTAATGTATAGTTAATATAAATAGTATGATTGAGATAAAAGTGCCAACAGTAGGAGAATCGATCAATGAAGTGACTTTATTGAAATGGACAAAAAAAGATGGAGAATGGGTAGATCGTGATGAAGTAATTGCTGAATTAGAAAGTGAAAAAGCAACTTTTGAAGTGAATGCCGAAAAAGCAGGTATTTTAACTATAGTTGGCAAAGAAGGAGATACATTGAATATTGGAGATGTATTGGCCAAAATAGATGAAACAGCCACCAAGCCTGCATCTGCAGCTGTTACACCCGAACCCCAAAAGCCTGCGAATACCCCAAGCCCAAAAGCAGCTACTGAAACAGCGGCTGCGCCAGTTGTGCAAGATTTAAAAGCAAGTCCTGTTGCATCAGCCATCATTGCTGATAAAAAAATGGATACTAAATCGATTACTCCATCAGGTGCTGGTGGTAAGATTATGAAACAAGATGTGCTCGAAGCACTTCAAAACCCTGGCAAGAAAGCATTTGTTGCAGGCGCTGAATTGAATAGCAGAAATGTACGTCAGGAAAAAATGAGTGCATTGCGCAAAACGATTAGTAGGAGATTGGTTGAATCTAAAAATACAACGGCCATGTTGACCACTTTTAATGAAGTGGACATGACACGTATTATGGATATTAGGAAAGCGCATAAAGATAAATTTAAAGAAAGTCATGGTGTGAATCTTGGTTTCATGAGCTTCTTTGCTAAAGCCTGTGCTATTGCTTTGGGAGAATGGCCAACTGTAAACGCTTATATAGATGGAGATCAAATTATTTTTCATGAATATGCCGACATCAGTATTGCAGTGAGTACTCCAAGAGGGTTAACTGTTCCGGTTATGCGCAATGTTGAAAGTTTGAGCATGGCAGAAATAGAAAAAGCTGTGGTTGTTTTAGCTGGTAAAGCGAGAGATAGCAAACTTACTGCTGATGATTTACAAGGTGGAACTTTTACAATAACTAATGGAGGAGTATTTGGAAGTCTAATGAGTACGCCGATTATAAATATTCCGCAGAGTGCTATTTTAGGCATGCATAAAATTCAAGAGCGTCCAATGGCCATTAACGGACAAGTGGTGATTCGACCAATGATGTACCTTGCATTGAGTTACGATCATCGTATTATTGACGGAAGAGAAAGTGTTAGTTTCTTGGTAAGAGTAAAAGAATTATTAGAAAATCCAGAGTTGCTATTAATGGGAAAAGATCCCGTGAAAACCTTATTGGAATTATAACCCCCTATCCCCCTAAAGGGGGGAAAGATGAAATACGCTGAAAACTATATTCGCTCTTCAATTGCTATTATTGGCTTATATCAGGGCGATATACCCTTTGCTGTATTTCTAAAAAACTATTTTGCTGCCAATAAAAAATTTGGGTCTAAAGACAGGAAATATATTTCTCAACTCTGTTATAATTATTTTCGATTAGGAAAAGCAGTAGATCATTTGAGTAAAGAAATTGGGATCAAAATAGCTCTATTTATATGCAATGATTCAGCTGGTGAATGGGAAATTTTATTTGATGAGATTTGGTTGAAAAATTGGTCAGACAATTTAAGGAAACGCTTTTCTTTTATTCAATTGGAATATCCTTCTATTACAGTTCATTCTATATTTCCATTCCAACAATTCTTGAGTAAAGAAGTTGATCAAGATCTATTTTCACTTTCTCATTGTATTCAGCCAGATTTATTTATCCGGGTTCGTCCTTTTAATTCAACAGCTGTTTTAACCGCTTTACAAAACGCTGAACTTCCCTATCAATTAATCGGGGATGATTCCATCAGCTTGCCTAATGGAACAAAATTAGAAGGTATTATAACAATTGATCAACAAGCAGTAGTTCAAGATTTAAGTTCTCAAAAAGTGGGAGAAGTGCTTACTAGTATAAAACCTTTAATAGGGTCTAATACTATTTCTGTATGGGATTGTTGCGCAGCGAGTGGAGGTAAATCTATTTTGGCAACCGATGTTTTTGAGAAGATTGAATTGACTGTTTCTGATATACGCGAGTCTATTTTGCATAATCTAAAAGCTAGATTCAGTAGAGCTGGGATAAATAAATACCATTCTTTTATAATTGATCTCGCTAAACAACTGACTCATCAAAATTCGGTGAGTAAAAATCAATATGATTTAATATTATGCGATGCCCCTTGCAGTGGAAGTGGAACCTGGGGCAGAACACCAGAGCAGTTGCATTTTTTTAATGAAAAAAGTATCGATCAGTTTCATCAATTGCAGCAAAAACTGGTAGCCAATATAATACCTGCTGTAAAAAAAGGCGGATATCTATTGTACATAACTTGTTCTGTTTTTGAAAAAGAAAATGAATCGATCAGTAGATTCATACAAGCCAATGCTGGCTTTCAATTAATTGAGCAAAAATTGATCAAAGGATATACCCATAAAGCGGATACAATGTTTGTTGCATTATTTCAACACTAAGATAAAATCAATTCTCCTCGCTGAATAATACCACCTCCAATTACATCATCCCCTTCAAAGAAAACAGCACTTTGGCCAGGAGCAATTCCTTTTACATTTTCATAAAAACGAGCCCTGATTCCGTTATCGGAATTGTATAAATTGCTTAAAGCGCCCTTGTCTTTATACCTGATTTTTGTAAGTGCTTCCATTCCATCACTAATACCTTCGTATTTGATCCAGTTTAATTTTCCAATGAGCATATCGTTTTGCTCTAAATCGGATTCTTCACCCAATACAACAGTATTTGTTTCAGGATGAATCGACGTAACATAGATAGGACGGCCCATAGCAATGTCCAACCCTTTTCTTTGTCCAATTGTATAAAATGGATAACCTTTATGTTGTCCTAATTTTTTTCCGGTTTTATCTACAAACCATCCGCCATTTACTTTTTCTTCAAGGCCTTCAACATTTCTTTTTAAAAAGCCTCTGTAATCGTTGTCTGGAACAAAACAGATTTCGTAACTCTCACTTTTTTTAGCCAATTCAGGATATCCCATATCAACGGCCATTTGTCTGATTGCCGATTTGCGATATCCTCCTAATGGTAAAATAGTTCTGCTCAACAAATCTTGTTGCAATCCCCACAATACATAACTCTGGTCTTTTGTTTCATCTAGGCCCTTGCTAATTACATATCTTCCATTATCATGCTGACGGATGGAGGCATAATGACCAGTTGCAATAAAATCGCATTCCAATGCATTGGCTCTTTTTAATAAAGCCCTCCATTTGATATGTGTATTACACATAACACATGGGTTAGGTGTTCGTCCGGCAATGTACTCGTCTACAAAATTTTCTATTACAAAATCTCCAAACTCTTCTCGTATGTCTAAAATAAAATGAGGAAATCCATGGTGCACTGCAGCTTGACGTGCATCATTGAATGAATCTATATTGCAACAGCCTGTTTCTTTTGAACTACTTCCACTCGTGGCATAATCCCAGGTTTTCATGGTGATCCCAATCACTTCATATCCTTCATGATGCAGCATAAGCGCAACTACGGTACTATCAATACCGCCGCTCATTGCTACCAATACTTTCCCTTTTCTGCTCATTCACCAAAATTTAGGCAAAAGTAGAACAACAATTGTAAAAACGGCCCTATTTAGCCCTACAAAAGGCTTTTTGATGTATCGAGAAGCGAAATATTAAGCGCAAAAACAATTTAATCCACCTTCTTTAAACATCATAACAGTGAAACCAACATTAACCTTGCGGTTACTACTCATTTTACTTAATTTCATTTTTCAGATATTTATAAAAATTTATTTATGATCAAGTTAACAGCCATTGGCAATTTGGGAAGAGATGCGGTAATGAATACCGTAAGTGGTAAAAATGTAATCAATTTTACAGTAGCGCATACAGAGCGATACAAAGACGCACAAGGAAATCAAAAAGATAAAACCATTTGGGTTGATTGTGCTTATTGGACAGAAAGAACTGGGATTGCTCCTTATCTTAAAAAAGGAACTCAAGTATATGTAGAAGGACAACCAGATGTAAGAACCTACACAACCAAAGAGGGAGTGAATGGTGCAACACTTTCATTAAGGGTTTCTAGTGTTCAGTTATTAGGAAGCAAATCGAATGATGGCGGTGGAAATACTGGTAGTTATCAATCAACTCCAAGTGCTGCTTCACAAAGTTCAGCTCCTTCTGCTTCAGAAATCATGGAGCCAATGGATGATCTTCCATTTTAATTGAATCAGAAAAATCACATGCAGGTATTTTCTTACGAACAATTGTATCAGTTTACTAAAAGCGTTTTTGTTGCTATTGGATGTAATGAAGCAGATGCGGTTTTAGCAACTGATGTTTTGTTGTCTGCCGATTTGCGGGGAATAGATAGTCATGGAGTTGCCCGATTAAGTGGCTATGTTCGACTATGGCAAGCTAAGAGAATTAATGCAAAACCCAATATTGCTGTTATTCATGAAACACCTTCTACTGCCGTAATTGATGGGGATGCTGGTTTAGGATTAGTAGTAGCACCATTTGCCATGCAAGTTGCCATTGATAAAGCAAAACAAGTAGGAACTGGTTGGGTAAGTGTGCAGAATTCAAATCATTTTGGAATTGCAGGCTATCATGCTATGATGGCATTAAAAGAAGATATGATTGGCATTGCAATGACCAATGCAAGTGCATTAGTTGCACCTACATTTTCCATAGAAAAAATGCTGGGTACTAATCCAATTGCAGTGGCTATTCCTGCGGGCAATCAAGCTCCTTTTGTGGCGGATTTTGCAACAACAACAGCAGCAAATGGTAAATTGGAAATACTGCAAAGAAAAAATGCCGAAGCACCCATTGGTTGGGTTCAAGACGAAAATGGAAACTCAAGTACCGATGCCAATATATTAAAGAAAAAAGGAGCACTGCTTCCATTAGGAACCGATCGAGAACATGGAAGTCATAAAGGATATGCTTTAGGAAGCATTGTAGATATTTTTTCTGCAGTATTGAGTGGTGCTTCTTATGGGCCATGGGCTCCGCCATTTCCAGCCTATATTCCAATGCCAGAGAATATGCCAGGAAAAGGGTTGGGACATTTTTTTGGGGCAATGCGCATCGATGCTTTTCGTCCAGCTTCTGATTTTAAAGCACATATGGATCAATGGATTGAGCGATTTTCTAGTTCAACTCCAGCTGAAGGACATGATAAAGTGTTGATACCAGGAGATCCAGAAAGAGAAATGGAATTGATAAGAAAAAAAGAAGGTATTCCAATCATAGATTCAGTAGTAGAAGATTTAAAAAATACTGGAGCGATTTTTGACATAACTGGATTATGAGTATTCGTTTAAAAAAGATTGTAGTTTGCTGTATATTTAGTTTTGTTGGATTGCAATCTTTCACACAGATTAATTCTCCCATTTGTAAATACCTCAACAAAGCAGCCTGGGATAGTCTTTTCCCCAATAGATATGCGATCTCAACCACTAGATCGACCTATTCCAAAGAAGTTCCACAAAATGAATTTTATTCTTATTCTTCCTTTATACAAGCTGCAAAAAGATTTCCTGATTTTTTAAAAAAAGGAACAGAAGTGCAGAAAAAAAGAGAGTTAGCTGCATTTCTTGCAAGTATGGCCCATGAAACAAGCGGCGGTTGGGATGAGGCTCCAGGCGGCTATTTTAAATGGGGTTTGTACTTTTTAGAAGAAAGAGGTTGTGAAAATGGATGCATTCATTATTCAGATAGCACAAAGAAAAAAATGCTGCCTGTTAAAGGGCAATCATATCATGGGAGAGGTCCTTTGCAATTAAGCTGGAATTACAACTATGCACAATTCAGTAATTATTATTTTAAGGATCAAAATAAACTGTTACGAAATCCATCACTACTTTCTACAGATCCTGTAATTTGTTTTGCGTCTGCTTTTTGGTTTTGGATGACACCACAATATCCAAAACCATCTTGTCATGAGATTATGACTGGTATTTGGGAGCCTGAATTAAAGGACAGTATTGCTGGAAGATTGCCAGGATTTGGAGCGGTCATGAATGTGATCAATGGAGGGATAGAGTGCGGGGCGAATCAATCTCCTAAAACAGCATATCGATTAGCTTATTATGAATATTTCTGTAAGTATTTTAACGTAGATCCAGGAGTAGCCTGTGATTGTAAGAGTCAGCGTCCTTTTGGGCAATAGCTGTTTACATATCAGTCTTCTGAACTACATTTGTCAACTATTTATTAATTATTAAAAATTGGGGGAGGGGTTCGTATGAAAGTAATGAAGTTTGGAGGCACCAGTGTTGGGAAGCCAGAACGTATGAAAGAAGTTGCTCAGTTAATTACAAAAGACAATGATCGAAAGATTGTAGTACTGAGCGCATTAAGTGGAACAACCAATGCATTGGTTGAAATAAGCAATCATTTGGCAAATGGAGACAGGTCTTCTGCCAAACAAGTCATTGAAAAATTGCATGATCATTATAAAAATTTTATTCAAGAATTGTTGCTTACAGATGTGGCTAGAAATCAGGCCAATGGAATCATCAATGAGCATTTCGAATTTTTACATATCATATTGCGGATTTCTTTTAGCGAAGCATTGAATAAAGATATTTTAGCACAGGGTGAATTAATGAGCACAAAATTATTCAGTGCTTTTTTGGAAGAGAATAATATCGATCATGTGCTATTGCCTGCATTAGAATTCATGACCATTGATGCCAATGAAGAGCCACAATTAGGAAGCATTAAAATTAAATTGGCCCAGCTACTCAAAAAACACAGTGATAAAAATATTTTAATTACGCAAGGGTATATCTGTAAAAATGCCAGAGGTGAAGTTGATAATTTGAAAAGAGGAGGCAGTGATTATACTGCTTCATTAATTGCAGCTGCTAGTAAAAGTACGGTTTGTGAAATTTGGACTGATATAGACGGTATGCATAATAATGATCCTCGCATTGTGAATAAGACTGTTGCTATTGAACAACTCAGTTTCGATGAAGCTGCTGAACTAGCATATTTTGGAGCAAAAATTTTGCATCCAACTTGTATCTGGCCAGCACAACAGGAAAATGTACCGGTTAAGTTACTTAATACAATGCAGCCAGAAGCTGCAGGAACAGTTATTACCAAAGAGGCAGGAAGTGTTGGAGTAAAAGCAGTTGCTGCAAAAGATGGGATTATTGCAATCAAAATCAAGAGTAGTAGAATGCTATTGGCTTATGGTTTTTTGAGAAAAGTATTTGAAGTGTTTGAAAAATATAAGACTTCAATCGATATGATCACTACTTCTGAAGTGGCTGTTTCTGTTACCATCGATACAGATCAGTTTCTTCCACAGATCGTTAAAGAATTAGAGCCCTTTGGAACTGTAGATATAGAAAAAGAACAAACCATTGTTTCAATTGTAGGGAATGAAATTGCAAAAACAGATCATGTTTTGCAAAAATTATTTGACTCATTAAAGGAAATACCAATCACAATGGTTAGTTATGGAGGGAGTACTCATAATATTTCCTTATTAGTTCCCAGTTCACATAAAGTCAAAACACTTCAATTGTTAAATAGCGGTTTATTTGGACTTTAAATGAAAAGATCAATTGCGATAATTGGTTTATTGTTTTGTGCTTTTTTTTCGCATGCACAAAAGATGCTTATTGGTAATGTGCTTGCAAAAGATTCAAAATCGCCTATTGCTTCTGCAAGTATTTTCTTGAGCAATACATCGGTAGGTACCATTTCGAAAGAAAACGGGGACTTTGTATTGCAACCAATCCCAGAAGGTCGATTTGATTTGGTGGTTTCAATGGTAGGATACGAAACCTATTCAATTACAATATCTTCCAATGCAATTCCTTCAAAACTAGAAATATTACTTGTTCCAAAAGTAAAGGAACTAGAAGAAGTTATTGTTGCACCTTATGAAAAGAATGGTTGGGAGAAATGGGGTGATTTTTTTATGGAAAACCTGATTGGAAAAACACCCAATGCAGCTGATTGTAAATTATTGAATAAAGAAGTTGTTCGTTTTAGATTTAACAAAAAAAAGAACACTTTAAACGCATATGCTGATGAACCTTTACATATACAAAATGAAGCTTTAGGGTACGATTTAAAATACGACCTGAGTATTTTTGAGTTCAATTATTCTACAAGAGTATTTTTTTATCAGGGGTTTCCATTGTTTTCTGATTTATCTACAAAGCGAAAACGCATTGAAACAAGATGGCAAAAAAATCGGGAGGAAACGTATAATGGATCTTTAATGCATTTTATGCGGAGTCTTTATAGAAATACTTTAGAAACTGAAGGATATGAATTGAGAAAAATCATTAGAAATAAAGAAAAGAAAAACTTTTCTTTTGTAAGTGGTGCTAATAACAATGTAGATATTCTTATTAATACCCCTTTAAATGGTGATAGCATTGCATTTGCAATTGATAGTTTTACCGTTGGACTTCAATTCAACAATTATTTACAAGTAGTATATAAGCGGAAATACATGCCTGAATCATACCGTTTAACACAAAGAGGGATGTCGCCTAATCAACCTATGACTGCAGAGCTTTTTATGCCCGACTCCGAAAAAGTAGTAGCTGTGCTAGCTAATGGAAGTTATTTTTCAGGCAAAGATGTGCTTGCTTTAGGCTTTTGGGCATGGTCGGAAAAACTATCTAATATGCTTCCATTGGATTACAAAATCAAAAAGAGGAAATAGTATGTAATTAGGTTAGTTGATTCAATATCAATAAATTGCCTTTTATTGATCTATTGATGAATCGTTGTAAGCATTTATTAATTTTAATCATTTCGCTAGCTGCCTGTAATTCGGTGAAAACGCAAGAACGAACTATCTATTTCCCCAAGCAAGATATCCATGTAGTTAGCCTTCCCGAAAAAACTGAAACACTGGTTTTTATTTTAGCGGGTCAGAGCAATATGGCAGGAAGGGGTTTAGTTGAAGCAACCGATACTATTCCATCTCCAAGAATTTTCACAATCAATCAACAATCGCAACTGATTCTTGCCAAGGAACCTTTGCATTTTTATGAACCCACTCGAACAGGTTTGGATTGTGGTCTTTCATTTGGGAAAGCTTTATTGAAATATTTGCCAACTCGTTATAAGATAATTCTAATTCCTACAGCTGTTGGAGGAACTAAAGTAAGTCAATGGATCAATGATTCAACTCATCGATCTGTTCAATTGCTTTCTAACTTTAAAGAGAAAATATCGTTAGCCAAACAATATGGAACACTGGCAGGTATTTTATGGCACCAAGGTGAAAGCGATGCAAATGAGCAGAATATCCCAACCTATAAAACAGATTTAATTAGGTTGTTTACGCTGTTTAGAAATGTTGCTGATAGTCCACAACTTCCTATTATTATGGGTGAACTGGGATATTTTGAACCAAATTTGGTTAACAAGCAAAAGATAAACGATCAATTAAAAGAATTAGCTGAGCAAAATAATCAGATAGGTTTGGTTGCTTCAAAAGGGCTAAAATGCATGGCAGATAATGAACATTTTGATGCAAAGAGTATTCGAATTTTAGGAAAAAGATATGCAGCAGCTTTTCATCAAATGCAACAAAAAAAATGACAAAGCATAGTAATACAAGCATTTTACTAATTATTGTTCTAGCACAATTTTTTTGCACATCTGTCTGGTTTACAGGTAATGCAGTATTGCCACTATTGATTGATTTAGGAAAAATCCCAGCAAGTTTTTTACCTCATATTACAAGCTCAGTGCAATTAGGATTTATACTTGGTACTTTTATTTTTGCTTTAATGGCTATTGCAGATCGAATATCACCGTCGATTGTTTTTTTCGTTTGCGCATTATTTGCCGCATTGTTTAACCTCGGCATTTGTTTGAATGGAATAAATGTATATTGGATGCTTTTTTTCAGATTTTTTACTGGAATCTTTTTAGCAGGAATTTATCCTGTTGGAATGAAAATTGCAGCCGATTATTTTCAAAAAGGGTTGGGTAAGTCATTAGGATATTTAGTTGGTGCACTTGTATTAGGCAAAGCCACTCCATATTTAATTACTTCTTTTATTTCAAATTCAACTTGGCATTATTCCTTTTACTTCACTTCTTTCATTGCTGTTTTAGGTGGACTCTTGATCTTTTTATTGGTACCTGATGGCCCACATCGTGTAGCGCCCAAAAGAATGATGTTTACTGGATTTATAGCATCTTTTAAAAAGCGAAATTTCAGGTCATTTGCTTTTGGATATTTTGGACATATGTGGGAACTATATAGTTTTTGGGCTTTTACTCCGATTATTATCAAACAATATTTAACGAATCATTCAAATGTAAAATGGAGTATCCCTGTTTATTCATTTTTAATAATTGGAATTGGAGCCATAGCCTGTGTGTCAAGTGGTATTTTGTCTTCAAAATTTAACCCAAAGAAAATTGCTTCTTTAAGTTTGTTGTTATCGGCTACATGTTGCTTCATCTCTCCATTTATGCTACAAATTGAATCGGCCAATCTTTTTTTAGTTTTTTTATTTTTCTGGGGATTTGTTGTAATTGCAGATTCTCCTATGTTTTCTACACTTGTAGCAAATAGTGCAGTACCAGAATCAAAAGCTGCTGCATTAACTATTGTAAATTGTATCGGATTTGCTATTACAATTGTTAGTTTACAATTTCTAGGATTGTTTTCATCATTTATCCAGCCAAATTTTCTTTATATGCTTCTTGCTATTGGCCCAATCTTAGGTTGGCTGGCAATGAAATATGACTAATATCATCTTTGGTCATGAGATTAACTCTAGCTTTTAAAGAGTTTAATAAATAGTTTAGCAAAAAGTTTTGCCATGCAACAGCCAGTTTGGTCTGCGGGTGATTTAAGATTGTCTTATGAGCATAAAACTGATTCATTTGATTCTATAAATGATCCTATTGTATTGGAGCAATTCAAGTTTTTGCAAACCAGGTTTTCAGAAGAATATGATCAAGTTTTTGCCGATATGCTGGCGCCCAAAACGGTGGTTGTAATTCCTAGTTTAACATTGGATCAGCAAATTTTGAGTAAAGTGAATGGCTTTATTCATTATGAAGAAAGACTATTGTGTATGCTGATTTTATTGAGAATGCCCAATACGCATTTGATATATGTTACCAGTGTTCCTATTGATCCAATTATCATTGATTACTATTTACATCTTTTACCCGGTATTACTAGTTATCATGCTCAACAAAGACTAACATTATTGAGTTGCTATGATTATTCTTCGATTTCCCTGACTGAAAAAATTTTGGCCAGGCCAAGATTAATTGATCGGATTAAAAAAGTAATGCCTCAACAGCATATTGGTCATATATCTTGTTTTAATGTAACAGCTCATGAAAGAAAACTCGCTACTTTATTGAATGCCCCAATTTATGGAACAGATCCTGCATTGTTATATTTAGGAACTAAGAGCAGTGGAAGAAAACTTTTTAAAGAGTGTGGAATTGAAACTCCCGCTGGAATTGAAGATCTAAAAAATGATGAAGACATTAGGAGTGCTTTATTGTTGCTAAAAAAACAAATTCCTAATTTAAAGAGAGCGGTTATAAAAATGAATGATGGGTTTTCAGGCGAAGGGAATGCTATTTTTAGTTATGAGGGCTTTCCTGGAGATGAATATGCCAAAGAATGGATGACTGAGGCGTTGCATACTCAATTGTCTATAGTTGCTGAAGGGTTATCCTTTAATGCTTTTATGCATAAGTTTACAGAATTAGGAGGTGTAGTAGAAGTTTTTATTGAAGGAGAAACCAAAACTTCACCTTCTGTACAATGTAGAATAACGCCAAAAGGTATCGTAGAAATTATATCAACTCATGACCAAGTATTAGGTGGACATGGTGATCAAGTTTTTCTTGGTGCAAGTTTTCCTGCTTCAAAAGCATATAGTAAAGAAATTGCACAAATGGCTTTTCCGATTGCTAAAAGAATGAGTGCGTTAGGAGTGTTGGGAAGATTTTCTATTGATTTCATTAGTGTACTTGAGAATGAAGTGTGGAAGCATTATGCCATTGAAATAAATCTGCGAAAGGGAGGAACAACGCATCCTTATTTAATGCTTCAATTTTTAACAGATGGTGAATACAATTATCAGACAGGAGTATATACTACAGTCAATGGCCAAGAACGGTTTTATTTTTCATCTGATAATTTAACAGATCCTTCGTTTATTGGATTAACGCCTCACGATTTAATGACTATAGCAAATTTTCATAATTTAATGTATGATTCAACCAATCAAATTGGCGTGATGTTTCATTTGATTGGTGCATTATCTCAATTTGGAAAATTGGGTGTTGTTTGTATTGGTAATTCCCCTCAACAGGCAATTGAGTTGTATCAATTCACAAATGATGTATTAAAAAGAGAAGGGAATCATCAATAAAAAATCCCGGCAATGATAAGTTGCCGGGATTTACCTTTTTTAAAAATCATTTAAACAATTAACAAGGCATCTCCATAACTGAAGAAACGGTATTTGTCTTTAATTGCTTTTTTGTATGCCTCTATAGCTAGATCATACCCTGCAAATGCGCAAGTCATTATTAATAAACTAGTTTTGGGTAAATGAAAATTAGTTACTAAACTATCTGCTACATTAAATTTATAAGGTGGGTGAATAAAATGATTGGTCCATCCTTCACTTGGTTTTAATAATTTTTGAGCAGTAAAGCTGCTTTCCATAGCTCGCATTGTTGTTGTTCCAATGGAGCAGATTCTTTTGCCATTTTCTTTGGCTTTGTTTACAATAGCACATGCCTGTTCGTCTATAGCATAATATTCAGCATCCATCTTATGTTTGCTTAAATCTTCTACTTCAATCGGTCTAAAAGTTCCTAGACCAGTATGCAATGTAACTTCTGCAAATCGGATGCCTTGAATTTCACAACGCTTGATCAATTCCTTGCTGAAATGCAAACCTGCAGTTGGAGCTGCTACAGCCCCTTCGTGTTTGGCATAAACTGTTTGGTATCTCTCTTTATCTTCCTCGTCTGGTTTACGTTTAATGTATTTTGGCAAAGGTGTTTCTCCTAAGAATTCCAACATTTTCTTAAAACTTTCATCATCATCGTTCCATAAAAAACGGATGGTTCTGCCTCTGCTGGTTGTATTATCAATTACTTCTGCAACCAATTCCTCATTGTCTCCAAAATACAATTTATTCCCCACTCTAATTTTTCTTGCGGGATCAACAATTACATCCCATAAACGGTTAGGTTTATTGAGTTCTCTTAACAAGAAAACTTCAATTTTTGCACCTGTTTTTTCTTTTCTGCCATACATTCTTGCAGGGAACACTTTTGTATTGTTCACTACAAAAACATCTTTGTCATCGTAATAATCTAAAATGTCTTTAAAATTACGATTCTCCATGTGCCCACTTTTACGATCTACAACCATTAATCGGCTGTCTTCTCTTCTTTTGGTGGGATTTTGTGCAATGAGGTTTAGTGGAAGGTCGAATTTGAACTGTGATAATTTCATGTAACTAATCTAATTTAAGATGATAGCCACAATCAGTTTGGCTCCTTAAGAAATCGAGGAACAATAACTTCATGTTACGGCATGAATATTTTGAAAGGCTGCAAAGGTACAAAATTGAAATCAATGCACCAAGTCTTACTAATTGCACATAACTAATTCATTATCAATGCAAAAATGGCAAATAATAGCCTTTTCAGTTGACTATTTGATTTTGTACATAATCTCCACATTTTTAAAAGTGTTAAAAGACTTACGTATATTTTACACATTGATTCGATTTATTGGTATGCTTTCACCTAATTTTGCGGCACCTTATTCAGCAGTTTATCCTGCAAAAAAATAGTTATGATTCGAGCCGCTTGGTGGAAAATATTGTCTTTCTGTTTATTACTTTATACTTGTGTTTATGGCTTCTTTGTAAAAGTGCCTAAACTAGATGATCGAATGCAAGAAACTATTCGTAATTTTTTCTTTCATGTTCCTATGTGGTTTGGAATGATGGTCCTTTTATTGGTATCGGTTATTTATGCCATTCGCTATTTAAAAAATCCTACTTTAAAAAATGATGCTTATTCGGTAGCATTTGCAAATACTGGTATAGTATTTGGAGTACTTGGATTGGTTACCGGTGCTTTTTGGGCAAACTATCAATGGGGAAGTCCTTGGTCGGGCGATCCGAAACAGAATGGAGCCGCTATTGCTATTTTGATATACTTGGCTTATTTTGTTTTGAGGGGTAGTATGAATGACGATGAAAAAAAGGCTAGGATAGGAGCCGTATATAATATTTTTGCTTTTTTTATGTTGTTTCCTACACTATGGATTTTACCTCGCTTAACTGAATCTTTACATCCAGGTGGTGAGGGGAGTGAAGGTAATCCAGGAATTAATGGAAAAGATATGGATATGCACATGCGAACCGTATTTTATCCTGCTGTAATTGGATGGACTTTGTTAGGTGTTTGGATTAGCACAATAAAAATCAGGTATACATTATTAGCTCAAAAAATGAATTATGAAACAAATTAAAAAGTATATTCTTTTAGCAGTAGCTCTTTTTTTGTCTAATTTGATACAAGCACAAACTACTCCAGATGCAGGCATAATGAGAAGCAATGGAAAAATCTTGGTTGTAATGGGTGTTGTAGTAATTATAATGGTTGGATTATTTATTTATTTATTGAATATAGATCTTAAAATAACTCGTCTCGAAAAAGGAGAAGATCGCAAATAGTTTTCATTTTTATTGATTGTAATAAACCTATAAATCGATTGCCAAATGTCAAATCAACAAGCCTACAGTTTTTTTCAGAGTGTTGAAAAAAGCTTTGATAAAGCGTCTAAATTTACCGGATGGGAAAAAGGATTGCTTGAACAAATTAAAGCATGTAATAGTATTTACAGCATGCGTTTCCCAGTTAAAATGGACGACGGAAGAATAGAAGTAATTGAAGCTTACCGCGTACAACACTCACAACACAAATCTCCTTGTAAAGGTGGAATTCGTTTTAGTGATGAAGTGAATCAAGATGAAGTGATGGCACTTGCATCATTAATGACTTATAAATGTGCTATTGTAAATGTGCCATTTGGAGGAGGTAAGGGAGGAATTAAAATTAATCCTAAAAAGTACAGTGTTTATGAGTTAGAAAAAATTACTCGTAGATATACCAGTGAACTGGTGAAGAAAAATTTTATAGGACCTGGTATTGATGTTCCTGCTCCAGATTATGGAACTGGTGAGAGAGAAATGGCTTGGATAGTAGATACCTATGCTTCTTTGAAGCCAGGGGATATCGATGCAGCAGGTTGTGTAACAGGTAAACCAATTACTCAAGGTGGAGTAAGAGGAAGAAAAGAAGCTACTGGTTTAGGTGTTTTCTTTGGAATCCGTGAAGTGTGTAATATGCCAGAAGTGATGCAGAAATTAGGTCTTACTGTAGGAGTTGAAGGCAAAACTGTTGTAGTACAAGGTTTAGGTAATGTTGGATATCATAGTGCAAAATTTTTCAGAGAAAATGGTTCTAAAGTAATTTGTATTTCAGAACATGATGGAGCCGTTTTTAATGAAAATGGTTTGAATGAAGAAGAATTGTTTCAGCATAAAAAAGCCACTGGTTCTATCTTAAATTTTCCTGGATCTACTAATTTGGCAAAGAGCAGTGATGCATTAGAATTGGCTTGTGATATTCTAATTCCAGCGGCTTTAGAAAATGTAATCAATGGCTCAAATGCGGATAGAATAAAAGCTAAAATTATTGGAGAAGCAGCAAATGGTCCATTGACTCCAGAAGCTGATGATGTAATGGCATCAAAAGGAATTTTGGTTGTGCCAGATATGTATCTGAATGCAGGTGGTGTAACGGTATCTTATTTTGAGTGGTTGAAAAATTTAAGCCATGTTCGTTATGGTAGAATGGAGAAGCGTTTTACTGAAAATATGAATACACATATTCTTAGCCAAATCGAAACCCTGACTGATAGAAAAGTAAGTGATGCAGAAAGAAAGTTTATTTTACACGGACCTGAAGAAGTAGATTTAGTGCATAGTGGTTTAGAAGAAACCATGATTACGGCTACCCGTGAAATCATGGATATCTGGCATAAGAATCCTTCCATTCCAGATATGAGAACCGCAGCTTATGTTTGTGCAATCAATAAAGTAGGTACATCTTATACAGAGCTGGGAATATTTCCTTAAAATTTGTTCAACAGAATTATTCAATGGCCGCTGCAACTGCAGTGGCCATTATATTTTCACAATGATGCTATTGGTGATGCTATAATAAAAATGATCAATTGGAACAACCGGTGCAAAATCATATATGCCCGCGAATCCAATGCCTAAAGCAATATGTTTACCCGCATTTACATTCCATTGAATATGCGGGGCAATTCTCGGTTTGAAATTGTCTGGTCTAGCTTGGATGAAAATATTGATAGCTATTTCATTATTTTGATTAGGCTTCCAATCAAAACGGATGTAACTATTCAACTTTATCAATTGATTGAATATTGGAGTGGTATTTGTTGGAATTTTATTGGAATCTACCCCTTCATAATTCCATTTTTCTTCTTCATACATCAAGCCAATTCCAGCATTAAAGTCCCACTTATTTCCTTTCCATACATTGTATCGCATGTTTATTCCTCCTAATCTTCTGAAGATCATTCCTCTTTTATTGTCCCATTGATATTGTATAAAAGTTTCAGGCTGAAATTTATTCTTATAATTATGCCTAAATCTAAGGTGGAGGTATCCAGCATTTAATATATCGTCTGGTCCATTATAAGTAAACCTAGAACTACCTGCAAAAAGTAATAGTTCACGATTTTTTTGTAATAACATTTCTGCTGTATTGGTTGCATCCCAAAGTGTAATCTTTTGTTTATCTACTTCAATCCCTGAAGAAAAATTGAATTTAAAGGAAGCATTTTTTGAATAGTCAGCAGTATCTGTTTTATCTATATTCAGAATTTGGGCTATCAAATTATTTGAATAAAAGAAAATAAAAAGAGAAGAAACGAAGTATAAAAAAAATCTCATTATTTAATTTTATTTATAAGGTGGTACCGCATTAATGTTTTCATATTGCCCATTTGAAATGTATAAGCCCTCTGTAGTATTGCCATTAGTAATGATCAAATAGGGTACTTGTAATTGGATATTATATGTTAAAATTTGCTTTGCAACAGCCTCATTAATTGGGGTATTCATTTCCTTGCATTCTACAATTAACCAGGGAGTAGATTCTTTATACACTAGGATATCGAACCTTTTTCGCATTTCTCCTACTTTTATTTCTTTTTCAATTGCAATTAATGAGGCAGGATATTTTTTTTCTTTTATTAAGTAGTTGATAAAATTTTGCCGTACCCATTCTTCAGGTGTAAGACGTAGCCACTGTTTTCGAATTGGATCAAAAATGAATTCTTTATCGTTTTCTTCTTTAATTTCAGGCAGGTATGGTGGGTATTGAATATTCATTTAATGCTTTAGCTATTGTAAAAATGAGTACTTATTGGTATATTTACAAGTTAATTTATATTTAGTAACTGAATTGATCAGTTCCTTTTTAACATAAAACTGCTTTTTTAAAAAATAGTATATGAAAACGAAAGAAGAAATAGTAAGCAATTGGTTGCCAAGGTATACAGGCGAAAAGCTAGAAAATTTCGGCAAATACATACTATTGACCAATTTCAGTAATTATGTGTACACATTTGCAAAATGGAATAAGGTAAAAGTAATTGGAGAAGACAGGCCAATGCAATGTGCTACTGCAAACGGGATTACCATTGTTAATTTTGGAATGGGTAGCCCAGGTGCTGCAACAATCATGGATTTGTTAACAGCTATAGAACCAGAAGCAGTTTTATTTTTAGGAAAATGCGGTGGCTTAAAAAAGCGCAACAAGTTGGGTGATTTAATTTTGCCAATTGCAGCAATAAGAGGAGAGGGAACCTCTAACGATTATTTCCCTGCAGAAGTTCCTGCAATGCCTGCATTTGCTTTACAAAAAGCTATTTCAACCACTATTAGAATTAATAAAGTAGATTATTGGACGGGTACTGTATATACAACCAATAGAAGAGTTTGGGAGCATGATGAAGTTTTTAAAGAATACCTCACAAAAGTTCGAGCATATGCAATAGACATGGAAACGGCTACCATTTTTACTGTTGGCTTTTTCAATAAAATACCAACGGGTGCTTTATTGTTGGTGAGTGATCAACCAATGGTGCCAGACGGAGTTAAAACCGAAGCGAGCGATAAAAAAGTAACAGCTGAATTTGTAGATAGACACTTGAAAATTGGAATAGACTCATTAAAACAGTTAATCAACAAAGGACTTACAGTTCGTCATTTGCGATTCTAATCCTTCCACAGAAAAGGGAACAATATATAGGCCAAAGCAATAATCATTAAGTCTAAGCCTATCAACATACCAATCATTTGCCACCAGCCCAATTGAATGGCTGAAGAGAATGCCGCAGAGCTGATCTTCATCAATAGTAGTAATTGTGGAATGATGATAGGGAAACCCATGATAGCCATCAATGCTGCTTGCTGTTGGGCTTTTGCAGCAATGGCAGCTAAAAAAGTAAAAACCAAGCTTAAACTGATTCCTCCCAATAAACTAATGAGTAAAAATTCCCCCATTTTTGAAATTGGATTTCCCAACAATAATGTAAAAACAGCTAAGCTCAAGAGATTCATCAATAACATCAATATTGCATTGAAAGCCAGTTTTGCAATTACAAATTGGGTAGGACTTGCTATGGTATAGAAATACAACATCCTGCCTCTGTTCTCTTGTAAGAAGCTTTTTGCAACAGCATTGATACAAACAAATAATTGTAGCACCCAAAATAGCCCGTTCCACACTTTTTCTTCTGGTTGGCCCATCGATAGATACACAACAAAAGTGGTAGAAGCTATATACAATAAAACACCATAAAAACTATACTGCTGGCGGGTTTCTAGTAGTACATCTTTTTTGATTAATGCTAATATGGAGGTGCTATTTTTCATTGGCACATTTTCTACATCGAGGTTCGTAAGTTTCTTTTTCGCCTAATAATACCTGACCTTCCTGGGAAGTTTTTCTGTAAGAGATATTGGCAATATTGCCACATTTCATACAAATGGCATGTAGTTTAGTAATATAATCTGCAATGGCCAATAATTGTGGCATTTGTCCGAATGGCTTACCCAGATAATCCATATCTAAGCCTGCTACTATTACCCTGACCCCTCTTAATGCCAGTTTTTCACAGACCTCCATAATTTCTGCATCAAAAAACTGGGCTTCATCTATGCCTACAACATCCACATCTTGTGCCATCAATAATATGGTTTGGGAATTATCTATCGGAGTGGATAAAATGGCATTGGAGTCGTGGCTAACGACTTTGTTTTCATCATATCTGACATCAATAGCAGGTTTGAAAATTTCCACTTTCAGGTTGGCTATTTTGGCCCGCTTTAATCGGCGAATCAATTCCTCCGTTTTGCCACTAAACATGCTGCCGCATATTACTTCTATCCAGCCCCTTCTTTCACCCCACAAATTTGGTTCTATAAACATTGAACAAAATAAATTAATCAATTAAACGTTAGTAACTTTACGTCGAACGCATTACAATTACCCCCAAAAGTATTGCTTCCAATGGAAAGAGTTGGCACTTTAATCAATAAATTAAAAGAACAGTTCGATGAAAAGGCTGAATGTGAAACATTGGCTATAACTGCACAATTGCTCCTGTCTGAATTACAGTTTAATAAAAACAATGATTTAACCAAAGGAACGGTGTCTATACAGATGCCCTCAGTGCATATAACCCCGAATAAAGAGCATACTCATGGCAATGCTATTGACTTAGCTTCAACGGCGGCTTCAACATCATCCAATGAGCCTGAAAAAGCAAAAATTCCATCTGGCTGGCTTTTTGAAGAACCAGTAGAAATTCCAACACTTGTCTTTCAACCGCAACATGAAGCTCCATTAAAAAAAGAACCCAACACTGACCCAGTTAAGGAAACAACACCAATCAATGAATTGTATCAGTTGAATCAAAGCCCTGATTTAAATGCTCATCTAAAGGAAGAAATCGTTGAAGTGGCTTCTAAGTTAGAAGAAACGCCTATTAGAGATTTGAGAAAAGCAATTAGTGTAAATGATAAATACCTTTTTGCACATGTATTATTCAGAGGTGATGAAAGTATGTACGATAGAAGTATCAAGACCATTAACAGTTTTAATATTTATCCTGAAGCACAATATTGGATTCAAAGAGAATTGAAAGTTAAACTGAGTTGGGAAGAAGGAAATGAAACGGTTAAGTTATTTGATCAGTTGGTCAAAAGACGATTTTCCTGAATATACAATAGAAGCCTAGAAGTAGCTCCTGATTTTGAATAAACATAGTTCTGAGCAATTTCACCAAACATTTTCCTTTTTGGTTCATCATTCATTAACTCGTTGAATACTTCTTCAAGTTCAATCAAATTGTTTACACTAAATGCTCCTTCTGATTCTACCAGTTCAATTGCTTCTAAGTATTTATCATATTCAGGGCCAAATACAACTGGAATGCCATATACCGCGGCTTCTAATGTATTGTGAACGCCCTCTTCAATGAATCCTCCGCCAATAAATGCAACTGTAGCATACCGATACAAAGCACTTAGCATGCCCATGTTGTTAATGATTAAAGTTTGATATGCTGTTGTTGGTTGGTTTGTTTCGATTGCTTTGGCATAGTCGGAATACAAAATAGCATTGGGATAAAATCGGATACATTCATCGAGCCTTTCTTGTTCAATTTCATGGGGTGCAATAATGAACTGTATGTCTGGATTGGCAATGGCAAAATGGTGCAAGCATTTATCGTCTTCAGTCCAGGTGCTGCCAGCAACAATCACTTTTTTATTGTTGCAAAATTGCTCAACAATTTTATTGGAACTATGTGCTTTTGCAATTTTGATGACCTGATCAAATCTGGTATCGCCAGTTTCAAAAACATTTTTATAGATGCCAATTGATTGTAATAATTGCTTAGAATGTTGGTCTTGTACAAAAATTGAATTGAAAAAATGCAATAAGTTTTTATAGAAATCGCCATACCATCTAAAAAATAATTGGTCTGCTCTAAAAATCGCAGATACCAATAAAACTGGAATGTTTTTTTCATTCAATGTTTTCAAATAATGGTGCCAAAATTCATATTTGATAAAAATGCTTATTTGAGGTTTTACAATTGATAGAAAATCAATGGCATTTTTTTGGCTGTCCATGGGTAAGTAACAAACAAAATCAGCCGCAGGATGGTTTTGCCTAACTGTATATCCAGATGGCGAAAAAAAACTCACAAGAAAAAAATAGTTTGGGTAGGCCCTTTTCAATGATTCCAATAGCGGCAAACCTTGTTCGAATTCACCTAAAGAAGAACAATGCATCCAAATAACTGGTCTTGTCTC
Source organism: Sphingobacteriia bacterium (assembly GCA_037129425.1). Lineage (GTDB taxonomy): Bacteria > Bacteroidota > Bacteroidia > Chitinophagales > Chitinophagaceae > Sediminibacterium. The sequence goes on from JBAXUV010000005.1 coordinate 156,481, forward strand.
TTTTTCGAATACTTGGCTGTATCTTTTCTTCCAATTTGCCCTTCCCTCAATCCATAATTGAGCCTTTTTGTTGAAAGGAGCAATACATCTAGCTGCAAATGGGTATAGCAGTATAAATAATTGGTAGAATAGCTTCATTCTGTACAAAGTTATGGGTATATTCTTTGTCTACCCTTTTTGTGCTAATTTTGCTAATCTAAAGTATTATATATATGCGACCAATTCAAATGGTTGACACCAAATCTCAATACCTACATATTAAAGCCGAAGTTGATAGTGCCATTCATGATGTTTTGGATACTGCTGCATATATCAATGGGAAACCAGTTCAAGATTTCTCAGCTGCGCTTTCCCAATACCTGCAAGTAAAACATACTATCCCTTGTGCCAATGGAACGGATGCTTTGCAAATAGCCATGATGGCTTTAGGGCTTGAACCTGGTGACGAAGTGATCACCCCTTCATTTACATATATCGCTACAACAGAAGTAGTTGCTTTATTAAAGTTAACACCAGTATTTGTTGAAGTAGATCCAAAAACTTTCTGTATAGATCCTGAGTCGGTAAGAAAGGCAATCACTTCTAAAACAAAAGCAATCGTGCCTGTACACTTGTATGGCCATGCTGCTCCAATGGAAGCAATTATGAAAATTGCAAAGGAATTTAATTTATTTGTTATTGAAGACAACGCACAAGCAATTGGATGCGATTATACTTTTTCAGATGGTACCGTAAAAAAAACAGGAACGATTGGAACAATCGGCGCTACTTCTTTTTATCCTTCTAAAAATTTAGGAGCTTATGGAGATGGGGGAGCTATTTTTACCAATGATGATTCATTGGCAGCTAAAATGAAAATGATTGCAAACCACGGGCAACAGAAACGATATTATCATGAAGTTGTTGGTTGCAATTCCAGGCTTGATTCCATGCAAGCAGCTGTATTAAATGTTAAACTAACTCATCTAGATCGCTATAATCAATCCAGACAAGCAGTTGCTGCTTTTTATAATACAGCTTTTGCTAATCATCCAAAGATCATTACTCCATTTGTTGCTGATTATAGTACACATGTATACCATCAATATACTTTGCAACTTAAAAATGCAGATCGTGATGCTTTGAGCGAATACCTTGCTCAATATAAAATTCCTTCAATGATATACTATCCGGTTCCAGGGCATAAACAAGATATGTTTGCTTCATTCGGATTGCCAGAAATCAATTTGCCTATTACCGATGAATTGACAGCTTGTGTAATTTCATTACCAATTCATACTGAAATGGAACAGGATCAATTACAGTTCATTACTCAACATGTTTTAAATTATTTAAATCAATAATCAATGAAAATTGCAGTAGTAGGTACAGGATATGTAGGACTTGTTACAGGAACATGTTTTTCTGAAACAGGTAATAAAGTTACTTGTATTGATATCGATCAAAACAAGGTAAATAAATTATCAAATGGAGAGATAACCATTTATGAGCCTGGGTTAGAAAAAATATTTTTAAGAAATTTAAAAGAAGGTAGATTGGTGTTTACCACTAATCTTGCAGAAGGGGTAAAAGATGCGGAGATTATTTTCCTTGCATTGCCAACACCTCCAGGTGAAGGAGGAGCAGCTGATTTAAAATATATTTTGGGTGTAGCCAAAGACCTTGGCCATATACTTAAAGATTATAAAGTAATTGTTGATAAAAGTACTGTGCCAGTTGGAACTGCAGAAAAAGTGCAGGCTGCAATTGCTGAAAATTTTAAAGGCGCGTTTGATGTGGTAAGTAATCCGGAATTTTTGCGAGAAGGGGTTGCAGTTGATGATTTCATGAAACCAGATAGAGTAGTAGTTGGAACAAGATCTGATCGAGCAAAAAAATTGATGTCTGATTTATATGCTCCATTTGTTCGCCAAGGGAATCCAGTAATTTTTATGGATGAGAAGTCGGCAGAATTAACCAAGTACGCCGCCAATTCTTTTTTAGCAGCTAAAATTTCATTCATGAATGAGATTGCTCAGTTGTGTGAAAGAGTAGGAGCAGATGTAGATATGGTAAGAAGAGGAATTGGAAGTGATGAGAGAATTGGTAAACGTTTTCTTTTTCCTGGAATAGGATATGGCGGAAGTTGTTTCCCTAAAGATGTTCAGGCATTGATCATGTCTTCAGATGAAGTAAACTATGATTTTAAGATTTTAAAAGCGGTAGAAGCAGTTAATGAAAAGCAAAAACTTCATCTAATGCCTAAAATTGAACAGTATTTTAAAGGCAGTTTAACAGGCAAGCATTTTGCACTTTGGGGATTGGCCTTCAAACCAAATACTGATGATATAAGAGAGGCGCCAGCTTTGTATTTAATTGATGCCTTAACTGCTGCCGGCGCTACTGTTTCTGCATTTGATCCTGAAGCAATGCCGAATGTTAAAGCAACAATAGGCGATAAAGTAACTTATGCAAATAGTCAATACGAATGTTTAGAAGGGGCTGATGCATTAGTTATTGCAACCGAATGGAGTGAGTTTAGAACACCTGATTTTGAGCGGATAAGTGCTACCTTAAAAAACAAGGCCATTTTCGATGGGCGTAATTTATTCGAAGTAAAATTCATTACAGATATGGGATATCATTACGAAAGTGTTGGTAGACCTTAAAAAAATTACTATGTCACAGAAACGTATACTCATTACTGGTGCTGCTGGATTTTTAGGTTCTCATTTATGTGATCGCTTTATCAATGAAGGCTATCATGTAATTGCAATGGACAATTTGATCACTGGAGATCTAAGAAACATAGAACATTTGTTCAAACTCCCCAATTTTGAATTTTACCATCATGATGTGTCAAAATTCATACATGTGCCTGGGGACCTGGATTATATTTTACATTTCGCTTCTCCTGCAAGCCCAATTGATTATTTAAAAATCCCTATTCAAACGTTGAAAGTAGGTGCATTAGGTACACATAATTGTTTGGGATTAGCAAAAGCAAAAAATGCAAGAATGTTGGTTGCATCCACTAGTGAAGTATATGGAGATCCAATGGTTCATCCTCAAACAGAAGAATATTGGGGAAATGTAAATCCAGTTGGTCCAAGAGGTGTGTATGATGAAGCCAAAAGATTCATGGAGTCAATTACAAGAGCCTATTATACATTTCACGGGGTTGAAACCAGAATTATTCGCATATTTAATACATACGGACCTAGAATGCGATTGAATGATGGAAGAGCATTGCCTGCATTTATTGGCCAAGCACTTAGAGGAGAAGATCTTACAGTTTTTGGCGATGGAAGTCAAACAAGAAGTTTTTGTTATGTAGATGATCTGGTGGAAGGAATTTATCGGTTGTTAATGAGCGATTATACAATGCCTGTTAATATTGGAAATCCTAATGAAATTACGCTGAAAGATTTTGCTGAAGAAGTGTTGAAATTAACTGGTTCGTCTGTAAAAATAATTTATAAGCCTTTGCCTGTAGATGATCCAAAGCAAAGAAAACCGGATATTACCAAAGCAAGAGAATTACTAGGATGGGAGCCAAAAATTGATCGAGCGGAAGGGTTGAAAAAGACCTATGATTATTTTAAATCTTTGCCTAAAGAAGAATGGTCTAAGCAACCCAAAGAATTTAGTTCTAATAAATAAGTTTATTATGAAGCCGCTTGTTATTGTTACCGGGAAAAATGGTCAATTAGGTTGGGAATTGCAACAATTGGCTGCTTCATTAGAAAACCAATATCATTTTATTTTTACAGATAGGGAATTATTCAATTTATCTAACCCATCAAGCATTGCGCCATTTTTTGAACAATTTCAACCTAATTATTTTATCAATTGTGCTGCTTATACTGCAGTTGATAAAGCAGAGTCTGAAAAAGAATTGGCACTTATTATTAATGGCACGGCTGTTGGTGAAATCGCAAAATGTTGCGAGAAACAAAAATGTAAATTAATTACCATTTCTACTGATTATGTTTTTAATGGCAAAGGAAATTCTCCTTACAAAACAGATACAACAACTGATCCTGTTAATTATTATGGTTATACTAAATCGATAGGGGAGAAACTTGCACAACAAAACAATCCCTCATCAATCGTTATTAGAACTTCTTGGGTATATAGTGAACATGGAAATAATTTTGTGAAGACCATGTTGCGTTTAATGAAGGAAAAGCCTGATTTGAAGATTGTCAATGACCAAATTGGCTGTCCAACTTATGCCGCTGATTTAGCAAAAGCAATAATCAGTATACTTGATGAATATCAAAAAGGTAACCAAAATCATGGAATTTATCATTATAGCAATACAGGTATAATTTCTTGGTTTGATTTTGCTGTTGCTATTAAAAAATTAGCAGACCATCCTACAACGCTTTATCCGATTACTACTGCTGAATTTCCAACTCCTGCAAAAAGGCCTGCCTATTCTGTAATGGATACTTCCAAAATTGTCAAGGATTTTGGAATCAGATTGAATGATTGGGAAGAAAGCTTAAAAGCTTTTTTTCATAAAGTATATCTATAAGAATTCAATTGGTAATTATTACAATTAATCTTTATTCCCTTTTTCTTTTCGGCCTTTCTCTTTATGCCCTTTGTTTCCTGGATGATTTTTGTATTTCTCCTCTTTACTATCTCTGATAGATTCCTGCTTTGGCCCCCTCCCGTCACTATATCCAGCATATTTATTGCGGTACATGTCTCCATCTCTGTAAGGTGTAGGGCGGTTGATTACTACTTTATATCTACGGTAAGGGTCAAATCCACTATACTTATTTGGCAATGAGTTGGCGAATACCCATTGATTTCTGTTTAAGTAAACGTATTGTCTTTTGGGTACATTGTAATAAGCGTCGATATCAGGGAAATAATAATAATCCACATGATCGTAACCGGTAGGTCCCCATGCTGGTTGGCTGCCAATATTAATGCTAATTCCTATTTGCGCTGGAGCAGAATTGTTAAAAGCAATACTCGATGTGAGTATTAAAAGAATCAAGATTTTTTTCATTTGATTATTTGTTGGTTATAACCAATTATGAGAAAACCATGCCGCAGATTAAAATCTAGCAATTATGTAATTGCAATAAAGTAAAGTATAAGATTAATGGAAGTTTAAGCTATAGCCTGTAGTTCTTGACTAAAATGGCAGTAAGATAGTTTTCTGAATAGCTTACGCGAATGAATTCGCGATGTTCGGTTCATTAAATCATAATGGATTACCTGCGGTGATCCTCTGCGCATTGCATTACCCAAACGCCCTTCGTTGCCTGCGGCAACTTGGCGTTTTCATTCACGCGCTTACGCGAATGAATTCGCGACGCTCGGTTCATTAAATCATAATGGATTACCTGCGGTGATCCTCTGCGCATTGCATTA
>JBAXUV010000050.1:0-6499 GCA_037129425.1 Sphingobacteriia bacterium
GCCATTGCATCTAAACCATCTTTAAAAATCTCAACTTCATAGAGTGTTCCCAAATATTTCTTAAGAATTAACTGCATAGTCATTTCATCTTCAACCACCACTATTTTGATCAATTCAGAATTCGAAAAAGGCATAATGCAGTTTTATTATGGTTAAATATTAGATGTAGTCTATAAAAATCAAATTTATTCATTTTAAAGCAGAAAAATACAGGGTTCATTTGTTTTTCGGTGAGTTTTTATAAGAAATATCAAATAATTGAAGTAATGATTTAACTTTATGGTAGTTCGGAAAATGAATTAGACGCCAAAATGAGACCAATTGCTATCCCAAGATATATTCAAGAAATCTATACGGCAGATCCACTTGATCAATCGCTGATTCAAAAAATACAACTTGCTTACTCGCAACTATCAAAAGGAGATCCGATTATATCAATTGTAATTCCTGCTTATAATGAGGAAAAAAATATTTTACAAACGCTTTTGTCTTTAAGTAATAATATCACTCAATGGTCTGTTGAAATTATAGTGGTCAATAATAACTCAAAAGATAAAACAGCAGAATTGGTTGAACAAACAGGAATACCATGTATCACCGAATTAAAACAAGGTATAACAGAAGCTAGAAATGCTGGCCTAGCAATTGCCAAAGGGAAAATCGTTTTAAATGCAGATGCAGATTCTGTCTATCCAAAAGAATGGATAGAACTAATGGCCAGCCCATTAATAAACAACTCAAAAATTGCTTCTGTATACGGAAGGTTTTCATTTATACCAATTGGAAATACAGGAAGACTAACTTATTTTTTTTATGAATATTTTGCCGATTTAATGAGGTGGTTAAATAAAATATTTAGAGATGAAGCAATGAATGCATATGGTTTTAACTCTGGATTTAGAAAAGAACAAGGACTGGCTGTGGATGGATTCAATCATCCTCCAGGAACAAACGAAGATGGCTGGCTAGCTTTAAAACTAAGGGAGAAGGGGTTTGGAAAATTGAGTTATATATCAAATATAAAAGCACTTGTTTGGACAACCGATCGAAGAATTCAGATTGATGGCGGCATTTACAAAGCAACCTTTATAAGGCTCAAAAGAATGATTGGGCTTTAATCCATTTTTTGATAAAATATATGGTTATTATAAACTATTGGTTGTAAATTGACAACCCGGTTAACAAACTATATATATGAAAGCGATTCTTTGCAAAGAATTTGGTTTACCCGAAACATTGGTACTGGACAATTTAGAACTTTCTGCACCTTCAGAAAAAGAAGTTTTAATTGAAATTTATGCTTGTGGAGCCAATTTCCCGGATGCCTTAATTATTCAAAACAAATATCAATTCAAACCCAATCTTCCTTTTTCTCCTGGTGGAGAAGTGTCAGGAATTATAAAGTCGGTAGGCTCAAAAGTGACCAATTTTAAAGTTGGAGATAAAGTATTGGCTTTAAGTATTTGGGGAGGCTTTGCAGAAGAAGTACTTGTAGATGCACGTATGGTATTTCCGATGCCACCAGGAATGTCATTTATAACAGCTGCTTCCTCTTTATATACTTTTGGCACATCGTATCATGCATTAAAAGACAGAGCTCAATTAAAAAAAGGAGAAACCATTTTAATATTGGGAGCAGCCGGCGGTGTTGGAATAGCAGCTGTAGAGTTAGCTAAATTAATGGGTGCAACAGTAATTGCAGCTGCTTCATCAGCGGAAAAGTTAGCACTTTGTAAATTGAAAGGGGCAGACTTTTGCATCAATTATTCTGATCAAGATTTAAAATCAGCCATCAAAGAAATTACTCAGGGAAAAGGGGTAGATGTTGTATACGACCCCATTGGCGGAACCCTTGCTGAACCTGCATTAAGATCAATGGCTTGGAATGGTAGATATTTGGTGGTAGGTTTTGCATCTGGAGAAATTCCTCAACTTCCCTTTAACCTTGCTCTGTTAAAAGGTTGTGCTGTTGTGGGTGTTTTTTGGGGAAGTTTTGCTGAAAGAGAACCAGCCAATAGTTTAAAAAACTTTGGTGAATTGCTCTATTGGATGAGTAAGGGTAAAATTGCTCAGCCCATTCATAAGATTTATTCCTTAGAAGTATCCCCTTCTGCCATCAGGGATTTAATGGAAAGGAAAGTAATAGGGAAAGCCGTTGTTCAAATTAGAGAAGAACCAATAAATCAAAAAAATATTGTCTCAGAAGAACTCAAGCAGGTGGATCAAAAACCAATTGAATCAGAAACTCTTCAAATTATTAAAATAAATGGCATTGCTGATATTAAAAATCATATAGGAAAAACAGCTGGGCCAACTAAATGGTTAACCGTAACACAAAAAATGATCAATGAGTTTGCAGCTGCAACACTCGATTTTCAATGGGTACATATCGACACAGAGAAAGCTAAACAATTTTTACCAGAAGGAAAAACAATCGCTCATGGTTATCTCACTATGTCATTGGCTTCTCAATTTTTTTATGATATTATTTCTATTGAAAATGTAAGTACTTTTTTTAACTATGGAATCAATAAAGCAAGATTCATTTCTCCAGTAACTGTTGATAGTGAAATTCGGCTTATAGCAAAACTGAACAGTGTTGAGGAGCAACCCAATGGTTCTATGAAACTATTTTTAGGATGTACTATTGAAATTAAAGGTGCTGAAAAACCAGCATATGTTGCAGAATTAATTAGTGTAATATTTTAATCAACTATATGCGTTTAAAAAATAAGATTGCCATTATAACTGGAGGTGCAGCAGGAATTGGGGCAGCAACTGCAGAGCTTTTCGCCAAAGAAGGTGCTACTGTTTTTATTTGGGATCAAACCGATCAAGGCGAAGCATTTGCTTCAAATTTAAGAAGTCAGCAACTTGAAGTGTATTTTTCAAAATTGTCTGTAACAGACAAACCTGCTATTGAGACTGCAGTAAATGAAATCATTAAAAAACATGCTCGAATAGATATACTCATCAATAATGCAGGAATTACCAAGGACAAAACATTATTGAAAATGCAGGAAGAAGAATGGGATAAAGTTTTGGCTGTCAATCTTACTGGCGTATTCAATTGCACCCAGATAGTTGCACAGCACATGAAAAATCAACAATACGGTAGAATTGTTTCTGCATCATCCAATGTTGGATTAAGGGGAAACTATGGACAAACCAATTATGTAGCAACAAAATCTGCTATTATTGGAATGTCAAAAGTTTGGGCTTTGGAATTAGGGAGGTTTGGAATCACTGCAAATTGTATTGCTCCAGGATTTATTGAAACACAAATGACAGATGCTATTCCTGAGGAAGTAAAAGAAAAACTCATACCAATGATACCTGCAGGACATTGGGGAAAGCCAATTGATATAGCGTATGGATACTTATACTTAGCATCAGATGAAGCATCTTTTGTAAATGGAATTTGTTTAACCATTGATGGAGGCTCCGCCCGCTAACGCTTAATTTTTTAATTCATATCTCATAATTCATAATTCATAATTCCTTATGGCGCGTTACACCAACATGGATTTTTTGCGTTTTTTATTATTTGAAGTACATCCTATTAAAGATTTATTTCAATATGAAAGATTTGCACACTTAGATGAAGAACAAGCTTGGATGATGATTGAATCTGCTAAATTATTAGCAGATCAAGAAATGGCTCCTTTCTTTAAAGACATGGATGAACATCCAGTAAAATATGATGGAAAAGGAAATGTTTTAACGCATCCAAGCCTGAAAAGAATAATTACTGAATCTGCATCACAGGGATGGATTGGTGCTAGTGCTAATTTTGAGCATGGTGGCATGCAATTGCCTGAAATGATTTTTAGTACTGCGCATCATATTTTTCAAGCAGCCAATAATGGTGTGGAAGGTTATTTAGGCTTATCTGCCGGTGCTGCAGGGTTGATTACCAGTTTTGGGAATATAGAGCAAATTGGAACTTATGTGCCAAAAATTTACGCAGGAGAATGGCAAGGCACAATGGCTTTAACTGAACCTCAGGCAGGTAGTTCACTTTCTGATATTACTACAAGCGCAAAACCATTAAATGGAGAAACCTATTTAATTAAAGGCCAAAAAATATTTATCTCTGGTGGACAACATGAAGCTTGTTCAAATTTTATTCATTTAACATTAGCAAGAATTGAAGGAGCACCATTAGGGGTTAAAGGCATTTCACTTTTTATAGTTCCCAAATTTAGGGTTAAAGAAAATGGAGACTTAGAATACAATGATGTGTATTGCGCTGGTGATTTTCAAAAAATGGGACAAAAAGGTTATGCAACAACACATTTATCATTTGGTGATAATAACGATTGTATAGGCTATTTAGTAGGCGAGCCTCATAAAGGGTTATCCTATATGTTTCAAATGATGAATGGGGCAAGAATTAGTGTAGGCATGTGTGCAGCATCAGTTGCAATGGCAGCTTACCAAGCTTCATTACAATATTGTTTAGAAAGACCACAAGGCAGAATTGCTGGCGAAAAAGATCCTTCTAAAGAACCAAGTTTAATCATTAATCATGCAGATGTACAAAGAATGCTTTTTACTCAAAAAGCTATTGCAGAAGGAGCACTGTCATTAGGGCTTGAGTGCAATAAATTGTATGATCTAACACATGTTGCAACAGGAGATGAAAAACATAATTATTGGCTTTTGATGGAAATTTTAACACCAATAGTAAAAACCTATTCTTCAGAACATGGAAGCAGATCAGCTGCGCTGGCTATTCAAACATTGGGTGGATACGGATTTACAACAGACTTCCCCGTTCAACAGCATTATAGAGATCTAAAAATAATGTCTTTGTATGAGGGTACAACAGGTATTCAAGCAATTGATTTATTAGGCAGAAAAGTTACCATGGAAAAAGGGAATGCTTTACATATTCTAGCTGCTACTATTCAGACTACAATTGCAGAAGCTTCTCAAGATTCATTGTTAAAAGAAGCTGCTGACCAGCTAGCAAAAGACATGAAGACAATTGAAAAGGTTTTAACCAAATTATACGGTTATTCAGTTCAAGGCAAAATAGAGCAATATTTATCGGATGCTACAGTTTTCTTAGAAATGATGAGCTTTATTGTGATAGGATGGCAGTGGTTAAAAATGAGCATATCTGCTAGAAAAAAATTATCTGACCCAGGTCTTTCTATATCTGAAAAGCAATTTTACCAAGGAAAGATTCAGACTTTGGAATTTTATTGCAAGTACGAATTGCCCCATGTTTCTGCTTTTGCAAACACATTAATGAATGAAAAAGAATTGACCAATATCAAGGACTTTTCCATTTTTGATTAAAATAGAGGACTAAAGGCAGATCGAATTATTTATCTTTACCAATTAATCGAATTGTATGCTAAAAGTAGGCGTTTTTGGAGTGGGTCATTTAGGCAAATTCCACCTTAATAATTGGAAGGAAATAGAGGGTATAAAATTGGTAGGGTTTTTCGACCCTAATAATGATAACGCAAATGAAGTTGTCGAGAAATATGACCTGAAAAGATACATGGATGAAGAAAAGTTGATTGATGCATGTGATATCATCGATGTCATTACACCAACCAATCAACATTTCGATATTTGTATGCAAGCCATCCGAAAAGGCAAACATGTATTTGTAGAAAAACCAATCACCCATACTATTCAAGAAGGCAGAGACTTAATGAATATGGTAAGAGAAGCCAATGTTAAATTACAGGTGGGTCATGTAGAAAGATTTAATCCTGCTTACCTGGCAATTAAAGACATGAGCTTAAACCCAATGTTTATTGAGGTTCACAGACTTGCACAATTTAATCCTAGAGGAACAGAAGTAAGTGTTATTCTAGATTTAATGATACATGATATTGATATTATTTTAAGTTTAGTGAAAAGTGATGTAAAAAGCATTGCTGCAAGTGGGGTTGCTGTGATGACAGAAACTCCTGACATTGCCAACGTTCGTATAGAGTTTAATAATGGTTGTGTGGCTAATTTAACGAGCAGCAGAATAAGCATGAAAAAAATGCGTAAGATGAGGCTGTTTCAAAAAGACGCATATATTGGTATAGACTTTTTAGAAAAGAAAACAGAAATCATTAAACTAAAACAACCAGAAGATGAGAATGTTTTTTCTTTTGACATTGACACATCAAATGGCAAAAAGTCAATAGCCATTGCAACACCTCAAATAGCCCCCTTAAATGCAATTAAGCTGGAACTGACTTCATTTATCGACTCTATTATTAATAATAAGCCTACAGTTGTAAGCGAAATTGATGGATTTCTAGCAATGGAGGTGGCACATCAAATTTTAGATAAGATAAGCAGCACCAGCATTCTGGTTAATTCTTAGTTGAATGTTGCCGAAAAAGAAAAATATCTTGTTGTATATAATCAATGATTATTTTTTTTCTGTACTTGCAGTATTTTTATTCAACTGGTATTTCGGTTTTCCTATCATTTCTATCCATTCAATAATAAGTGTGCCAGTATTTTGGCTACTCCT
>JBAXUV010000051.1:0-5806 GCA_037129425.1 Sphingobacteriia bacterium
GCTGCATTTGGTGTAGCTCCTAAATAGGTTCTATTCGTTAAAGTAACGCTATCTGTACTTGGTGCTGTTCTTAACAATGTAAGATCTACCGCAGGAGCTAATGGTGCTAAATGTAAGAAACGTACATGCACATTGGTACCTGTAGGAACAGTTAAGTCATCAGTTAATTGAACAGAACGCAATGTGGGAGTACCAGATGCAAGTAATGTATCATAAGCTACAACCGTATATGCTTTTAAAGCATCAAATTGCAATGTTGTATTGATTACATTGGTTTTACCTGAATCAGGAGAAACTTTAATGGTTCTAGAACCTGGTGTAATTGGTAAATACGCTCCTCCATTTCCAGTTCCACCACCCGCTGAAACGGTACCATATGTTAAACGACGACTTCCGTTAGATAATAAATCATCTACTAAAACATCAACAGCTGGAGCACCTGGGGCAGCATGAATAAAAGCAACCGTAGCTGGATTTTGCGCGGTTAATTCGAGTGCCTGTTTTTCACAAGAAGCGAAAAATAAACCTGCACCAATAATTAAAATATTAAATAATTGTTTCATTGAAAAAGTTTTAAGTGCCATAAATTAATATCCTGTATTCTGTGACATATTTGGATTTGCATCTCTTTCACCTTGTGGAATAGGCCATACCCAAGCACGATTGGTTGGAGCCAATACTGATTGAGTAGTTGGCGCTGCAATCACCCCACGATTGATACTACGGCTAGTTCTTTTCAAATCAAACCAGCGATGACCTTCCATGAATAATTCTTTTCTTCTTTCTAAATCAATGGCATTTGTTAAAGCAGCTCCAGATTCTGTTCCATTTACAAAACCATTGATACGAGCTCTACGTAATTCATTTAAATCATCTAAAGCCAAAGCAGGTTGTGCAGAGTTAGCTCTTGCTTCTGCGCGAATAAGATACATTTCACCCGTTCTAAATGCTTTCCAATCTACTACTCCATCTATAGCAGTTCCTTTTCCTAAATGTTTTACTACAACTAATCGATTGGTACCTCTAACTGGTGTAGCCAAAGTAGCATATCCTCTTCTAACATTCACACCAAAACGTACATCGTTGGCTTCATCAATAGTTAAGAATAAATTATTATCACCTTCAAATTGAGAACGATTGGTAGTTGGTCCAAAAACATCACCAGCTAAGCGGCTTAAAAATTCTCCCGTATTAAATAAACTTGCAAATGCAACTTCATTTACACTTTGGTCTCTCCAGATAAGCGGGAAATTGGTTCTATTGGCTAATGGCAAAGCATTTATCACTGCAGTTGAAGCGGTAATTGCTGTTGGCCAATCTTTGGCATATAAAGCAACCCTTGCTTGAATGGCATTTAATCCAATTGCATCAATTCTATATCTGGAAGCAGCTGGGTTAATAGGTGCATCAATACTTGCAAACGCTGTTCTTGCTGTAGTGATATCTGCATAAATAGCATCATACACTTCTTTTACAGAAAGTCTTGTTGGCTTTGAAGATGCAGGTGAATTTTCTAATACAGACAATGTTATATAAGGAATAGCAGCAGAAGTGCTGTTTCTATCTAAATTATCTGCAAAGTATTTCAAGAGGTCAAAATGAGCCAATGCACGAATGGCAATTGCCTGACCTTTGATTCTATTTACTTTGGTTTGATTAGCTGGAGTAGCAAATTTATCGATGTTATTGATAATGATATTTGCATTATTAATAACATTCCATCCTGCTAACCAGGTTTCAGCAATTGTTCCATTTTGAGATGTGTACAACCAATCGGTCACTTCTAAAAAGTTTACCAATGATTCAATTGTTTGTTGGAGATTATCAGTCATCATATCAGGAAGAACAGATTGATTTCTTCCATAATAACCAACTGCACGCATTGAATTGTATGCGGCACTTAAAGATGTTTCAAAATCATCAATACTTTTAAACGCGTTTTCTGCAGTGGCAGAATGCGTCGGATTTTTATCTACCGCTTTTTCACAACTTACTACTGAAAGCAAGAGGAAAACAGCAAGCGTTGATTTGATAATATTTTTCATTTAATTACTTTTTATATTGTTTAGAAACCTACTGATAAGCCTACTGTTAATGTTCTTAAAGCAGGATACTGAGCACCTGTTAAAGCACCATTGGATAATTCTGGGTCAAATCCTAAGAATTTAGTTCCGGTCCATAGGTTCTCGCCCATTAAGAAAAAGCGAGCAGAACTAATTCTTAAACTTTTGGCCACAGTGTTAGGTAAATTATACGCTAACTGAATATTACGTAAGCGCAAGAAACTACCATCTTCAATGAAACGTGTTGTAGCCGTTCTCATGGTTTGGTTGGCTCTTGGAATACTGGTAATATCTCCAGGTTTTCTCCACTCCTTAGCTACTTCTACCCACATATTGTCTCCGAAATAAGATGGATTCTCTACGTTTGCACGATCGTTGTTATACACTAGATTACCAAAAGAATAAGAGAAGAATACATTCAACTCAATTCCTTTATAAGTAAACTTATTGGTAAATCCACCAAAATAAGGAGCATCTCTTGTTCCAAACAATTGACGATCATTTACATCATCATATAATTCAGTTAATACGCCATTAGGTCTGCGATAAATAGCATTTCCGTTTGCAGGATTCACTCCTTCGTACTTAACCAAGAAATTACTATTTAAAGGAGCTCCAACTTGTTGAACTGTAGTACCACCTACAACACCGATAGCAGGAGTTGTTGGGGTTAGCTCTAATACTTTATTTCTATTAATGGTAAAATTTAAATTAGTAGTCCAACGGAAATCTTTAGTTCTGATATTTTCAGTTACCAAAGTAAATTCAAAACCACGATTTTGTACTTTACCAATATTTGTATTCAATGAATTAAAACCTGTTGTTCTAGACAATTGATTGTTCAAGAATAAACGATTGGTAATATCATTATAGAAATCTACATTAAAAGTGATTCTACCTTTTAAGAATGTAGCATTCAAACCAATATTGAATTTTTGTCTTTCTTCCCAAGTAAGTTCTTGGTTAGGTAACTGGCTAATTCCAGGACCAGCAATACCAACATATGTTCTAGGAACAAATAATTCTCTTGACGCAAAATCACCAATACCTTCCTGGTTACCTACGGTTCCATATGAAGTTGATAATTTCAATGTTTCAACGAAACGAATATTTTTAAAGAAATCTTCATCACTGATCATCCAACCAGCTCCAACAGTATAGAATGTAGCGAATCGATTGCTAGATCCAAAACGAGAAGATCCATCTCTACGAACTGAAGCATTTAAGAAATATTTATTTTTAAAACTATAGGATCCTATTCCAAAGAATGAAATTATTGCGTTCTCCGTTCTGTTTTCTCCTACCGTTGGAATAAAAGTTGCTGAACCATTGGTGATGCCTGCACCATTTTGGAAATTACCGGTTAATCCAAAACCACTATAGTTGAATCTGTTGAAAATAGTATTGACAAATTCATTATACACTCCAACACTAAAATCGTGATCGCCCAATTTTTTTGCGTAGTTCAATGAGGTAGTTCCAGTATAACGAGTTTGAGTTCTTGAAGTTTTAGCATATACCCCATTATTACCCGTTTGCGCTTGACCCGCTACACTAAATCGAGTAAATAAAGTCGTTTGATCCCAATTTTCATAATCCACACCCCACTGAGTTCTAAAACTCAATCCTTTTAGAATGAAAGGCAATTTAGCTTCTAAAAAAGTAGATGCAACAATTTTTAATTCCTTTGTACCTCTATTTGTTTCATTCATATCTTGTACAGCATTGGGCTGACCAGAAACAAATTGTTGGTATGCACCAGTTGGAGTAAATGGTCGCTCATAAGGGTTTGCCCAACGAATTGCATTTAAAGGAGAAGAAATGGTTGTGTTTGATTCCGTTGTGTTTTCGTAATTACTCCAACCAACATATGAGTTAACTCCAAACTTTACATTTTGTGATGCATTGTGTGTTAAATTCATTCTACCACTGTATCTTTTTAATCCAGTTTTTTGAACAGTTCCAGTTTGATTGAATAAAGCTCCAGAAACATAGAAAGTTGTCTTTTCATTTCCTCCACTTGCACTCAATTGATGGTTATTGGTAATACCTGTTTGAGTAATTTCATCCATCCAATTGGTATTGATTCTACGTAAACTATCTAATTGTGTTGCAGTCCAACCATAAGGGTTTCCACGAGCAATTTCATAGTCTAATTTTTGGTTGGTGTTCATCACCTCCAATTTATTTTCAGGAAAACGAGATTGACCATATTGAGCGTTATACTCAAATTTTGTTTTACCTAACTTACCTTGTTTAGAAGTAATCACGATTACTCCATTTGCACCTCGAGAACCATATTGTGCAGTGGTAGATGCATCTTTTAATAAACTGATACTTTCGAAATCATTCGGGTTGATAGATTGAAAGTTTTGTGCAGATATCTGAATTCCATCTAAAATATATAATGGCTCAGTAGTTCCATTGACAGAACCTACCCCACGAATGATCACTCTTGCAGCTGCACCTGGTTGACCAGAGTTGGCTTGAATTAAAGCACCAGAAGCTTGCCCTTGTAACATTTGATCGAATGAACCGATTGGTGTGTTTTTAAAAGCTTCTGATTTTACTGTAGAAATGGCTCCAGTAACTTGACGCTTTTGTAAAGCCTGGTAACCAGTAACAACAACTTCGTTCAAGGATTTATCTCCAGGAACAAGTTGAACGTTTTGACTGGCCGCACCAACTGAAATTTGTTGATCATCAAAACCAACATAACTTAAAGTTAGTTTTTTGGCTGTGCTAGGAACAGCTACCGAATAGGTGCCATCGGCTTTTGTTACGCCTAATCCTTTTCCATTTAAGCTAATGGTTACACCAGGAAGTGGTGCTCCGGTTTGAGCATCTGTAACTTTACCTGTTACAGTGGTATTTTGTGCTAAAAGCGTAAGAGACGCTAAAAGAAAAGCACAAAAACTGAGTAATAGTTTTTTTCTCATTTAGTTTAATTTTTGGTTTAATTACCGTTCATCATGATAATCGACCGCGAATCTATGAGAAAAAATAAATTATTGTTACCTTTTTTTAATCTTTTTTTAAGGTTTGTTTAACTTAATTTACATTGTTGGGAACCCTTTTTATACAAAGAACAAAAAAATCCAAAATCGTAAATTTAAATTAGTTAATATTATAATATGTAAAAATTTTAGCTAAATACTCAGAATTTTTGAAATTACCTTTGTTTTCTTTTAAATATTTTTCGATTACTGCTCTTTTATCGGCCATCACTGATAAAATATTATCTTTATCTCTTTTAAACCTTGTCATCACCCCGTTTTGAAAAGTAAAGAACTCTTCGGTTAAAGCAAATTCTTTGGAGATTTCACCAGATAATTCATTCTTTCTGGTATCAATAGTTTTAACCATCGATTTTAGTAAAGCTATTTTGCCTTCAGCAATTACCAGGCAAAACTGATTTGACTTGTAATTATCTACAGCAGGAAATCCAGATCTTAATAAATACGAAACAACACCCAATTCTGTCGTATCTGTTAATAAAACCTCTTTCACAAATTCACTTCCAATTTCTCCTTCCTCTTTATCGGGAGATAAGAAAATAATCTCTTGTGCAACTAAGTCTAATTTAAGTTGCACGCTTGTAAATTTTCTACCATTCTTTAATTCAATTGAACCAAATTTAAACTCTTTGAATAAATAGGGTGTACCATCAACACCAATATATTTTGCTGTCATTGGTCGGCCATTCACATCTTTTATAAAAATCTGGTTATCCCATTTGCTGA
>JBAXUV010000052.1:0-5372 GCA_037129425.1 Sphingobacteriia bacterium
CACGAGGTCCTTGTTGTGGCCCCCTTGGTGATTGTTGTTGAGGCCCTTGTTGCTGTGGTCCACGTGGATTTTGTTGAGGTCTATTTTGCTGAGGTCCACGAGGTCCTTGTTGTTGTGGTCCTCTGGAATCGCCAGGTCTATTGTCGGGTCTGCGATCATTTCTTTGTTGATCTCTTCGTTTACGATCATTTTTTTCTAATGATTGTAAACTGATTTGACCTACCAATTCTACGAACGCTGGTTCTGCTTCTTTCTGTTTGCTATTGACAATTTCTATAGCTTGTAATTCGTCTACTTTCTGACCCTGCTGATTGATTTTTTTAATTTCTTTTACACGCTGAATGGTTAATGGGTAATGCTTATTGTTATTTGGCAATACATACCACATCAGGTTTTTAAAAATATCTTTTTTAATTAAATGTGCAGTGCCCATTGCAGTATCCAAGGTGTCGGCATAATCCGGAAATTGTTGCAAAGCATCTAGATAAGTATCCAACTCATAATTCAAACAACATTTTAAGCGACCACATTGCCCGCTTAATTTGGTTTGATTGATCGATAAATTTTGATAACGAGCTGCAGTAGTATTTACACTCTTAAATTCATTCAACCAGGTACTACAACAAAGTTCTCTGCCACAACTTCCGATACCACCTACTTTAGCAGCTTCCTGGCGAATGCCTATCTGCCTCATTTCAACTTTAAATTTAAAGTCAGTGGCAAATATTTTAATGAGTTCTCTAAAATCTACACGGTCATCAGCAGTATAAAAGAAAGTAGCTTTTTTTCCATCCGCCTGAATTTCTACCTCACTCAATTTCATTTGCAAATTCATCGTACGAGAAATAGCACGGCTCCGAGCAAGAATTTCTTTTTCGCGACTCTTGCTAATCTGAAAACTTTCGATTTCCCGATCGTTGCTTCTGCGCAGAATCTTCTTGATTTCAGGGCTAAATTCATCCACCCCTTTTTTCTTCATTTGTATACGAACCAATTCTCCAGTAAGGCTTACTTCACCCACATCGTAACCACTTACTCCTTCGAGAGTTACATAGTCTCCTTTTTCAAAATAATGCAATGTAGTATTACGGTAGAATTCTTTTCTACTGCCTTGTTTGAAACTTACTTCCACAATTTTACAATTGCTTTCAGGATCGCTGAAAGGCAAGTTCATTAACCAATCATGTACATTTAATCTGTTGCAACCACCTGTGCTACAACCTCCATTGCTTTTACAACCGTTAGGAGTTCCGGTTCCACAAGATCCACAGCCCATATCTTCTAATTAAATTTTCAGCTATTCAAAATTAGGGTTTTGTTCTGAATGATATGGTATAGTTTAATGGTGAGTGCTTGAAACAGCATTTTAGCGTTGGCATTGCGTTCTATATAATAAGAAGCCTTATCTAATTCCTCAATAATGGCTTCTTGTTGACTCACAGAAGCTATTTTATTGAGTCTTTTGGCAAAATCCAACTCATTTTCACCCTGATTCACTCCATTTTCTCCCAAAACCCTGATTCGGATGCTTTGTTCTAATAAATGATTGAAATAACGAAGAAACTGTTTTTGTTTCTCTCGACCCAATTTGCTCATTTCTTCTACAAATAGTACTTGAGCAGCAGGTCCTTTTTTAAGCATGGCATTCAACCATTCTTTCAATAAACTATGCCAATCTTCATCGGCATGTTGCAATAATTGAAGGGCTTCTCTATAATTTCCTTCACAAATTACACTGATTTGTTTGGCTATTTCCGGACTAGCTTTTGCTCGTTCTATAAGTGAAGTTTCAATTTCTGTATCTTCTAATGAAGGAATTCTTACCAATTGACACCTGCTTAAAATTGTAGGAAGGATCAATTCCTCATTTTCTGCAACCAATATAAACAAGGTATTTGGTGGTGGCTCTTCAATGAGTTTTAGTAATTTATTTCCTTCTTTACCCAAGTATTCTGGTAACCATAACAGCAATACTTTGTATTTGCTTTCAAAGCTTTTTAAACTAAGTGAACGGATAATACTATTGCATTCTTCTGCGGTAATATTCCCTTGTTTATTTTCAGCGCCAATACTTTGCAACCAGTCGTAGACATTTCCATAAGGATGGGATTGAATAAAATTTCTCCACTCTTCAATATAATCTGCACTGGTAGGTTTCTCTCCAGGTTTTCTGGTAACTACTGGATAAGTAAAATGTAAATCGGGGTGAATTAATTGAGCCGCTCTTTGAAAAGAAGGCTGTTGGTCAATTTGATCAGGATGAATAAAACCAGCAGAGGGAGCCAATGCAGTCATACCACCAAAAAGATCTTCTACCAAAGGCGCATCAGGCGGCAAGCTCACAATGTATTGAGCAAATGCCATCGCCAATGGCAAACCACCCACTCCTTCCTTCCCCAAAAAAAGCAAAGCATGACTCAATCTGTTCTGCTCCACCATTTCTGCAAGGTGTTGTTTGGTAGTAAGTTGTCCGATTACGTCAGAAAATAACATTCAAATGATTATTCAATTAATAAAAAAGAGAATGCATTTACATTCTCTTCATTTAAACGAAAGTACTTAAATGTATTATTTAATGTACTTCAAAATATCTTCACTATCTGGTTTTACAGCACTTGGAAAATATTGTAATAAGTTTCCTTTTTCATCTAATAAAAACTTACCAAAATTCCATTTTATTTCAGCATCCATCACACCATTCTCTGCTTTTGAAGTAAGCCATTTGTAAATAGGGGCCATATCATCTCCTTTCACACTCACTTTGCTGGCCAAAGGAAATGTAACGCCAAATCTTGCTTTGCAAAATTCTTGTACTTCTGCATCGCTACCTGGTTCTTGTCCACCAAAATTATTGGCAGGAAATCCAACAATCACTAATTTGTCTTTGTATTGTTCATACACTTTTTGTAAAGCTTCGTATTGAGGAGTGTATCCGCATTTAGAAGCAGTATTTACCACTAAGATCTTCTTTCCTTTAAAGCTGGAAAAATCAATCGTTTTGCCTTCAATGGATTTTACTTTAAAACTATGTATAGAAGGATTTGAAGGAAATGTAAATGCACTCATTAATATAAAAGAGGCGATGGCTGTTAAAAGTTTCATTTGATGATTTTTTTGGAGCATGAAGTTAATACTAATTCAATAAATGGAGTAAGTTTTAAATAGTATAAGCCACTGTAGCAATACTCAGTCGAGTACCAGGAACTGCTAATATAGCTGCTCCACATGCCTCAAGGCTGGCTCCTGTGGTAATTACATCATCTATTAGAAGTACATGTTTGTCTCTGATGGAATCCGGATCCCTCACTTCAAATACACCTTCCATATTTTCCCAACGGCTAATTCGGCTCTCCTGGGTCTGGGTTTTGGTAAAAATTAACCTCGAAATGCCCTTTTTAAGTACTTTTTTTTGCCAAACGGAGCTCATTCCATCCGCTATCAGTTCTGCCTGGTTATAGCCTCGTTGGTACTCTTTTTTAGGATGAAGAGGAAGTGAAACAATACAATCAATGGAATTAAATCGATTGGAATCTTTTAGTAATTGGCCTAATTGTCTTCCAAAAAAATACCCTACTTCTTTGTTGTTATTGTATTTTAATTGAACCAATAAATGTTGGAGTAAACTTGATTTGGTAAAATAATACATCGATCCTGCAGCAACTAATGGCAATCTTCCAATCAAGATTTTTTCGATGGGGTTGAAGGGGATATGACTAAACAGCGTAAGCGGTAATAAACTATTGCATTTTGCACACAAGAACTCTTTTGAACCAATAAAATCTACACCACATCCACAACAAAAATGAGGATAGAGTAAATGCTGAATAGCAGTATTGATTTTTCGGAGAGATGAAATCATGCACAAATTTCATCACAAATTAATTGGACGATTTAGGTGTATGCCGAAGAATCAATTGTTTTTTAACGGACTAAAACAATTGTTGATATACTTCGTCTACTCGGCTGAGTGCAATTACCTGAATAGTATAATTTTTAGGGTCGAAACTTTTTTTATTATACCGCGATACAATTATTTTTTCGAAGCCTAATTTTTGTGCTTCAGCAATGCGTTGTTCAATTCTATTTACAGCTCTTATTTCTCCATTCAATCCTACTTCACCAGCAAAGCAAACTGCTTTAGGAAGTGGATTGTCTTCGTAAGATGAAAGTAATGCGCAGATCACTGCTAAATCAATGGATGGATCTTCAATTTTTATTCCACCAGCAATATTTACGAAAACATCTTTCATGCCAAATTGAAAGCCACCTCTTTTTTCTAAAACAGCTAATAATAATTGCAAACGTCTTAGATCAAATCCTGTAACTGTTCTTTGTGGAGTGCCATATACACTTGTAGTAACGAGTGCCTGTACTTCAATCAATAAAGGCCTCATGCCTTCTAAAGCAGCTGCAATGGCACTTCCGCTGAGTACTTCTTCTCTTTGGGCAATTAATATTTCTGATGGATTGGTAACAATGCGCATGCCTTCTCCAGTCATTTCATAAATACCTAATTCCGATGTGCTACCAAATCTGTTTTTAAGCGTGCGTAAAATTCTGTAAGCATAATGTCGATCTCCTTCAAATTGCAAAACAGTATCAACCATATGCTCCAAAATTTTTGGTCCAGCAATGGCACCATCTTTGGTAATATGTCCAATTAAAAAAACCGGAGTATTGGTTTCTTTGGCAAAACGTTGAAAAGCTGCAGCGCATTCCCTGATTTGAGAAACGGTTCCTGCAGATGAATCAATTAAATTAGATTGAATGGTTTGAATAGAATCTACAATTACTAATTGTGGTTTTAGTTTTTTGATTTCTTTGAAAATGATGGTCGTATCTGTTTCTGTTAGCAAGTAAAAATTATCATTCACAATTTTTAATCGGTCTGCTCGCATTTTTATTTGTTGCTCACTTTCTTCTCCACTGATATATAAAACACGAAGTTGGTTTATATGCAAACCGTTTTGTAAAAACAATGTACTTTTTCCAATACCAGGTTCACCAGCTACCAATATTAAACTGCCAGGAACAATCCCACCACCGAGTACCCTGTTTAATTCGGAATCTTTGGTTACGATTCTTTTTTCTTCCTGAACAGTTATATCACTTAATGCTACCGTCTTGGTAATTTTTTTTGTTTCAGGATAATCATCCCAGGTAGTTTTTTCTTTTGCATCGCCACTATGAATCACTTCTTGGGTAAAAGTATTCCATTCATTACATGAAGGACATTTGCCAATCCATTTGGTACTTTCATAACCACAATTATTGCAGAAAAAAGCGGTTTTTATTTTGCTCATAGGTGTAAAATAGGAGGTATTTGTTAAAAGCAAAAGGGCCAACATTGCTGCTGGCCCCATTACTTACTA
>JBAXUV010000053.1:0-5096 GCA_037129425.1 Sphingobacteriia bacterium
CTTTCTGCTTTCTGCTTTCTGCTTTCTGCTTTCTGCTTTCTGCTTTCTGCTTTCTTTGTGGGATAAAGATAAGCAATATGTAGTTTATACACTTAAAGGCTTTGTTAAGTCTGCGAAAACTGCTTCCAGAGGCTTACTGGCTTTGAGTTTGGCTAAATTATCATCCGCCACAATATTGCCCTTGTGAATGATGATAACCCTATCGCAAATAGCTTCTACTTCCTGTAAAATATGACTCGAAAATAATACCGTTTTGTTGGCCCCTTCTGCTTTAATTAAATTCCTGATTTCTATAATTTGATTGGGGTCTAATCCACTGGTTGGTTCATCCAAAATCAATACCTCGGGTTGATGAATGAGGGCGGCTGCTAATCCCACTCTTTGCTTATAGCCTTTAGAGAGTTGATTGATTTTTTTGTGTTGTTCAACGGTCAATCCCACTTTCTGTATGACATGATCAATCTCATTATCATCTTTTATTTGATGAACTCCTGCTATAAATGAAAGGTACTCTTGAACATACATATCCAAATACAAGGGGTTGGCTTCCGGTAAATAGCCAATTTTTTGTTTGCAAGCAATGGGTTGTTCTGCAATATTTTTTCCAGCAATGAATACTTTTCCTTCATTGGGTTGAAGGTATCCTGTAATCATTTTTAAAGTGGTGCTTTTGCCTGCTCCATTAGGCCCTAAAAATCCAACTATTTCTCCTTTTCCGATAGTAAAGGAAATATTGTTTACCGCTTTTTGTTGACCATATAATTTGCTAAGTCCAACTACTTCAATCGACATAATTCCGCTTTGATTCAAAAATAATCAAATTACTCCTTCCCATTTGTTAATTACACTTTATCGTATTCTCCCTTTAATGCATAATATCCAAAAATCATCAATCCAACAGCAATTGGAAGAAATACTACGCCAAAAACTGCCCACTGAATTTTTGTATCGATACCAGGCTTCGCAATTATTTGAGTGGCCGCCGTTTGAATTAAATAGTACATGGATATTGGCCCTAATAAAATCCAGATAATGCCTGCATATTTTTTTAGTTGGTTCATAATAGTATCAATTTTATGCCTCAATTGGAGGGTCTATTTTATTTTGAATATACAATGTGCCAATCACTAAACAGATTGATGCAACAATTATAGGATACATTAATCCTGCAAGTTTATCATTGGTGTAAATGGTGGTGAGTAATGTTGCAATGAACGGTGTTAATCCACCGAAAACACCATTGCCTATGTGATAAGGCAATGACATAGAAGTGTACCGGATTTTAGTAGGGAATAATTCCACTAAAAATGCAGCTATTGGTCCATACACCATGGTTACATAAATGATCATTATGAATACAATACCAACCATTTTCCAATAATCGGTATTGCCTACTTTTTTAATGATTACAGGTGTTGATGCTTTAATTTGTTGCTGGCCACTTGCATATAAAGTGTCTTTGGTTGTTTCTGTTAGTTGTAGTCCATTCTCAAATTGATGTATGGATGTATGCGTTAGTAATGTATCGTTGGTTTTTAAAATAGTTCTTTCGTGTTGAACTGTTTTTTGCTGAACCAATTCTACAGTATTTGCTGGGTCGGTGATCTTCAATAATTGTCCAAATAAATATTGGTAAGAAACGATTGCTAAAAACATTCCACTTAACATGATCCACTTTCTGCCAACTCTATCACTCCATGCTCCAAACACTACAAAGAATGGAGTGCCGAATAAAATGGCCCAAATGATTAATGTACGTGATTGATCAAAATCTAATTTACATACATTTTCAATAAATGATTGGGCATAAAATTGGCCTGTATACCAAACCACTCCTTGCCCCATGGTTGCTCCAAACAATGCCAATAAAACCATTTTTAAATTGGTCTTATGGCCAAAACTTTCTTTGATCGGATTAACAGATGTTTTTCCACTCGCTTTTAGTTCTGTAAAAAGCGGTGACTCTTTCATTTTTAGTCGAATGTAAATTGATACGATAACCAATAATATAGAAACCAAAAAAGGAATCCGCCAGCCCCAATCATTGAACTTGGCAATTGATTTTGCCGCATTGGCATCCAATGAATGGCGTGTTAAAAGAATCACACCAAGGGAAACAAATAAACCCAATGTTGCGGTTGTTTGAATCCAAGAAGTATAGAAGCCTCTTTTGTGTTCAGGAGCGTGTTCGGCTACATAAGTGGCGGCTCCTCCATATTCTCCCCCTAAAGCCAATCCTTGTAATAAACGCAACAATAATACTAATATAGGTGCGGCGTATCCAATACTATCAAAACCAGGAATCAATCCTATGGCAAAAGTGGATCCACCCATGATCACCAAAGTAAGTAAGAATGTATGTTTCCTGCCGATGATATCTCCCAGTCGTCCAAAAACCAGCGCTCCAAATGGCCTGACGATAAATCCTGCAGCAAATGTAGCTAGGGTAGAAAGCAACGCAGCAGTCGGATTTGTTTTTGGAAAAAATTGACTGGCTATTACCGTCGCTAAGCTTCCGAAAATATAAAAGTCGTACCATTCGATCAGCGTTCCCATAGAGGAAGCGGTGATTACTTTGCGCAATGTTTTTGTTTCGTTCATGTTGTACAATGAAACATCAACTTACGCCAATATTAGCATATTGCCAAGCAAGTATTGGCGTATATTTATACCCGAAATTCGTTTGTCATGAGTTATCCTTATCAAATCAAGAGTTTAGAAGAATATCAAATTGCCTATCAAAAAAGTATTGAAGATCCTGCTGGTTTTTGGGAAGAGATTGCCAATCATTTTACCTGGAAGAAAAAATGGAATAGTAAAGCAGATGTGCTCAACTGGAATTTTAAAGAACCCAAAGTAGAATGGTTCAAGGGTGCCAAATTGAATATCACCGAGAATTGTTTGGACAGACATTTGGCCGAAAGAGGCAATCAGCCTGCTTTAATTTGGGAAGCCAATGATCCTGATTATCCGAGCCGAATTTTAACCTATAAAAAATTGCATGAAAAAGTTTGTCAGTTTGCCCATGTATTGAAAAACAATGGGGTACAAAAAGGCGATCGGGTTTGCATTTATATGGGTATGCTTCCCAGGTTGGCGATTGCCGTATTGGCTTGTGCCAGAATAGGGGCAGTGCACAGTGTGATTTTTGGCGGTTTCTCCGCACAGAGTATTGCAGATCGTTTAGAAGATGCCCAGGCAACATTTATTATCACATGCGATGGGGCATACCGTGGAGCAAAAGACATTCCATTAAAAAGTGTGATTGATGATGCATTAATCGGAAATAAAACCATCAAAAAAGTAATTGTTGCAACCCGCACTCGCACAGCTGTATCTATGATCAAAGGAAGAGATGTGTGGTGGGAAGATGAGGTACAACAAGTAGAAGATAGCGGAATCACTTTTATAGAAGCAGAAGAAATGGATGCTGAAGATCCCTTATTCATTTTATATACTTCCGGCAGTACAGGTAAGCCAAAAGGCGTTGTGCATACATGTGGTGGATATATGATTTATGCCAACTATACTTTTGTAAATGTGTTTCAATATCAGCCAGGCCAAATTCATTTTTGCACGGCTGATATTGGTTGGATTACTGGCCATAGTTATATTGTATATGGTCCATTGAGTGCGGGTGCAACTACATTGATGTTCGAAGGTGTGCCTACCTATCCAGATGCAGGAAGGTTCTGGGATATTGTAGATAAATTCAAAGTAAATATTTTATACACTGCACCAACAGCTATCAGAAGTTTGATGGGATTTGGTTTGGGGCCATTGCAAGGAAAGGATTTATCTTCTTTGAAAGTGCTTGGCACAGTAGGAGAGCCCATCAATGAAGAAGCATGGCATTGGTATGATGAAAATGTGGGCAAGAAAAAATGCCCGATTGTAGATACCTGGTGGCAAACAGAAACGGGTGCATGTTTGATCAGTAATTTGGCAAGTGTCACACCTTCTAAACCCAGTTGGGCAACATTGCCTATGCCAGGTGTACAAATGGTATTGGTAGATGAGCATGGAAAAGAAGTGATTGGAGAACCTGGTCAAACGGTGTCAGGTAATTTGTGCATCAAAGCACCTTGGCCTGGAATATTAAGAACTACCTGGGGTGATCATGAACGTTGTAGAACCAATTATTTTGCTACTTATGAAAACTTGTATTTTACTGGTGATGGCGCATTACGCGATAAAGATGGCAATTACAGAATTACCGGAAGAGTAGATGATGTGTTGAATGTGAGTGGACATAGAATTGGAACAGCAGAAGTAGAGAATGCGTTGAATATGCATGCAGGGGTTGTAGAAAGTGCAGTAGTTGGTTATCCACATGATGTAAAAGGACAGGGTATTTATGCTTTTGTAATTTATCAGGGATCGCATGCACAGAATACACACGGGTCAGGCGATTTAGTGCGAAAAGATATTTTGCAAACGGTTACCAGAATGATTGGCGCTATTGCCAAACCCGATAAAATTCAATTTGTTTCTGGCTTACCTAAAACGAGAAGCGGAAAAATAATGCGCCGAATTTTGCGAAAAATTGCTGAAGGTGAAACAGAGAATTTAGGGGATATATCTACTTTGTTAGATCCTGGTGTGGTAGAGGAAATTAAGAATGGGAGGATTTAATCAATCATTGCATTTTCTAATTGTTTGATCATTGTTGCAAAATTGGGAATGGCATTATTGCACAATACGATCAATGTTTTTTTGCTATGGATGAATCGAACAATTTGCGTTTTGTAGCCCGGGTTATCACCATTGTGAGATACATATTTATTGCCTATTCCATCGGTTTTTATGTCCCAACCAAAGCCATAATTAGAAAGGGTTCCATTGTTTAATTCAGCTGGAGTAAATGCTTCATCTAATGTTGATTGTTTGATGAGTTGCTGGGTGTACAATGCTTGATCCCATTTTAATAAATCAGCCGCAGTAGAACTGATTCGGCCTGGCCCTTTTCTATTTCCTAACCAAATGGTGTAGTTAGATGAGGGGAATGAATCAGCGCGAATAAATGCCGTTTTTGCTGGAACATAGATATGACCTAGTGCAAAGTTTTTTGTTGATTTTTTTTCTTCCAATGTTCT
>JBAXUV010000054.1:0-4920 GCA_037129425.1 Sphingobacteriia bacterium
CCGATTTTAAATGAAATATGGGTGTGTTTTTTTCTTTCTTATCGGCATATTCCATAGAATTCATGTCTATATCCACCTCACCCCCTACCAATTGATTTTGCTCATCCCATAAATCTCCTTTTGAAATGTATATATAACCAATATGTTTTTCTTCGGGAGATATTTTCATAGAACCTTTCCAGGTAATACGGCTTTGTTTGATATCTATCTTATAAAGCTCATCGGTATTACGTTGAAAATTAGTAAGTGATTTTCCATCCCAACGATATACCCCTTTAATAGAACCAAACCAAATACTGCCATCATTGGCTTCTGCAATTCTACAAAGCATTTTATCGATTGAGGCAATTTCGCTAAAAGCAGGCATTGGATAGCTCAAAGAATCTTTGTCATAACGCAACAAATTCCAAGGGCCTAACCCAACAGGATTTGTAGCACCAGTAGTCCATATATTTCCGTTTTTATCTTGGATGATGGCAGAAGCACTCTTTGCTGATACTTTGGCATAGTCAGTACCATCATAGCGCCAAAGACCTGGGCCGCCATCATGGTAGGTGATATTGCCATTTTGTTTAGTAATAGTGGAACCTCCAAACCAGATATTGCCTTTTTTATCTTCCACAAAAGACCATACGTTGTAAAAAGTTTTGCCTTCTTTGTTTTTGAAAACAGTGAATTTATTGCCATCAAAATAACAGGCATCGCTTCTTGTGCCCATCCAGATTTTCCCTTTTTTATCTTCCATGAAAGTATTCACCCCGCCACTAGGAAGCCCATCTTTTGTAGTATAATTTTTGAATGATTTTCCATCGAAACGCGTTACTCCATCTCCAGCTGCAATCCAAATATTACCAGATTTGTCTTCAAAAAGATGAAGTGCTGTATTACCGGGAAGCCCTTGTCTTGTAGTATAATGCAGGAAAGTTTTACCATTGTAATAATATACCCCTGAATCCTTGGTGCCAAACCAAAGATTTCCTTTTTGATCTTCCAGCACATCCCAAAAACTGGGAGAAAGTATACCAGTTGTTATATTGGTAAACAATTTCCCGTCGTAGCGCCACACTCCTGTATAAGAGGCAATCAACATATCTCCATTTTTTGCTTGCTTTACACTGCGAACCATTCGGGTAGGCCCATAAGCGCTTACGATTGGTTTGGAATCAGGCATGATTGTTTCAGGAGAAACAAGATCTTGGTTTTGTTTACAGGCTCCAAAAAAAGCAGCCATTAACAAGAGTGTAAAAAGGAATTTGAATTTCATATTTGATTTTTTTTATCACTTCAAAATTGACAGTGCTAAAGTAGTTGACTACCTTTCATCAAATGGTATTTGTATTGTAAATAAAAGTGTAACCTTTGTAAAAAATTGGTAAATAGTATGTCTCTAAGTCAAAATAGCTTCTTCCGTAATCGAAAATACCTATTCGGATCCATACTACTCCTATCAATTTGGCTGATACTTGTGGCATTTAACTTTACTGAAACCGACGACTTTAATGTAGCCAGAAGAGAAATTTTAATCAGAAAGATCGGACATGAACTCTTATTACAATCGGGCGACAGTGTATCCAGAGTGCTTCCTTTAAATAAAATATCCCAGAACGAATACCAGATCAAGTTTGAGCAAGAGATGAGTATCTTACCAGACTCTTTAGTAAATATCTCTCAGCGATTACTAAGCAGGGATAAAGCGGTATCCAATTATGTAGTGAATGTGTTGAACTGCGATAATGCGAATGTTGCATATGGATATGCAATAGCCAATAATACAAAAGATGATATTGTTTCCTGTAAAGGAAGAAGGTTGCCCAATGCTTGTTATGTAATCAACATAAAATTTAAACCCAACGTAGCTATTACCACTAAGAATGGAATTCTGCTGGGCGGCTTGTCGGTTTTTGCATTTGTTGGATTGATGTTTATGGGATCTGTTAAACAGAGGAAGGTTTTACCAGCATTATCTGAATCGCTGGACACTGATGTATACCAATTGGGCTCGTTGTTATTTGATGCCAAGAACCGAAAGTTGGTTCTTAACGAAATTACAACAGACCTTACCGCCACTGAAACCAGGGTATTGCGCATTTTTGCTTTATCACCAAATGAGTCAATTGAGCGAAGCAGACTTCAAAAAGAGATTTGGGAAGATGAAGGCGTAATTGTTGGACGAAGTCTCGATATGTTTATTTCAAAACTTCGAAAGAAATTGGAATTGGATTCGAATATCAAAATTGTGGTGATCCGCGGGAAGGGATATAAGTTGGAAATAAGTGCTTGATTATGCTTCAAGCATTTAAAAGATTGATTGATAAATAAAAGCTCAAAGCTTTGGCAATACTTTAATGTTTATCCAACCAATCCTTTGCCAAGACCCAAAGTTTGCTTTTTTGATTGCTAAAATATTTCATGTGTCCTACTTCTTTAAATCCATATGCAGCAGGATCAATAGTAATTCTTTCTGCTTTCAATTTTGGAAATACACGGATCATATCGGCTACATTTTTGTCATTGGCAATATCGTCATCTGTAGCGTTGATCCAGATAGATGGACAACTTAAATCATTGTAGCAATGTGATATGCTATTCTTGTTGATGTAATTTTCAACATAACCTTTTCCATTGCACCAATCTGTCCATTGTTGAGCAGATTTTTTGGGCAATGGTTCACCCATTCCCACCCACTGGGTATTGGTATACCCAAATAGTAAATTATTGATGGGGATATATACATTCATAAAGAAATAGGCTTTTGCCTTAAAAGGATATTTCATGTTTTTAATACAACCAGAGGAGCAGCCAACATTAAAAATTGAAGTAAGTTCGGTTGCTCCCCGCATCAAACCTACTAATTGCCCTCCAGCACTATGTCCTACTAAGTGATATTTAACATTAGGGAAAATTGTTTTTAAAGTAGAGAATACAACAGACAAATCGGAGCTACCCCAACTTACCAAAGATGCTTTACATGTTTTAAGACATCCACTTCTAGATGCTCCGATTCCTTCATAATCAAATGTAATAACACCGTATCCATTGTCTGCTAAATAAGTAGCAAATGAATGATAAAAACCTCTTTTTATCCCAGTTGCTGGCCCAATCATTACTGCTGATTTCAATTCGGAAGGGATAAAAAGTGTTGCTGATAATTCAATGTTATTATCATTCCTTATTATAATGTCTTTATGGGATGTCATAAATGTACTCCAAAGGAAATGATTATTTTATCAAGCTTTTGTCCAAACAATTGTTGTAGAGATCATTCCTTTTTTTGGCAATTTATAGATTTTAGCTAACACTATTTGATTTTCCGCAATTGAAAACTACCTCCCTTACTATTAAAATAGGCAGTGCCATTTGCTTCAGTTACTTCTATGGTTTGTTCTCCCAGACTAGAAGTAGCCACCCACTTACCCGCTTTCAAATCGGTTACCAATACTTTATAGTTTTTGTTTTTCTCGCCAATGGAAAATGCGATGTCATTATCGGTTTTATCTAAATTGAGTTGCTGTGCCACTATCCTATCACCAATACTGATTGCAATATAATTGCCCTTGGTAGCAATTGATTTTGTTACCGGCAATACTTGTTTACTTGGCTTAGCATCGGTCACTTGAATGACATTTAAAAAATTATTGGCCAGTGCAGCATCTTTTGGGGAGACTTCTATTCGCCATTGTCCGGCATCTTCTTGGGTAACTGTTCCCCAATTTTTTCCATCCACCCAATACTCTTTCCCAGCGCCACCAATTTTTTCTATTTGAAGATTATTCAATTCGGGCAATAACACATTGTTTTGAAGTCTACCATTTCTGCCATTTGCTGTATTTTCAAACTGAATAATGCTATCTGTTATACTTGGCTCATTCTGCGAATGCAAGAGCCAGGTTTTTTTAAAACTGGCATTGGTAGAAACCACTTTGTCCATCACAATTAAAGCCCCAGGAACAACATCATTCTTTAAGTTTAAGAAAACGAAACTTCTTTTTACCGACGCCGCTTTTGCAGGATAGTCTGCCACATTATTGGGAATATTATATGCAGCTGTCATATCACCTTTTAAGTAAGAATAATCGGGAGCAGTGCCTTTACTAATTTCATTGGCTAAGATCTGTGCAGATTTACCAGCACTCATCATCTCTTGTAAACTATCCCAGGCTCTGTTCTTATAAGTAAATTGTCCGCCATCTCTTGATATTGCTTTTACATTGGAGCCTTCAAAAGGAGTAGGCTCGTTTGGATCTACAATGAGCAAGCTATTATGCGCAACCGTTCTACTATAATAGTTTACATAATTCAATTTGCCCCACTCATTATTGGGGTCTTTGCCTTGGTAAATACCTGCATCTAAAGCCAGGTGTCCTTTATAATAAATCCCAAAATGTCCAATATCTAAATGAGTATGATTTTTTGCTTGATACTCTTTCATATTCATCAACACCACCATTGCGTTGGAAGGCTTGCCTTTTTTATCTACATCCCATTTTGTTCTTGCAATCATTATACCTGAGGGAGAAGGAAATAATTTACTCAACACCAGGCTGTCTAAAGATTTGGCTTTAATAGATGGATCATAAAAAAGAAAAGCCCGAGTACTTAATAATTGTAGTTTATTCAAATGCAGTTGAGCATAGGTTTGTAAAAATCCATCCTTGCTCATGGAAGCTGCAAGTGGTATAAATTCGAGGTATTGATTACCCATGGTAATATTATTATGGCAATCACCTTCTGGCATTCCATCCATATCACCTTCTTGTGGAATATGAGCATAGATATCTCTATAAGTTGCAGTAGTTATTTTGTTTGAATAAGGGCTTAAGCCAACTTTATCCAACAAAAAAGCTTGAAGTAATTCATTACCATATCGAACATGTATGTATTGACTACCCTGGTGATGTGTAGAAGCTTCATACCATGGGT
>JBAXUV010000055.1:0-4877 GCA_037129425.1 Sphingobacteriia bacterium
TTTTTAGTTACTCCGAATCCTGGTTGGTCATTAATTATTAGATGGCCATCTTTTAGTGTAAACCCACCAAGAACCCAATCTTCAATCAGATCTAAACTTCCATCTAAATCGAGGTATTTTGTATTAGCAGAAGCATAAGCAATATGTAATGCAGCAGTGATACTCAGGATGCTTTCATCATTGCATCCCCAAAACAAATCTATTTGAGCATGATGGGCAATTTGTGCTATTTCCCTGGCACCGATGATGCCGCCGCATTTCATTAATTTGATATTGTATATTCCAAATGGTTTTGCACCAACGCCAAATTGCATGGCAGCATGTGCATCTTTAATTGATTCATCACCAGCAATGGTAGTTCTGTTTGCTATATCCAATAATTCATTTTCTTTTCCAACCACTAATGGCTGTTCTATCAATTCGATATTGAATTGTTTGGTGGATTTGATAAATTGTTTCAATTGCAATAAGCTGTATCCTTGATTGGCGTCTACTCTTATCTGCAGCCGATTGTTGAAATATTCAAAAAGTTTGCTCACTCTTTCAATGTCTTCTTCTACATCCAATCCTGTTTTTACTTTTAATATTTTAAAACCCATTTGATCGTAAGCAATTGCATCGGATAATGTTTCCGCTACCGATTTAATGCCAATGGTTACTGAAGTTGGCAATGATTTAATTTTTCTTCCATAAAAATCTACCACTGGAATGCCTAAGTATTTACAAAAAGCGTCATGCAAAGCAATGTCCATTGCAGCTTGTGTTCCAGGCAAATGATTGAACTGTTTTTTTATTTCCTCAATGATTTGTTGAAAATGCCGAATATCTCTACCAATGAGAGCTTGAATAAATGTAGATTGCAAATGAATCAAGGTTTGAGCAGAATTTTCTCCTACCACTTCTTCCGCAGGACTTGCAGATCCAAAACCAATCATACCATTGGCCAATTCAATTTCAATAAAGACTATTTCTACTTCATCAAATTGACCATATGCAATGGTGTAAGGATTTTTTAATGCTCCTTTTTTTAAATAGCTATGAATGGATTTTATTTTCATGCTTTCATTTGCTTAAACAATGGAACTAATTTTTCTACCCCTTCTTCGAGTGGGAGTAACACGGGTATCTGTAATGATTGTTCGTAGAATTGCTGATACGCAATTGCTTCAGCAATAGTACAACCCTGCGTATTTAATGCAAGCGCAATCACCCTTGAACCAAATTGTTGAATGATCTCCATTTCCGATTCTACAGAAGGAATTTTACCCCAATGCGGATCATCATCAAAATAGATTCTTTTAGGAGCATGCACCAGTACTACTTGTTTGGCATTGCCAGAAATCAATAATTCCAAACCACAGGGTCCACTGGGATTTCTTAATGAAGATTGTCCTTCTAAAAAAATAACAGATGCTCCTGTTTCGTTAGCGCAACTTACAATGGCATGTTCCAGTTCACCCGAAACAAAATCGTTTAAAGTTGAATCGAAAATAAAACCATATTGTCCACCTTGTAACCAGCCAGTCTGGCCTGTATAAATCATTTCGGCTTTTATATTATGGGCATTGCAGGCTTGTTTTAGCATTCTTGCAGTGGTTCTTTTGCCCATGGCACAATCCATTCCAATGATGGCAACAATATTGGCTTTTAATTTGAATATGTCTCCTGTAAAAAAATGAAGGTCCTTTCTTGCTTTGGGTTTTCGAATATCGATCAAGCTTACTCCATGTTGGTTGGCCAATAAAACCATTTCGGGTTGATCACTTAAATATTCATGCAAACCATTCACCACTGAAATGCCCTGTTGTATGGCTTCTCGAACAATTAATTTCATGTCTGGCGGTAAATAACCACCCACAGTTGCAACACCAATAATTAAATATTGAATATCATTGGATGCAGCTAAAGCATTGGAAAGATTGCCGTAAACCGGAATATTGCGAAGCTTTCCATCTAAGAGTACACCAGCATCTTTTCCTTCATTTTCTTGATTGTCTATAATGCCTTTGATCGTAAATCGTTCGGTTCCTCTTATTAATCCATGCGCTGTTTTTGCATCACTTGTATGGAGCAATCCATTTGTTAATACCAATGCGTTATTCATCTTAGCCTAGCTTTAGAAATCTCGTTTAATTAATTTACCTGGATATTTACCAGTGGCTTTTTGATTTTTATAAATCAACTGGCCATTGAGCCATACCATTTCAATGCCTGTTGAAATAGCTGTGCCATTTTTTACATCGGCATTGTCTTTTACTGTTGCAGGATTGAACAATACCAGATCCGCATAATTTCCAGCAACAATTGTTCCTCTGTCTTTTATTCCTAAATGTTCAGCAGAAAGGCCAGTCATTTTATAAATGGCATTTTCTAAAGAAAGTGTTTTTTGCTCCCGAACATATTTCGCCAGAACTCTTGTAAATGCACCATGACCTCTTGGATGGCCACTTCCGGATCCATCAGAACAAATATTGGTCATTGGCCAGCTCATGAAATCGGCTACATCCTGATCATCCATCGATTTACCCATGATGGTTTCAATATAGCCTTTATAATCAGGATTCTTTTTCCTGAAATCTTCTGCCATAGCAATCAGTTTCATTAAAGTGCTTGCATTATCTGCTTTCATCATTTTAGCAATGGCGGATACTGTTTTTCCTTCGTAGCTTGGTTCCGCAGCAAAGCGAATTAAAACAGATTGATCGGCATCAAATAATTGGTTGACTGCAAATGCAGCACTCGCTGGATTGGTATAATCGCGGTTGGGAAACAAGATCTTTAAAGTAGAGTTCCAAAAATTATAAGGGTAAATATCGGCGGTAATATTTACTCCAGTTGATCTGGCAGTTTGCAATTTTTCAATGACTTGTGGAGCTGTTCCCCAAAGATCTTTCCTGGCAATTTTTATATGAGAAATTTGTACAGGAATTTTTGCTATTCTGCCAATATCGATGATTTCATCAAGGGCTTCTTCTAAGTTGATGTCTTCACTTCTAATATGACTAATATATCTGCCATTGTATTCTTTAGCAACTTTGGCTAATTCAATTACTTCGTATCTGTTGGAATAAAATGCAGATTCATATTCTAAGCCAGTAGATAATCCCAGCGATCCTTTTTTCATTTCATTGGCCAGTTTCAATTTCATCTCTTTGATTTCTGCTTCAGTGGCAATCCTCAATAAATGATCTTCACCCATGGTTTCTTCTCTCAATGTAGATTGACCGGTATAGGAAGCAACATTCACCGCTACAGGCCTGCGTTTAAAAAACTCCACCAATGTATCCATTGCATAACTCTCTCCATCTTGCCCAATGGTAATGGTAGTGATTCCTTGACTGGCCATCGGAATGGCTTCGGGCTTATTTTTTAAACTGCCCAGATGATGACTATGTGTATCAATAAAGCCGGGTGCTAATGTGAGGCCATTTCCATTGATTACTTGTTCATTTTTAAAAGGACTTAGGTTGCCTATTTCCAGAATTTTATCGTTGGATAATCTAACAGCTCCTTTTTTAGCAGGCAGGCCTGTGCCATCAATGATCTGTACATTATTGATGAGCTGGGTGTTTGGAATAGAGGGTGTTTGATTGGCAAATATCTCATTGATCACAGTACGGGCAATTGCATTGTGGCCACTGGTAAGTATAATAATGGTTTGTTTGGTTGCTAAATTTCTTTCAATCGCATTTCTAAAGCCAACCCAGGATCCTGTATGCGAAAGCGTTTTGCCATCATTGCTGATTCCCCATCCAAAGCCATAATTAAAGGTTGTGCCATTGTTCAACTTAACTGGAGTAAATGCTTCCTTCAAGGTATTAGCAGCAACCAATTTCTCGGTATACAAAGCTTGATCCCATTTTAATAAATCTGCAGCGGAAGAATAAATATTGCCATCACCAATCACTCCGTCGAGCCTGATTAAATCATCGGGTTGATTTTTGCCATTTACCCTGTTAAATCCCAATACTCTTTTATTGCTTGCGCTATCTGTTACGCGCATGTTTAAATAATGGATATAGGTATTGTTTAATTGAAGTGGTTGGGCAATGGATTGTTTAAAAAATACTTCAACGGGCATTTCCGCAACCTGCGCAATGATGGAACCTAATAACACATAACCCGTGTTGGAATATTCCCATTTTTCGCCAGGTACAAAATGAAGTGCAGGCTGGTAGGCAGCCAACAGATCGAGCATTTTTTGATTGTCTAAAGTATCGAGGGTATTATTGTATTGAAGGGTCAGTGTTTCATATTCTTCCAAACCAGATGTATGGGTGAGTAAATGTCTGATGGTAATATTGGGGTAAGGGAATTTTTTTAAATATTGTTGTACTTTATCATCGTATTGAAGTTTGTTTTTCTCCTTCAATTGCATGATCATCATGGCCATAAACTGTTTGGATACCGAAGCCAGATTAAAGGAAGATTGAAGGGTGAGGGGTTTGTTCGAATCTGTAGATTCAACGCCCAGCTGTTTTTGATAAACAATTTCTCCTTTTTCGGCCAGTAGCACTACACCATTGAACATTGCTTTTTGATGCAATACCGTTAAAGCAGAGTCAATTGTTTTTAGGTGGTTTTTATTGAATTGTGCTGAAAGACAATTGAAGGATAGGGTAAAAGCAAATAAGCCAACAGTAAATTTATGTAGATACTTCATAGCATTAAATGTAATACTCTTTGCAATAATGGTAAAATACTATGGTGATAACTCAGTGTAAAAGATGATAATTTTCATATTTTATTTTATCATATTGTTCCTATATTCGTAGAAATAGAATATCAATGGGAGCTTCCTCGCTGATTGTACTGATTATTGCCGCAATTGCTTTCTCTGGAATAGCTATTCTCGTATCATCTTTGGTTTTAAAAGG
>JBAXUV010000056.1:0-4629 GCA_037129425.1 Sphingobacteriia bacterium
GCTATTTTATTGAGTTTGATCGTGATTTTTAGCATCGATAATACCATTCGTTTAGCGATGTTCTCCAATCGATTTTTGATCAAGACCATGCAAATGGTGGGGGCTACTCAAGGATTCATTGCAAAACCACTTAATATTAGGGCATTGATCAATGGATTGATCAGTTCAGGCATTGCCATTGTATTGCTCTTTTCTTTGATTGGATGGGCAGAAAGCCAATTTCCTCAACTAAAAGTCATTAGAAATATGAGTCATACCCTGATTCTATTTGGAGGGATAATAATACTTGGTGTGGGCATATCTGTATTAAGCACTTACAAAAGTGTGCTGAAATACTTAAAAATGAAATTAGACGAACTTTATTAATAACTTTAGAAAAAATCACAATGGCTAACGAAACAGTAAAAGCAACAACCCTATTTTCAAAAGATAATTATACATGGATGCTAATTGGCGGTGTTGTAATCGCGCTGGGCATGGTATTAATGAGTGGCGGAAAGAGTGCAGATCCCAATGTATTTGATACCAAAGAAGTGTACAGCACTACACGCATCACTATTGCTCCAATTATGATTGTTTTTGGTTTGTTAATTGAAGTGTATGCAATCTTTAAAAGTCCGAAGAAAGCAGCTTAATACTATATTCCAATTTCAGACTGTATAAATCAATAAATTGAAAGCGTTTCATATATGAAACGCTTTTTTGTTTGTGATAATTTCAGCATAAACTTTATATTTATCTTGAATTAAATGATAAACCCCTCCTTATGACCATATTCGAAGCCATTATAATAGCCATTGTAGAAGGAATTACCGAATTCCTTCCTATCTCTTCCACCGGACACATGATCATTGTGAGTTCATTTATGGGAATAGCCAAAGATGAGTTCACCAAATTATTTGAAGTGGCCATTCAATTAGGGGCCATTTTATCGGTGGTGGTTTTGTACCGAAAAAAATTCTTTCCCCTCAATCATTGGAGTTTTTATATAAAATTAATTGTTGCAGTAATACCTGCATTGGTATTGGGCTTCTTATTATCCGATAAAATAGATGCATTGTTAGAAAGCCCAATGACGGTAGCAATTACCATGTTAGTGGGCGGTGTGATACTTATATTTATAGACGACATTTTTAAAACCCATACCATAGAAAAAGAAGAAGATATCTCCTATGTAAAAGCATTTATTATTGGTGTTTTTCAATGCCTTGCCATGATCCCAGGTATGAGCAGGTCTGCTTCTAGTATTATCGGTGGAATGCAGCAAAAATTAACCAGGAATGTAGCAGCAGAATTTTCTTTTTTCTTAGCAGTTCCTACCATGGCAGCTGCAACAGGGTATAAATTGCTAAAAGCCTTTAAAGAAAGTCCGCATATGCTTACCACCAAAAGCAATTTGGTTTTATTAGGAATCGGCAATGTAGTGGCATTTATTGTTGCCTTGATTGCCATTCGTTTCTTTATATCAGTTTTACAAAAATATGGTTTCCGTTTTTTTGGATGGTATAGAGTAATTGTTGGATTGATTTTAATTACACTTATTTATACTGGTTATTTAAAATAGGCCCCATGAAAACAGCAAGTAAAAAAGTGATCAATGGATGGGCCATGTATGATTGGGCCAATAGTTCTTATAACCTTGTGATCACTTCTACTATTTTCCCAGCTTATTATGAAGCCATTACTGGAGATGGAAATGAAAATACTTCTGTAGATACTGTTCAATTATTTGGAAGAGAATTTGTAAATACATCTTTATACAATTATGCCTTGGGACTTGCTTTTATAATTGTGGCAATTAGTTCTCCTATACTATCTTCTATTGCCGATTACCGTGGAAATAAAAAGAAATTCCTGTTTTTCTTTTGTACAATTGGCAGCATTGCCTGTTCATCCATGTATTTTTTTACCAAAGACAATTTAGCTTTTGGCTTAGCCTGCTTAATTTTTGCATGTATCGGATTTTGGAGCAGTTTGGTTTTTTACAATTCTTTCTTACCTGAAATTGCAGCCCCCGAAGATCAAGATAGGGTTAGTGCAAAAGGTTATTCAATGGGCTACATTGGTAGCATGATTTTACAGATCATCTGCTTTGTTTTTGTATTGTCTCCAGATAGTTTTGGCATAACAGTGGGCAAAGCATCACAAATTTCTTTTTTACTAGTAGGCATTTGGTGGTGGGGTTTTGGGCAATTCTCATTAAGCAGATTACCCAACAGTTCTCCTTTAGGAAATACACAATCAGAAAACATATTTACAAAAGGGTACAAAGAATTAATTAAAGTTTGGCATCAGGTAAAAGCAATGCCCGTTTTAAAAAGGTATTTATTGGCATTTTTCTTTTACAATATGGGGGTACAAACAGTCATGCTGGTAGCTACTCTATATGGCAAAAGTGAATTAAATATTCCTACAACCAACCTCATCATCGCCATATTAATCATTCAATTTATTGCTATTCCTGGAGCATATACTATTGCTTTTTTATCCAAGAAAATTGGGAATTTCAATGCATTGATGGTAACTGTTTTTTTCTGGATTGTTCTATGTGTTGTTGGTTACAATTTACCTAAAAATGGTGTTTATGAATTTTATGGTTTAGCAGTATTGGTTGGTTTTGTAATGGGAGGTATTCAATCGCTGAGCAGAAGCACTTATGCCAAATTAATGCCCGAAACCAAAGACACTACTTCTTTTTTTAGTTTCTATGATGTTACCGAAAAGATTGCCATTGTAATTGGCATGTTTAGCTTTGGTTATATCAATGAATTTACAGGCTCACAGAGAAACTCTGTTTTAGCCTTAGTAGTATTTTTTGTTCTTGGGTTAATTATTTTGTACAGTGCAGCAATTACTCAAAAACGTCAAAAAAATCATGCAGTTATTTAGTATTAATACAGGCTATTTTAAATTAGATGGGGGTGCTATGTTTGGTGTAGTGCCTAAAAGCATGTGGAATAAATTAAACCCTGCAGATGAAAATAATTTATGCAATTGGGCTTTAAGAAGTTTATTGATAAAAACTGATGATCGACTGATATTAGTTGATACGGGCATGGGTAATAAACAAGATGCCAAATTTTTTGGTCATTATCACCTTAATGGAAATGACAGTTTAGAAAGTTCATTAGCCCAGCATGGATTTTCCAAGAATGATATTACCGATGTCTTTCATACTCACTTGCATTTTGATCATTGCGGGGGAACAATCGTAAGAGAAAACGATCAATTGATTGCAGCATTCCCGAATGCTCAATTTTGGAGTAATGCAAAACATTGGGACTGGGCTGTTAATCCCAACGAAAGAGAAAGAGCTTCTTTTCTAAAAGAAAATATTCTCCCAATACAAGAAACAGGTAAACTAGAATTTGTTCCAACTCCGCTTTCAGATTTTGATGCAAATAATTTATTGGGCTCAAGCGATTTCATCAAAGATATTTCTATTAGATTTGTTAACGGTCATACCAATTCAATGATGCTCCCCCAAATCAATTATAAGGGAAGAACCATTGTTTATATGGCCGATCTGCTTCCTTCCACCGCACATATTCCATTGCCTTATATAATGGGCTACGATATGTTTCCTTACACTACTTTACAAGAAAAAAAATCATTCCTGAAAGAAGCTGCCGATAACAATTACGTGTTGTTTTTTGAGCATGATCCTAATAATGAGTGTTGCA
Source organism: Sphingobacteriia bacterium (assembly GCA_037129425.1). Taxonomy (GTDB): domain Bacteria; phylum Bacteroidota; class Bacteroidia; order Chitinophagales; family Chitinophagaceae; genus Sediminibacterium. The sequence goes on from JBAXUV010000056.1 coordinate 3,684, forward strand.
CTGTTCAGGAAACCGAAAAAGGGATTCGTGTAAAAGAAATATTTACATTAGATAGTATATAACTACCGTTGAGAAATTAAGGAAGCAAGCGGATGTCTTAAATTTTTATATCCCATCATGTCCACTTTTACTGAACCTACTGAAATTGGGCTTTCAATACGCACTGGAATATGATTGGCATCATCGGTAACCCATACTGTCATTTTTTCACCTCCCGAAAAAATAGTGCCTTTTACCAATAAGGGACTAAACTTTATGGCTTTAAAAGTTCCGTACTTGGTTTTAATTTGTTCTCTACCCAGATATTTGATGTACAGACTATACACTTCATTATCAAGAAACATAGAGAATGGTATTTTTTCATCAGGATTATACTTACTATAATCAATATTTCTAGCATAATAAATGGCACTCAAAACATCTTGGACACATGCAGGAATTTTTACAACACCCTTACTTGATGTAGCGGTATTCTGATCCTTATTAAAAGTGATGTTCTCATTGATCTTATATCCACCTTCATCAACATTTCTAATAAATTTCAAGGGCTGAAGTGTGTTAGTGTCTATATAAGATTCATATTGATCTCTTACTTTAAAGATCCAATCGTATCTGCTATTAGAAGTTCCGGAACCAATTACATGGTATACCGGTTTATTATTTAGTTTTTCTGCATTCACAGAAAATGTAGCTGCTCCTGCATTTATATAAATACCAATTACTGAATAATAAATAGTATAACTAATCGATTCTCCTTGTTGAAATGCATTGTTACGCAACCCACAAAAATCATCTCCTGCAGAAATTGATTTTGTAGATAATAAAACAATGAATAAAAAAATGAAGCGTTTTATCAATTTGAATTATTTTTTCTGAATAATCTTAAACCCAAGATAAATAAAGTACCGCCAATTGCTGGTAAGATTAAGTTAATTAACCAAATTCC
>JBAXUV010000057.1:0-4532 GCA_037129425.1 Sphingobacteriia bacterium
AGTGGTTCTGTACCAGTTCGTTCTGGAATGACCAAAGTAGGTTTGCCAGGTGCTAAAGAAGGATGGCAAAAAACAGATGTAACCATGGCTACCGTTCTAAAAAGCCAAGGCTATGCTACTGCACAATTTGGAAAAAACCACCAGGGAGATAGAGATGAGCATTTACCAACCTTGCATGGATTTGATGAATTCATGGGAAGTTTATACCATTTGAATGCTGAAGAAGAGCCAGAGAACAGAGATTATCCAGGATCCATGGTTATGGCCAATGGAAAAACATTCCTTGAAAATTTTGGTCCTCGTGGTATCATCAAATCTAAATCAGATGGTAATGGCGGTCAAACGATCGAAAATCTTGGCCCACTTACAAAGAAAAGAATGGAAACCATCGATGATGAAACAGTGGCTGCTGCAAAAGAGTATATTACCCGTCAAGCTAAAGCTGGAAAGCCCTTTTTCTGCTGGTGGAATGGCACCAGAATGCACTTCCGCACACACGTTAAAAAAGAACATGAAGGAATTTCTGGACAAGACGAATACAGTGATGGAATGGTGGAGCATGATATGCATGTGGGAGAATTATTGAAAGTAATTGACGATTTAGGTTTAGCCAACAATACAGTAGTAATGTATTCTACCGATAATGGACCACATTATAACACTTGGCCAGATGCTGGAACAACTCCTTTTAGAAGTGAGAAGAACTCTAACTGGGAAGGTGCATACAGGGTTCCAACATTTATTAAATGGCCAGGGCATTTTCCTGCCGGAACTACTTTAAATGGTATTGTTTCACATGAAGACTGGCTACCTACATTTGCAGCAATAGCTGGTGCTACAGATATAAAAGAAAAGCTATTAAAAGGTGCAACCCTTAATGGAAGATCCTATAAAAATCATATTGATGGGTACAATCAATTGGATTATTTAACAGGCAAAACAAAAGTTTCTGCAAGAAATGAATTTTGGTATGTAAATGATGATGCTCAAATTGTGGCAGCTCGTTACCAGGATTGGAAAGTTGTGTTTTTAGAAAACAGAGGAGAAGCATTTGGTGTATGGCGTGAACCATTTACTGAATTACGTGTACCATTGTTATTTAATCTTCGTAGAGATCCATTTGAAAAAGCACAACACAATTCCAATACTTATAATGATTGGTTCTTAGATAGACCATTTATTATTGTTCCAATTCAAAGTATGGCTGCTAAATTCCTGATGACGATGAAAGAATTCCCACCAAGTCAATCAGCAGGTTCTTTCAATCTAAGTAAAATTGAAGAGATGCTGAAAAAAGGGCAATAAGCAAATATTAAATAGGGATTGAAGTATTATCAGTCCCTATTTTTTTTATATTTAATCAATCAATAAAAAATAAAGCACATGAAAAAAACAATTCTTTTTGCTTTGATATGCATCTTGGCAGTATCAGGTATCAACGCACAAAAATGGGCGGATCTATCTAATGAACAAAAATTGAGCAAAGCGGCTGGCTTCAGAGAAGACAACCAGAAGTATTTAAAGAACACATTGAAAATGTCTCCTACTCAATTGGATGATATTGATAATGTAAATATCTGTTTTATTGCTTCTTTGGATAGAATTGATCGTTATGGAAAAGACGCCACTGCAAAAGAACAATATGCAAAAGCTGCACTAGCGGCACGTTCTGTGCAATTAGATGCAATTATGGGAGTTGCTAATCGTGAAAAATTTTACGATTATGTAACAGCCAAGATAAAAAAAGCAATGGCAAAATAATTTTGAAAAAAGGGGATAGTAACTATCCCCTTTTTTATTCTTGATTATTCTACTATACCCTCTTTTAAAACTTTGATATGAAAAAAGCTGGTCTACAATTGATCTTGGTATTTTTTTCAATGTTGATCATATGTGAGCAAATGAGCGCACAAGAAAAAAAGGAGACTGAGAAAAAAAGTGACGAAAAAAAATTTGAACCAAAAAGTACTTTAAGTTTTGTTTTAAGTCATGCACATGTATTTGATGGTAGGGATGCTTCAGGCAAAAAAAAACTATTAACACTGCCAGCTATAGGCATAGATTATATGTACCAGTTTAAGCCTAAATGGTCAATAGGATTACAAACTGATATCATTATTGAAAACTTTAAAGTAGAAAAACACTTGGGAACAGGTGAAGTAATTGAAAGAAGCAAGCCTGTTGCTCCTGCTTTAATGGGAATGTATAAAGCAACAGAACACTGGAATTTTTTATTCGGAGCAGGAGCTGAATTTGCCAAAGAAGAAAACTTTTTCCTGAATCGATTCGGCATTGAATATGCTGCTGAATTACCCAAAGAATGGGAAGTCTTTGGAACATTGAGTTATGATCTAAAATGGAAAGCATATGATACATGGGTTATTGGAATCGGAATTTCCAAAAAATTGGGAAAATAAGCTGCTTTACAAACCCCAAATCGTAATGTAGTATTTCAACTACAATAAATTCCGTTATTTCACTGCTGTTACATCGGATAAGGCATATTATATTGTGCACATAAATATCCGATTCCATGTATAAAACCAGAACCAGAAAAATCAAAGAAAGAGGATTTATTATAACTTTCTTTATAGTATTAATGGCAATTCTTTTCGCATAATTCTTTGTGTAAATTTTTAGTTTTTGGGTTACTTGCCATTATGTTTTAAAAGCGAAGTCGGTGCTGACTTCGCTTTTTTGTGCCTTCAATTCATTAATAAATTATTGAAGATTTTCCTTATTTCATAAAGTCCATTCCTGATTCCGTAAATAGATGGATAACTGCAAAACTAGTTTTGCGGCATGAAAAAATGGAACAATACATTCATACTAACTATCACAATTTTAATTGGTTTTATTCAACCTATACAAGCTCAAGTAAGTAAAATTGCAATAGATACATCCAGCTGGCATTATTTAAAAGATGTAACCATTGTTGGCCGAGCTAGTAAAAGCGACTACCAACAAATGCCTGAAATTGTAGGAACCAATATTTATGCTGGAAAAAAAACAGCATTAATTGTACTTGAAAATGTACAGGGCAATATTGCGAGCAACACAATGCGTCAGGTGTTGGCAAAAGTGCCAGGTATTCATATTTGGGAAAGCGACCCTAGTGGCATTCAGATTGGTATTGCAGCAAGAGGGTTAAGTCCAAATAGAAGTTGGGAATTTAATATTCGACAAAATGGATATGATATTGCTGCAGATCCATTTGGTTATCCCGAAGCATATTATAATCCACAACTTCAAGCTGTTCAAAGAATTGAAATTGTTAGAGGACAGGGAGCTTTACAATATGGTCCACAATTTGGCGGCATGGTCAACTATATTTTAAAAAATGGTAGCGACATTACAAAACCTATTGAATTTGAAACGCAGCAAACCATAGGAAGCAATGGGTTATTAAATAGCTTTAATGCCATAGGAGGTAAAAAAGGAAAAATAAATTATTATTCTTTTTATGATCAAAGAAATGGAGAAGGCTGGAGAAACAACAGTCAGTTTTTCACGAAAGCTGGCTTTGGTTCAGTTACTTATAATTATTCCAATCAATTTTCACTCACCGTTGAATTGATGCATTCCCATATGAGAAGCCAACAAGCCGGAGGTTTAACCGATACACAAATCAAAGAAGATGCACAACAAAGTGTTAGAAGTAGAAACTGGTTTGATATTACATGGACTACTCCAGCAATTACAATGCAATATGAAATAAACGCACATACACGCTGGAATACAAAAATATTTGGAACCATCGGAGATAGAAATAGCGTTGGATTTTTACAAGTTATCACTGTAAAAGATAGCATCAATGCAGCCACCAATCAATATAACAATAGAGTGGTCAATTTAGATCGATACAGGAACTACGGTTTAGAAAGTAGAATTATTAATGATTATCAAATAGGAAAAATGAAGAACACCATTTCGGCAGGTGTTCGATTATATACAGGCACAACTCAACGATTAGCCGATGGTAAGGGAAGTACAGGATCAAATTATGATATAACTATCTCGGGGCTCTATCCAAGAGATGTGATTTTTGAATCTAAAAATCTAGCTGGATTCATTGAAAATATTTTCAGAGTGTCTAATAAATGGTACATAATTCCTGGAATAAGATTTGAATGGCTCGAGGGTTCGGCATCTGGAAGAAATGGATTTAACTCAACAGGAGATCCAATTCATCTTCAAGATATCACAAGAGCAAGACATTTTTTTCTTGGCGGAATTGGATCAGAATATCATCTAACCAAAACCACAGAAATTTATGCCAATTTTGCGCAAGCATATAGACCTATTCAATTTGCCAATCTTCAAGCACCTCCAACAACTGATATGGTTGATCCGGATCTTAAAGATGCAAGAGGTTATAACTTCGATATAGGGTATAGGGGTAAGGTAAAAAATTTCTTGCAATTTGATATTAGTGGTTATTATTTACAATACAATAATCGTGTAGGCATTATCAATCCAACAGGCGCTAATTATAGACTCATCACTAATGTGGGAGCAAGTACAAGTAAAGG
>JBAXUV010000058.1:0-4297 GCA_037129425.1 Sphingobacteriia bacterium
ATTTTTATTGCAAACCTTGGTGCAGGTTTTTCATGGTACAATGAAGATGCACATCTTACTGGTACTTTTTTAGTGCCTGGTTGGGATGCTAAAATGCTTTTTTTGCATCATTGGTTAATAGAAGGGAAATTTTATTCCATTTTTAGTTTATTGTTCGGTTGGGGAATGGCTTTGCAAATTAGTAGAGCAGCTGACAATAATAATGCTATTGACACTATTAGAAGACGTTTGTTATTCATGCTTTTATTGGGCTTTTGTCACTTACTAATTTGGACAGGAGATATAGTATTTTTTTATGCAATGCTTGGTTTTCTGTTATTGCCAATGAGAAAGTTTTCTAATAAAACATTATTAATAATAAGTGCTATTCTTATCCTTTCTCCAATACTCTTGTATGGTTTAAAGATGTTATTTCCTGTTCTTAACTTTCCATCCAATATGTTGATGCAAACAGGACAATACTTAGAATTAAAACTTTTCCCTGCTTTTGAAAAAGCCCAATCTGAAGCCGATTACCTCAAAATTATAAAAGCATTCAGTTGGTGGGATATACTAAAAGATAATTTCGCAGGTATTTTTTATCGTTATAGCTATTTAATTTTGATTAGCCGAATATCAAAAGTGTTTGGGATGTTTTTAATTGGCTTCGTGATCGGCAGAACCAATTTTTATAAAAAAATAGCGGATCACAGAAAAATGATCCTAACAATCATTTTTGCTGGATTGGCCATTGGTTTGCCTGCCAATTATATGTTGGCGCATTATATGTCTACGGCAAGCAGTGATTATTTTCAATTCAAACAAAAAGGAATGTATCAAACAATAGTGTATGCCTTAGGTGTTGCACCTTTGGCTTTAGCATATGTAGGGATTTTCATGATCGCTTTTCAAACTCAATTGGGCAAACGCTATATGACTGCATTAGCACCAGTTGGTAAAATGGCTTTCAGCAATTATATCATTCAATCATTGGCAGGTAATTTCGTATTTCTTGGAGCAGGTTTGGGTTTAATGGGAACAATAGGGCCTGTTTGGTATACGGTTTTTGGTATTGCATTTTTTATCATTCAAATTATATATAGTACTGTCTGGTTAAAATATTTCAATTTTGGTCCATTGGAATGGCTGTGGAGAAGTGCTACTTATAAAAACTGGCAGACAATGAAAAAATAAAGAACTATTAGTTTTTCCTTAAAAAGTATTCGCCATTTTAGGAATACCCCCACCAAAGAGAAATTTCATGATAGAAATTTTACGCCAACATATCATTGAACGACTTGGAACGAATATTCAAAATTTAGATATTGTTTTAAGTCATTTCCAGCCGATTGAAATTGAAAGAAATCAATTTTTAATTAAACAGGGTGAAGTATGTAAACAGGTTTATTTTATTGCCAAAGGATGCCTTCAAGTTTTTACTTACGATATAGATATGAACGAAACCACAAGAGATATCGTAACTGAAGGTACCTGGTGCTCCGAATTGTTGAGTTTTGGGACTGGGCAACCAGCAACAGAAAATATCAGAACTGTTGAACACTGCCAACTTTTATCAATTGACAAACAAGGTTTTCAAACATTGATGCAAACGGTACCAGAGTTTGACAAATTTTACAAGCAATTGCTAGAAACTTCTTATGCTAACTCAGTATATCGAATCAATACATTTGCAGCCCTTTCGGCCTTAGATAGAATAAAATGGTTGATGGATAAAAGACCTAAATTAATGACAAGGGTGTCTAGCAAACTCATTGCATCTTATCTAGGCATCAATAAAGACGTTTTCAGCAGATTAAAAGCACAATTGTAATTTGTAGACTTTTGTCATCATTGAATAAAATTATGTTTTGCATTTTTGCAAGATCATACACTATTCAATTTTAATTCAATGGACAAAATATTCAATTTAGGGAGATACATTTTTCCCATTTCATTTTTATTGTATGTTGGATTGCATCTTGGTAAACCTGATGTTGGTGCTTCATTTGTACCTAACTATATTCCATTCCCATATTTTTGGAACTACTTCACTTTAGTTTGTATTCTGCTTTTTATTGTAAGTGCTGTAATTGGAAAATATGATAAACTGGCTTATTCCCTAATGGCATTGTATGTGTTATTAATGGCTGTTTTAGTTCATTTGCCTCGTGCCATGGGACATGAATTAGGGGCAGAAAATATGACTGCTGATTTGGCAAGAGAAAAAGAGCTGGAAATGGTTAACTTCTTCCGCAATATCATGGTAATGGGAGCATTATTGGCTTTTGCTAAATTTGTAGCGAAAGACAAAAGCTTAATTGGTTGATATTTTTTTATTCGAACTACATTTAGTATATTATTTTCTCAAATAATACTTTATGTGGTTTCGTCTTTTCTTTTTTAGCTTTTGCTTGCTGTTTTTTAGCAACATTGCTATTACACAAAATATACAATCTAAGGAATCCGAATTAGACAAGCTGGTTGATCATGCTATTGAAAAGTCTTTACTGTGTTTAAAGAACTCAGTAAATGAAGTAAAAGACCCCGCACTTTATCCCACTTATGCCACTAAAGATTTAAAGTGGAAACTAAAAACCTCTGCGGATTGGACGAGTGGCTTTTATCCAGGTTGCCTTTGGTACGCTTATCAGTTAAGCAATGATGTTCAATTTAAAAAATGGGCCATTGACTGGACTGCTGGAATTGAAAAAGAGAAATACAATTTCAAAACACATGATCTTGGATTTAGGTTTGGTTGCACTTTTGTAAAAGGACTCAGTCTTGCCCCAAAGGATACTGCTACAAAGCGTTACAAAGAGATCATATTAACTGCGGCTAGCACAATGGACAAAAGATTCTACCCACAAATTGGTGCCTATACTTCTGATTGGGATTTTAAGCCCTTGCCCAATAGCGTACCCGTGGTGATAGACATCATGATGAATTTGGAAATGTTGTTGTGGACAGCACAGAATGGGGGAGATACTGGAAGAATCAATCGATGCAAAACCCATGTTGCCAACAGTTACCGAGATCTAATAAGAAATGATGCAAGTAGTTATCATATTGCTCGATACGATTCAACCACCGGAAAATTATTACAACAAGGTCAGTTGCAAGGGGATACAGATGAAAGCACCTGGACGCGTGGACACGCTTGGATGATTTATGGTTTGGTAACAGTATATCGCTTTACAAAAGAGGAACAATACTTACAAAAAGCCATTCAGGTAACGGATTATTTTTTGAATCATTTGCCTAAAGATAGAATTGCCCCATGGGATTTCCAGTCTACATTGCCTATTAAAGATGCATCTGCATCAGCCATTGTTTGCGCTGCTTTATTGGAAATGCAGGGCTATTTAAAAGATAAAACCCAACAACAATATTATTTATCAGAAGCGAAAAAAATACTGGCATCTATGTGTACTGCTCCTTATTTTTCTGAAGGAAAAGGTACCAATTGTTTGCTGCTACATTCTACCCAATATTATTATCGAACAGATAATACCGATGTGCCTGCTAGTTTTGCAGATTACTATTTTATGGAATCATTGGTTCGCTATAAAGCCTTACAATCAAAAGCAAATAAATAAGTTAACTAAATGAAAAAATATTTTTTCTGTCTATTGCTATTCGTTTATTCATTTACCAATGCTCAAACTCTTGCAAATATTCAGCTTAAGGGGCATCCAAGAGTATTGGTTTCAAAAGAAGATCTTGCTGCTCTCAAACAAAAAATAAAGCATGCAGATTTTAAAGAAATTTATGCTTCTTATATAGCACAAAAGAAATTTATCACTGATGGTGTAAGTAAGAATGGTGAGCCCAATGAAGAAATTCGCTATAAAATAGAAGCATTGGCTTTTAGTTATTTAATTGATACGGTGAATGAAAAGCAAGCCGGCCTTGAAGCCATAGAGCTGACTCAAAAATACCTACAATCGATCACCCTTGTTCAAGGATATCATCCCAATGCGCATGCCTACGAAGCTGTTTTTACTGCTGCGATGGTGTATGATTGGTGTTATTACCTAATGAATAATAACACTAAGTCTGCAATGATCAGTCTAATGAAAAATGTAAGTTGCTTGGCAGAATATTGTATTTTCAAAAAAACACCAAAGCAATATTTGTCTGGTCATTATGGTGAATATGCACCCACTGTTTTTTTAGCCATGGGTTTAGCAATTTATGATGAGCAACAAGATGTATTTGACTTTGCCTATAAAGAGCAAGTTGAGAATTTTGCTCCCTCTCGCAACCCATGGTATGAAGCTTCTACACATCACCAGGGTAGTCAATACATACATGTTCG
>JBAXUV010000059.1:0-4166 GCA_037129425.1 Sphingobacteriia bacterium
CAAAATCACTAGGATTTACAACCAAGTTTATGCAAAGTGGAGCTGGGCATGACTCCCAGCATATTGCAGCCATTGCCCCTTCGGCAATGATCTTTATACCAAGTGTTGGAGGCATCAGTCATTCACCCAAAGAATTTTCCACAGCAATCGATATGGCCAATGGAGCCAATCTATTGTTGCAAACAATTTTAAAAATTGATAAAGGTTAATCAATAAATAATATCTTTCAAAAACAAATCAATCAAATAATTCCAATGATCAAAAAGTCGAACATCCATTTTACTGCATTATTATTAATCGTTTTTTTGTTGCTAATCAACAATATCGTTTTCTCGCAAAGACCTTCAACGGGCCCTAAAACATCTAATGACGCATCGAATAAAGTATCTCTGCTTGCTTATGAAAAATATTTTGAGGAAAACAAAGATCAACACCTAAAAGAATTTATCGATTTGGTTTCAATCCCTAGCATCTCCTCTATGCCTTCTCATAAAGCGGATGTAAAAAAAGCAGCTGAATGGATTGTAAACAAATTGAAATCGATTGGCATTACTACTGCCATGGAAATTCCTACAGCAGGCAATCCCATTGTATTTGGCAGTTGGGATAAAGCACCAGGCAAACCAACTGTGTTGATATATGCACATTATGATATTCAACCAGTAAAAGATGCAGAATGGGATAATCCACCCTTTACACCGAAAGTAGTTGATGGAAAAATAATGGGGCGTGGAGCAAGTGACGATAAAAGTGGTGTGATGATTCCTATATGGGCAGTTGAAGCTTTATTAAAAAAAGATGGCAAACTTCCGGTGAATGTAAAGTTTATGTTTGAGGGAGAAGAAGAAATTGGCAGTACTCATTTTCATGATTTCTTAGTGAAGAACAAGGAACTATTAAAAGCTGATTTTGCATTGAATGCAGATGGTGGGCAAGCAAGTGATACAGATCCTTCTATTGTAATGAGTTTAAGAGGTGCTGTTACCATGGAGTTTAGTGTTAAAACGGCGAATATTGATGGGCATTCAGGAGAGTATGGAGGAAAGACACCCAATTCAGCAGTGATCTTGTCGCAGATAATTAGTTCATTTTATACCAAAGAAGGTAATGTAGCTGTTGCAGGATTTTATGATAAAGTAATTCCTTTAACCCCTGCAGAAAAAGCCAAATTGAAACAAGTTCCTTACAATCCAAAAAAGGATATGCAATTTTTAGGAACTACAGCCGAAGTAGGCGACCCTAAATATTTGCCATTGGAAAGAATTTGGTACCGACCAACATTAGAGATAACAGGTATTCAAGGTGGATATACTGCTGCAGAAGGAAGTTCTAATATTGTACCGAGTAATGCATTTGCAAGAATTACTTGCCGATTGGTAAATAATCAAACAGGAGCTGAAATTATAGAACTAATTAAAAAACATATCGCCAAAAATACACCTGCAGGAGCAAGCATTAGTTATAAACCATCTAATGGAGCATTTGCCAGACCAATGAAATTTCCATCAGACACCAAAGCATTTAAATATGTATCCAATGCCCTGGTAAATTATTATGGCAAAGAACCCATTCAAAATGCAACAGGTGGAAGTGTTGGCGCATTGGTTGAAATAAAAGAACAACTAGGTATCTATGCTTATTCATTAGGGTTTCAACAACCCGACGAAAAATGGCATGGAGCCAATGAATTTCTAAGAGTATCCAGTATTAGCAAAGGACAAACGATCTATTGCTATTATTTAAAACAATTAGCAGAAAATGAATCGGCAATAAAATAATACCTATTAAAGCTTAAAAACAGTCCTTTTAGCACCCAACCAATCGTTGAATAATATTCAATGATTGGTTTTCTTTTTTAGAATTATTCTAATATATTTCAATTCTTTCAGAATTTTATCTTCTTTATCGCATTTTTTCTTAATTTAGAACGGATTGCCTGCCAACAATTTGTTTTACTTATTAATTCGGTATTATGATGAATTCCGTTAATGATGGCGGCTTGTACAATCCTGAGTTTGAACACGATGCATGTGGTATTGGCTTTGTTGCCAACATAAAAGGCCATAAATCTCATCAACATATTGCAGATGCCTTAACTGTGTTGGAAAACATGGAACACAGGGGAGCTTGTGGTTGCGAAAATAATACAGGCGATGGCGCTGGTATTCTTTTTCAAATTCCCCATGAATTCTTTTTTGATGAATGTATCAAATTAGGCGTTCATCTACCTGCCTATGGCAAGTATGGCGTAGGAATGATTTTCTTTCCTAAATCAATCGGACTAAGAGAAGAATGCAGAGATATTTTTAACAGAGCTGCAGAAAAATTAGGCTTAGAAATTTTAGTATATAGAAAAGTACCTGTAAACAAAAATGATATCGGCCCTTCTGCCCTATCCGTTGAACCTTGTATGGAGCAAGTATTTATTGGATGCCCCGATTCAATAACCAATACCATCGATTTCGAAAGAAAATTATTCATACTTCGCAATTACGCTACGCATACCATTAACAATAGCACCCGCAAGGATGATATTGGATTTTACATGGCTTCATTATCTGCCAAAACAATCATTTATAAAGGACAACTAACAAGCATGCAAGTGCGTCATTATTTTCCTGATTTAAATGACAAGCGAGTTGTTTCTGCTTTTGGTTTAGTGCATTCTCGTTTCGCAACCAATACTTTTCCTTCATGGAAATTGGCTCAACCATTTAGATACATGGCACATAATGGGGAGATCAATACCCTTCAAGGAAATTTAAACTGGTTACGCTCCAGCGAAAAAGGTTTTACCACTCCACATTTTTCAAAAGAAGAATTGGAAATGATTTTACCGATTGTTACTGGAGGCCAATCAGATTCTGCTTGTTTAGACAACATGATCGAGTTACTTACCCTTACCGGAAGATCTTTACCTCATGTAATGATGATGTTGATTCCCGAAGCCTGGGATGGCAATGCAGATATGGACCCTATTAAAAAAGCATTCTACGAATACCATGCCTGCATGATCGAACCTTGGGATGGGCCTGCATCTATTTCATTCACCGATGGAAATATGATTGGTGCTACACTGGATAGAAATGGATTAAGGCCCTCTAGGTATACTGTTACACATGACGATAGAGTAATCATGGCATCTGAAACCGGAGTACTTCCAATTGATCCTGCCAATGTAAAAGAGAAAGGCAGATTACAACCAGGGAAAATGTTTGTTGTTGATATGGTGCAAGGAAGAATTATCAGTGATGAAGAACTGAAGCACACAATATGTTCTCAAAAACCTTATGCAGACTGGCTCAACAAATACAAGATCAGATTAGAAGAATTGCCTGAACCAAGAGTAATGTTTACACACTTGGAGCACGATCAGGTTTTTAAATACCAAAAAGCATTTGGTTATTCTACTGAAGATTTAGATACCATTATTGCACCAATGGCAATGGATGGTAAAGAACCAATTGGTTCGATGGGCAATGATACTCCATTAGCAATATTAAGCGACCAACCACAACATTTAAGTGCTTATTTCAAACAACTCTTTGCACAAGTAACCAATCCACCTATCGATCCTATTAGAGAAAGAATGGTAATGTCTTTGGCAACATTTGCTGGTAGCAATGGAAATTTATTGATCGAAGATCCGATGGCATGCCATAGTGTAGCATTGAAGCAACCCATACTCAATAATCATGAACTAGAAAAAATACGTAGTATCGATACGGGCGTATTTCAGGCAAAAACCCTACAAACTTATTTTAGAGCAGATGGAAAAGCTGGTTCATTAAAAGCGGGCTTGGATCGTTTGTGCAGGTATGCAGTTGATGCGGTTCAAGATGGATTTGAAGTGATCATATTAACGGATAGAGCCATTGATTCGGATCACGCGCCAATCCCTTCATTATTAGCCACTGCAGCCGTTCATCATCACCTTATTAAAAAAGGATACCGCGGACAGGTGGGAATAATTGTAGAAGCCGGAGATGTTTGGGAAGTGCATCATTTTGCTTGTATTATTGGTTTTGGCGCAACTGCCATCAATCCTTACCTAGCACTCTCTTCTATACGGGATATGAAACTCAGTGGAAAATTACAAACCGAATTAGATGCAGATCAACTCAAAAAAAATTACATCAAAGCAGTTAATGAAGGATTGTTGAAAG
>JBAXUV010000006.1:0-127920 GCA_037129425.1 Sphingobacteriia bacterium
TAAGAAACGATAAGCTTAATTTAGCCAGGTTATTTCTTTTGATTCAGAAATATGAATTTTCTCTTCAGATTGAAGAAAATCGAGTACGGTCCATATTTGTTCTTTATTGTATTGTTGAAATGACTCAAGAAATCTATTTAATTGAATCGGATTGGATGCATTTTTTTTAATTTCATTTTCAATGAATGCAAAGTCGTCAGCTCCTATTTTTTTCTTTTTTGCTTTCAAACAATTATCACAAATTCCACAATCTTTACTGGCATTATCTCCGAAATATTGTGCTATGAATTTGCTTCTGCAGTCGGTGTATTCACTCGTATAATCTATAATTGTTTGAATTCTTTCTTGGTATAATTTTTTTCTTTCTAAATAAGCATCTTGGTGAATGACCAAATAAGCTGCCGGCGCTCTATTGAGTAAAAACTGTATTTGTGGACTCTCCTTTTTGGGCATATATTCTATAATGCCATGAGTGCTTAATTGCTTTAATGAATGATTGATCTCTTCTATTGTACAATTGACTGTTTTGGCTATTTGCTGTTCGAACACCGATACCCGATTGTCAAAAATGCCTTCATAGGTTCTTAATAAAGCTTTGATAACTGGTTCTAATTTTGGATGATGGTTTTCAAATAAATCCAAGTCAGCTTTGTCTACTGTAAATGAAATTTGGGTGGGTAAAAAAATATTTTCAGAAAATTGAATATGGTCTTCCTGTTCTAATACCTTTAAAACATTGATCACTAAAAGCAAGTCAAGCTTAAAGTTTTTCGTAAAACTGACTAAATCAAAATCGTAATACATGCCTTCTCCACTTCCAACAGGTATTTGTAAGTAATCAGCAATTGCTTGATACACTTGCTTGATCACTTTAATAGTTGGAAACTTTTTCTGGGTATTGGTCATCAATTCTATTGTATCTTTTTTCTGATGCAATAAAACCGCATAGGCTCTTTTCCCATCTCTGCCAGCCCTCCCAGCTTCCTGGTAATAATTTTCTAAACATTCTGTAATATCATGGTGAATCACTACTCTAACATCTGGTTTGTCTATCCCCATTCCAAAAGCGTTGGTGCAAACCATGGTGCGAATTTTATTATTCAACCAGGCCTGCTGCTTCATTTCTCTAATGGGCTGCCCTAAGCCAGCATGATAATAATCGGCTGCAATTCCTTGCAGTATCAATGCCTCTGCAATTTTTTTTGTTTGTTTTCTGTTATTGCAATAAATGATACTACTACCTTGTACTTTTTGTAGAATGTCGAGTATTTTATTGATTTTACTTTCTACTAAAAAACAACTATATGATAAATTGGGTCTTTCGAAAGATTGACGAAATACAGCAGTTTCTTTTAGTCCTAATTGCTTAATGATATCTTTTTGCACCCTTGGAGTTGCAGATGCAGTAACCGCAATCAATGGAATTTCTCCTAATTGTTTTTTAGTAGACGCAATTCTTAAATATGGTGGCCTAAAATCATATCCCCATTGCGAAATGCAATGTGCTTCATCAATCACCAATAAACCAATTGGCAAAACCGGAATAAAATCAATAAAGAGTTTGCTTTCTAATCGCTCTGGAGAACAATATAAAAATTTATACACTCCATCTGCGGCATCTCTCAACACATTTTTAACTTCATAAAAAGTTAACCCGCTGTGTAATGCTGCTGCAGGAATTCCTTTACTATTTAGATTATCTACTTGGTCTCTCATCAATGCGATCAATGGACTGATTACCAAGCATAATCCATCAAGCATTAAACCAGGAATCTGAAAGCAAATAGATTTTCCACCTCCAGTTGGCAATAAGGCCAAAGTATCATTCCCTGCTATAACAGATTGAATGATTTCTTCCTGTAATGGTCTAAAATGGGAATACTTCCAATATTGCTTTAATATGTCTGTTGGTTGGCTCAATTTGTTTTAAACAACTTTCTTAAAATTAAGCCTTACAGAATTGATAGCCAATACAACATCGCTTAGTCCCATTGCTAGTGCACTGAAACTAGGGCTTAAATAGCCCAACGCAGCTATAGGGATGGCCGCAACATTGTACAACAATGCCCAAAAAAGATTTTGTTGAATAGTTAAAAAAGTATGTTTGCCAAGCCCTAAAGCTAAGGGAAGATGCTTTATACCATTGCTCATTAATACTACTTCTGCACTTTGTACAGCAATTTGGGATGCCTCACTCAATGATATACCAACAGTTGCTTTAGCCAGTGCTGGCGCATCATTGATGCCATCTCCTACCATTGCTGTTGGTTTATTGGCAGTAAGTGATTCAATTTTTTCTAATTTTTGTGCAGGAGTTTGTTCTACAAAAACCTGATTGATTTTTAATTGCTGGGCAATTAAATCACAGGATGCTTGTTTATCACCACTTAATAAAATCGTTTCAATATTTCTTTTTTGGAGGTATTGCATTACAGCGAATGCTTCAGGTCTTATTTCATCGGATAGATTGATCCATCCAAGCAAGGTATTGTTTTTAATAATATAAATATTGTGGCTATGGTCTTTGGTTAATTGCATAGCAGTTTGAAATGATCCGGCACTATATTCATTGCCATCCTTATCTACTGCTTTCATACCATATCCTTTCAGCTCTTCTATTTTAGAAAAACGGAGTTCATTGCTTGTTTTCCATTCCTTAGTAATTGTTTTTGCCAATGGATGATTGGAATATTTTTCCAATGAATAGGCAATCTTTTTTATTTCTTCAAGGCCATATTTTTCGCCTTCATCTGACAATCCAATTTGTTGAATTACAAATTTGCCTGTAGTAAGTGTTCCTGTTTTATCAAAAACAACTTGTTGAATATCTTTAAAAAGTTCCAAACTCTTGGTGTTTTTAAAAAGCACTCCATTTCTGGCAGCCCTGCCTAAACCCACAGCAATAGCAGCAGGAGTAGCTAATCCCATTGCACAGGGGCAAGCAATTACTAATACAGCAATCGAACGCATTAAGCTATTCGTAAATGATTGATCAGCGATGGTATAGTTTAAAATGATGGTCAGCAATGCAATGCCAATCACCACTGGAACAAATACAGCACTAATTTTATCAGCTAATTGTTGAACGGGTGGTTTTTCTGTTTGAGCATTTTTAACCAATTGTAAAATATTTCCCAGAATACTGTCTTCGCCAACTGCAGTCACATATGCTTTAACTGAGCCATTTACAACAATACTTCCGCCAATCAAAAGGTCTTTACTTTTTTTGTCCACCGGAATAAACTCTCCTGTAACAATCGATTCATCCACGCTAATTTCTCCGGACAATATTTTACAATCCATTGGAACAGCTTCTCCACTTTTAATTAAAATCAAATCTCCAACTTTCAATGTATTGCTCTCAACAGGAAAAATATGCTCTTGGTGCTGATCGTCATAAGCAATCATATTTGCCATCGATTGTTGTGCACTCACTAATTTTCTTAATGCGGATTGAGTAGTTTCTACAGACTTGTCTTCTAACCAATTTCCTAAGAATACCAATGTAATGATGGTAGCTGTTGTCTCATAAAACAGGAACTCTGCTGCCTGATTCGTAAATGTTCCATATAAACTATACCCAAAAGAAGCAATTGCGCCGATTGCAATGAGTACATTCATATTAGGAATCCCTTTCAAAAGGCTATGCATTGCGCTTCTCCCAAAAAAATCCATTCCAACTATAAACACTGGAATTGTTAAGGCTATTTGCAGATAAGGATTCATTAAAAAATGAATATGCAATCCAGGGATCATGTGCAGCATTAAGGGGAAAGTAAAAGCAGCACAAAATGTAAATCTTTGTAAATGAGTACTAAAAAATGGTTTTTTAGAATTCACGGGTTCTCCATTTTTCACGTGATAACCTAAACCGTCAATTCCTTCTTGAATCTTTGCTTTATTGATTCCATCGGGTAATTGAAAACTTACTTCGCCTCCCAAAAAATTTACCCGAACGTCTTGCATTCCTTTTCCTTGTAAATATTTGTCTATTGTCAGCGCACAGTTAGTGCAACTCATTCCACTTACTTTCCAATTCACTTTTTCCATAGTAATCCTTTCAATCTTTACAAAATTACGAAACTGCACCGCCCTTTCATTTTCGAGATAAGGATAATATTAACCGTTCGAGGATTATCTTTGCCTCATGGATGCAATTTTCGAATTAAGCCAAATCAAATCTGTTGCCACGGCCACCTGGAAAGAGGGTCAACATTTTCGGGTTTGGGCATTTCATGCAAGTATGGGTTCTGGTAAAACTACTTTCATCCATGCACTTTGTGAATCCTTAGGGGTAAAAGAAGCAATTAGCAGCCCAACATTTGCTATAATCAATGAATATCAAAGCGAAAAAAATGGGTCGATCCATCATATGGACTGGTATAGAATAAAGAATGAATTAGAAGCGATAGATGCAGGGGTGGAGGAAATATTGTTAAGTGGAGATATTTGTTTTGTTGAATGGCCCGAAAAAGCACCTGCATTATTGCCTGACAATACTTTTCATGTTGCTATTGAGGTACTCAATGAGCAAACACGCAGAATTTATACGTTTACTCCTGAAGCTTAATGTAAAGCTTCCATTTTACTAAAGAGTTTTCGTTAACTTCATCCTTTAAGAAAACACATGGCAGCAAACAAACCAAGCATTAGTCCTTCTCTTTTGTATGAAACATTAGAAGAGGTATTGGACATAAAAATTCCAGGAGCTAAGCTCGATATTGGCATTCCAAAAGAAATTGCATTTCAAGAAAACAGAATAGCATTAACTCCTGATGCTGTTGGTGTGTTGGTAGCCAATGGAAACAATGTAACAGTAGAACACAAAGCAGGGGAAGGAAGCCATTATAAAGACAAAGATTATGCAGAAGCAGGGGCTACGATTGTTTACGATAGAGCTGCTGTTCATAAATGCCCCATCCTGGTAAAAAGCGCTCCTCCAGTAGAAGAAGACATGCCTTTGTTGCAGTTGAATCAAACTATCATTTCTCCTATTCATTTGTCTGCTTTGAAAAAAGAGTACATCGAAAAAATGATGGAGAAAAGAATCACTGCACTTAGTTTTGAAAACTTTAAAGATGATAGTGGTACCTACCCCATTGTTCGCAGCATGAGTGAAATTGCAGGTAGTGCGGTAATGCTTATTGCTGGCCAATATTTAAGCAGTTTTAATGATGGGAAAGGAGTTCTTTTAGGTGGAATTAGTGGTATACCACCAACCAAAGTTGTTATTATCGGGGCAGGAATTGTGGGAGAATTTGCAACTAGAAATGCATTGGCCTTAGGCGCTTCGGTAAAGGTTTTTGATAATAATGTGTATCGATTAAAGCAATTGCAAAATAATTTGGGGCAACGTGTTTGGACCAGTGTTTTGGAACCAAGAATATTGTCAAAGCAATTGAAAACCTGTGAAGTTGCAGTTGGTGCATTGAGCAATGAATCAGGAAGAGCACCTGTAGTAGTAACAGAAGAAATGGTAGCAGCAATGCGACCAGGCAGCATTATTATTGATGTAGCCATAGATAGGGGTGGTTGTTTTGAAACGAGTGAATTAACCAATTACAAAGAACCTACTTATCTTAAGCACGATGTGATTCATTATTGTGTTCCCAATATTCCTAGCGGATTTGCCCGTACTGCAAGTCAGGCCATTAGCAATG
This sequence comes from Sphingobacteriia bacterium, assembly GCA_037129425.1. Taxonomy (GTDB): domain Bacteria; phylum Bacteroidota; class Bacteroidia; order Chitinophagales; family Chitinophagaceae; genus Sediminibacterium. Next base: position 5,661 of record JBAXUV010000006.1, read on the forward strand.
TATTGATGCCCCTGCTTTTAGAGGTAAGTGATGAAGGCGGGTTGGATGAAATGATCTGGCATAAGTTTAACCTTCGTGAAGGGGTATATTTATTCAAAGGATCTTTAACCGATTTTTACATCAGTCAAAAATTTGATCTTAAGTTTACGGATTTGAATTTATTAATTGCTAGTCGAAGATAATTTAACGAGTTGCTTTTTTCACAATATTTACTAATTGATGTACATTATTTATTTTGTGTGCATCTTTATCTGAGATAACAATTTGAAAACTTTGTTCAATTGCATTGAATAAATAGGTGATCTCCCAATCTGTTAATTCCATTCCATTTCTAAAATCTGTTTTTGTAGTAAACGATTTAGGATGAATATTTAATTTTTTATACAAGATTCTTTGTATGTCGTCCATGTATGATTGCATTCAAACGTTTTATTTGATTCTACTATAAGAAACAAATGACGGTCCAATGTTTATTAAGGATCTGTTAAAACGAATGTTGTCATTTATGGCGAATAAGGAATGACAGCTCCAATTGGATGATTGCTTGTAAATGTGTAGCCTAGTAAATGGGCCATTGTTTGTGCAAATTGATTTTGATACAATTGCATGCGGTTATTTACTTCACCTTTTTTTTCAATACCCGCACCTATCAAGGCAAACCAGATTTCATCTGCTCCTTTGATTGTTTTTCCATGACTTGCCCACTGACGTTTTATATCATCTCCTCTGCCATGATCTGTGGTTATCATTATAGCAGTTTTATCTTTATAATAAGGATCTTGTTGAATGTATTCCCAAATTTCTTTAATCCAAGCATCTACCTGATGAGCAGCATTTAAGTAAGAGGAATATTTTTCAGCATGTGCCCATTCATCTGTTTCCCCATAGGAAATATATAATACACTTGGTTTTTTTTCTTTCAAATAATTCATTGCAGCATAATGGGTAAAAACATCTAAACATTCTGAATAACCCCAGGGTTTGTAACTATTCAATAGCATTTCATCAATCAGTATTTGTTTCTCTGTGGGGTTATATTTACTTGCTTTTTCAAAAGCTGCAATTACTGGAAATCCAGCTCTTTTTTCGTTTAGTATTTGATTAAATGGATCCCAGGCGCCGAATGCTGCCACTTTATTTTTTAGTGAAGTCTGTTGCTGAAAAAATTCTAAAACAGTTGTATTTGGATTCGCGTCAAAATCATTGCTATTAATAAGTGTATCTCCATAGCCTGTAAAAATTTCATTGTAACCGGGATAACTAATTCTATATGGGTTGGTAACGTTTACTTTATTGCCATTTCCTCTGTTGCCATAGATCTGCCCATGTTCTGATATAGTAGACCATAAAAATGGCATCAATTTTTTTCTTCTTTCTTTTAAGTTAGTTGAGTAGTAGTTTTTATATATCCTATTACTATCATCTTCATTGTATTTTTTATTGTTTGCCAAAGAAGTATCCATACCAGTAAATACTTCTTGCCATCTGAAACCATCAGTAGTAATAATAATCAGGTGCTCTGCTTTTTGTGCTTTGGATTCAACAAAAAAAGCAACCATCAGTAAAATGAATAATGAGCGCATTTTTTTATTTGTAATCTACAATATTCAAACGCTTTGTACAAATTTCAATTTCTGCTTCTTCGTTGCTACAGATAATGATTAATTTATCGTTGCAATAGTTGCTAATTAATTGATGGTATAAACGATATCCATCTTTGTCGAGATTGGAACAAGGCTCGTCTAATAATAGGATCGGGCAGTTGGAAAAAATTGCCTGTGCCAATCTAAGTCTTTGTTTCATACCGCTACTAAAATACCTTATTTGCTTATGTGTAGCTTTCTCCAGACCTATCAATGCAATCATTTCAGGCAGAGATATTGTTGAAATAAAAGGTTTAAATTGTTGATGAAACTGGAGCATTTCAATAGTAGTCATTTCTTCTACTAATTCTAAATAGGGTGCACAAATGGCCAGCTCCTGATATATATTTTCAATTGAGATGGATAACATGTTTGAACCAGTAAATGCAATGCTTCCTTCCGATAAAGCCATACTGCCGCCTAAGCATTGTAATAAGGTAGATTTTCCGCTTCCATTAAATCCAGTTATTGCATAAGCATTGCCCGACTTAAATTCATAGTCTAAGCCCTTAAAAATCCATTCCCGATTAAATCTTTTCCCTGCATGTTGTAATGAAATGCTGATATTATTCATCATCATTGGCGCCCTTTGAAAAACGCTTAATAATTCCTCTTCCACTTTCTCTGATAAAAGTTACAATTTCGTCTCTTTCATCGGTTGCTTGTAATTCTTCCTCAATATATTCAAGCGCTTGTGTAGTATTAAATCCTTTGTTATAAATGGTTCTGTAAACGTCGAGTATATGATTGATTTGTTCCAGTGAAAACCCTCTTCTTTTTAAACCAACACTATTTACACCTCCATAACTCAATGGGTTTCTAACCGCTTTAATATAGGGTGGTACATCTTTGCTTACCAAACTACCTCCTGCAATAAATGTATGTTGTCCAATATTTACAAATTGATGAACTGCACTAACTCCTCCAATGATACTCCAGTTGCCAATTGTTACATGACCTGCAAGTTGAACACTATTACTCAAAATACAATGATCTCCAACTATACAATCATGTGCAATATGGCTATACGCCATGATCATACAATATTTACCAATCACTGTTTTTTGGCGATCTTCAGTTCCTCTATTGATGGTTACAAATTCTCTGATGGTTGTATTGTCTCCTATTTCAGCAGTAGATTTTTCACCATCAAATTTTAGGTCCTGAGGTATGGCGCCTAAAACTGCTCCAGGGAATACTCTGCAGTTCTTCCCAATCCTAGTTCCATCCATAATGGTAACATTACTGCCAATCCAAGTTCCTTCACCAATTTGTACATCACCATGAATTACAGTGAATGGATCAATTTTTACATTTGGCGCAATTCGGGCATTTGGATCGATATAAGTATAAGGATGTGTCATAATTATTTTGTTCAATAATTTATTATTGTTTTTTATAAGCTAGGGACGTTTCACTACCTGAGCAACCAGGTCTCCTTCGGTAGCTACTTTACCACCCACATATACTGTTCCTCTCATTTCACAAATTCCTCTTCTAATGGGTCCTTTGAATTCCATCTTCAAAACCATGGTATCTCCAGGCCTTACCATTTGTTTGAATTTACAATTATCTATTTTTAAAAAATAGGTATCGTATTGCCCTTCAGGCATAGAATTGATGCAAAGTATTCCACCGGTTTGAGCCAATGCTTCAACTTGTAAAACACCTGGCATTACAGGGTTTCCAGGAAAATGGCCAGGGAAAAACCATTCATTATAGGTTACGTTTTTAATGCCTACAATATAGGTATCGGTTAATTCTATTATTTTATCAACCAATAAAAAAGGATGTCTGTGTGGTAATGTTTTTTCTATTTTTTCTAAAGTATAAACAGGGGGCATCGTTGGATCATATACCGGTACATCTTTAACATGTTTGTTTTTCTTGATATACTGTTTGATCTTTTTTGCAAACTCTACATTCGAGCTATGACCAGGTCTGTTAGCAATAATTCTTGCTTTTATCGGATAACCAATTAAAGCAAGGTCGCCCACTACATCTAATAATTTATGTCTTGCAGGCTCATTTGGAAAGCGGAGTTCTAGATTGTTTAAATAACCTTCGCTTTTCACTTCAATTTTATCTCTTTTGAAGACCTTTGCCAACCTGCTCATTTCTGCATCAGTTACTGCTTTATCTACAACAACAATTGCATTATTGATATCTCCACCTTTGATCAAATCGTTGTCTAGTAATGCTTCTAATTCATGTAAAAAACAGAAAGTTCTGCATGGTGCAATTTCCGATTTAAAATCTTTGATAGTTTTCAATCCGGCATGTTGAGTGCCTAAAACAGGACTGTTGAAATCGATCAAAGTGGTTAATTGATAATCGATAGATGGCAAAGCCACCATCTCTACTCTTTTAGTATCATCATAATGATAAATGTTCTCATCGAGGCTGTACCAGGCTTTGGTAGCATCTTGTTCTAATACACCAATCTCTTCAATCAATTCTATAAATGGAGAAGAACTTCCGTCCATGATGGGAATTTCTGGTCCGTTTAATTCAATCAAAACATTGTCAACACCCATTCCTACCAATGCAGCCAGTACATGTTCTACTGTGCTTACTTTGGCGTCCCCAATTTGCAAAGTTGTTCCTCTACTGGTATCTGTAACCAAATCACAGTCAGCTTTAATAATAGGTTGATTGGGCATATCAATCCTTTGAAATTGTATACCAAATCCTGGATTTGCAGGCTTTAAAGTCATATCAACTAAAATACCAGTATGCAAACCAGTTCCGCTAATACTGATTGGTTGGTTGATGGTATGTTGTTTATCGGGATTGAAATTAAGGTCCATATTGATTCATCAATTTAAAACAAAGGCAACCAAGGTTGCCAATTAACAATTAAAGTATGCAAAAATAAGCTTAAAGGCTGGTTTTTTGTCCTAATTTAGGGTTAAGACGGTCAGCATTGAGTTGTTCAACCAGTTTTTCTAGTTCTTTTACCCGTTTTTCTAATGCTGGAAGGTTTCTAGTATGGGCTTCAATTCGTTTTGAAGTAGAAAAATCATAGGCAGGGTTTCCATTAAATGACTTATTTGATTCCTTAATGGTCTTAGTTACCCCACTTTTTCCATTGATTTTACTTCCATCTGCTATTGAAATATGGCCTGAAATGCCAGTCTGTCCTCCAATTTGTACATTTTTGCCCACTTTACTGCTTCCACTAATTCCAGTTTGGGCAGCAATTACTGTATTCTCATCAATTTCTACATTATGAGCAACTTGAACAAGGTTATCAAGTTTAACTCCTTTTTTGATTACAGTTGAACCCATTGTAGCTCTGTCTATAGTAGTATTAGCCCCAATTTCTACTTCATTTTCAACAATAACATTGCCCAATTGTGGTACTTTCTTATAGGTACCATCTGTTTGTGGAGCAAATCCAAATCCGTCGCTTCCAATTACAACTCCTGCATGAATAATTACATGATCGCCAATTACACAATCATTATAAATCTTTACACCTGCATGAATAATTGTATTCGAACCAATTTTAACCCGATCTCCTAAAAAAACACCTGGATAAATTTTGCTTTCATTGCCAATGATTACTTGTTCTCCAGCATAGGCAAAAGCGCCAAAATATACATTATTGCCCAAATGAGCAGAGGGTGAAATATAACTGGGTTCTTGAATTCCCTTTAATTGTTTAGCAGCTAATTCTTGGTATTTGGTCATTAAAGTAGCAAAAGCAGAATACGCATCTTTAACCCTAATAATGGTTTTGTTGATCGCTGATTTTAGTTCCAAAGAATCATTGATAATAATGATTGAAGCTTGAGTAGTATATAAATACTCTTCATATTTTGGATTGGCCATGAAAGACAATTGGCCATGTACAGCCTCCTCAATTTTTCCGAAAGAAGAAATTGCTATAGAAGCATCTCCTTCAACTGTTCCTTGAATCATCAAGGCTATTTGAGCCGCTGTAAATTGCATACTAGCTATTTAAGTTAACAGACAAATGTAGAATTTTTTTACTTGTATAGAGAGATTTTGCTGAATCATTGTATTGTCTACTTCTGTAATGTCTTTTACCGTTCCATCTTTAAACAAAATATTGATCTTTTCTTCTTTCTGTTGGTAAGCTGTATTGGTTGCAACACCTGTAAAGCATAGATAATGAACGTCTTCTGCTTTGATGCCAAATTGTTGTATAACCTGATTTTGTTTTTCTTTAATGAATTCTTCTGAAAAGGGCTCGGCCTGAATTTTGGATTTATAGAGGCGTCGATCTAAAAACCTGTTACAAAGTAAGGATAGTATGGGGTCAGGATGGCTAGACCATTTCTTCAATCCACTGATTACATCATAATCATCCAGTTTACAAAATTGAGCCAATGAAGCATTGTCCATATTTCCATTAAAATCTCCTAAAAAATAGTCAAGAGCAGAATGGGTGACCAATTTTTGATCATTGGAATTATAAATGGCTCTTACTCTTTCTATTATTTTAACCAACATTTTTTCCGCAGAAAGTACTGTTTTATGTAAATAGACTTGCCAATACATTTGCCTTCTTGCCACTAAAAATTTCTCCACGCTGTAAATGCCTTTTTCTTCAACCACCAACTGATCGTCTTTTACAGCCAACATTTTTAATATTCTATCATAACCAATTACACCTTCGCTTACGCCAGAAAAAAAACTATCTCTACTTAGATAATCCATTCGATCTACATCTAACTGACCACTGATTAATTGATGTAAAAAAGCTTTGTGGTATTTATTGGTAAAAAGTTGAATGGTTAAATTTAATTGTCCATTCAAAGACTCATTCATCACTTCCATAATCTGAAGTGATAGTTGTTCGTGACTGATGTGGAGAATCAATACTTCTTCTAAAGCATGTGAGAAAGGTCCATGACCTATATCGTGCAATAGGATGGCGGCTTTTGCAGCTATTTCTTCATCATAAGTAATTTCAACACCCTTGCCCTTTAATTCTGAAATTGCATTACACATTAAATGATAGGCTCCCAAAGAATGATGTAATCTTGTGTGAACAGCACCAGGATAAACCAGCTGAGCCATTGCCATCTGTTGTATTCGCCTTAATCGTTGATAGTATGGATGTTCGATAATTGAAAAAATCAGCGGATCGTTTATGGTAATAAATCCATAAACCGGATCATTGATTATTTTTCTTTTGGTACTAGGCATGATGTTGAGAAATTGTTAAATCAAAGCAATAGCTGAATGTATGAAGATACAAAATTGTGAAAGAATCAAATTAATAAATAGCTTTAGCACACTAGATACTAAGTTATCAGCTTATTGGTTATTACATAATTTGAAATAAATATAATAAATGGCAATAGCAAACATACTTTGGGTAGACGATGAAATTGATAGCCTTCAGTCTCAGAAAATATTTCTAGAAAGCAAAGGGTATGCTGTTCATACCTTAACCAACGGATTTGATGCGCTGGAGTATATTAAAACTGCAGATGTAGATGTGGTGCTCATGGATGAATCAATGCCTGGTATTACCGGGTTAGAAACACTCACCAGGATGAAAGCAATCCATCAACATTTACCCATTGTACTCATTACAAAAAATGAAACGGAAAATTTAATGGATGAGGCGATTGGTAGTCAAATAAGTGACTATTTAATTAAACCGGTAAATCCAAATCAGGTTTTATTGAGCCTAAAAAAAATCATTGATAACAAAAGATTGGTAGCTGAAAAAACAACAACTTCTTATCAGCAACAGTTCAGTGAAATGTTCATGGCTTTATCGGGTAATCCCGATTACCAAGAGTGGATAGATTTATACAAAAAACTGGTTTATTGGGAATTAGAAATGGAGAAAAGCGATAGCCCCGAAATGCGCAGTATTTTTTATGAGCAAAAAAAAGAAGCCAATGCTGCATTTTCAAAATTCGTTTCTAAAAACTATGAATCCTGGATGAACCCTGTTTCTTCAGAATCGCCAATCATGAGTCATCAATTGATGCAGTTTAAAGTATTGCCCCATATAGAAAAAGACATGCCCCTTTTTTTTATTTTGATCGATAACCTTAGATTAGATCAATGGAAAGCCATTCAACCTATAATGGCATCTAGTTTTAAAATAATAGAAGAAGACGCTTTTTATTCTATACTTCCAACAGCTACACAGTATTGCCGTAACGCCATTTTTGCTGGCATGCTTCCTGCTGAGATTGCCAAAAAATTTCCTCAACAATGGAAAAACGATGAAGAAGAAGGTGGTAAAAATTTGTTTGAAGAAGAGTTCTTAAAAGCATTGTTGAAGAAGCAAAAGAAAGAGGATATTAAAATGAGTTATCATAAAATATTAAATCACCAGGATGGCCAGCAGTTGGTGAATAATATTCATAATTTACTCAATAATCAACTGAATGTAATTGTATACAATTTTGTTGATATGCTCAGTCATGCCAGAACAGAAATGGAAGTGTTGAAGGAGTTGGCCAGTGACGAAGCCAGCTATAGAAGTTTAACCAAAAGCTGGTTTGAACACAGCCCATTGTATCAAGCATTGAAAAAGATCAGTGATAAAAAAATCAAAATCATTCTAACCACCGATCATGGTAGTGTTAGAGTAAAAACCCCGCACAAAGTAATTGGTGACAAACAAACCACTACTAATTTGAGGTACAAACATGGTAGAAATTTGAATTATGAAGACAAAGATGTTTTAGCATTCAAAGATCCAACGAAAGCCGGTTTACCCATTCCAACCATTAATTCCTCTTTTATTTTTGCCAAAGAAGATGGATTCTTGTGCTATCCTAATAATTACAACCATTATGTCAATTATTATAAAAATACTTTCCAGCATGGAGGAATCAGCCTCGAAGAGATGATTATTCCCTTAATTAAAATGGAGACCAAGGGTTAATTACACCAGATTGTGGATAAATGGATCTGTTTATCCAGCCATGTAAACTTAAATTTGTACATATGAAATATACACAATCAGTAGTTGATAAATTAGAAGACATTTTAGGTGAGTCTGGCTATGTGGTTCGGTATGAGCGTGGTACTTTTCAAAGTGGCTGGTGCTTATTAGAAGCAAGAAAAGTAGTTGTTTTAAATAAATTTCTCAATACAGAAGGCAGGATCAATACATTAATGGAAATCATTCCTCAATTGGCAATTGAGTTTGATAAACTAACGCTTGAGTCACAAAAACTGTATGAAGACGTGGTAAAAAAATCCGTGACTGAAGCATAGGCTATTGCGGTAAATACTTTACTAGATTCATCTATTTCTAGTAATTTTATAGTGTGAACAAACCACCATTAACCATTCAATTTTTAGGAACAGGAACAAGTACGGGCATCCCAATGATTGGTTGTAGTTGTGATGTTTGTTCTTCTAAAGACGATAAGGATAAAAGGCTTAGAACTAGTATATTAGTTAGTTCTCCAAAAACTACCATTGTGGTAGATACCACCCCAGATTTTCGTTATCAAATGTTGCGTACCAAAACAACGAAACTGGATGCAGTCTTATATACACATTCACATAAAGATCATTTGGCTGGCTTAGATGATATTCGGGCATTTAATTTTTTCTCTCAGCAATCAATGAAAGTGTATGCCAATTCACTTACTGAGGAAGCAGTGCGAAGAGATTATTATTATGCTTTTGGAGATAAGAAATATCCAGGTGTTCCTGATGTAGATTTAATTACGATCGATACCGAGCCCTTTATGATTGGCGATATTCCTGTTATTCCAATTGAAGTGATGCATCATAAAATGCCAGTATTGGGTTTCCGATTTGGTGATTTTACCTATATCACCGATGCGAATAAAATAGAAGATTCAGAAAAAGAAAAAATTCGAGGCTCATCTGTATTGGTTTTGAATGCCCTTCGAAAAGAAAAACATATTTCTCATTTTACACTAGATGAAGCCGTAGAATTGGCTTTGGAATTATCTATACCAACTGTATATTTTACCCATATTAGTCACCAATTGGGTAAGCATGCTGCAATTAATAGTGAATTGTCTGAGCATATACAACTGGCTTATGATGGGTTGGTCGTTTGTTTGTAAGTCCTTTTAATATTTAAAAGGCATGAAATTTTTTTTAAGTGATTGGCTTAGGTTTTCTAAGAAAGAAAGTCTTGGAATTATTGCATTGCTGTTGGTAATGGTATTTTTTTTATTCCTTCCAGCATTCTATTCATCACCTATCGTTACTCCAAAAGTAGACAGTGGATTAATTCATTACCTGAATGAAAAATCAAATAATGTAATCGACTCTTCTACAATTATTGAGCATCATGCAACTACTAATGTTGCCCTAAAAATGTTTTATTTCGATCCGAATGAATTGGATAAAATTGGTTGGGAGAGATTGGGAATCAATCAAAAAACTATTGGTACCATCTTTCGCTATCGCCAAAAAGGAGGACGTTTTAGAAAGCCAGAAGATCTTCGAAAAATATGGGGTTTATTGCCTTCAGATGCTGATAGAATAATTCCCTTTGTGCTTTTTTCAACAAACAATTCTCTACCTTATAATCGAGCTGTTGTACCAATCAAAAAACAACCAATACTAGATGTAAATAAGGCATCAGTTTCAGATTGGGAGTCTTTACCAGGGATTGGCCCTGTTTTAGCCAATCGGATTGTAAAATTCAGGGAAAAATTAGGTGGATTTACAACTTTAGATCAAGTCGCTAAAACTTATGGTATTACTGATACTGTTTTTAATACCATAAGGCCTTTTTTATCTATTGAGCCAAATGATTCAAATAGTTCTTCTAATAACGCTATTGAGTTAAATAAGTCGATCATTAAAAAAGACAGTATTGTAAATATCAACACTGCATCTGTTGCAGGATTAGTTCAAGCTGGCATCGATGAAGGTTTAGCCAAAGCGATCGTTTTATATCGAAAACAGTATGGAAAATTCGCTCAATTGGCCGACTTGAAGCAAATCATCTTGATTAATGAAGCAGTTTACCAACAAATCGTACCCAAACTAAAAGTTGATTAACAATTGTATAATAAACAATTTGTTCATGAACTTATAAAAGCTACTTTTGTATCGAAAACTAACTAACGATTGTTTGTTTTTAGGGGGTCACTAACCAGATTTGCTTAGCGACCCCCATCTATTTAAAACCTATATATGCATTTTAAAGAATCAGAACTCACCCAACAAGTTGCCGCAACTGCCAAGCAATTTGCTGAACAATATATTCGACCAAACCTGATGATTTGGGATGAATCACAAGAATTTCCCGTTCATATTTTTAAAGAGATGGGCAAATTGGGTTTAATGGGTGTGTTGGTTCCACATGAATTTGGGGGAGCTGGCTTGGGTTATTTTGAGTATAATGCAATTATCCAAGAAATTGCAAAAGTATGTGGCTCAATAGGGTTAAGTGTTGCAGCACATAATTCACTTTGTACCAATCATATATTGAGTTTTGGAACACAAAAACAAAAAGAGCAATGGTTGCCAAAATTGGCCACTGCAGAATGGATAGGTGCCTGGGGATTAACTGAACCAAATACCGGAAGTGATGCGGGCAATATGCAAACGACCGCTGTAAAACAAGGAAATAACTGGGTTTTGAATGGTACTAAAAGTTGGATTACACATGGAAAATCTGGGGATATTGCGGTAGTCATTTGTAGAACTGGGGAACCTCGTAAAAGTGGTAATTCAACAGCTTTTGTAGTAGAAAGAGGCACTCCAGGCTTCAGTGCTGGTAAGAAAGAGAATAAATTGGGTATGAGAGCTAGTGAAACGGCAGAAATGATTTTTGATAATTGCATCATTTCAGATGAAAATAGATTAGGTGAAATTGGCGATGGCTTTAGACAAGCCATGAAAATATTAGATGGAGGTAGAATTTCTATTGCAGCATTATCCATTGGAATAGCAAAGGGAGCATATGAAGCTGCCCTAAAATATTCACAAGAACGCTATCAATTTGATCAGCCTATTTCCAATTTTCAAGGTATCAGTTTTAAATTGGCAGATATGGCCACTGAAATTATGGCTGCCGATTTATTGGTATGGCAGGCTTGTGATTTAAAGAACAGAGGCAAAAGTGTAACTAAAGAAGGCGCCATGGCCAAGTATTATGCCAGTGAAATTGCTGTAAAAACGGCTAATGATTCGGTTCAGATTTTTGGAGGTTATGGGTATACAAAAGATTTTCCGGTAGAAAAGTTCTATCGTGACGCAAAATTGTGTACTATTGGGGAAGGAACTTCTGAAATTCAGAAATTAGTAATTTCAAGAGAAGTATTAAATCAATAGTTTTTTCGATTGCTTGCTTATAATTCAAAGGCCCTGTAAAGGGCCTTTTTTATTGTTAAAAATTGTATCTTGTCTTTATCTAAGATCAGCGTGTTAAACCAAAAGGCCATATATCCAATTAGATTAATTGTACAGTTACTACTGTCAATAAGTATGTTTAGCAATGCTCTTTCTCAATCTCCTGTTGATACAATTGCTTTAATTAATTCTTATAATCAAATTGGCTTTGAATCTAAAAAATCGGATATCACCAAAGCATTGACCAATTTGCATTTAGCCCAAAATCTATCCAAGAAAATTGGGTATAAAAAGGGACAAGCCATTTCATATATGTATGAAGCTGGCATAAATCAGCAGCAAGGATTTTCAAAAAGAGCACTCTCCGATTTTTATAATTCATTGGTTCTCTTCAAAACAATCAATGATACTTTTAATATAGCGAAGGTTAATCAATTAATTGCGAACTCTTTGTTGACTACCGGAAATTATGATTCTGCATTGAAAGTATATGATAGTTCATTAGTTGTCTATGAAAAACTGAAGAAAAGCCAAGAAATTGCAAATGTGAATAATAGCATTGGGTTAGTGCTTTTAAAAAAGAATCAAGTTAAAGAAGCAATCAGTTTTTTTGAAAAAGCGCTATCGATCAGTAATAGTATAAGTTACAAATATGGAATTAAAAAAGCGTATTATCATTTAGGTCTGGCTAAAGAACAAGCTGGTTTTGATTTTATTGCCAATGATTATTTTTTACAATCCTTGGCCATAGATAAAGAAATAAATGATCGATATGGTATAGCACTCAATGAAATTAGTATTGTATCTATTTTAATTAAACAACAAAAATTACAGCAAGCCGAAAAATTAGCTATCAATGCTTATACAAATGCAAAAGAAGTAGATGCATATGAATTAGAAGATACTTTAATTAAACAGATTGTTCTGGTTAATCGACTAAATGGAAATTCAAAAAATGTTGCCAACTGGCAGGATTCTTCAATTGCATTATTGAAAAAGCAACGACTAAAAGAAAATGAATACGCTTCTAATTTATTAGAAATTATCAAAGATCAGCTTGATCAACGGTTAGAAAACGAAAAAGCTATTCAACGCGCTGAACGGGTTTCGAGCGAACAGTTCTATATCATTACAGTAGGTACATTTATCCTAATTATTTTGGCCGTATTAGTGATAATGGTTTTTATCAATTTTCAAAAACAAAAATTATTCGGAAGGGAATTAAGGGCAAAGAATATTTTAATTGAAGCGCAAATCTCCGAATTGGGAACACTAAATAAAGAGATTTCTCAGCAGAATATAATGTTGGAGGACGATAATAAAACAAAAGATAAATTATTGTCCATTATCTCACATGATCTCAGAAATCCATTGGTCAATACAAAAGGAATTTTGAATCTGGTAAATCAGGATATGGTTCCTGAAGATGAAGCAAAATTATTACTGCTTCAGTTAGAAACTCAATACATGTCAACAACCTCCTTGTTGGATAATTTATTGTTTTGGCTCAAAGGGCAGATGTTAGGAAAGGATGTGGAGAAATCCAAAGTCACTATTTTTAATATTGTTAAAGGCTTAGAAGACGAACATCAATTATTATTGAAAAGAAAAAGTATTCAATTCAATAATATGATTGAACCAGACCTGAAAATTTTAGCAGACAAAGAAATGATCAGGATCGTGCTTAGGAATTTAATTAGTAATGCCATCAAATTCACTCCACAGAATGGTGTTATTTATGTAATTGGAAAGCATTTTAATAATGAAACTAAGATCATGGTAAAAGATTCTGGTATTGGAATGACTGTTGAAACCATTCAAAAAATAACGGCTAAGCAATACTATACAACTGCTGGTACAGCATTGGAAAAAGGTAGTGGATTTGGATTGATGCTATGCACAGACCTTGTAAATAGACAAGGGGGCAAATTGACTATTGAAAGTGAATTTGGCAAAGGAAGTAATTTAATTATTACGTTGCCAGATTAGCAATTACTCGTCGTTCTTATTTCCAGCTCCAAAAATCTGATCTACTGCGCCTCCTAACATTGGAAATTTTTCTTTTACAAAACTGGCAACAGTTGCAATTACTTTTTCAGCTTGAGCAGCATCTAAGTTCACTTCTTTCATGATTTTTTCTAAAAGCTCGTTCATTGGAATGGTATTATCAAATTGAAAATAATAGGGGACTATGCTACTTTTAAAGCGCTTAATTTACTCTTGCCGAACATTTTTTCTGCATACAATAAATCAACTCTAAAAGTTTTGGTATTGGTGCCAGGTAATTCAAACATGGCATCTGTAAGAATGCTTTCGCAAATGCTTCTTAAGCCTCTGGCACCTAATTTGTATTCAAGTGCCTTGGTGACCATGAAGTCAAGTACTTCGTCTTCTATTACCAGATCAATTCCTTCCATTTCAAATAAACGGGTGAATTGTTTAATCAATGAATTTTTTGGAACAGTTAGAATGCTTCTTAATGTTTCCGTATCTAATGGATTTAAATAGGTTACAATCGGCAGCCTTCCTAATAGTTCAGGAATTAATCCAAAGCTTTTTAAATCCTGGGCGTTAATAAACTGTAAGAGATTCTTGCGTTGGTGCTCTTGTTCTGCTTTGTTTACACTAAAACCTATTGCGTTGGTATTTACCCTCCTTGCAATTACTTTGTCTATACCGTCAAATGCTCCACCACAGATGAATAAAATATTCTTAGTATCAACTTTAATCATTTTTTGTTCAGGGTGCTTTCTTCCCCCCTGAGGTGGTACAAGCACTTCTGTTCCTTCCAACATTTTCAATAAACCCTGTTGAACACCTTCACCACTTACATCTCTTGTGATAGAAGGGTTATCTCCTTTGCGGGCAATTTTATCGAGCTCATCAACATATACTATTCCTCTTTCAGCTGCAGCAACATCGTAATTACAATTTTGTAATAAACGGGTAAGCATGCTTTCAACATCTTCTCCAACATATCCTGCTTCGGTAAAAACAGTTGCATCTACAATGGCAAACGGTACATTCAACAATCTGGCAATAGTTTTGGCCAATAATGTTTTTCCGGTTCCAGTTTCACCAACCATAATGATATTGCTCTTTTCAATTTCTACATCTTCGGAAACCTGCTTATAATTGATTCTTTTAAAGTGATTATACACTGCAACGCTCAAAATCTTTTTGGCATCGTCTTGACCAATCACGTATTCGTCCAGAAATAATTTTATTTCTGAAGGTTTTCTAATATTGAGTTTGAAATTGGAGCTGTTATTTCCTGAACCGTCTTTTTTGGTATTGAGTTCCTGTTCGATGATTTCCTGTGCATGATCTACACAGTTTTCACAGATATGCCCTTCCTGACCAGCGATCAAAATCTTCACTTCATCACGGCTTCTGCCGCAGAAAGAACAATGTAAAATGGTTGTTTTAGGCATATGAATACAAAAATACTACACTTCAACTTAGAAGTGATTAATTTATAAGATAATTAGGTAAAACCGCTTGTTTAAGGGCTAAATCTGGTTGAGAATACCATCTACAATGCCATATTCAACGGCTTCTTTAGCATCCATCCAATAATCCCGATCAAAATCTGCCATTATCTGATCAAATGATTTGCCGCAATTATTGGCCAAAATGCTAGCACCCAATTCTTTGGTTTTCTTGATTTGATTGGCTTGAATTTCTATATCGGCGCTGGTAGCTTGAAAATATCCGCCTAAACTAGGTTGATGTATCATTACTTCTCCATGAGGATAAATAAATCTTTTTCCTTTGGTTCCAGCACTCAATAAAATTGACCCCATGCTTGCAGCAAGACCCATACAAACGGTACTTACTGGGCTTTTAATCATTTTCATGGTATCATACATCACCATGCCACTGGTTACAACACCACCTGGGCTATTAATGAATAATTTTATTTCTTCACCTGGTTTATCGGCATCCAATACCAATAATTTACTCACTACATCTCTAGCAGATTTATCATCTACTACTCCCCATAAATAAACGGTTCTTTTTTCGAAGAACATTTTCTCCATCTTCTTAGTCATGAAGCTTCCCATTGGTTCGGGTTTAGCATCTTTCTCTTCATGTTCGTCATCGTCATTAGAGAGGTAAGGATTGATAATATATTTTGACTCTATCATTGTAATTTATTTAGTGTTAATTGATCTTTTAAATGCTTAAAACTGAATTAAATGGTTTTCTTTTCTTTTCTTGGATTGGTTAATAACACTTCGTCAACCAAGCCATATTCTTTGGCCTCGGTAGCAGTCATCCAAAAATCACGATCACTGTCTTTTGCAATGATATCAACTGTTTTGCCAGTATGGTTTGCAGTAATGGCGTACAATTCGTGTTTTAATTTTTTTATTTCACGAGCAGTAATTTCGATGTCAGTTGCTTGACCACCAATTCCTCCACTTGGCTGATGCATCATTATACGACTGTGCTTAAGAGCTGTTCTTTTTCCTTCTACACCAGCACATAATAAAATCTGTCCCATGCTTGCCGCAATACCCGTACAAATTGTGGCAACATCTGGCCCAATAAACTGCATCGTATCATAAATGCCTAGTCCTGCATATACACTTCCACCAGGGCTATTAATATACATCTGAATGTCTCTTCCTCTATCAGTACTTTCTAAAAACAATAATTGCGCAGTTACAATATTGGCTACATAATCATTGATGCCTTCTCCTAAAAAAATAATTCGGTCCATCATCAATCTACTAAAAACGTCCATACTGGCAACATTCATTGGCCTTTCCTCAATAATGTATGGAGTTAAATTAGTAGGCTGCCCAAAAGCTTTGTAATTGTGTAAAACAGCACTGCTGATTCCTTGGTGTTTTACCGCATATTTGTCAAATTCTTTTCCAATATTCATAGTATTATTTTTCGCTTTGAAGATAAGTGTTTTGGCATTTCAGTAGCAATTAGTTATTCAAATTTTGTGCAAAGCATTGATTTCCGCCAAAAGGGCATAAAAAATCCCAGATTTTAGGCATTGTATGGCGGGTGAAGTATCAGCAGGTGGGTATGACAGGATTGGAAACAGCTGCAGAGGTCAATTATCCCAAAAATCCTTTTCGATGGAAAAATATGGATTAATCAAGCTGCCATCTCATGCTAAAAAATAAAAATCCCGGTTGCCAAAGCAACCGGGATATATTAACATTAATGAATTGTTAGAATAGAACTGAATAAGTATCCAGATTAATGATGATGATTCTCTACCATTTTAGTAAAATCTTCAATTGAAATAGCGGTGTCAGTAGCACTAACATTTGCTTCCAATACTCCGAATAATTTTTCTGCATTTATTCTGTGGTAACTGTCTTCAACAAAACGTTTGTCTTGCATCATTCTATTTGCATAGTCATCTACCCATTGCTGGTTGTCTCCCAACGCGCCTAATTGCCCACCCATATAACTGAACAATTGCATTTTAGCAAAATTGCGAATATCTTCAGGCAATACTTCAATTTTATTGTCCTGGCTTAATTTAGAACTGATCAATGTCCACTTTAATTGATTTACAAATGTTGGATATTCATTTGCTGCTTCTTCAGCAGTTTTTGGTTTTTCGCCACCAGTTTGCAACCAACGCTTTAAGAAGTTCTCAGGGAACTCCATTTTAACATTGTCTAATAAGTGATGATAAATCTGATCATGCGTTTGATTGCGCGTAGATTGCTCATAGTATTTGGCAATTTCTGCTTTAATCTCATTTCTAACGTCTGCTTCAGACTTAATACTATCGCTATTTGGATATGCAGCTAAAAAGAACTCTTCATTTAATTCAGCTTTTTCTACAAATCCAACTTTTGTAATCAACATATTAAAATAACGGTTGCCATCATCTTTGGTTAAACCTAAATCGGCTAAAATGGTTTCTGCTTCTTTGTCTTCAAATGCAGCATTGATTTGCAAATGAACGGTATCATTATTTTTCTTACCAATCAGGTTTTTTCTAAACCCTTCAGCGAAATATTTTACCAATACAGAATTGTCTTTTTGTACGCCGTTCTCAATGATATTGCCATTTTCATCAGCTTCTGTAAATGTTACATTCAACACATTCTCTTCTTTGTCAACCATTTCAGGTTCTGTCATTTTGCCGAAACGAGTTTGCAAACGAGCTAACTCTTCATCAACCATTTTCTCAGTTACCTCTATAATGTAGCGCTTCACTTTGATGTTTGTTAAGTCTACTTCAAAATTGGGCTTTAAACCAATTTCAAAAGAAAAAACATAATCTGAAGGATTATTCATGTCTAAGGCTCTTGCATCATTGTCTAAAGGAAGTGGCTGGCCAAATACTTCGATGGCTTCCTTACTCATGTATTGATTGAGTTGAGATTCTACTGTTTTAAGCACTTCATCTGTAAAAACACTCTGACCGTACATTTTTTTAACCAAACCTGCAGGTACCATTCCTTTTCTAAAACCAGGAATATTGGCAGTTTTAGCATATTTCTTTAGGTTTTGTTCAAACCCAGTAACGTAGTCTTCTTTAGAAAGTGTAACGGTAAGCTTATCATTTAATAAGCCAATGTTTTCTCTAGTAATAGTTGCCATAACAATTGTTTAATACTTAATTTTCGGGCAGCAAAGGTAGGGGTTTCACACAAAAAAACCGCTCTAAAAGAGCGGTTAAGTGCGGATGATAGGGGTCGAACCTACATGCCTCGCGGCGCTAGATCCTAAGTCTAGTGCGTCTGCCAATTTCGCCACATCCGCATTTGGGCAGCAAAAATAGGGGTTTTTACTAAAATTGAACTGTAAAAATGGTTCCTTTATTGGGTTCACTGGTAGCAGAAATATTTCCACCCTGGTCTTCAATCTGGTTTTTAATGAGGTATAATCCAATTCCTTTGCTTTCAAAACCGCTATGAAAGCTTTTCTGGAACTTGAATAATTGTTTTCCAAACCTTGTCAGATCAATGCCTAATCCATTGTCTTTTACAGAAAGAAATACTTGAAGACCTTCCGCATATGTAGTGAGGTATATTTCAGGATCAATTCCTGGCCTAGCATATTTTAAGCTATTGCTCAATAAATTGTACACAATACTTTGTAAAAAGATCCTAGGGTAGAATATGGTTGAAACATCAAATTGAATATGCAGTTGAGCATTCTTTTCTTGAATCAGATCTTGTAACTGAATGCATACACTATCAGTTACTTCTTGGAAACTACAAGTAGATGCTGGAATATCTTTTTCTAAATGAATTTGTAAAACCTGAATGAGTTCATTCAGATTTTTATTTAAATCTGCACTTAATTTTTTTAAATAGTCCAAAGCTGCCTGCTTGATTTCAGGATCACTAGTGGCCGCATGCATTTCCATCATTTTAAAGATATTATGCGCAGGACCCCTTACATCATGGGTAATAATGCCAGCAAATTCTTTTAATTGAGTAATTTTTTTTTCTAAAGCAAGATTACTTTTTTGCAAAGCTGCATTCTGAGCATCCAATGATTCATTGAGTTTCAATAAATGAACGATTTTTTCTTGTTGATTTATTTCTTCACTCATTTGATGCAATGACTAAAATGAATAGTTGTTAACAGCAAAATAAAGTTACCAAAAATTACTCAAATTGATTAACGCTTAGCAGAACTTCTGTTGTAACTACTCTTTTGATTAGTGAACCTTCCTCTAGGAGTCGGTTTTGAATGTTGCGCTTTAACAGCAGCTGCATTTAATGGAACTGTTGATACAAACTCATGTTCTTTAACAACAGGAAGCGTTATTTTTATTAGTTTTTGAATATCATTTAAGTAGGGTCTTTCTTCTGAATCACAGAATGAAACTGCCATTCCACTTGCTCCGGCTCTGCCTGTTCTGCCAATACGATGAACATAGGTTTCTGGAACATTGGGTAATTCAAAATTGAATACATGCGATAATTGATCTACATCAATACCTCTGGCCGCTATATCTGTAGCTACTAATATTCTTGTTGTACCAGCTTTGAAATTACTGAGTGCTCGTTGACGTGCATTTTGAGATTTATTGCCATGAATGGCTTCAGCAGATATACCTACTCTGGTCAATTCTTTTACCACTTTATCTGCACCATGTTTTGTTCTGGTGAAGACCAATGCTGTTTGAATGGCTTTGTCTTTTAGTAAATGAATCAACAAATGTTTTTTCTGGTCTTTCTCCACATAGTAAACTGCTTGTTCAATTTTTTCAACGGTAGAAGATACTGGTGTTACTTCTACTTTAGCTGGATTGTGTAAAAGGGTAGCAGATAACTTTTCGATTTCAGTAGGCATTGTTGCCGAGAAAAACAAAGTTTGTTTTTTTGCCGGTAATTTTGCAACGATTTTTTTAACGTCGTTGATAAATCCCATGTCTAACATACGATCAGCTTCATCCAATACAAAGAAATCAATTTCATGTAAACGGATATAACCTTGTTGCATTAAATCTAATAGTCTTCCTGGTGTAGCCACTAAAATGTCAACACCATTTCTTAATGCATTTACCTGTGGTACTTGAGACACGCCACCAAATATTACCTGGTGTTTTAAATAAAGGTATCTTCCATATGCAGCAAAACTTTCATCGATCTGTATGGCTAATTCTCTTGTAGGAGTCAATACCAATGCTTTAATGGATTTTGATCTATTACCATTTTGAATGGATTGATAAACCAATTGTAAAATAGGTATTGCAAAAGCTGCGGTTTTACCTGTTCCTGTTTGGGCACAACCCAATAGATCTTTGCCTTCTAAAGCCAAAGGAATTGCTTGTTGTTGAATGGGGGTGGGTACAGTATACCCTTCTGTTTCGAGCGCCTTTAATATGGGCTCAATGAGTTGTAATTCTTTGAATAACACAATATGTATTTAATAATGCACACCTGATTTTCAGATGTTATATAACCTAACTTTTTGGGGAGTACCTTGTCACTGAAGTAGATTCCAGCCTAACCGAGAGCCTATATGAATAGAGCAAAGGTACTGAATTTAAAATAAATGGGTTTTTTAATGAATATCCTTTTATGTGTATGCCAAATTCGCTCTGTCGCTAAATGCCTACCATTTTTTCATTCGGCTACAATGAAAAAACTCGCCCCGACTTGTCGGGGCTCAAACAGATTTCATTGTTTACGCCTCATTCAAAAATTTGTTTTACGGCATTTAGTAAAGGATCTCATTTGGCATATCTCATCCCAGTTTATTCATTAAAAGGCTAAGTCAATCTATGTTGTGTATCCCAAATTCGCTCTGTTGCTAAATGCCTACCATTTTTTCATTCGGCTACAATGAAATAACTCGCCCTTATTTTTCTATGCTTATAGATATTGCAACGCTCTCTGCTGAGAAATGCATTGTTTTTATTTTAAGGGTACTTGTTACTGCATTTCTCAAAGGTTCGCTTTTGCAATATCTAAAAGCCTTATATAAGAATAACCAATCCCAGTATTATTCATTTAAAGTACAATTCAATCCCATTGTATCAATTGTGCAATCTGCTCTAAGTATTGTTGATCGGTTGTGTCGAAGCTATCTAAAAAGCTGCTATCTACATCCAGTACACCAACAACTTCATTGTTATGGAAAAGAGGAACTACAATTTCTGATTTAGATAAACTACTACAAGCAATATGACCTGGAAATTTTTCTACATCGGGAACGATCAACGTTTTTGTTGTTGCCCAACTAGTTCCACAAACACCTCTTCCTTTAGCAATTCTGGTGCATGCTACTGGTCCTTGAAATGGTCCCAAAACCAATTGGTCTTTTTTCACTAAATAAAAACCTATCCAAAACCATCCAAATTGTTCTTTTAATGCTGCAGCGATATTGGCCAGATTAGCAATTAAATCGGGCTCTCCATCGAGTAAGCCTTTGATTTGAGGGATGAGTGCTTGGTATTGTTCTTGTTTAGAACCATTTATAATAGATAAATCTTCGGCCATTTTTATGAATTAAGAAAGATTAAAGATGAATTATGAATTAAGAATTAAGAAAGATGAATTAAGCATTAAAAATAATTAGAATTGAGTTATAAGATTATTGGGGAATGATTTTTTTAAATAGTGGAATCCGTTGAAATTCTTTTTTCTCAGCCCAAATAATCAGCCAGGAAAACAATCCAATGAAAACCAGTCCGGTAATAATCCCTACCCAAAGATGGGGAACAAAAAATAATATCAACTTATGGATTGCGTAAAAAAAACAAATAGTGATTAAGTAAGCGATAATTTTTTTAGTTGCATAAGGAACAGGATAAAATTTTTGCCCCATTAAATAACTTACAATCATCATAACAAAATAGCAAGTAAAAGTAGCTATTGCTGCACCTAAATAATGCAATACCGGTATCAGCACAATATTTAAACCAATAGTAATTAGTGCGCCAGCTATTGTAATATAGGCGCCCATTCTGTTTTTATCGGTTAATTTATACCAGATACTTAAATTGTAATAAATGCCTAAAAAAATATTCCCCAATGCAAGTAATGGAACAATATACAATCCTTCTGTCCAAAGCGGTTTGTGAATAGCATTGAAGAACCAGGCAAATATTTCGATAAATAAACTGATGAATAAAAACATATAACAACAGGCAATCACAAAAAACTTCATCACTTTGGCATAAATTTTTTGAGCATTTTCTTCTCCACTCTGTTTAAAGAAAAAAGGCTCAGCAGCCATTCTAAATGCTTGAATTAGTATTGTGATCAGTACGGCTATACGATATATGTTCGAAAATATTCCCAATTCGTGTTTGGCTTCTTCAACGGGTAGATCCACTACATGCTGGTAAATTAACCTACTCAGCATATCATTCACCATTCCCCCCATTCCTACAATAATCAATGGGTAACTGTATTTCATTACTTTATTCCAAAGTTCAGTGCTGAATTGAAATGAAATCTGTTTGAACTCTTTAAAAAGCAATATAAAAGTGAGTATGCTTCCAGCTAAATTTCCTATTAAATAATACCCAATACCAATTTCATTTTTGGTAAAAAAAGACAATTCACTATCTGGGTGATTCATTACATATTTGGGTATGATTCCCAGGAAAAATAATACGCAGAATAAATTAACCAATACACTGGAAAGTGTTACAGCTGCATATTTTCGAGGCTTATTTTCTTGTCTTAATCTTGCAAAGGCCAATGTGCTAATGGTATCAAAAAAAATAATGGCAATCATCCAATGAATAAATTCAGGATGGGCTTCAAGTTTGGCCCAACTAATTATTTGTGGGCTAAAGAGTACAATAATTCCAGTAAACAAAATAGTAGATCCTATCAGTGATAATGATAAAGTACTATATAGTTTTTTAGGATCCTCTTCTTTGCTGAATCGGAAATATGCGGTTTCCAATCCATAAGTAAACAAAACATTTAGAAATGGTATAATTGCATATACCTGAGTTAGATCTGCAGTAACTGCTGGTCGAGCAAAAAATAAGGGCAGGGAAAGATTCATTAAGTATCCAAGAAACCTTCTTGTAATTGAAGGAATTCCATACCACATGGTTTGACTTGCTAATTTTTTTATTTCGCTCAATGCTCTTTATTTATGATTGCTATTATATATTTCCTTAATGGTTATTCAGTAAAAATAATGTTTTGCTATAGGTTACGCGTATCAATTTTTTTTCTAAAAACTTTATTGGTGCCTTGCTTCTTTTTAGATTCAATTCTTTTTTCCTTAGAAGCCTTGGTGGGCTTTGTTGCTTTTCTAGGCCTTTGCTTTTCTAATGCTCTAATTATTAAATGGTTGATTTTATCGATTACAATTGCCTTATTACCCAATTGAGACCTTTCTTCCTGAGATTTTACCAATAAATATCCTTCCCCTGTAATTCTATTGGCTAATTTTTCGGAAATAATGTTTTTTTGTTCTTCTGAAAAAAGCAAAGATTCGGCCACTAACCACCTTCCTTCTACCATGGTTTCTACCTTATTCACGTTTTGGCCTCCTTTTCCACCACTTCTTGCCGTTTGAAACTGAATTTCCTTGCTAATATCTATCTTCATGGGGTCAAATTTCGGATAAAAAATTAAGCAATGCGTGTAGTTATTCAGCGGGTTTCCAATGCCTCAGTTAGCATCGAGGGAAAAATCAATGGTGAAATAGAACAAGGATTGATGGTTTTAGTAGGCATAGAAGATGCTGATTCGATCGAAGACATTCAATGGCTTTCGAATAAAATAGTGAATCTCAGAATTTTCAATGATGCGGCAGGAATAATGAACTGTTCCGTAAAAGAGATTAATGGAGGCATTTTATTGATCAGTCAATTTACTTTGCATGCAAGTACTCAAAAAGGAAATCGGCCCTCGTATATAAAAGCATCTAAGCCAGCAATAGCCATTCCGATATACGAGCAACTTATTCAACAAATCAGTTCCGATCTTGGAAAGCCTATTCAAACAGGTATTTTCGGGGCTGATATGCAGGTGAGCTTAACCAATGATGGACCTGTTACCATAATTATTGACAGTAAGAATAAGGAGTGATTAATTAAGAATTAAGAGATAAGAATTAAGAGAGAAGAATTAAGAGATAAAAGATATAAGATAAAAGATATAAGATACAGGATAAGAGTTATGAATTATAAATGAAGAATTATGAGTGAAAAGAACATATTAACCATTGCAGAAGCTCAAGAACAGGTGGATCAGTGGATCAAGACCATAGGAGTGAGGTATTTTAATGAGCTCACCAATTTGGGCATTTTGATGGAAGAAGTAGGGGAGTTGAGCCGTTTAATGGTTCGTAAATATGGGGAACAGTCTTTTAAAAAATCCGATGAAGGCCATGATTTAGCCGATGAAATGGCTGATGTGCTCTGGGTATTGATTTGCCTGGCCAATCAAACCGGGGTTGATTTAACCAAGGCATTGGAGAAAAATATGGCCAAAAAGACCCTGCGGGATAAAGACCGCCACCAACAAAACGATAAGTTACAATAGGATGTCCTTTTAAAATTGGAATCACTTATTTTTGCGCCTCTATGAGTAATACTACCGAAAATACCTTTCAAGCAATTATATCGCATGCCAAAGAATATGGCTTTGTATTTCCTAGCAGTGAAATCTATGATGGCTTAAGTGCTGTATATGATTATGGTCCTAAT
This sequence comes from Sphingobacteriia bacterium, assembly GCA_037129425.1. GTDB lineage: Bacteria > Bacteroidota > Bacteroidia > Chitinophagales > Chitinophagaceae > Sediminibacterium. The sequence goes on from JBAXUV010000006.1 coordinate 30,735, forward strand.
GGGTCGGAATTAAAAAAGAATATCCGCGATTATTGGTGGAAGAGTATGACTCAACTACACGATAATATTGTAGGTATTGATGCGGCTATTTTCATGCATCCTACAACTTGGAAAGCAAGTGGGCATGTGGATAATTTCAGCGATCCGATGATCGATAACAAAGACAGTCAAAAAAGGTACCGAGTAGATCATTTGATTGAAGCCAAAGCAGATCAATTAAGAGAAGCTGATGATAATGCAGGAGCAGACGCCATCATTGCTCAAATGGAGCAATTATTGGGTGCTGATGATTTTGTGGGATTGAAGCAATTACTCAATGATAATAAGATTGTTTGTTCGGTAAGTGGAACAGGAAACTGGACAGAGATTCGTCAATTCAATTTAATGTTTTCTACGCAACTGGGTTCGGTTGCTGAAGAATCAGATACCATTTATTTAAGACCAGAAACAGCCCAGGGAATTTTCGTTAATTTCTTAAATGTGCAAAAGACCGCCAGGATGAAAATTCCTTTTGGTATTGCACAAACAGGTAAGGCGTTTCGCAATGAAATTGTAGCCCGACAATTTATTTTTCGCATGCGCGAATTTGAGCAAATGGAAATGCAATTTTTTGTAAGACCTGGAACTCAAATGGAATGGTACAATTTCTGGAAAGAGGAAAGAATGAAATGGCATATGAGTTTGGGATTGCCTGCGGATAAATTCCGTTTTCATAACCATGTTAAACTGGCTCATTATGCCGATGCAGCATTGGATATTGAATTTGAATTTCCTTTTGGATTTAAAGAATTAGAAGGCATTCATAGCCGTACCGATTTCGATTTAAAAAGCCACCAGGAATTCAGTAAAAAGAAACAACAGTATTTCGATAATGATATAGATGAAACAACTGGCAAGCCATTTGGCAACTATATTCCTTATGTTGTAGAAACTTCTATTGGTTTAGATAGAATGTTCTTATTGATCTTGTGTAATGGTTATGAAGAAGAAACCATTACCAAAGAAGATGGAACAACTGATAGTAGAACAGTGTTAAGAATCCCGGCTAAAATTGCACCTAATAAATTAGCCATACTACCATTGGTTAAAAAAGATGGTTTGCCAGAAATTGCCCGTCAATTAATGGATGATTGCAAGGGCTCTTTCAAGTGTTTTTACGAAGAGAAAGATGCCATTGGTAAACGATATCGCAGGCAAGATGCAATCGGTACGCCATTTTGCGTAACCATCGACCATCAAACTAAGGAAGATAATATGGTTACCATTCGCTATCGCGATTCGATGAAACAAGAAAGAATTGCATTAAGTGAGGTGAAGCAGTTGGTATTAAATGCAGTAAGTTAAATGAGTGAGCGACAAGTTAAAAAAACTTTTAACTTGTCGCTCATTTATCGGTTAACCGTAAAGCTCCAAATGAATTGCTTTTTTATCGTAGCCAAGAGCAACAATTTTCTCTTTGGCGCTATCGATCATGTTCTTCCAACCACAAAGGTAAAAATAGGCACCAGGTAAAGCACCATCCGCAGTTTTAGAAGCATTCAACAATTGCTCATACACGTCGTGTACATATCCTTTGTGCTGACCTTCAGTAATATTTTCTTCTCTTGAATAGCAAGGATGAAAATGAAAACCAGTTAATTCCTTTTCCAAATCTTTTAATTCGTTGATGTATAATCCATCTTCAAATTTTCTGCAACCGAAAACAATATGCACTTGTTGATGTGGAAGTTTAGCGGTATGAATATAATGAGCCATTGAACGGAAAGGAGCAATGCCAGTTCCTGTACAAATCAAATACAAATCTTTATCAATTGTTTCAGGCATGGTGAACTTACCTTGTGGTCCTCTCAGTGTTAATTCAGAACCAACGGACACTTCATTGAATAAATAGGGTGTTCCTAAACCAAATTCATTCAATACAATTACCAATTCAAAAGTATTGGTGCCATCAGGTGCAGAAGCAATGGAATAACTTCTCCAACGCTTATTTTTTTGTTCATGGATTGGCAGGTCGAGTGTTACGAATTGACCTGGAGCAAAATCAAACTTGTCCATTTCGGGAATCTGAATCCAATATCTTTTGGTACTATGGGTTTCATCCACAATTTTAGTAACAATTCCTTTTTGCCATTCCTGTGCCATATCAAATATTTAATGCAATGTAATGAATAAAGCTATAAAAAAAGATGCCATAGCTTTTTTACAACTATGGCATCGATTGCATTATGAAATTTCTTTATTGTTGACGGAAATTAAATACAATTTGTCTTTTATCGTTGAAGAATGATCTTTTGTAAATAGGTCTTTTTATCGTGTTGAATTTTTAATAAGTAAACCTCACTGCTCAATTTCTGTAAATTGATTAATTTATTATATCTACCTATAAACCCTGATTGCGAATTGGTAAATACCCTTTGTCCGGAAGCATTCAAAATCTCTATTGATAAATCACTTCTATTGGTCACTTCAAAAGACAATTGGAATATTCCATTGTTTGGATTCGGTGATACAGTGAGCTTTATTTCCTGAGGGTTTACTGTATTTAAAGCAGTTACTGTAAAATTTACATTTGCAGAGGTTCTTGAGCATCCTAATGCATCGGTAACAATTACTTTATAATTACCAGATCTTGATGGTTTAATTGAAGAACCATTTGCTCCAAAAACGGTGGCAGTATCATTGTAAATCCATTGGAAAGTTCCAGTTCGAGTGCTCGAAACCAGTGAATCGGTAACCCTTGAAATGCTTACTGTAGAATTGGCCGCAGCAATTACTGGAATACGATCGCTTACACATCCTGCGGTGGAAATTCTTGTATCATAAAAGAAATACCAAAATTGATTTTGATTACCGCTTCCGGTTTGAAGTGATACACTATTTCCAGTGAAATTCATGAGATTACTGATACCAAAAGGATATGTAGTTCCTGAAATATTATTGTTTCGATAAATAGTGGCCCCATCTAAACACTCTACAATAATTCCGTAATCAAAAGCAGTGGGCACATTCAAATCTAGTCTAAACACTGCACCAGAATCAGTAGCGTCGTTCTCAGTAAGGGCTCCCCCATTGGCTACTGGTCTTGTATTATAAACATCAATGGTTTTTGCTGCTACTGCATTATAAGTAAATGCTCCAGAAGTTCCTGATGCTGTGATATTTCTAGCTAAAGTAAAACGAATTCTACCAGGATTACCAATATATAAACGAACTGTTTCAATCGTTAATGGAGCAGAAGCGGTGAAGTTCATAAAGTTTCCTGCAAATGAATTATATCCTCCATTAGGGAAAGTTAATTTAGAAACAGCACCAACTGATGCTCTGGCTTCTTTTTGTAAATAATAGGTTCTATCGGCGGGTATATTGGTATTGGTAACATTTGTTCCGGTTGCAAAAGGAACAGTTGATGTGTTGGTAGGATACCAAAAATAATTGGTTGATGCACTTGGACTTAACGCTCTCAAAATAGCACTAGTATTACAAATTACACCATCACCAGTAGGTGCTGATGGAGTACCTGCATAAGCAGCAGAAGCAACAAACTGGTTATTTCCAGGAAATTGATCTCCAGTTAAATTGACCCTTGCTGTAATGGTATAAGTAGTACCCGCAAGTGCATTAAATGGAGTTTGAAATGTATAATCTACATTGGATAGTGCTGCGATCGTTCCAGGATATGTAGCATTAATGGTAGCTATTGTATTTGCACCATTTGCAACAGTTACGGTTAATGGAATATTTGACTGAGCAACGGACCCATTATTGGCAATATTCACTGTAACAAATTGGGCAGGATTAGAACAAGATCCCGATTGAGGGGAAACAATATTATTCAAAGACAAATCATTACTTGGACTAACTACCTGTAATCGATAGTCTTGTGTTTCTCCTTTAGCAAAATTATTGCAAGCATTAATATCTGTTGCTGTTTGTGTCTCTTGTACAATAATTCTCATTAATGTAATGGTACCAATGGTTAAAGCAGAAGGTGTTGTAATATTGGTTGTGAAATTCTGTGCGGCACTGGTTAACACTCCACTTGTGGCAACTAATTCGTTGGTATCAAATACTCCGTTATTGTTGTAATCAATAAATATTTTCACCATTCTAGATTGAGTGGTTGCATCACATGTAGCCACCCTAACTGTAACAGGTAATGTTTGCTGTGATTGAATATCTCCAATAATATTTGTGTTATTGGTATATGTCTTACATGTTGTTGAGTTTTTAAATCGGATATTGGAGAAAGCTACACTATCAATATAAGCACCCCCTCCAGGGTTTGAAGCTGATGCACAATAGGCGGTTCCACCGACACCACTAACTATTAATGCATAGGCCTGAGTGCCTCTTTCTAAAGTACCTTTATGACTTACAGTTATTGTATATGTTTGTCCGGGTATAGTACTGTCTGCATCAATTCTTTCAACATTATCCGTATTGTTATCTCCTTTAAGAGCTGGTGCTGCCGGATTTTCTACATTCAATGTCCAAGGTAAAAGTGTTTGCGACCCTCTTGTAATTCTAATATCCAGATCATTTACTAATTTTTTTGTTCTATCATTTAAATTAGAAGCTGCATTATTATTCACGGAACCTTTTGGGTCAGTCCAACAAATAGTAGCTTTCAAGGGAACTTTACCAGTTGCAACAACAGTTCTTGTGAATGTTTGTCCATTGTTCAGCGTATTTTCAAAAACCAGATCGGAGCTGGTATTGGCATTATTAGAAGGCACTGCATTGGTTAATACAGAAGCTGCTCTTTCTACATTGAGTAAACCCCACCCATACTTATAGTCAGGCCCTGGTGCATCTCCTGCTTCATCAGTTGTATGAATGGCTAATCCTTTTAAAGTAGATGAACGCAAAAATGTACCGGGTTTTAATTTGTTGTAATATTCTTGAATCAATAATAAAGACCCTGTTACATTTGGAGCAGACATTGAAGTTCCGCTTAAAGTTGCATAGGAAGTATTGCTAGAACTTGCTGTTGATGTAACACTTACTCCATTGGCTACTAGATCGGGTTTAATTCTGCCATCATCCGTAGGACCCCATGCGCTAAAGCTACTTATTGCAACATCTTGCGGTTTAGAATAACCAGCAGGTAATCCATTTACTGCTCCAACAGTTAATACATTTTTTGCTAAAGAATACTGAGTAATGATATCATATGAATCATTGCTACTCAGGCCACTAGGTCTATTGCCTGCAGCTGCCATTACACCAGAAGCATTGGCCCTAAAATAGGGCTCTCCAACTGCAGGGCCGTTATTATTTCTTGGGTTACCTGCACTGAATACCAATAAGTGATTGGGAACATTAAATGACAAAGAGTCTATTAATTGAGTAACAGGGCTATAATACCCAAAAATATAATCTTCATTTTCATTTGGTCGACCTAAAAATTCCCATCTATTTCCTTGGTCTGAATTTCTTGACCATCCACCTGTAATGCCATAAGAGTGATTAGACAATAACAATCCGGTTTCAGCGAAAAGTTCTGAAATATTACTTTTAGTATCATAGGAGATCAAATTAGGAATCTGGAATGCCATTCCTTTTGCAATGGGATTAATACCTGTAGCAATCATTGTTCCTGCAACATGGGTAGCATGATCACCAGCTCCTGCTGATGGTGCATCTTTCTGAACTATTCTACCTGTTAGTTCAACATGGCTTGCCAATGGGCTTTGATCTTCTGCCTCCCAAATGCCTAGTTTATTGGCCATTGAAGGAGAATTTCCAGATAAGTTTAATCCAGAGCTTCCTCCAGGCCATAGTTGATTGGCACGGGTAGTTGCAGCAGCAATGGTATTGTTATAAGTCTGCAAATAAATGGGGAAACCAAAATCATCTACTCCAACCAATTTAGCAAATCCGCCATCAGGGTAAACAATTTTTAAACTCCAATTTTTGGATTTGGCCATAGCAATTGCTTTGGCATAATTCAATTCTTGTTCTAATTTTAATTTTAGAGAGATTAGCTTCAGTGCTTTATCATTATTATTGACCTGTGCCAATCCAATGGTTGCTCCAAAAACAATTGTCAAAACGGACAGAATAATTTTTTTCATCATGTGAAATAGTGCTTTTTTTGCATCTTTATAGTCATATCACTATAAACTGCTCTAAATTAGATACTTTAGTCCTTTAATTTGTAGTATGAGACCAATTCTTTTTTTAGTTTTTTGTATTTCCATTGCAAGTTTTTCTTGTAAAGTATCTAAACAACAAAAAAAAGTGGAAAATACCCCAGCATCAGTACCAAATGTTAAACAAGGAGTCAGAGGACTGGTCCTGCAAGTTACAGGCAATCAAATGCCTTCTCCTAATACTTCAGGGCAAAAAAAGAATGCTGGAAATCCTTACCCAACAACGGTTTTTTTCTATGAACCCACCAATATCAATCAGGTCATCAGGGTCAATCAGGGTCCATTATACAATATTATCAATACAAAATTGATTAGTACAGTAAAAACAGATAGTACGGGTGCTTTTATTGCTGATTTACCAGTAGGCACATATTCCATTTTTGTGCAAGTTGATAAGTTGTTTTTTGCCAATAATTTCGATATTCGGAATAATATTTCATTGATAAGTGTAGAAGCCAACAAAGTAGCTGAAATAAAAATTATCGTGAATAATAACGCTAATTATTAGTCTTATCTTTGCGCTCCTTAAAGCATAATCAATTTAGATTAATTAGGGATTTGGCAGATATATGAATTTGGATCGGTTACTGGAACAATACCAAGAATCACCCCTGGTAAAACAGCTGGTGAATAGGCTTTCTTATGCCGATACTCAAAAAATCTTTCTTAAAAATATTGTAGGTAGTAGTGCTGAATTTTTAGTGACCGCTGTTTTTAGCCATCCAGATGCTCAAAACCTCAATCATTTGATTGTATTGAATGATGCAGAAGAAGCTGCTTATTTTCATAACACAATCGAGAATTTATCGAGTGCGTTGGATTTATTTTATTTTCCTTCTTCCTTCAAAAACAGAAAAAATTTCAGGTTACTCAATAGTTCTCATCTAATGTTGAGAACAGAAGCACTTACCAAATTAGCAAGGGGTGGCAATAAGAAAATCATCATTACTTATCCTGAAGCTATTTTTGAAAAAGTAATTCAACCAGATACAATCAGCAGCAATATCATTAGCATCAAAACCAATGATACCATTAATCCTGAGAGTTTAATGGACTTATTTGTGATGTATGGTTTTGATCGAACCGATTTTGTGTATGAGCCCGGGCAGTTTGCATTAAGAGGTGGAATTCTTGATATTTATTCTTATGGAAATGAAAAGCCCTATCGTATTGAATTATTTGGAAACGAGGTAGATAGCATTCGTATTTTCGATCCAGAAACACAATTGAGTGAAAGAAAATTATTGCAAGTTAATATCATTCCCAATGTAGATCAACTGCCTGCCACTTTTGGTTCTGGTGCAGGTGCAAAAATTTCTTTATTGGAATTTTTACCAGAGAATACTATTTGTTGGATTAAAGATTGGGATGTTGTTGAAGAAAAAATCAGGGTACAAGAAGAAGATCTCGAAGGTTTTTTAGCACTACAAAACGAAGGTCATTTTCAGTTGAATAAGGAAGATGAAGACATCCACATATTAAAGGATATCCAGTGGGGAGACTTTATAAGGAGGGATGATCTAAAAGAAATCATTAGTCAAAAAGTATTGGTTGAATTTGGGTACAAACCCTTTTTTGCTAACTACGAAATTGAATTCAATACCAAGGCGCAACCATCTTTTAACAGACAATTCGACCTGTTGATCAAAGACCTGAAAACCCAAGAGGCAGCAGGTTACAGCATATACCTATTTGCAGAACAGATCAAACAATTAGAAAGATTAAATAGTATTTTCACCGACTTGAATACTGAGATTCAGTTCATTCCTGTTGGTACCAGTATTCATGAAGGATTCATCGATCATTCATTGAAAGTTATTTGTTATACCGATCACCAAATATTTCAACGTTATCATAAATACAAAGTAAAACAGGCCTATAATAAGAGCAAAGCCCTTACTTTAAAAACCTTGCGCGATTTGCAACCCGGCGATTTTGTTACACATATTGATCATGGCGTAGGAACTTATTCTGGCTTACAGAAATTAGAAGTGAATGGAAAGATTCAGGAAGCAGTTAGAATCATTTACAAAGACAGCGATATTTTATATGTGAATATTAATTCATTGCATAAAATAGCCAAGTTCACAGGTAAGGAAGGAACGGTACCTAAAGTAAATAAATTAGGTTCTGATGTTTGGGTAAGGCTGAAAGAAAAAACAAAAATCAAAGTAAAAGAGATTGCTTTTGATTTGATTAAGCTTTACGCGCAAAGAAAGGCCCAGCATGGGTTTGCGCATGCACCTGATACGTATATGCAAACAGAGTTGGAAGCTTCATTTATTTATGAAGATACACCCGATCAAAGCAAGGCAACTGCAGATGTAAAAAAAGATATGGAGAGCGAAGCTCCCATGGACCGATTGGTTTGTGGAGATGTTGGATTTGGCAAAACAGAAATTGCGATAAGAGCAGCATTTAAATCTGTGGTTGATGGAAAACAAGCCGCAGTATTGGTGCCTACTACAATTTTGGCCTTTCAACATTTTAAAACTTTTCAAGATCGATTAAAGGACTTTCCTGTTACAGTAGATTTTATTAATCGATTTAAATCAGCAAAAGAAAAAAAGGAAACATTAGAAAAAGTAAAATCAGGAAAAATTGACATCATCATTGGAACTCATGGCTTACTGGGTAAGGAAGTGCATTTTAAAGACCTTGGGGTAATGATTATTGATGAAGAACAAAAATTTGGAGTTGGGCATAAAGAAAAACTCAAAACATTGAAAAGTAATGTTGATTGCTTAACACTTACAGCTACACCAATTCCAAGAACATTGCAATTTAGTTTGATGGGGGCCAGAGACCTGAGTATTATGAATACTCCTCCTCCAAATCGTCAGCCTATTCAAACGGAAGTTCATGTGTTTAATGATGATTTTATAAGAGATGCCATTTATTATGAAACGGAAAGGGGAGGACAGGTGTTTTTTATTCATAACAGAGTACATGGTTTGCCTGAAATGTGTGCAATGATTCAAGGTTTGTGCCCCGATTTGAGTATAGGATTTGCTCATGGACAATTAGAAGGGCATGAATTAGAAGAAAGAATTCTCGATTTTATCGATAAAAAATATGATGTATTGGTTTGTACCAATATTGTAGAAAGCGGTGTTGACATTCCTAATGTAAACACCATCATCATCAATAATGCACATCAATTTGGATTGAGCGATTTACATCAATTAAGAGGAAGAGTAGGAAGAAGTAATCGAAAAGCATTCTGTTATTTATTGGGTCCTCCAATCAGCACATTGCCCACCGATTCTCGTAAAAGATTACAAACACTGGAACAATTCAGTGATCTAGGCAGTGGTTTCCAAATTGCCATGCGTGACCTTGATATCAGAGGAGCTGGAAATATGTTGGGTGGAGAGCAGAGTGGATTTATGGCGGAGATTGGTTTTGAAATGTATCAGAAAATTTTAGAAGAAGCCATTCGAGAATTGAAGAGAACCTCCTTTAAAGAATTGTTTAAAGAAGAAATTAGCAAGCAAGATGATTTTGTGAGCGATTGTACCATTGATACAGATTTAGAAATTTTGATACCAGACAGCTATGTTGAAAGTATTTCAGAAAGACTTTCTCTGTATACCCGATTGGATGATTGTGAAAATGAAGAAGCGCTTACTCAATTTCATCAGGAAATGGTAGACCGTTTTGGACCCATGCCTTCTTCGGTTGATGATTTATTCACGACAGTACGTTGTAGATGGTTGGCTGTAAAAATGGGCTTTGAAAAAATGACCTTAAAAGACAGTACCCTTCGTTGTTATTTTATCAATCGTCCGGATTCGCCTTATTTTGAATCGAACCTATTTAAAAAATTATTGGCTTATTTACAAACGGGCACCAACAAAGCCCGATTAAAACAAGCAGGTAAAATGTTTTTATTAGTGGTAGATCAAGTTCAGGGAATGGAATCCATGCAACGCTTTCTTACACTCATGCACAAAGAAGTAGTAGGGGAACAAGCTCCTCAGGAATAAAGCGCTGTATCTAAAAATAAAAAACCGCTCAGTTATTCACTGAACGGTCTCTAAAGAAGTATTTTTTATACTTAGAATCCTTTTTTAGCAACGCCATCAGCAATTGCTTGTAAAGCTTTTGCTTCACTCATAATAGCGGCCATTTTATTGCCTTTTCCATCATGACCACCGGCCATGTAACCGCCTTTTGCAGTTTTAGTAATAACTGCATCTTGCATTGGTACATTTTTTTCTTTTGTCTTAAGGCAATATGCTTTAATCATTTTTGAAGTGTCCATAGTTGTAGAATTTAATTGTTTTTAAAAAGAGAACTTTGGTTAGTGTACACAAGTTAAGGGTTTTTTGGGAAAATAGGCCTACACGTCAATTCTGGCATATTTAGCATGACTTTCGATGAATTCCCTTCTCGGTGCAACATCATCTCCCATGAGCATGCTAAAAATACGATCAGCTTCTGCAGCACTTTCAATGGTTACTCTTTTTAGGGTTCTTCTTGAAGGATCCATGGTTGTTTCCCATAATTGTTCTGCATTCATTTCACCCAAACCCTTATATCGTTGAATGGTAACGCTGTCTTCTTTACCTGCACCCAATTTCTCTACCAAGCCTTTGCGTTGTTCTTCGCTGTATGCATATTCCTGTTCTTTTCCTCTTTTTACCAAATAAAGTGGGGGTTGTGCTATATAAACACCTCCTTGCTCTACCAATTCTTTCATATATCTGAAAATGAATGTAAGTATCAAAGTGGCAATATGCGAACCATCCACATCGGCATCGGTCATGATGATGAGTTTATGGTATCGTAATTTGGTAGTATTTAATGCTTTAGGATCATCAGGAGTTCCAATGGTTACTCCCAGAGCTGTGTACATATTTCGAATTTCTTCATTCTCATATATTTTATGCTCCATGGCTTTTTCTACGTTCAGAATCTTACCTCTTAATGGTAAAATGGCCTGGTAACTTCTATCGCGGCCTTGTTTGGCTGTTCCACCTGCCGAATCTCCTTCTACTAAATACAACTCACATTTTGCCGGATCTCTTTCGCTACAATCTGCCAACTTACCTGGTAAACCACCACCGCTTAAAACGGTTTTGCGTTGAACCATATCACGTGCTTTTTTTGCAGCAACACGGGCCTGGGCGGCTAAAATAATTTTGGAGATCACATTCTTGGCTTCACGAGGATTCTCTTCTAAGAACGCTTCTAATGCACGAGCAACGGTTGTTTGTACAATACCACTTACTTCACTATTGCCTAATTTAGTTTTTGTTTGTCCTTCAAATTGAGGCTCGGGAACTTTTACTGAAATGATTGCACTCAAGCCTTCTCTAAAATCATCACCTTCAATTACTACTTTGGCTCTTTCAAACAAACCTTGTTTATCGCCATAGGTTTTAAACACTCTGGTAAGTGCCTGACGGAAACCAGTTACATGGGTTCCACCTTCTATGGTATTGATATTATTGACATAAGAAAAAATATGCTCCTTGTAGTCGTCATTATAAGTTAGGGCAACTTCCACTGCTACATTAGAAACTTCATCGTGTCCATCCACATACAATGGTTCAGGAATCAATGGGGTTCTATTGCCGTTTTTATCCAGCATCTGGACGAATTCTACAATTCCTCCTTCGCTGTAGAAATTTTTTGTGTAATTCTTGCCAGCTTCGTCCTGCTCACGCAAATCGGTTAATTCTATGTTGATTTTTCTATTCAAGTAAGCCAGTTCTCTTAATCTGCCTTCTAGAATATCTCTTTTGTAAACCGACTCCTGAAAAATGGTCAAATCAGGCCAAAAATGAACTTTGGTTCCTGTAATATCACTTTCTCCTATTTCACGAACTGGGTAATTGGGAATACCGGTATGGTACTCTTGTTCAAATATTTTTCCTTCACGTTGAACGGTTACATGCAATTTGGTACTCAGTGCATTTACGCAACTTACACCTACACCATGCAAACCTCCGGAAACCTTGTAAGTATTTTTGTCGAATTTACCTCCAGCGTGTAATACAGTCATTACCACTTCCAATGCACTTCTTTTTTCTTTGCTATGCATGGCTGTAGGAATACCTCTTCCGTCGTCCTGTACGCTGATAGAATTATCAGTATGAATGGTAACATAGATGTTTTTACACCATCCGGCAAGCGCTTCGTCAATTGAGTTGTCTACAACTTCATATACGAGATGATGAAGGCCTTTAACGCCAACATCACCAATGTACATGGCGGGTCTTTTTCTTACTGCTTCCAGGCCTTCTAAAACCTGTATACTATCTGCTCCGTAATTCTTGTTTTCAGCTTCGTGTTGTCTGTCTAGTTCTTCGCTCATAAAAGTCTTGTGGGTCTTGCGTTTTAGTTAAAATTTGCAAGTGGGCAAATGTACTTATAAATAAGCCAAAAATGGCGTTAAAAATGGCCTAGTTTTCCCCATTTTAACAGTGCAAATAAGGCGTTTATTTGTAAAATAGATGTTTATACATTAATTTTGTCTTTGATGAGCCAAGTAATGGACATATTAAAGCTGTCGCAAAAGACGGGTATTGACCCTAATTTGGATTTATTGTACAAAAAGGAACAACATATTCCAGGTTCCATTCAGTACAGTATTCGGCGCTATTTTGCGCATCCTGCTTGGGTATCTGAAGACACCGGTATGTTGGTATATCATTACAATGAAAAAAAGCCCAAAGAGAACTTTTTAGAATTACGATATTGTACAACAGGTAACAAATATTGTCCTGAAAAAAGTTGTTCTCAGTGTGCTCATTTGCCTACTTTGAATTGTGGTGGCAAACAACAAACCATTGATGTATTTACTTTCCATTTTACTGCTACTTTCTTACACCAGTTTGTACACAATATAAAATTGAGTAATCATAAGGATGAAGTGCTTGCATTTAAACATCCCAATGCATTTACCAAATTATTTCCAGTCTCCATTAAGAAAAGAAACATACTGGATGCTGTATTGAATCATTCTTATTCTGGTTCTTTGGAAAATATTTTTATCAATTCCAAAGTGCATGAATTGCTATTGCATAGTTTGGAGTGTTTGATAGAAGAAAAAGAAGAAGGATTTGTTTGTAAGTTTTTGGCCGACGATAGTGGTAAAGAAAGAATTTACCAGGCAAGAGAAATTTTATTGCAACATATTGGTGATCCTATTACCATTAAAGAACTAAGTAGAAAAGTGGCTATGAACGAATGCTACTTGAAAAAAGGGTTTAAAGAAGTTTTCGGAACAACGATTTTTGATTTTTATCAACAACAAAGAATGGAACACGCAAAGTATTTGTTGTATGAGAAAAGCCTTAGTGTTACTGATGTTTCAGCCCTTTTAGGGTATTCGTCCATCTCTCATTTTTCAGCTGCTTTTAAAAAGCATACTGGCTTGAAGCCTTGTGAATTATTGAAATAGTTCATGGGAAAGATAAAAGATAAGAGATAAAAGATAAGAGTTAAAAGATAAAAGATACAATCGGGTATCTCATAGTTCATATCTCATATCTCATAATTCATATCTCATATCTCATAATTCATATCTCATAATTCATATCTCATATCTCATAATTCATATCTTATATCTCATAATTCATATCTCATAGTTCATATCTTATATCTCATAATGCATATCTCATATCTCATAATTCATATCTCATAGTTCATATCTTATATCTCATAATTCATATCTCATAGTTCATATCTCATAATTCATATCTTATATCTCTATAATCCTTTGTATCCTTTTATTACTATTCTCTGAATAATATTGGTTGGCGTATTGGGGCTATATAATTTTTGTTCAATCATGCCAATTCCTTTGGCATAAAAAACATCAGCCACCAATAGGGTTTGTTCTACTCCACTGGATCCATCTGGAGTAAACAACATTTCTCTTTTTACTTTAATAATATCTGTGAGGGTTGTTCCTAAATAACTACCTGTTTGATTGACATCGGTAATGGTAATTTTCAATCTGGCATTTCCATAATACATTATTCCACCTTGAATTGTTCCTGCTCTTACAACTGATGTAAACCAAGTAGCATTTGACGTTCCTGGTGCAACATTATCTTTCAAATATATATAGGGTACATTATTGGTCACAGTATCATATAAATACAAATAATCGTATTCTGGTGTGCCAAGACTCCAATACTCTCCAGAACTATTTCTGCCTGTGACCGATAAAGTGTCTAATGTTGGAGTTGTCTGATATTTAAAATAAGTCTTGCCCAGATAAGTATAAGAGAAGGGAGAAATAGTTGCCCTGAATGTATCAAGGGTGGAGCCTCCACTTAAAGAAAATCCGGGATCCAGCGAATATTTGATCCATCCATCTGCAGAAGTAGGACAATAGGAAGAAGTGCCGCTTCCATTATTGGGACCTCCAACCAACAAGCTAAATCCACAAGTGCTATTGCCAAAATAAGTTTTAAAATCAGTGGTTCCTGCAGTTAAAGGGCGACCCCTTCCTTTTAATTTTATGGCTTTTGCACCAGTTGTTATAACGTATCCTGAATCGATAAACCAAATCCCGTTTATGGTGTCCGAGTAGATTAAATATTTACCTAGACTAGTAAAATTCACGTTTACTGTAACATAATTGGTGTCTGCTAAATCACTATTAATATAATAAACCCCATTAATAACCGCTTTTTTGCATTCGCCTAAACTATCGGTCAACATTCCAGCTGCTGTTCCACTAGCAGCGCCAGTTTCAAGGCTTACTTCTTTGGTACAACTATTGAATACAATCGCCAAAAAAAGGATATATACTAGATTTTTGAACAGTAATTTCATGTATGCTACTGGCTTTATTCTACGAATATCAGATATTATTTACACCAATAACGCAGCCTGTGGGCTTATATTATTGGTTTTTAATAATTGACTGATATTAGTAAAAGTGATATTGGCAATTTGAGTTAGTGCTTCATCAGTAAAAAAGGCCTGATGGGCCGTTATAAGTACATTGGGAAAGCTCATTAATCGTTGAATGGTATCATCCTGGATAATGTCTTCCGATAAATCCCTGAAGAACAATTTTTCCTCTTGCTCGTATACATCAATGCCCAAAGCACCAATTTGACCTGTTTTTAATGCTTTGATTACAGCTTTTGTATCTATTAGGCCACCCCTGCTCGTATTGATCAATACAGCACCTTGCTTCATCATGGCAAAAGTAGTTTCATTCATTAAATGCTTTGTTTGTTCATTTAAAGGGCAGTGTAATGAAACGATATCGGCCTTTAAAACTTCCATTAAAGGATGATATTCTACTCCAATGGCTTCCAGGTCTTTATTGGCAATAATGTCAAAGGCCAGTACCCTGCAACCAAATCCCAGCATAATTTTGGCGAAAGCCTTTCCAATATTACCGGTGCCAATTACACCTACGGTTTTTCCATGAATATTGTAGCCCAATAATCCATGCAGGGAAAAATTTTGTTCACGTACTCTATTATACGCTTTATGCGTTTTTCTGTTGAGGGTTAATAACATGGCTACTGCATGTTCAGCCACTGCTTCGGGGGAATAAGCTGGAACCCGGCAAACCCTTATGCCATTTGATTTTGCAGCTTCTAAGTCTACATTATTGAAACCAGCACAGCGTAAGGCAACAATTTTAATACCGAGGCCAGCCAGTTTTTTAAAAACGGGGGCTGTTATTTTATCATTAACAAAAGCACAAACTGCAGCAGCACCAGCAGCTAATTCAACTGTTTGATCATCTAAGGGGGTTTCTAGAAAAACCAAATCGTAATTTTCTGTATTGAATTGGGTAAAAAAAGTCTTATCGTAGGGTTGGGTTGAAAAGAAAACAATCTTCATGACCTAAATATACTGCGGCTTTGCCTTAGATCCGTACCTTTGCCACCATTTTTTAACCAATTGCTCAAAAGGAATTGTTGATTGAATAATATGAGTGCGAAGTATGCTGAATTTACGGGACTGAATCTCCCACAGATTGAACAAGAAATTTTAGCCAAATGGACCGAGAACCAGGCTTTTGAAAAAAGTATTTCACTTAGGGAAGGAAGTAAGCCCTTTGTATTTTATGAAGGTCCTCCCAGTGCCAATGGTATGCCTGGGATTCATCATGTAATTTCTCGAACACTGAAAGACATGGTTTGCAGGTATAAAACCATGCAAGGATTTCAAGTGAAAAGAAAAGGAGGTTGGGATACCCATGGTCTTCCAATAGAATTGGGTGTAGAAAAAGAATTAGGCATTACCAAAGAAGATATTGGCATAAAAATTTCCATAGAAGAGTATAATCAAAAATGCAGAGAAGCGGTACTTCGGTATAAAAAAGAATGGGATGATATCACCAATAAAATGGGGTACTGGGTAGATTTAAAAAATCCTTACATCACTTACGAAAATAATTACATAGAAACACTTTGGTGGATTTTGAGTGAATTGTACAAGAAAGGATTTTTGTATGAAAGTGTAAGCATCCAGCCTTATTCTCCAGCAGCTGGAACGGGGTTGAGTTCACATGAATTGAATCAGCCCGGAACGTATAAAGATGTAAAAGACACTTCTGCTGTGGCTATGTTCAAAGCCATCAACAATGAACAATCCGCTTTTCTTTTTGATGCAGTTGCTCCGAATAAAGGTAACCATAATGGCGACATTTTCTTCATGGCCTGGACCACTACTCCATGGACATTACCATCTAATTTAGGATTAACTGTAGGGCCGAATATTGAGTATGTATTGGTAAAAACGTTCAATCCGTATACCCATTTGCCAGTATTTGTTGTACTTGCAAAAGCCTTATTGAATAAGCATTTCAAGCCAGAAGGCGAAAATGGGAATTTTGAAGAATACAATGAGCAATCAAAATTATTGCCATGGACAGTTTTACTTTCTTTTAAAGGAAGTGAAATAGAAAATGCAACATATGAGCAATTGCTTCCTTATGAAGCCAATTCTTTAAAAGTAATTACCGAAATCACCCCAACTGCAAAACCTTTTAGAATTATTACTGGAGATTTTGTAACTACAGAAGATGGAACTGGTATTGTTCATACAGCCCCTGCATTTGGTGCCGACGATTATAAGGTTGGAAAGAAATTCGATATTGGTATTTTAACCATGGTTGATCGCCAAGGAAAATTTGTTGATGGATTAGGCGAATTCAGCAATCGCTATGTAAAAAATTACAAAGACGATCCAGATTATGTAGATGTGAATATTGATATCTGTGTAAAATTAAAAAAAGAAAACAGGGCTTTTAAAGTAGAAAAATACGAGCATAGTTATCCGCATTGCTGGAGAACAGATAAACCCATTTTATACTATCCTTTGGATGCATGGTTCATTAAAACCACTGCTGTAAAAGATCGTATGGTGGAATTGAATAAAACCATCAATTGGAAACCAAAATCAACCGGAGAAGGCAGGTTTGGCAATTGGCTAGAGAATATGGTAGATTGGAATTTGAGCCGTAGCCGTTATTGGGGAACTCCATTACCTGTTTGGAGAACTGAAGATGGCACAGAAGAAATTTGTATTGGATCAATTGCTGAATTAAATGAAGGAATTAGAAATGCCAATGCGGTATTGGGTGGTGATATCAATAAGCATTATTTGCATGAAGGCATTCTAGATTTACACAAGCCTTTTGTAGACGATATTATATTAGTAAGTAAATCAGGAAAGCCAATGAACCGCGTTCCTGATCTGATTGATGTTTGGTTTGATAGTGGGGCAATGCCATATGCACAATGGCATTATCCATTTGAGAATAAAGAGTTGATTGATAAGGGCGAAGCATTCCCTGCTGATTTTATTGCTGAAGGAGTAGACCAAACACGCGGATGGTTTTATACTTTGCATGCATTAGGTGTAATGTTATTTGACAGCGTTGCTTATAAAGCAGTTGTGAGTAATGGTTTGGTATTGGATAAGAATGGCAATAAAATGAGTAAGCGTTTGGGTAATGTGGTAAACCCTTTCCAAACCATTGAAAAATATGGAGCAGACGCCACTAGATGGTATTTAATTACCAATGCCTCTCCATGGGATAATTTAAAATTTGACTTAGCAGGAATTCAAGAAGTACAACGCAAGTTTTTTGGAACCTTATACAATACTTACCAATTCTTTTGTTTGTATGCCAATGTAGATGGATTTGCTTTCAAGGAAGCCTACATTCCTTTAGAGCAGCGTCCTGAAATTGATCGTTGGATTCTATCATCTTTAAACACATTGGTAAAAAATGTTACCGAGAGTATGGATGATTTTGAGCCTACTATGGCAGGAAGGGCAATCGAAGAATTTGTGGATGCTCAATTGAGTAACTGGTATGTTCGTTTGTGTAGAAGAAGGTTCTGGAAGGGCGAATATGAAATGGATAAAATCAGTGCTTACCAAACACTGTATGAGTGTTTAGAAACCATTCTTCGTTTAGTTGCTCCAATTTCTCCATTTTTTAGCGATGCAGTATTCACCAATCTAAATTCCGTTTCAAAAAGATTTGACGCTAATTCGGTTCATCATATCAACTATCCTGTATATACAGCTTCTGCTATTGATCCATCATTGGAAGAAAGAATGCAACTGGCTCAGGAAACTTGTTCTCTTGTTTTATCGCTTAGGAAAAAAGTGAATATAAAAGTTCGTCAGCCATTACAAAAGGTCATGATTCCTGTGATGAATGCTCAAATGAAAGGTCAATTGGAGAAAATGGAAGACCTCATTAAAGCAGAAGTGAATGTTAAAGAAATAGAATATATCACTGAAACAGCTGGAGTAATCAGTAAAAAGATCAAAGCTAATTTTAAAACCCTAGGCGCAAAATTGGGTGCATCGATGAAAGAAGCTGCTGCAATTATCAGTTCATTCGATCAGAATCAAATTGGTAAAATAGAACAAAACGGAAAAACTACCCTTCAATTGAGCACTGGTCCGGTAGAAATAGACCTGACCGATGTAGACATTATCGCCGAAGATATTCCAGGATGGAGCGTTGCCAGTAAAGGGGCGCTTACGGTGGCATTAGATATTACCCTATCTGAAGCACTAAAACTGGAGGGAGAAGCCAGGGAGTTTGTAAACCGTGTACAAAATATTAGAAAAGAGAGCGGTTTTGCGCTTACAGACCGTATATTCGTGCGTGTTGAGGAGGGCTCCGCAATCCGAAACGCTATTATTCAATTTAACGATTATATTTGCCGCGAAATTCTGGCTGATGGCATTGAATGGGAAGCTCAAATTTCAGATGGAATTGAGATAGAAGTTAATGAAATCAGCTTAAAAGTGGTAGTAAACAAAAAAGGATAAACCTTATGGCTACGAAGAAACCAGCCCCTAAAAAGGCGGCACCAGCCAAAAAAGCAGTAAGTAAACCAGCCCCTAAAAAGGTTGTAACAGCTAAGCCAGTTGCAGCTAAAAAAGCCGCTCCTGCAAAACCAGCAACAAAATCTGTTGCTGCAAAGCCTGCTCCAAAAGCACCAGTTAAAGTACCAGCAAAACCTGCTCCAAAAGCAGCAGCAAAAGCCCCTGCAAAAGCGGTAGCTAAACCTGCTCCAAAAGCGGCGCCAGTAAAGCCTACAGCAAAAGCACCTGCAAAAGCTCCGGCTCCAGCAGCAAAACCTGTTGCGGCAAAGGCAGCTCCGAAAGCGGCACCTGCTAAGCCTGCTCCAAAGGCAGTGCCAACAAAAGCAGCGGCAGTAAAGCCTACAGCAAAAGTGGCTCCAGCAAAAGCTCCTGCTCCGGTTGCAAAACCAGCTCCAGCTCCTGCTGCTAAGCCCACTCCACCACCAGCTCCACCAAAGCCGGTAGTAAAAGCACCACCAACACCTCCGGTGAAGCCTGTAAAAAAAGTACATGGACCTATTAAGGATGTAAAAGTTCCTAAAATCAATTCTAAATCTAGTGTTCCTTATAATCCAGGTTATACACCACTAGAAAAAAGAGTTGAAGTGCAAAAACCACAAGGGCCATTGGTAAAATACAGTGATGCTGACCTGAATGATTTCAGAGACTTGATCAATAAAAAATTAGAAGCTGCCAAAAAGGAATTGACCTATTTGCAAGGGTTAATTACCCGTAAGGATGAAATGGGCGGTGATAATGACGATGCTCGTTACATGACTATGGAAGATGGTACAATGAGTATGGAAAAAGAACAGCTTAGTCAAATGGCAAGCCGTCAAATTACCTATATCGATCATTTGGAGAAGGCAATCATGCGTATTGAAAACAAAACCTATGGTATTTGCAGAGTTACCGGTAAATTAATCGACAAAGCTCGTTTACGTGCCGTACCTCATGCAACACTTAGCTTAGAAGCTAAATTAGGTTTAGTGAAGCCTTCTGCAGAATAAATAGTTCTTTTAAATCCAAAGCTTGATACAAACGTCAACTGCTTTAAAATTGCTGAATTCTCCTCGCTGAGCGATGTCGAATTCAAATCACACAATTTTAAAAAGGTTGTCTTTTTGTATCAAGCTTTTTTATTTATCAAGCTTCTTTATTTATTTAAACTCCTGCATATCTACCAGCTTCTTGTAAATTCCTCCTTGCGCCAATAAGCTATCGTGGGTTCCTCTTTCGGCAATTTCGCCTTTTTGTAAAACTATAATTTCATCCGCGTGTCTGATAGTTGACAAACGATGTGCAATTACAATCGAGGTTCTGTTTTGCATCATATTATTAATAGCGTCTTGCACCAGTCTTTCACTTTCTGTATCCAGTGAAGAAGTTGCTTCATCCAAAATAAGGATGGGGGGATTTTTTAATACTGCTCTAGCAATAGTAACCCTTTGTCTTTCACCCCCACTTAATTTAGAGCCCCTGTCTCCAATATTGGTATCAAATCCATCTTCTTTTTTGCGAATAAATTCCAAGGCATTGGCCACTTTGGCTGCATGCTCAATCGATTCCATCGAAGCTACTTCTGTACCTAATGAAATATTGTTGGCAATGGTATCATTAAAGAGAATCGGTTCTTGAGTAACAATTCCCATTAAATTTCTAATACTGTTTAATGAAAAGGATTTAATATTTGCCCCATCAATTAATATTTCACCCCCACTCACGTCATGAAAACGAGGAATCAAATCGGCCAAACTGCTTTTTCCTGCGCCAGAAGACCCAACCAGGGCAATGGTCTTACCCTTTTCAACAGTAAGGTTGATGTTTTTTAAAATTGGTACTTCATCATATGAAAATGATACGTTCTTAAACTCTATTTGATGTTTGAATTCAGAAATGGTTGCAGCATTGGGTAAATCGGTAACAGTTAATGGTGCTTGTAAAATTTCTTCAATTCTTTTAATAGCCGCGCTTCCTCTTTGCGAATTATAAAATGCGGTTGACAATGATTTTGCAGGATTAATAATCTGCGTAAAAATCAAAATATAACTGATAAAACTATCTCCTTTTAATCCGGCTTCATGCCCTAAAACCAATTTACCTCCGAACCATAAAATGCAACTCAACACCATGACGCCCATGAACTCCGACATAGGAGAAGCAAGGTCGCGTCTAAAATTCATTTTATTGCGAATATGATTTAAATTATTATTGGTAGTAAAAAAACGGGTTCTTAAAATTGTTTCTGCATTAAATGCTTTGATGACTCTTAACCCGCCCAATGTTTCATCGAGTATCGACATTAAGCTTCCTAACTCTTCTGCAGAAGCGGTGGATTGTTTTTTTAGTGATCTACTCATCCTTCCAATTAAAAAGCCAGTGAGTGGTAATAAGACCAATAAGAACAAGGAAAGTAATGGACTGATATAAACCAGTACCCCTAAAATGATTAAAATATTCAATGGGTCTCTTATTAATCCTTCCAAAGTGCTCATAACACTCCATTCGATTTCGTTGGCATCATTACTCATTCGGCTAATAATGTCACCCTTTTTTTGTTCCGTAAAAAAGCCTATCGGGAGCTCCAAGATTTTGGCATATAAATCAGATCTTAGTTTGGTCATCACATAATTACGCATTGGGGCCAATACCCTGTAAGACAAATAGGTAAACAAATTTTTAAAAAATATGGAAACGATGATGATGACACAAACAGTTCCTAATGCATATACAGCGCCTTCGCGGGCAATGAGCTCATTGTAGTGATATTTAAAATAATCTACTAAGTTTTTCAATCCTTCTATTGAAAAACTCATAGCAGGTTTAACTACTTCCTCTTTTTTATCGGTAAAGAGTAGTTTCAAAATTGGCGATAACATGGCCAATGAAACCAGGGAAAATAGGATAGAAAGTAGGTTAAAAACAACGTATAAGACGATATTTCTCTTTTGGTTGCTCAGGTAAAATAAGATCCGTTCAAATCGCTTCATACAGGAATAAATGGTAAAACACCCCAAAGTAACTAATTTTACACCCAATAAACAGTAGAATATGGAGGAAGGTAAACGTCAAAGACAAATTGCAGGTGCTTTACAGGAACAATTTAACGAAATATTTAGAAGGCTTAATCTATCTATGATAGATGGAGGAATGGTATCTATCTCGAGTGTTAAAGTAACCCCAGACCTATTAGAGGCAAGAGTATACATCAGTTTATTTCAAGTGAAAGATGCTGCTAAAGTGATGAAAACGATCGAAACCAGGGCCTGGGAAATCAAAAAGGAGTTAGCCGAAAGAATGAAAAACCAATTGAGAAGAATTCCGGTGATTCATTTTTACAACGATGACACTTTAGATTATGTTTTTAAAATGGAACAAGTGTTTAAAGAAATTAAGGAGGGAGGAACAAGTTCTGATGATAACACCAATGAATAAATTGAATACATTGTAAAGTGTATCTCATATCTCATAATTCCTAATTCCTAATTCATAATTCTTAATTTGAACTTTCTTTTCGCCTGGCGCTATTTTAGATCAAAAAAATCAACCAATGCAATTAACATAATTGCCTGGATTGCCGTTACGGCTATTGCAGTAGGAACAGCATCATTGATCATCATATTAAGCGTATTTAATGGGTTTGAAGATTTAGTGAAAGGGCTATATGGAGATTTTTATGCATCCGTTAAAATTGTGCCTGCACAATCAAAGACTTTTCATATTTCTCCGAATCAATTAAAGCAAATCAAGGGTGTAAAAAACATTGCTGCAATTAGTTTTATTGCAGAAGAGAAAGCATTACTAATGGGTAATTATCAAACCATTGTAACTGTAAAAGGTGTGGAGTCGAATTATAATGCCATCAATAACATTTCAAAATATGTAAAGCACGGAAATTTTGGAATTGGTGATCGGGAAAACCCCGGAATAGTAATGGGCGCAGGCATTGAGAATGCAGCAGGGGTTGATATTTATAGAGGAATCACGCCAACCATTCTGTATATGCCCAATCAAAATGCAGCTTCGCTAAATTCATCGGATGGATTGAATTCTTATATAGTTAAACCAACTGGAACATTTGTAATTCAACAAGATTTTGATAATAAATATGCATTTACCAATCTGGCATTTTTAAAGTATATGTTGAATATGTCGGATGATGAGTATAGTGCTATCGAAATAAAAACCAATGGAGAAGATGTATTGGTGAAAAATGAGTTACAACAATTATTGGGTACGGGGTATAAAGTGCAAACTCGTTACGAACAAAATCAATCTTTATATGCAGTAATGCAAATGGAAAAATGGGTGATCTATGCTATACTTTCCTTGATATTGGTTGTTGCTGCATTCAATATGATTGGTGCATTAACTATGTTGGTTTTAGAGAAACAAAAAGACATTGCTGTACTTAAAGCAATGGGTGCAGATAATACAAGGATCCAGCAGATTTTTTTATTGGAAGGTCTGTTGTTAGCAGGAATAGGAACAGGGCTTGGATTATTATTGGCAACCAGTATTTGTTGGTTACAAATACAATTTCATTTGATCAAATTAGGAGGGTCAACTTTTATAATAGATTATTATCCTGTAAAAACAGCCATCTCCGATTATTTATTGGTATTTGTAACCGTGAGTTGTATTGCGTTTTCTGCCGCTTGGATTACTGCCAGAAAATCCAGCAGGGCCTCTTACTCCCTCAGAACCTAATATCTCTTATCTCTTAATTCTTCTTTCTTAATTCTTAATTCTTCTTTCTTAATTCCTTAATAGTCTCCTAAAGTCTCCGGCAACTGCGCCAAAGCCTTGGCTAATTGATCATCATTTGGAGCAATTCCATGCCATTCGTGACTTCCTTCCATAAAATCAACGCCTTTTCCCATTTCTGTTTTCATTAAAATACAAATAGGTTTTCCTTGACCAGTCATTGACTTTGCTTTGTCTAGAACTGCTACTACATCATCCATATCATTGCCATTCATTGATAAAACAGTCCAATTGAATGCTTCAAATTTGGTTTTTAAATTGTCCAAACTCAAGACTTTACTGGTTGGTCCATCAATTTGTTGACCATTGACATCAATGGTAATGATGAGGTTGTCTACATGATTATGCGGAGCAAATAAAATTGCTTCCCAATTTTGCCCTTCCTGTAATTCGCCATCCCCATGTAATGAAAATACCAAGTGAGGATCTTTATTCAGCTTTTTGGTTAATGCAGCTCCGATGGCAACACTCATGCCTTGGCCCAATGAACCACTTGCAATTCTTACTCCTGGAAGGTGTTCGTGTGTGGTTGGGTGACCTTGTAAACGGGTATTAATTTTTCTGAAACTGGCTAATTCTTTTACATCAAAATAGCCTGAACGGGCTAAAACGGAATAGAATACGGGCGATATATGACCGTTTGACAAAAAGAACAAGTCTTCATTTTTTCCATCCATTTTAAAATCGGTATGATGATGCATTGAATGGAAATAAAGGGCAGTCAAAAAATCAGCACAGCCCAGGGATCCTCCAGGGTGTCCACTTTGAACGGCATGTACCATTCTTACTATATCTCTTCTTACCTGACTGGTTATCTTCTTCAAATCATCAATACTTGCCATATGAAAGGGGTTATTTTGGATTGAGCAGCGAAGATAAAACCAATTGTATCATTATAAAAAGTAAAATACTAGAATCTTGGTATAGCGAACAAAAAAAGCATTGATTAGGTTTGTAAACCAGTGATCCGATAATAAAGAACTATTTTTATATACCAATCCTTGAAAAACAACGTTTAATACGTAGCAAATGGAAAATATTTTACTGGGGGCTGTAATTGCCTTTGTAATTACCTTTTATGCAATTCCTGTGATCATCCAGGTGTCGAACATGAAGAAATTGTTTGATTTACCTGGGGAAAGGAAAATTCATGCTACTCCTATACCTTCTCTTGGAGGATTAGGCATTTTTGCTGGTTTTATTATGGGGTTATTATTGATGGTAGACTTAACCGATAAAGTTGCAGCTTCTACCTTTCAATATTATGTTACCGCTTTTATGGTGATTTTCTTTTTTGGAATTAAGGATGATATATTAATACTTACTCCTTTCAAAAAATTATTGGGTCAACTGGCTGTGGCTGCTATTTTGATTTTTAAAGCCAATTTGGTGATTGATAATATGCATGGTTTTTTAGGAATACAACAGATTGATACCAATCTAAGTGTTCTATTATCCTTCTTCACAATCATAGTGATTGTCAACGCATTTAATCTGATTGATGGAGTGGATGGATTGGCAGGAAGTATTGGAATTATAACTTCTTCTTTCTTTGCATTTTTTGCTTTAATGAGTGGAGAATTTTATTATGCTTTATTTGGATTTAGTTTCTCAGCTGCATTAGCTGCGTTCTTAATTTATAATTATTCTCCTGCAAGAATTTTTATGGGAGATACTGGTGCAATGTTGATTGGGGTGGTGAATGCCATACTGGTCATTCATTTTATTAATACTGCAGAAAACTCTAGGATTCTTCCAGTATTGGCTTCTCCGGCAATGGGCTTCGGTGTATTATTGATTCCATTGATGGATACATTGAGGGTTTTTGCTATCCGAATTTTACACGGAAGATCCCCGTTTTCTCCAGATCGAAATCATATCCATCATTTATTATTAGATAGGGGAATGTCTCATATGGCAGTAACCCTTACGCTATCTTTAATTACTATTTTATTTGTTGTACTTAGTTATCTTTTACTTCCTTTAGGAACAACCAAAGTGATACTTGTTCAAAATATTTGCTTTTTTGGAGGTATTACCTATCTAAGATTAAAGCAGCATTCTCAAAGGAAATTGCATGTAGTTAAAAGAGAAGAAGATTACAATGAAGTAAATATTTTTCAAAAAGGCATCAATAGTTTTAGGGCCTATACTTCTCCCGATGTAAAAGTGGCAGATAAGGATTAATTTAAAATGATTCAGTAGATTTGCGCCAATTTAAACTGGTATTATGACGGAAGATATAGACTTGATCTTAGCAGACCTTACTGAAACTATGCAAAAAGGAATTCAGCATCTTGAAGCTGAATTGGTAAAAATTCGTGCCGGAAAAGCTAATCCATCCATGTTAGATGGATTAAATGTTGATTATTATGGGGCACCTACAGCAATCAATCAGGTTGCCAATATTCAGGTTTTAGACGCTAGAACAATTAGTATTCAACCCTGGGAAAAAAACATGTTACAGGCCATTGAAAAATCTATCATGGCAGCAAATATTGGGGTTACTCCACAAAATGACGGTGTCCAGATCAGGTTGTTTATGCCGCCTTTAACCGAAGAAAGAAGAAGGGAATTGGTTAAAAAAGCCAGCGCTGAAGGAGAACAATCTAAAGTTGCTATTAGAAATGTGAGAAGGGATGCAATAGAGCAAGTAAAAAAATTACAAAAAGATGGATTGAGTGAAGATGCTGCAAAAGACGCTGAAAAAAATATTCAAGAAACGACTGATAAATTTATTCTACTTGTAGAAAAACACCTGGCTGCAAAAGAGAAAGAGATGATGGTTATTTAGTTGTTTTTTTATTGACTAAATAAACTCCAACTAA
Organism: Sphingobacteriia bacterium; assembly: GCA_037129425.1. Classification (GTDB taxonomy): domain Bacteria; phylum Bacteroidota; class Bacteroidia; order Chitinophagales; family Chitinophagaceae; genus Sediminibacterium. The sequence goes on from JBAXUV010000006.1 coordinate 57,814, forward strand.
AATAATTCCTAGACAAATTACTTGTTGAAGGTTTACGTGTTCTCCGCCCCATAAACCCCAGCCGATTGCTACAAAAGGAATTCCATATGTAACAGTTGATGCAAAGAGTGCACCAGCGCGTTTTACCAACTTATAAAACAGAATGGAAGCGATTGCTGTTCCGAACACTCCCAATGTGGCGGATGCCATAATGGATTGCAAATAGGCATGCTCAGCCAATGGCAAAGCAAAGAAGCCTGTAAATTGTAAAATCAATGCACAGGGAATGATTAAAAAAATAAATGCCATGGCCGCAATTTCTAATGATCCAATTCCTTGCATATGTTTGCCCACCATATTTACATTAATGCCGTAGAACAATGTGGCCAACAATACAAGCAACGCATAACTTATATACTGAACACTAATGTTTGCACCAGCTGCTACCAATAAGGTCAGTCCGATAAATCCAATAATAATTCCTACCACCTGATTCATTTTCACCTTAAGTTGAAAAAATCCAATTCCAGTGACAATTACGAATAAAGGAGTTAGTGCATTTAAAATGCCTGCTAATGCGCTATCGATTTTAGTTTCTGCTATGCAGAATAAATAAGCAGGGAAGAAGCTTCCCAATAATCCGGAAAGAATGACCAACCCTCTTTTTTGGCCAGGGATATGCTTAAATGCTTTAATTGCAAAAGGCAAAAGAATAATCCCAGCACTCATAATTCGAATAGAAGCTACTTGATAGGGGCTTAATACATTCATTCCTCCTTTCATTAAAATAAAGGAGCTGCCCCAAATTAAACAAAGCACCAAAAAGATGAGCCAATTAATAATTTTCTTTCCCAAGGGTAAATTTTATTCAAAGATGCAATTTTATGTTGCATTATGATGATTAAATAAAATGCTGTATTTTCATTACCACATTTAAAACAACAGAATTATGGGAATGTTAAAAGAATTCAAAGAATTTGCCGTTAGGGGCAATTTGGTTGATACTGCTGTAGCCTTTATTATGGGTGCATCATTTGGTAAGATCGTTTCTTCTTTTGTGGATGGAATGGTAATGCCCCTGGTAGGAATGCTTACAGGTGGAGTAGATTTTAACGATAAAAAACTTGTTTTAAAAGATGCCATTGAAGCAGTGAAAGATGCAAGTGGAAAAGTAGTTACGCCAGCCGTAGCAGAAGTTTCTGTGAAATATGGGGTTTTTATCACTAATTTAATTGACTTTGTAATAGTAGCTTTTGCGGTTTTCATGGTAATAAAAGGAATCAATAAGATCAAAAAAGATACTCCAGCAGAAGCAGCAGCACCTTCAAGTACCGATGCTTTATTGATGGAAATTAGAGATTCTCTAAAGAAATAGCCCCATTTTGGTGGATAACTATTTAGTAAAACAGGCTTTTTTAAAGCCTGTTTCTGTTTCTTTGTATCAATCAATGTATTTGAAGTGAGTGCAGTAAATTATCAGATTAAGTTAGATCAGTTTGAAGGGCCATTCGATCTTTTGTTGTTTTTCATAGAAAGAGATGAATTGGATATTTATAATATTCCCATTACTAAAATCATCAACGATTTTCTAGATTTTATTCATAGTTCTGAAAAATTGAATATTGAATTGAGTAGCGAATTTATTCTTTTCATTTCAACCTTGATGAGAATCAAAGCCCGATTATTACTCCCTCGAAAAGAAATTGATGCTTCTGGAAATGAAATAGATCCACGTCAGGAATTGATCGATAAGATTCTTGAATACAAACGTTTTAAAGAAGCAGCTGTGCAAATGGCCGAAATGGAAGCTATGAGAATGCTCATGGTAAAACGTGGAAACCTACAAAAGGAAATTGCAGAAATAGGAGAGGAAGCTTCTGAAGGAACTGAAATTCAAAATATTACTTTATTCAAATTGATGAAATCATTTGAGAAAGTAATGCAGCGGGTACACGATAGACAAAATAAACCAGTACATACGGTAGTTCGCTATAACTATACTATGGAAGGAAGCCGAGATTATATGCTCGACTTTGTTGCCAAAGAAAAAACCGTAGCATTCGAAAAAGTATTTGAAATCTGCGAAGATCGTATTCACGCAATTTTCTTATTCCTCTCTATCCTCGAATTATCTCAACAAAAATTCATGAAATTATTGGTTGGTCAGGGCATGAATAATTTCATAGTTGAATGGAATGATAATCGTGCCGCTGATATAGCGGAGGAAGGCATAACAGAAGAAGAATTATAAATTATGAATTAAGAATTATGAGTTTTTAAAGATTTATGCCTAATTCATATCTCTTAATTCTTAATTCATCTTTCTTATCTCTTAATTCCTACTGCTTCATTCTTAACGCTAACCTTTTCGTTCATTAACAACCTAACAGCATCTGCAATGCCTTGCGCATCATAAGCACATTCGCGGTGTAATTCTTTAGGTGTTCCATGTTCTACCAATCGGTCTGGAATACCCAGTATGCTTACTTCGGCCTGGTAATTATTGGCATTCATGAATTCTAATACTGCAGAACCAAATCCACCCACAACAGTTCCGTCTTCAACAGTAACAATTTTTTGGTAGTTGCTGAAAACTTCATGTAACAAGTCTTCATCAATTGGTTTTACAAATCGGAGATCATAATGTGCGGGATCAATTCCTTCTGTTCTGAGTTGGCGAATTGCTGTCTGTGCAAAATTGCCTGGATGACCAAAACTTAAAATAGCAATATCTTTTCCGTCTTTTAATTTTCTTCCCTTACCAATGGTAATTTCTTCGAAGGGTGTTTTCCAATCTACCATTACACCTTCCCCTCTTGGATATCTGATTACAAAAGGATATTTATTTTTATCTAATTGTGCAGTGTACATTAAGTTGCGCAATTCCTTTTCATTCATCGGTGCACTCACCACCATATGTGGAATACAACGCATATAAGGAATATCATAACATCCATGATGTGTTGGTCCATCTTCTCCCACCAATCCTGCTCTGTCTAAACAGAATACAACAGGCAACTTTTGTATAGCAACATCATGCACAACTTGATCGTAAGCACGTTGCATGAAAGATGAATAGATGTTACAGAACACCCTCAAGCCTTGAGTAGCCATTCCTGCACTTACCGTTACTGCATGTTGCTCACAGATACCCACATCAAAAGCGCGATGCGGCATTTTTTCCATCATGAATTTTAGTGAAGATCCACTAGGCATAGCTGGTGTAACCCCCATTATTTTATCATTCATTTCGGCCAATTCTATCATAGTATGACCGAATACATCTTGGTATTTGGGAGGTTGTGGTGCGTCTATTTTTTTCTTGAATATTTCGCCGGTCACTTTATCAAATAAGCCGGGTGCATGCCATTTGGTTTGATCTTTCTCTGCCAAAGCATACCCCTTTCCTTTAACCGTTACAATATGTAAAATTTTAGGGCCTGGCATTTCTTTCAAATCCTTTAAAGTATCTACCAGTTTAGAAATATTGTGACCATCAATAGGACCAAAATAACGCAAGTTCAATGCTTCAAATAAATTACTACTCTTGCTAACAACCCCTTTAATACTGGCTTCTAACTTACTGGCCATTTCTCTTGAAAAATTTTTACCAATAGGTAGTTTGCCCATTATATTCCAAACCTCATCTCTAACTTTATTGTAAGTAGGTGATGTAGAAATATCTGTTAAATATTCTTTTAATGCACCAACATTAGGGTCGATGCTCATACAGTTATCATTTAGAATAATCAGTACATCACTATCAGCTACACCAGCATGATTCATCGCTTCAAACGCCATTCCTGCTGTCATAGATCCATCTCCAATAACTGCCACAGACTTTCTGTTTTCGCCTCTGTATTTTGCAGCCATTGCCATCCCTAAAGCTGCAGAAATTGAAGTAGAAGAATGTCCTACTCCAAATGTATCATATTCACTTTCAGATCTTTTTGGGAAACCACTTAAACCATTGTATTTTCTATTGCTAGAAAAATTGTCTCTTCTTCCTGTAAGAATTTTATGGCCATATGCCTGATGACCCACATCCCATACCAATTGATCATGTGGAGTGTTGTACACATAATGAAGGGCAACACTTAATTCAACTACACCTAAACTGGCAGCAAAATGTCCACCTTGCACACTCACAACGTCAATGATATATTGCCTTAATTCATCACAAACCTGATGCAATTGTTCCCTTCCTAATTGCTTCAAATCCGAAGGGCTATTAATATTTTTTAACAATGGTCCTGGGATGAACTCCATGTATAGTTATTTAATGGGTAAAAATACGAATTTGGGCCCAAATGCCCCAACTCAGCATTAAAACACCCAATTACACCGATGGTTCAGTGAAGGAAAACAATATTTTTAGCCAATTAGCAACCTAATTTGCCATTAGTCCTAAATTGGGTTCCAGTGGGGATGACTAAAATTATCTTTGTAGAACATGAGAAATCAGCGAAAAGCAGTTTTATATTGGTGGTGCCAAATTGGTGGATGGATGATGTATGGGTTAACAATGGTATTTTTTGCCTTTGTTTTCGACAGTAAAATCAACACCATTTTCTATCCAAAATTGTTGGTGATCATCACTACCGGGTTATTTTTCACGCATATCCTAAGGGAATTAATCAAAGCGTTTAAATTAAGACCACCCGAATTGTCCAAAAAATGGGCATTATTTACTGTAATTCTCTTAATCATTCTAGTACTTTTTAATTTAACCAACAGTGCCCTGGCAGAATGGTGGGGATTGTATAATCCTAAAACAAAAGTTTCTGTTGAAAAGAGGTTTCTAGTGAATCTAGTTTCTGACTCTCCGTTGATATTGGTGTGGGTATCTATCTATTATCTATGGCATTATATAGAGCTGGGAACAAAAATTGAAATTCAAAAAGTGAAATTGGAGAGCTTGGTAAAAGAATTAGAGCTCAATACTATCAAATCTCATATCAATCCTCATTTTATTTTTAATGCATTGAATAGTATTCGTGCACTGGTAGATGAAAATCCTGAAAGAGCAAGAACAGCAATTACCGAATTGAGTAATATTTTGAGAAGCAGTATGCAATCAGAAAAGTTGACCACTGTGCCTTTCGAAAAAGAATTGAATATTGTAAAAGATTATCTAGCTTTAGAACATATTCGTTTTGAAGATCGATTAATGGTTGAATTTGATATTGATGAAGATACCTTAGACCAGCCCATCCCTCCAATGATGTTGCAAACTTTAGTTGAGAACGCTATTAAGCACGGAATAAGCAAGCATAAGCAAGGCGGGTTAGTAAAAATAATTTCAGATTTCAAAGACAATCATCATGAAGTGATTGTACAAAATACAGGAACCTTTTTGCAGAACGATTTATCGGATGGATTCGGAATAAGCAGCACTCACAATCGATTGAATTTATTATTCGGAAGAAAAGCCAATTTTACTATTTGTGATAAAGGCGATAATCTGGTTGAAGCCATGATTATTATGCCTGTTCATGATTCCTCTATTGCAGTTAAAAATTAAATTTATATGGCTATTAAAGCAATTATTATTGATGATGAACGCTTGGCTCGCAATGAACTTAAAAAGTTGTTACAAGATCATGGTGATATTGAAGTGATTGACGAGGCAGCAAATGTAGATGAGGGGATTGAAAAAATAGAAACCTTGAATCCCGATTTGATTTTTTTGGATATTCAAATGCCAGGTAAAACTGGATTCGATTTATTGGCCGAAGTAGAAAAAGCACCTAAGGTTATTTTTACTACCGCCTATGATGAATATGCTATTAAAGCTTTTGAAGTGAATGCGTTGGATTATTTGTTGAAACCCATCGAGCCTAAAAGATTAAGTGATGCAATCCAAAAGTTGCATGCTGAATTATTTAAAGAAAATGTAGGATTAACTGGCGTTAACAGAGGTCCTTTAACCGAATATGATCAGGTTTTTGTGAAAGATGGAGAACGTTGCTGGTTTGTGAAATTGGGAGAAATAAGATTATTTGAAAGTGTTGGGAATTATGCCAAAGTTTTCTTTGGAACCAATAAGCCGCTTATTTTAAAATCCCTTAATGCTTTAGAAGAAAGATTGGATGATAGAATGTTTTTTAGGGCCAATCGTAAGCACATCATTAACCTCCGCTGGATCGAAAAAATTGAACCATATTTTAATGGAGGTTTAATTGTAGATTTAAAGGGTGGAGAGAAAATTGAAGTAAGTCGTCGTCAGACGGTGAAGTTTAAAGAAATGATGAGCTTGTAGGAATTAAGAATTAAGAGAGAAGAATTAGGAATTAAGAGAGAAGAATTAAGAATTAAAAGTTATGAGAAAAATAGTTGGGTTAATTACGGTGATGTTTTGTGCAAGTGTAGTTACTGCACAAAGTATTGATATCATTATCAATGCTGCTGAAGTTGAAAGAATTGAAAAAACCTTGTCTGCTGATGATATGCAAGGAAGAAGAACATTCACTCCCGGCATAGAAAAAGCAGCAGCTTTTATTGCCGATGAGTTCAAGAAATCTGGACTTCAAACTTTCAAGCAAAATGGTAATTACCTGCAAACTTTCAATATGGTGAGGGCTAAATTCATCAGTGCTTCAGCCAATTTTGATGGAAATGAAATTGATACCAAAAATATTATTGCACTCACTTGTAAACCCGATTTGCTCATTAATGAAAAATCAGGATATGAATTAGTAAGAATTACCAAAGCGGATAATTTTAATACAGAAGCCAGGAAATACAGCAGCATGGCGAAAAATTATGTTGTATTGGTGGATAGTTCTTATGCAACCAATTTCAATCGTTTGATTAGATTGAAATCGAGTATGTTTCAATCGGAGAATTCAGTCATTTTTATTTTATCTCAAGCAATTCCATCCAAATTTACTATCCAATCTAAACATGAAATTTCTACTCAGCCGTTGAGCAATGTAGTAGGAATTATTCCAGGTAAATCTTTGCCAAATGAATACGTGATTTTCTCTGGACATTATGATCATTTAGGTATTGATAGTAAGAAAGCTGTAAATAATGATTCTATTTATAATGGTGCCAACGATGACGCGGCAGGTACAACAGCCGTAATGTTACTGGCGAAGTATTATAGAATGATGAACAACAACGAGCGTACCTTGGTGTTTGCAGCTTTCACTGCAGAAGAAGTGGGTGGGTTTGGAGCAACTTATTTTTCCAAGCAATTTGATCCAGCAGATGTTAAAGCCATGTTCAATATAGAAATGATTGGAACAGAAAGTAAGTGGGGTGCCAACAGTGCTTATATTACAGGGTTTGAGAAAACCGATATGGGCACCATCTTACAGAAAAACTTAGCTGGTACTTCTTTTAATTTTTATCCAGATCCTTATCCTGATCAACAGCTTTTTTATCGTTCGGATAATGCAACATTAGCCAGATTAGGAGTACCTGCGCATACAATTTCCACTTCTAAAATGGATAGTGAACCCAATTATCACAAAGTATCCGACGAAATTGGTACACTGAATATTCCTAACATGACTCAGATCATTAAATCGATCGCGTTAAGTGCAAGAGGAATTATAAGTGGAAAAGAAACGCCAAGCAGAGTAGATGTAAGTGCATTAAAATAAAAACCCACTTCAATAATTATTGAAGCGGGTTGATATTGTTTTGTTTTCCTAGTATATAGTGAATTCTACTCTTCTATTCTTTTGACGGCCACTTGCAGTTTTATTGCTTTCAATTGGTTTAGATTCTCCAAACCCTTCTGATTCAATTTTTGAACTACTTACGCCTTTATTGATCATATAATTTTTTACAGCATCCGCTCTGTTTCTAGATAAATTCATGTTAGCAGCATCACTACCAACATTGTCTGTATGACCTGCTAGTTTTAGCTGAATACCTTTTTGAGTCATTAGATCGGCAACTCTATTTAAATAAACGAAAGAGCGTTCTCTAATAGTTGCTTTTCCAAAATCAAATTCAAGGTTACGAACCGCTTCGTCTACAATTTTCCGATCTTCTCCAGTAATGATGTACGTGTTGTTACGAACAATGGTAGTGTCTTTTGAAGGAGGAGGAACAGGAAGTGCACAACCAGCACCGTCTACTTTTACGGTTTTAGGCGTATTCGGACATTTATCAAAATAATCACTCACACCATCACCATCACTGTCTAATTTCATTTTGTTCAGCTGGTCTTTCATATCTGCCACTTCAGCCAATCGTTGATTATAGCGCTCTTCACTTGCAGCCAAAGAAGCCCTTAAAGCATTATCAGCCTGATCCATATTACTCGATAATTGAGCAGGAGCATTGTGTCTGGCCAATTGTGGTTTCTTGCTATCACCCAATGCGAACTCTAAACCAATGTGAGCCATTGAAAAACGATCAGAAACATAAGGTGCTTTAAAATAGCCATCCAGATTATCTGCATCAACAAATCCCATTGTATAGCCAATATTCAAATTCACACTATTGGAAAGATTGGCTTTAATGCCTAATCCTACAGGAACATAGAATTCAGTTAAACTTCCCGAAGGTTTAAAATTAATACTAGTACCAGCATTATCAATTAAAGTAGGGTTGAAGTTGATCGCACCACCACCTAATGAAACATAAGGCTGAAGAGAGGTTCTCAATTGAGACCAATTGATACTGCCTAATGTTATTACAGCACTTAAGCTTGCAGCCCAATTTACTTGAGTCTCAAAAGATTTGTAAGGACTGACAGGAGGCGCACCAGCCCAAAGCTTATCGTTATTGGCTTTTAAAGTTCCTCTCATACCAGTTAATTGTATACCTACTACATGCGAAATCTGTTTTTTAATATAAACACCATAACCGAGTGATGCTTCCCATTTAGAGAAATCGTTTCTTCCGCCAGATGCAGAAAAAGGTGCCATTGCGCCTGCATAAAGTCCAAAAGACCAGGTACGGTAATCGCCATTTCCTGCGAATAATGCGGGTTTTGCTTTTTCTGGTTTAGGTACTGTTGATGTTGAATTGATAATTTGGGCATTTCCTTCTGTATTAAACAGAAGTAAAGAAGCGAAAATTATGCTCATTGATGTAATTCTTGTTAGTTTCATTTTTGTTTTTTTATTGATAAAATATTTTATTAAAAAGTGTAGCGTATACTAACGCCTCCATCGAAATAAACGAAGTTGCCATTGAAGAAATCTACAAATGGTTTGATGTCCATTGAAAAATTGATTGGTGCTTTATTAAATTTGTAATCAAATCCTAGAATGCCGTCTATGCCAGCAACAGTTGTAGCGGTATAAATTCTTTTTGAATTATAATAGTAACTCCCACCGTCTTGAAAAAATCCAATATGTGCTCCACCGCCATAAAATAATTTGAAATCTGTTGAGGCGTCAATGCCAGTATGCCTTTCGTATAATCCAGTGATGATAAAGCTTTGATGACCTACACTTAAAATTCCTTCTAGTGCATCTGAGCGATGAATAAAACTTTTAATAGTAAGTCCATTGCTTAGCCCACCGAATCTTAAGCCAAATGCAGTATTATAGCTTTGTGCTGAAATTTGATTGAGAGACAAAAGAACAACAATCAATAATGTAAATAATTTGTAATTTTTCATTGCAAGAGAAATCCGATTTATAAAACAAAATCTTGTTTTCAATGATTTCTATACCATGCAAGGTTGACCTTTTAGTTTGTTTAATTGTTACACAACTAACTTCTATTCTTATATTTTTATTTATGGCAATTAATTGCTGAATATAGTTCAGATGAAGTCGATAAACATCCGTATCTTACTAATATTGGTTCCTACAAAAGCTACAAAATGCTGTTTTTGCCAAGTCTCTAGGTGCATTCATGGAGTATATTATCCTAATCTGTGAATGATGTAAGTCTAATGGATTTAAATACAATTGATACTCGGTTTATTGGTACAACTTTAACATGCTACTAATAATGCGTTTTCTTTTTACCTGTAAAAAGTACATTAGTATATATTATGAATTTAAAAAATGATCAATCAGAACTCGAAAAATCTAAGGCACATATAATTGTTGAGATTATAGAGTATTTACCAAATGCGGTAGTTACTAAAACTATAATCAAAAAATTAACTGGAAATGTAACTGTTTCTTCAGTTGATGCAGGTGAAGAGTTGGCTGAAAAGATTTCACCTTTTGATACCTATATTCAAATTATAGATGGTGCTGCCGAATTGGTCATCAACAAAAAAGTTTTCTCTTTAAAGTTGGGCGATGGTATTATTATTCCGGCACATGCTAAGCATAATTTTAATGCCAAAGAACAGTTTAAAATGATCTCTACTGTAATTAAAAGTGGTTATGAAGAATAAACAAACAAATTGAAGCTATTCGTAAAATATATGGTAAGCACCAGATGTAAAATGCTGGTGAAAGAAGAACTTAAAAAACTCAATCTCCATTTTATAGTTGTTGACCTTGGTGAGATAGAGATAATGGAAACAATTACGACTGAGCAAAGAGATCAACTGAATAATGCTTTAAAAATGTCTGGGCTCGAATTGATGGACGACAAAAAAGCTGTTCTGATTGAAAAGGTAAAAAATATTATTATTGAAATGGTTCATTATTCCGATGAACTTCCCTCTATTAACTATTCAGATTACATAAGCAGTAAAGTGGGTTTAGACTATACTTATATATCCAATATATTCACCGAGGTAAAGGGACTTACTATTCAACAATTTATCATCAATCATAAAGTAGAAAGAATTAAAGAGCTAATTATTTATGATGAATTGAATATTACTGAAATAGCCTGGAAAATGAATTATAGCAGCGTTGCACATTTGTCCAATCAGTTTAAGAAAATAACCGGTCTTTCTCCATCACATTTCAAATTATTGAAAGATAAAAGGCGAACACCCATTGAGGAAATTGGAGAATCAATTTAGTTTATGATAGAATCCATCCAACATGCAGCTAATTATGCAAGAAGTCTTATTGAAGCTAGCTTAGATCCATTGGTTACCATTAATACAAAAGGTAAAATAACTGATTTTAATAATGCAACAGTCGACATTACAGGAATTGCCAAACAGGATTTAGTTGGAACAGACTTCTTTCATTATTTCACCAATAGCAAAAAAGCCAACCAGGTATATCAGGAGGTTTTTGATAAAGGTTCTGTTGCCAATTTTCCGCTTACATTAAAACATATTAATGGTCGTTTGACCGAAGTTTTATTAAACGGATCTGTTTATAAGGATGCGGAAGGCAATGTGCTAGGTGTTGTATTGGTAGCTAGAGATGTTACAGAACAAAACAGGATTTCCAATGAATTGAATGCATCGAAAGTGATTGCAGAATCAGCCACTGAATTAGCAGAATTGGCAAGAATAAAAGCCGAAGCTGCTACCAGAATTGCTGAAGATTCTGTGATAGCGAAACAACAATTTTTGTCGAATATGAGTCATGAAATCAGAACTCCTATGAACGCAATTATTGGATTTACTAAGTTTTTGCAAAAGACAGAACTTTCAAACAAACAATCAGAATATTTAAAAGCAATTAAAGTAAGTGGAGATGCTTTAATTGTACTTATTAATGACATATTGGATTTGGCCAAAGTAGATGCAGGAAAAATGCAATTCGAACAAATTCCATTTAATATGAAATTTTCTATTACTGAATTGTTGCAAATATTTACTCCAAGAATTCAGGAAAAGAATCTGGCATTTACTTTTAATTTTGACGAGACAATTCCGCAAGTATTGATTGGAGATTCCGTTCGGTTAAATCAAATAATTCTCAATTTAATTTCGAATGCTATAAAATTTACAAGTTCAGGAAGTATTTCCTTAGAAACTATTGTGCAATTTCAAAATGCCCATAAAGTAACTATTCTATTTAATATTAAAGACAGTGGAATTGGAATTCCAGCGGATAAGATTGAGAAAATATTTGATAATTTTCAACAGGCCACAGATGGCACTTCCAGAATATATGGTGGAACAGGATTGGGGTTGGCTATTGTAAAACAGTTGGTGCAAGGCCTGGGTGGAGTCTGTACTGTAGTTAGTGAGAATCATATAGGGTCTACTTTTAGTTTTGCGCTAGATTTTATTAAAACAAATCAAAAAATTGAGACAGAAATCGATTTTATTCCATTGAATACGGCTGCACAAAATATTAATGTTTTAGTAGTTGAAGATATTTTACTCAACCAATTATTGATGAAAACATTATTGGATGATTTTGGCTTTCAATGTGACATTGCAGAAAATGGTAGAATTGCATTAGAAAAAATGTATGATAAAGTATATGATATTATACTAATGGATTTACAAATGCCAGAAATGAATGGATTTGAAACAACCCATTTTATTAGAAAAAAATTGAAGCTCCATCTGCCCATTATTGCGTTAACTGCAGATGTAACTACTACGGATCTGGCCAAATGTAAGGCGGTTGGTATGAATGATTATCTTTCAAAACCTGTGAATGATAAACTATTGTATAATAAAATCATTTCACTTGTTAATAAATCAACTATTCTAGATGAAGTGGAAGATGATAAATTAAGTAAAATCAATAAAACCAAATGTATTGATCTGACTTATTTGTTGCAAAAAACAAAGGCCAATCCAGTTGTAATGATAGAGATGATTTCTTTGTATTTACAACAAACTCCTTTATTAGTAGAATTAATGCAATCCAGCTTAAAGTCAAATGATTGGGAGGGATTGCAGTCTTCTGCACATAAGATTATCCCTTCTTTTTTAATTATGGGTATTAATAGTGATTTTGAAAAAAAGGCGATACGAATAAAAAATTACGCAAATGAAATGCAGCAAAATACCAATATTAAAGATTTAGTTTTAGAAATAGAGTTGATTTGTTTGCAAGCTTGTATGGAATTAGAAGAGGAATTAAGAAAACTTAAAAACACCTAAAATGGAAAACCCAAAGCAAGTTAAAATATTTTTAGTGGATGATGATGGCTTGTATTTAAAGCTACTAGAAATTGAATTTTTAGAGCATGCTAATTTTGAAATATATGCTTATACTTCCGGTGAAGAGTGCATTCAGAACCTGGATAAAAAGCCTCAATTGATTATTCTGGATTATCATTTAGATGGAGTAAATAAACAAGCATTAACTGGAATTCAGGCACTAGACGAAATTAAAAAAGTTGATCCGGATATTCCGATAGTTATATTTTCCGCACAAGATAAAATTGAAGTTGCAGTTGAATGCATGCATCATAAGGCCTACGATTATGTAGTAAAAAGCGAAACTGCTTTCATTAGAATAAAACATATCATTGATACTATTAGCAAATTCAATCATATGGAATCGCAATTAGATTGGTATATGGATAGAATGTAATCTTCAATCTGCGATTCATGTAATTCAATTCGTTACCTCTGTAACAACCTTAGTATTCATTTGATGCAACTTTACAGAGTTCAATTGAAGTTATCAATTGGTAAAAATGCAGAATGAATAATCTTCTCTACTTGATCGCAGTAATACTAGTAATTGTTTGGGCCACTGGTTTTTTTGCATACCATACAGGAGGTATCATTCATATTTTATTGGTGATTGCTTTTGTTGCAATACTGCTTCGGGTAATTCGAGGCAGAAATCCTTTATAAATTAAAAATACCCTATCATGGAAAATTCAAATGACACAGTTAAAATTGTTGGTTCAATGTTGCTCGGAAGTTTAGTTGGAGCAGCTATTGGTGTTTTGTTTGCCCCACATAAAGGCAGTAAAACAAGACGTATGTTAATGAATGGCGCAGAAGATATTTCTGACGAAATCAAATCTGCCATCAAGGATGAGTTGCATGAATTACGAGTTAAAGCCGATGAATTAGAAAATATGGCTTCTCAAAAAATCTCTAATCTGTCTAATTCCTTTAAGCAGAATGCTGACGGTCATTTTGTGCAAAAATAAATCAAGCACTGTATACTGTATGGATAATATTGATCAAATAGAGCAGCTTTCTGAAAATGTGCAATCGCTTATTAATGCTAAGGTTGAGCTTTTCAAACTACAAACCCTGGAAATTATGGCAAATGCTTTCTCAGTGTTGTTAAAACGATTGTTGCTTTGTTTGATCTTTTTAGTTTTTCTGGCTTTTTTTAGTCTTGGGTTGGCAATTTATTTATCCAATAGGATGGATAATCCATTTCTTGGATATTTCACAGTTGGTTTGTTGTATCTATTAATTTTTGTAATGGTGCTTTTAGACCAGCATGGTTTTATTGAGTCTATTATTTTGAATAAAACACTTGGTTTTTTCTTCAATTCAAATACTAAATAGAAATGCCTAATTATCATATTACCAATCATCAGGCACTTACCTTAAGAATAATTGAACTTCAGTCTTTAACTCATGACCAAACTAAATTGTTGAAAAGTACATTAATCCATATTACTGAAAATAATAATCCTATCAGTATTGGGGAAAAAAAATTTACAGAATATATTGATATCAATAGCAGTTCTTCTGCCTTAAAAGATAGTGGCTTAATAGCAGTTGCAGATTTCTTTATTGGTAAGGTTCTGGGAAAGTATAGATCTGCCAGTGGCTATATGCTTTCGGTACTAATGCAAAAAATATCTTCTTTTTTAATTTTAAAATCAAATAAATGAAAACGATTATTACCCGTTACACCCTTTTGTCAGTTTTTACCTTATTCATTGCTGCAGGATGTTCCAATTCCCCTGAAAAAGAAACCGAAGCATTAAAAGATGCAAAGGAAAATGTTGTGGATGCCAAAGCCGACCTGATGGAAGCAAAAAAAGATTCTGCTGATGAGTATAATAAATACAAAACAGTGGTATTGTATACTCTCACAGATAATGAAAATAAAATAAAGGCACTGAAAGAAGAAAGAAAATCTGAATCAGCTAAGGCAAGGGCTATATACCTTAAAGAGTTAGATGAGTTGGAAAAGAAGAATGCCGAATTGAAATCTAAAATGAATTTGTATCAAGATGGTCCTAAAGACAAATGGGAGGCTTTTAAAAAAGGTTTTAATCACGAAGTAGATGAGTTGGGAAAATCAATTTCTGCTCTTGCAACTAAAAAGTAGTCAATTAAAAATAGTTGTTTAACGCAATCCAATATTATTGGATTGCGTTTTTTCTTTTTATAGCTTTCACTAATTCATACCATATTACCGAAAACAAACCGATACTTATACAAATTATAAGTTCGTTCAATCTTAAGGGTTCAAATTGAAAAAATGAGGCCAAAATAGGTACATATAATAATAGTCCTGTAATGAGTAATGTGATTGCAATTATTAATAATACCAGATTGTTTTTAAACTTTAATGTGGTAATGATGGAGTAATAAAATGAGCGGTTTACCAGTGTCAGAATTATGTTAGCTATGATTAATGTGGTAAATACCATCGTTCTAGTATGTGATTCTGAATAATCATGAAAAACACTGTATTGATAAGCAAATAAAGTCCCTGCTGTAATTACTAAACCCTGAATAATGCTTGTGGTCAGTTCTTTCCAATTAAAGAAAGTATTGCTTATTGGCCTTGGAACTTGAATCATGGTATTTTTTTCCATTGGTTCATTTTCATAAATAATCGAACAGGTAGGCCCCATGATTAGTTCTAAAAATATCACATGTACTGGGGTAAATATGTTGGGATAAATCCATCCTAAAGCCAATGGAATAAATACAGTTAATACTATTGGTATATGTATCGAAATAATATATTGAATGGCCTTTTTTAAATTGGTATAAATTTTTCTGCCGATGGCAACAGCATCTAACATTTTTGATAAATCATCTTCCGATAAAATAAGTGAAGCTGCTTGTTTGGCAATTTCTGTTCCCTTTGTTCCCATAGCAATACCGATATGAGCAGCTTTTAAGGCCGGACCATCGTTTACTCCATCACCGGTCATGGCGACAATTTCATTATTGGCTTTTAATGCATTAATGATTCTAAGTTTTGCTTCTGGAAACATGCGTGTAAAAAGCATGGTGTCTTTTACTTTTTGTTCTAATTCTTCATCTTTCAAATTCATCAGTTCTTCTCCGGATAAATGATGTTCAAATCCTTTAAATTGAATTTGTCTAGCAATAGAGATGGAAGTGGCTGCATTATCTCCTGTCAAAATTTTCACTGAAATGCCAGCCTGATAAAACCCTTCTAGTACTTTTTGAATATTCTCTTTGGGCGGATCATAAAATGCTACTAACCCTATGAATTCAAAAGGTAAATCTTGTTGCTCTTTTGGATAATTGGAGCCAGTAAATGTTGAACTGGCTACCCCTAATATTCTATACCCTTCAATGGCTAATTGCTCAATGGCTTTTTCAATGGTTGTTTTAGCTGCATCCGTTAAATTGGAAATTGCCATTAAAGCTTCTGGCGCCCCTTTTGCTGCAATGATCCTTTCGCCAGTATTGTTCTCAAAAATATGCGTCATCATTGGGGGCTTTCCACTCAATGGGTATTCATGAACCATTTTATATTCTGGACGCTCATCCTTATCATTATTTACTTCATAGGTTTTATGTAATGCTATTTCCATTGGGTCGAATGGAATCGGCTCGCTTGCCCACATAGCAGTACGTATCAGTGAATTGATTTCAGAAGAATTAGATTTAGTTAGTTCAGTAATGGTATTGGATTCGAATAAATACAATTTTGCCAAACTCATTTTGTTTTGAGTAATGGTGCCTGTTTTATCTGTACAAATTACTGTTGCACTCCCTAAGGTTTCAACTGTTTTCATTTGTTTTACAACAATACCCATCTTCATTAATCTCCAGGCCCCCAATGCCATGAAAGTGGTAAATGCTACTGGAATTTCTTCGGGCAAAATACTCATTGCTAATGTTAATGCTTTGAGTAAACTATCTAAGACATCATGATTATTGAAATAATTGATTAACCAAACAATCGCAAAAACGATTGCGCCAACCGCAACCATTAATTTTACAAAATGATTGATTTGAAGTTCTAAAGGCGTTGGTTCTTCTTCTATGCTTTCTAAGCTTTTTCCTATTTTGCCCAACTTTGTATTATTGCCTATTGCAGTTACTTTGATGATGGCTAAACCACTTCCTACTGTTGTACCACTAAATACTTTATTATCTTCTGCATTTTGATCTTTGTATACGGTTAAAGACTCACCAGTTAGAATGGATTCATTCACTGAAAAGTCATTCGAATGAATAATGGTACCATCAGCTGAAATAGATACGCCTTCTTCAATCATTAGGCAATCCCCAATAACCAGATCTTCAGTATTAATTTCAATTGTTATGCCATCTCTAATGACTTTGCAGTTTGGTTGGGTAAACCTTTTTAATTTTGCCAATGCGTTTTTGCTTCGGGAATCCTGGTATAAAGAAATAGTTGCTACCAATAATATAGCAGATGCTAAAAAAATCCCATCTCCTGTTTTTCCGCTAATAAAATAAATAATTGACGCAATCAATAATAAACTTACCATCGGTTCCTTGGCTAAGCTTTTAATGGCATCCAAAAAACTATTTTCTTTTTTAAAAGCCATCAAGTTTTGACCATGAGCTTGTCTGGAATCAAGTACTTCTGTAGCTGATAACCCGCTTATATTAAAATTTTCTACTGCCATAACCTGATGTATAAAGTTAGTTGCCTGAAATTTGAAAATAAACCAATAGTCCAGCGGCAATACTCATTATTAAAAATGCCATCATTCCAAGAAAATTCGACATCCTACTATTGGTAAATTTTCCCATTACTTTTTCGTTGTTGCTAATATGAAGAATTATTGCGATTAAAACCGGAGCAGTTAATCCGTAAAGGATGGCTGTATAGATCAATGCATCAATTGGCGATATCCCTATATAATTTAAAGAAAGACCTAATAATAAGGAAATGGCAATTATGATGTAAAATCCTTTTGCTTCGTGAAATTTTTTGTCTAAACCCTGTTCCCATCCAAATGTTTCTGTAAAAATATAAGACAAAGAACCACTTAATACGGGAATGGCAATTAAGCCAGTTCCAATTACCCCAATAGCAAAAAGCAGGTAAGCCAAATTTCCTGCTAATGGTTTTAAGGCCATCGCTGCTTGTTCTACAGTATCAATTTGGTGTACCCCCGATTTAAATAAAACTGTTCCTGTTGTTAGAATAATAAAAAACATAACGAAACCAGAAAATGTCATTCCAAAATCAACATCTTGATTCATTTCGCGAATGATTTTTTTGTTTACTACTAAAAGCGGTTGCTTATTTTTCATCTCTTCTACTTCCACCGATGCCTGCCAGAAGAAAAGATAGGGTGAAATAGTAGTGCCTAGAATACCCACAATAATGGCAATAAATGCTTTATTGAATTGAATGGTTGGGATAAAGGTAGATTTCAATATTTCTCCAAAATCTTGCTTGTATAAAAAAGGAACGATAAAATAAACCAACATTACAATACACAAATACTTTAAGATAGCTGCAATTTTTTGATAGGGTAAGTAAATAATCAATCCCAATAATAGCAAAGTAAAAAATACACTAAAAAAACCCGCATCTATATTGGGGAATAATAAATTTCCTACGGCACCCATGCCTGCAATATCAGCTCCTATATTCATTACAATTGCCGGGAAGCTAAAAACCAGCATAATGTATAGTATTGGTTTTGGATAATGTTTTTTTAAAGTGCCTGTTAGGCCTTGCGAGGTAACCAGCCCTATTCTTGCACACATTTGTTGTATAGCGGCCATTAAAGGAAAAGCAACAATTGAAGTCCAAAGTGTGGAAAGGCCAAATGCTGCACCAGCTTGAGAATAAGTGGCAATACCAGAAGGGTCGTCATCGCTGGCCCCGGTAACTAAACCTGGCCCGATCATTTTCAAAAAACGAACGAAACGGTTATTCTTTTTTTCAGCAATTTTCATGTGCAGAGAAAGCGAATGCTTCTCCTCTAAAGGTATGAATAATTATATCGATTTAAGAATGTCTTCTGCACTTGTCCATTTAATGGAAGGGTACCTGTTATTATCTATTTTAGAAAGTTTTGCTCGATCGTCAATCATATTACGCATGTACTGCATTCCTTGCCATGGGGGATACAATTCATTTTCTCCACCCGACATAAAGCGAACAATTTTGATCATAGTGCTCAAAAAGACTAATCCACCAGCTTTAAATATTTTGTATTTTTTTCCTTCAATCATACTAATAATTGCTTGTAATTCTCTGGGACTTTTAATATCGCCTGCTATATGTAAAAAACGTGGTGTGGAATTGTCCAACGCTACATGAGCCGTATATTCAGCTGTATTATCAATGGAAGTAAAACACATTGGGTGATCTGAATTGCCCCAATGCAATACCAGTTTTTGTTTAAAAAGTATCAACGGCATTTGACCAGTGAGCATATCTGCAAATGCGCCATTAAAAATGGTTGTAGCTGCAATATTCCTTTTTTCTAGAATTTGATGAAAAGATCTTCTCCAATCAAGATTTCTATTTTCACCATCATTGAAAGGTGTAAAATCCAATGAATAATCTGAAGGGATAAACCTTGGCACTCCTGCTTTTACGGCAGCATCTAGTAAAATGGTTTGTGCATCAATAATCACTTCCTTTAGTCCTGAAAGTGCAGAGATAACACAAGTTGCACCTTCACAAATTGAAGCAATAGATTCAACATCCCATACCTCAATTTGCTTAACTGTAGCCCCTAACTTTATTAATTTTTCAACTTTTTGTTGATCGCTATTTTTGCGAGTAATTATAACCACTTTAGCACCTAAATGAATTAAATGTGTAACTATTTTCCCACCTAAGTTACCAGTTGCGCCAGCTACAATAATTATTGAATTCATGATGCGAAATAAGCTGTTTATGGATTGTGTTTGATAGAAATCGCTCCGGAAGGGCATTTTGACACAGCATGTATTATTTCTTCAGTAGTTGCATTATCTACTTTTATCCATGGCTGTTCTTTAGGGTTAAAAACGCTGTTTAAATTTTTTACACAATTGCCACTATGCTGGCAAAGGCCAGATTGCCAAACTACCGGAATTTGGCCATTACTATATTCTTTTCTAAGATGCTGTTTATCCATTATTGAAAGTTTAAAATAGTACGTCATTGTATGAAGGATCCTTATCGAAAACTGCTTTTGCAAAAGGACAAAGAGGCATTATTTTTACTTTTTTGTCTCTGGCAAATTGAACAGTAGCGGTTAACAATTTTTTTCCAATCCCTTTACCTGCTAATTGATCACTTACTTCTGTATGATCAATAATAAATTTATCCATCCCAGCCCAAACATAAGTCATTTCTGCAAGTATGTTGTTTTGAATTTCAATATAAAAACTTCCTTTTTTCCCATCATCTTTATGCAGTATTTCCATGACTACTATTGTTTTAATTTACAAATTATCATTTTTTTCTAATACATTTTCTTTTACAAACATTAATCCGATCATCATTATTAAAGCACTCATTAGAATCACTTGAATAATTAAAGATTTATTGGCTAATGAACTAGCCTGGCTGAAGGGAATAGACAAGAACAATAAAATAGTAATTAAGCCTCTTGGAGCTACAAATAATATAGGTGTCAATTTAAATTGAAATATTTTCAAAAAAATCAATCTTAATGCAAATATGCCTGAAACTATTGCTATAGCCCATATAATTGTTTCGGTATTAAGCAATTCTTCGGGTTTGATTAAGAATCCAAATAAAATAAAAAATAAGGCTCTTACAATAAAAGTAATTTCTGTTGTTAAATCTTTAAACTGATGAACTTCTTTATTGAGTAATTCGGGCTTTAATCGCTTGATTAAATTAAAGTGTTTTAATTCATCCAAATTGCCCATAAAAAGCCCAAATAATAATATAAAAATCAAGCCTGGTAAGTGATACAGTTTCGACGCTGCATAAATTAATATGATCATAATAATTATTGGTAAATATTTTACTTGATGGTTAATTTTGCTTAATAAAAATGCTAAGAAAATAGTTGCAATAAATGTGATGAGAAGAATGACTATTATTTCAATAAAAAACTCACTGAATGAGCTGCCACCAATATTGTCATTTAATGTAATAAAATTGAAAAATATTACTCCAAAAATATCCGATAAACTACTTTCGTAAGTAATGAATTCTTTGTGTTTAGTTGATTGATTTTGAACACTGGGAATAGCAATTGCACTGCTGATAATAGCAAATGGAATAGCATTTGCTAATCCATCTTTATAGCTGATATTACCGAAATAATGAAATGCATATCCGAGGACGAAACTCAATAAAAGCATAGGAATCAACGCAACTAGTGCAGCTTTGCCAACAAACGGAAGTTTGGCTTTATTAAATTCTAATTCCAAAGAACCTTCTAATACAATTAAAATTAAACCTACGGTCCCTAAAAAAGGTAATATTGGTGATAAGTCAGGTATTGCAATTTGAATGTAATTGCAGCAAAAATTTACTAGATATCCTAAGATCAATAATAGAATTACAGAGGGAATTTTTGTTTTTGAAGAAGTAATGTCAAAGAAGTATGCAATTAATAGGAGAATACAAATCGCAATTAATAATGCTGTTGTCATTGTTTATTTTTGTTCAATTAGACTTATTGCAAATCCACCTCCTGGGGCACTTGTTAATTCAATTGCAGAATCTCTGGTTACTATTTGCTTTGAAATAGTATATGCCTGGGGGTTTGTTTTAAAATGTGCATCTTTTGCATCTGCATAAATAATGGCTTTGTATTTTTTTCCTTTCTCTAAAAAGTTGCAACGAATTGTTGTGCTTCTTGGTGTTTCCCCATTAACATTGCCTAAAAACCAGTTCGACTTATTTTTTGCTTTACGAGCTACTGTTATATATTGACCTGGTTCGGCTTCCAAATATTTACTCTCGCTCCAATCTACAGGTACATCCTTTATAAATTGAAATGCGTCTAAAAATCGGTTATAGTTTTCCGGTAAATCTGCGGCCATTTGTAATGGGCTATACATTGTTACATACAAAGCCAGCTGATTGGCCAATGTGCTATTTACATGTGATTTATTATTGGGGTTCATTTTACTGATATCCATTTCAAAAATACCTGGGGTATAATCCATCGGGCCGCCAATTAAACGAGTAAAGGGCAATAATGTAACATGGTTGGGTTTAGATCCACCAAATGCTTGATATTCTGTACCTCTAGCTGATTCGTTGCCAATTAAATTCGGATAAGTTCTGCTAATTCCCGTAGGACGAACAGCTTCATGTGCATTCACCATAATTTTATATTCGGCAGCTTTTTCAATGGCATATTGATAATGATTTACGATCCACTGGTCATAGTGATTTTCTCCTCTCGGAAGTATATCACCAACATAGCCGCTTTTTACTGCATCATACCCATTGTTCTTCATAAACTGATAAGCCTTGTCTAAATGCCTTTCGTAATTACGCACTGATCCTGAAGTTTCATGATGCATAATCATTTTGATGCCTTTTGATTTTGCATATTCATGTAAGCCTTTTACATCAAAATCTGGATATGCTGTTGTAAAATCGAATACATAATCTTTGCTATGGCCAAACCAATCTTCCCAGCCAATATTCCATCCTTCTACTAATACAGCATCAAATCCATGTTTTGAAGCAAAGTCAATGTATTTTTTTACATTGGTATTATTGGCGCCATGTGTTCCATTAGGCTTTGACTTTACAAAATCGGTAACTCCCAATTGAACAGTTGGATAATCGTTGGTATATGACCAAGAACTTTTTCCGGTGATCATCTCCCACCAGACACCTACATATTTTGTTGGTTTAATCCAATCAGTATTTTTTATTTTAGAAGGTTCGTTGAGGTTTAATGTTAGTTTTGATGCAAGTATATCCCTTGCGTCATCACTAACAATAATTGTTCTCCATGGAGAATCTGATGGGGCTTGTATATATCCTTTATCTCCTTTTGCATCTGGGGTTAACCAAGATTCAAAAATCATATTCTTGTCATCTAAATTTAAATGCATACAAGAATAATTAATTAATGCTGCTTCATGTAAGTTGATGTAAAGACCTTCGGCTGTTTTCATCATCAAAGCTGTTTGCACTCCTGTAGTTGAAAAACTAGTTTGAGAAAGGTTGGCTGTTTTTGCTTTCTCAGATAAGCCCCTTATTTCAGATAATTTTGAAGTAGTATAATCGTATTCTTGTGTATCATAATCTCCTGGTATCCAAAATGCAGTGTGATCACCTGTTAAAGCAAATTGTGTTTTTTCTTCTTTGATGGTAAAATAAGTCAGATTTTTTTGTTCAGGAAATTCATATCGAAATCCCAGACCATCATTAAATAACCGGAACCGTAATACAATTATTCTATTAGATGAATTCTGATTAAGTGTAATAGCTAATTCGTTGTAATTATTTCTGATAATTGATTCTTCTCCCCAAACTGGTTTCCATGTTTCATCAAATTGAGCTGTTTTTGTAGATGCTATAGTGAAATTATTGAGTAAAGAGCTCGGGTCTTTTTTTAATTCAAAACCAAGCTTACTCGTTTTTATGACTGGTTTGTTTTTGTAAAAAAGGGTATAGGTAGGGGTACCATCTTCCAATAATCTAAAATTCATGGTTAATTGACTATTGGGAGATTTAAGCTCTTGAGAAAAAATATCATTTGAGCAACAGCATCCAATCAAAATAATGATAACCAATAGTGATTGAGCCAGAGTTGATCGATTGCTTATTGTAAAAAACAATTTGAATAATGATTTTTTCATAGACTTCATTTATTCATTAAAACTACCCTTTTGTTTGCAGTTTATACTATTGATTTTGCGCCCATGGAATTCCATTAATTGTACTATTTCCAATATTTGGAATTTAATCAATAATTTATATTTTACAAAGTATTGATAATCAAATATTTATGATTTGGCTCTAAATTGGCATAATGTAAAAAAAATAAAACGATGAAAATTAAGAACATTAAAAGAACCTTTATTGTAGACGATGATCCTTTCTGGACAACCATGTTAACCCAAATGTTGTCAGATTTAGGATATTCAAATGTGGTAAACTTCGAAAATGGCCAAAATTGTATTGACAATTTGCATTTCAATCCAAATCTCGTATTCCTTGACTATGAGATGGATATTATCAATGGTATAGAAGTGCTCAAAAAAATCAAGGAATATTATCCTGGTATCGGCGTAGTCTTTTGCACAGCACATGAAGATTTAAGTGTTGCAGTAGATGCCATGCAAAATGGTTCGTTTGATTATTTACTCAAATCGAATGCAACTAAAAAAGAAGTAGCAAGGATAATTGGTAAAATGAATGAAAAGCAAATTTTTGCTGACAAAGTATATTAGTCAAAAACATTATTCTTTTTTCAAAGGAGGCATTTTCCAGGTTTGGTCTATTATTTTTTTACTAGGGCCATATAATCGGAACACTACCCAGAAATCTTCTGCAGGTGAAGGGAGCCAATTGTCTTCTTTATCGGCACCAGGAGAATCCTTTTGAATGTACAATGTTAGACTTCCGTCCTTAGCTAATTTAAATTTACTTGCTAAAGATCCAATTGACCATCTGTTAATGGGATTGTGCACTAAATTATTGGTGGTATCGTACATAGTGAGTGACCAAAAATATTTTACATCAGGCAATTGATTAGGTTCAAAATGTATAGTGTATTTATTGGCACCATTTAGCACTGCTCCATTTAGATCTGTGTGCGTATTGAGGTAAATGGCTTCTTCAGGATCATGTGAAATAATTCCTCCAAGACATTGCAAAGCAATGGTGTTAAAATCATTATTGATCATCGCTCTTCCCATTGTTTTGGGAGGAATGCTCCATCCATTAACTTTTAGATAATCATCTCCAGTTATTGAAATTGCTTGAAGCATTTTCATTCCATCAATCGATGCTCTTGCTAATCCTTTTTTAGTAGCCTGGTCTAATTGATCTATATCAATACCAGGCCCAATACCAATCGTCTTAAACATGTCTAATAAAACGGCGTGTTGTTTCAAAGGTGGATTTTTGATCATTGCGCGATTAATGGTTTTCCAGTCGGCTAGTGGATCTGTTTTAGGATTATAAGGAACTAATACATCGTGATTTTCTGGAACTACATAATTGGGGTTTCCTATTTGACTTAATGGAGTTAATTGATAGGTAGCTTGTTTTTTTATTGCTGCAGTACCATCAGCTTCACCTTTAACAGCAGTTCTTCCAAATATCAATACATTATCAGTTGGAGATGCTGGTAATTGTTTTACACCTGCAGGTAATGTTCCTTTCCAATTTCTACCAACAATAGCAAATTTACCAGCTTTAGATCCGGTTGTTCTTGCCCCTACATAAGCAAAGTTGTCTGAATTAAAAGAAGCTATTTCAAAAGTAAAATATCGATCTCCCATATCTCCATGACTAAGAATAATTGGCTCCTTGCTTAGATCTAACCAAGCAACAGAATAATAAGTATCGTTATTTGGGGTACCTCCATCTCTATATGCATCAGTAATATTTTGGTGATTGTGCCAGAACTGGTTCATCGACATATTGGGCGTGCCAGGCGCAACCACTTGTTTAGCTAATACCCAGCTATATTGAATTTTGGATAATAATTACCAAGGGTAGCAAAAAATATATGCC
Source organism: Sphingobacteriia bacterium (assembly GCA_037129425.1). Taxonomy (GTDB): domain Bacteria; phylum Bacteroidota; class Bacteroidia; order Chitinophagales; family Chitinophagaceae; genus Sediminibacterium. The sequence goes on from JBAXUV010000006.1 coordinate 83,418, forward strand.
TGAACGCCTAATGTATAGGCTTGTTCTTCGTTTAAAGCATTTAACTGGTTATTTTGTTGTGCTTGTAAAAAGCTTGAAACGAAAAGTAAAATCCAAAGACTTACAGACCTGCTTATTTTTTTCATTTATTCTATTTAGAAAAATGAAAATAAGCAAAATTTCTGTTTTATTAAATTGGCGATAACCGATTTAAATAATGTGCTAATTACAATGGTTAAGATTTGACTCTAATGAGGAGTCTAGTAGATAATCCATGTTTTTTTGTATTGAATGAAAATATCCGCTGAATTCTGTTTAAGTATAAATACAATTTGTTGATAAATGTTTCAAACAACGATGAATGTTTAAAGTAGAGGTTGATTAGTTTAAATGGTAATAAACCATATTGTTGGAATGGCTGAAATGCAGTTTGTGCATCATCGCTTCTCTCCATTGAGAAATTAGCAATTCCATTTTGAATAGACGATCTGCCAAATTTCTGCTGTAATCGTAATAAAATTTCAAGTTCAAATAATTGAACATCTTCAAATTTTTCATTAAATATAAAAGGAATAAGATGTCTGTTAAAAGTTTTTGCATTACAAAAGATATCTTGAAAATTGGTTTTTATACAAAGTTTTTCAAAGGATTTAATTAAACTGTTGGCAAATTGAACAGATGCTGGCTTTCTGTTTTTGGTAATACTTTTTTGATTTGGTGAAACCCTACTCCCAAAAGTTGCGCTGAACTGTGCAGAGTACTCTTGGTGTTTTGCCATTGAAAGCCAATGCTCAAAACTTAATTCAGTGTTAGGGTCCAGGAAGCCAATAATTTTTGAATTGGTGTGATTGTATGCAAAAAGCATTCCTTGTCTTATTGCGTCTATCTGATTGGCAAATGAACCATGAATATTAATCATCATATTCTCTGGACATATGCCTTGAATATTTTTTAATAGACTAATTGCTTTTTTGCTATGGGCGTCTATAATGAAAGACAATAGAACCGTTGGATTTTTTTGAGAAAATTGAATGATTGCCTCTTCTGTAATGGTTAAATTGTCATTTAATACCGGAACTACTAATGCGATATTTTGATTGGTTGAATTTGACGATAAAAAAGTGTTTTTCATTTTTATTAATTTAGAATGGATTTTAATTCCAATTATTTTTAATTTTAACCAATCACCTATTTTTTTCTCAATATTTGAAGTGTAGTAGAAACATAATCTAACAAAACAAAGGATCAGCAGGAATGGCAAAATAAAACCAAAGGGCATAAAATATTGTCCGATTGAGTAGATGATCAGAATGCCAATATTTTCATGTATCAGATAAATGAAATAGGAAGATTCGCCTACTTTTGTTAAGCTTTGATGTTCCAAAAAGCTAAGCATATTTGGGATATATACAAAGCAAAAAAACATTGCTACCATTATCAACAAAAAAACTTTTTCAGTCTTTGTAACCCCTTGTAAAACAATGTAAAGAACAAGTAGCATTAATGTAAAAACGATATAATTAGAAGTGCTGATTTTTTTTTGATTGTTCTGAAATAACACATAGAATAATACACCAATACTGAAAAAGGGTAGATAGGTTATCAAGTTAAAACCATTCTTGATCCATTTTGTGTAGCCAATTAAGAAATCAGTTGGAAGTTCTATAAAATTATTGCCTGATAGTTGAATGAATGTAACCAGCTGGTTAAATCCTATCAAGACAATAATCACTATGTTAAAGTTTCTTATAAAATGAGCTTTGTTTAAAAAATATATAACACTTGCTAATAAATAGAATTGAATTTCTGGCCAAAGACTCCAATATGATCCATTGATGTAATTAAAACTTTGCTGGGAATTGTTAAATATATTGTTTAGTAAACTAGGCGAAATAAAACTTATACTTGGAATTAAATTATTTACGGAATGACTTTCGGGGAATAAATTTGATGGATCGAAGAATGCGAAAATTCCAAAAGTGATTACACTTGCGATAAGCATCGATGGAATCAATCTAATGAATCTATTTTTCCAAAATAGACTCATATTCTTGGTGTTTTCAAGGGTGAAAAAAATAACAAAACCACTTATGATGAAAAATAATTGTACACCTAAATAACCATAACCAAAATAAGAATAGTCATTATTGTATGGATATAAAGACACAGAATTTTTTGGAGGGGCCCATCTAGAAAAATAATGGAAGAGCAATACAAGCAATATTGACATTGCTCTAAATCCGTCCAAAATAGAAATGCGTGATGTTTTCATTATTAATTAAGTGACAATGATTTTTCATAATTGAAATGGTTGTTCAGCATGAAGATCTTTATGAATTTCTCAAAGGCATTGTTTATTGTAATTGATAAAGCGTATTTATAATGTAGGTTAAACAGATTGATTGGAAGTATTGCAAATTGGTTGAATGCTACAGGAGAGTTTTGGTATTCAGACCATTTAAAAATGGGGAATTCTACTATTCCTTTCTTAATAGATGATTTGCCAAATTTTTTCTGTAGTCTCAGTAATAATTCAAATTCAAATAATAAAGCATCTTTAAATGGCGAATCAAAAAGAAATGGAATTAGGGTTCTGTTAAACAATTTTGCTCCACAAAAAATATCTTGGAAATTGGTTTTCAACATAATCTTATCATAAACTGCATATAACTTATCGATAAATGCTTTTGATGGTGATGATGGTATTTTAGCATATTGTGCATTTACATGGGGGATTCTGCTTCCAATGGCTATTCCAAATTGAGGAAAATGTTCTTTGTACTTAGCCAAAGAAAGAAAGCTTTCTAAGCTTATATCTATGGCTGGATCTAAGAATCCAATATTGGGTACTTTGGTATATTGGAACATAAAGAGCATCCCCTGGCGAATGGCTTCAACTTTGTCTGTTAGTGTTTTGAATGCATTTACAGTAATATTATCGGGACATTTAAGTTGAACACGCTTTAATAATGGTAATGTGTTTTTACTTGTTTCATCCAGAATAAATGAAATCAACACTGATGGATTGCTTTGAGCAAAATCAATAATTGCCCTTTCAGTAATTCTAATATTGTCATCAATAATTGGGATAACCACACCATATTGATGATCGGTAATATGATGAAGAGCGGTCGAAATTTTCATTGTTCTTTATTTGTTTTACTACTATAGCTAAAACCTATGCCAAAACATAAGTTATTGATAATCAATTTATAAGAATGTTGGCCAATTTTAATTTTGTCCAATAATTGGAAAAATTACATTTATTGGAAATTTTCCATTACATTTAATTCAGTTTTTGATCAATCAATCCGAATAAAGAATGAAGCCCTATCAAATTTTTATTGTTGAAGATGATTTATGGTATGGAGAGATATTAGCTTACCATTTAAGTTTAAATCCGGACTATAAAGTAACCCGGTTTGAAACAGCTAATGAATGTTTAGCCAAAATGAGTTTAAAGCCAGACCTGATCACCATTGATTACTCTTTGCCTGATATGGAAGGCGATGTACTTTTCAAAAAAATTCGTGAGACAAATCCAGATATACCTGTTGTGGTAATAAGTTCTCAGGAAGAAGTTTCGGTTGCTGTTAAATTGTTGAAATTAGGAGTTACGGATTATTTTGTAAAGGATGAAGCCACCAAGGACCTATTGTGGAATGCGGTAGTAAGAATTCGGGAAAATCAATCTCTAAAATTTGAAGTAGAACAATTAAGGGAAGAAATTGGTCAAAAATATTCATTCCAAAATTCACTGATTGGTCAAAGTGATCAATTGAAAAAAGTTTTTGGATTAATGGAGAAAGCAATTAAAACAAATATTAATATCTCGATTACGGGTGAAACAGGCACTGGTAAAGAAGTTGTTGCTAAATCTATTCATTATAATAGTGAAAGAAAAAGAAAGAATTTTATAGCAGTGAATATGTCTGCTATTCCCAAAGAGTTGGTGGAGAGTGAGTTGTTCGGGTATGAAAAAGGAGCATTTACTGGTGCCTTAGCCAGAAAGGCTGGTAAATTTGAAGAAGCCAATGGAGGTACCATTTTTCTTGATGAAATTGCAGAAATGGACTTGAGTTTGCAGAGTAAAATGCTCAGAATTTTACAAGAGCGTGAAGTGGTAAGGGTGGGTGGTAATGAAAAAATTAAACTTGATTTTCGTTTAATTGTTGCAACGCATAAAAACCTGTTGGCAGAAGTTCAAAAAGGTAATTTTAGAGAAGATCTTTATTTTAGGATTATGGGTTTAACCATTGAACTTCCCTCGCTTCGTGAGAGGGGTAATGATATTATGTTGTTGGCAAAATATTTCGCTGATGGGTTTACAAAAGACAATCAATTAGAGCCTATTCGGTTTTCAAAAGAAGCAAAGGAAAAACTATTGAAGTATCACTATCCAGGTAATGTGAGGGAATTGAAGGCGGTGATTGATTTAGCCATTGTCTTAGCTGAGAATAATGAAGTGCTGCCTGAGAATATTCAATTTTCAAGTCCTCAAAAACAAGATTTTATCTCAGGAGACAAAACACTGAAAGAATACAATAATGAGATTATTCAATACCACCTGTCTAAGCATAATAATGATGTAGTTGCTACTGCGAAGGCATTGGATATTGGAAAAAGCACCATTTATAAACTGATACAAACTGGAGAAATTAAAAATAGCGTTGATTATTAAGTTCCATTTTTTGGGAAAATATTCCAAAAAATGGAAAAACGCGCCAATAATGGTTTTGCAATTTACTGTAAATCAATTCGTTGCAATGTTAATTATGCTTGGCACGAATTTGCCTGTAATGAGTTTTAATACTCATAAAAAACTAAACAGATGTACGGAATTGTAAACAAGGCAATACAAGAGTTGGTTACCCAAAATTTCGGGGCAGATAAATGGGAAGCGGTAAAACTCGAAAGTGGCGTTGATGTGGACTATTTTTTAAGTAATGAGCCATATGATGATGATATCACCTATAAATTGGCGGGTGCAGCATCAGTAGTGCTGGGCATTACTACAGGACAAGTATTGAATGCTTTTGGGGAATGGTGGATATTGAAAACCGGTAAAGAAAAATATGGTGGGTTGATGGAAGCAGGTGGAAGCAATTTGAAAGAGTTTCTAATAAATCTACCATTATTTCATAACCGGATTATGTTAATGTATCCGAAATTAACTCCACCAGAATTTAAAGTAAGTGATGTTGAACTCAATTCTATCTGTATTCATTATTTTTCTAAACGCGAAGGATTACAGGAATTTGTTAGAGGCTTGTTGAGCGGTTTAGGAAAAATGTACCATGTAGAAACGGTAATTGAATTATTGCAAACTAGGGATGATGGTAATACCCATGAAATTTTTAAAGTAAGTTGGTAAATAAATGAATAAACAATTCTCTTTTGATTCGGATCAATTTAATCGCCTCTTCCCCTTTTTTCTATTGATTGATAGAAATTTGGATGTGGTATCTTTTGGAAAGTCCATAGGTAAGATAATTGATTTGGAAAATCAAAAAGGGATTAATGATTTTTTTTGTATATCAAGGCCCAACACACCTATTAACCATTTTGATGATTTAGTAGGAATAGCCAATCAATTGGTAGTGTTAGAATCTTTTAGTTTTCCTAAATTAATTTTGAGAGGTCAGTTTGAATTATCAAATGACGCTGAAACCATCTTGTTCATTGGTTCACCTTGGTTTAATTCCATTGCACAAGTAAGAGAAAATAATTTAGTGATTGATGATTTTGCAAAACACGATCCATTGATTGATTTGTTGCATATATTAAAAACTCTAGAAATTACCAATGATGACCTTAAACATTTGGTAACTACAACCAATCAACAAAAAAATGAATTAAAAAAAGCCAATAAGCAAGTGGAGGAAATTGCCTTATTTCCCATGCAAAACCCAGATCCACTTATTCGAATACAAACAGACGGCACAATTTTAATGATGAATCCAGCTGCAGAAAAGTTGAATTCATTTGAATATAAAAATATACCCTACACAAAAGAAGCATTTTGGAAATTCATTTCCAATGAAATAGATCCAGCCAATGATCGTTGGACATTTGAAGTGAATTGTAAAGAATCTATTTACTCTTTTGTTTGCAAATTTATTCCTGAACAATCCTATTATAATATTTACGGAAGGAATGTTACTCAGCAGAAAAGAAGCGAAATTGAATTAGAGCGATTGTCTTTGGTTGCAAGTGCCAATCATAATGGAGTATTATTTACTAATTCATTAGGTGAAATAACTTGGGCTAACGAAGGTTTTTGCAAGCTCTCCGGGTATTCATTGAATGAGATTATCGGCAAAACACCTATTCAACATTTTAAAGGACCACTGTCAGATTCAGCATCTATCCAGAAAATAGTTGATTCATTTAATAAAGGCATTGCTTTTGGTACTGAAATCATTTATTATAGAAAAGATGGAACTTGGTTTTGGGGAAGAACAACCAGTCAGCCTGTTGTAAATCAATTAGGCGTTATTACAGAGTATTTTGGAATTATTGAAGATATTACAATAGAGAAAGAGTCGGAGAAGCAGTTTAGAAAAGCACTTGAAACCATTGGCGATAATGTATGGGAACATGATTTCAGAACAGGTATTACCTATTTTTCAAAATCTACCAGCGAATTTTTGGGCTACCCTACAGACGAGCTGTCTAGCAATCAACAAGTTTGGTGGGAAAGTGTACATAAAGAGGATATTCATTTGTTGATTGATAATGATCAAAAATATCAAAGTGGGCAATTAGAAGCGCATAATTTAGAATATAGAATTGTACTTAGGGATGGAACTATAAAATGGGTATTAGACCGTGGGGTGGTGGTGGTTAAGGATGCCAACGGAAAGCCACTTAAAATTACTGGAACGCATACCGATATTACTGAAAGGAAAAATGTTGAAGCACAATTAGAAAAACAACGGCAATTTTATGAAGATATATTAAATAATATGCCTGCCGATATTGCGGTATTTAGTGCAACTCACGAATATCTTTTTGTAAATCCAATGGGTATCAAAGATGAGGAATTAAGAAAGTGGATCATTGGAAAAAGAGACGAAGATTATTGTGAGTTTAGAAATAAACCAATGAGTATTGCCGCAGGACGTAGGGAAACTTTTAATAAAGTGATCTCTTCTAAGAACCCTAGTGAGTGGGAAGAAAAAAATATCGCACCCAATGGCGATGAAAAGTATATTTTAAGGAGATGGTATCCGGTAATTGAAAGCGATAATAAAGTTAAGCTGGTAATAGGGTATGGCATGGATATTACCGAAAGAAAAAAAACGGAACATGCTTTAATTAAATCAATGGAGCAAGCAGAACAACTCACAATCGCCAAAGAAAATTTCTTGGCAAATATGAGTCATGAAATCAGGACTCCAATGAATGCTATAATGGGTATGGGAAATCAATTACTCAAAACGGATCTTTCTGATCAACAAAAATTTTATTTGTCTACCATTAATAAAGCCGCGGATAATCTATTGGTTATTATCAATGATATTCTGGATTTATCTAAAATAGAAGCCGGCAAACTTAACGTTGAAAAAATTGGATTTGAGCCAGCTAAGGTAATTGATAATGCCATTCAAGTAATGATGTATAAGGCAGAAGAGAAAGGATTAATATTGACCAATTCATTCTTAGACCCTCAGATTGCTAGCGTCTTAATTGGCGATCCTTATCGGATTAATCAGGTACTATTAAATTTAATCAGCAATGCTATTAAGTTTACAGACAATGGTTCTGTAGATGTGACGATGACCCTCATTAATGAAAACAAAGGAAAGCAATCAATACTTACTAAAGTAATTGATTCTGGTAAAGGAATGGATAAAGCATTTACCGAAAAGTTATTTGAAAAGTTTAGTCAAGAATATGAATCTGCTTCGAGAAAATTTGGAGGAACTGGATTAGGCATGAGCATTTGTAAGGAATTGATTGAATTAATGGGAGGAAGTATTGAAGTGATTAGCATTAAGGGCAAGGGGACAACCATTATGTTTAAACTTGATTTTGAAAAAGGTGAATCAACCGATATTCATGAAACATTAATTGAAAAAATTACTGATAATTTTTTGGAGAATAAAACAATACTAATTGCAGACGATAATGATATGAATAGGTTGGTAGCCGCTACAATTTTAGAAAACTATGGAGCTACCATAGTAGAAGCTTCCAATGGAGAAGAAGCTGTTGAAGTGGTTGGTAATTCTTCGGTTGATCTTATTTTAATGGATTTGCAAATGCCTGTTTTAAATGGATTTGAGGCGACCAAAATGCTTAGAGTTTTGCAATGTACAATTCCGATCATTGCACTTACCGCAAATGCTATTAAAGGAGAAACTGAAAAATGTATAGAAGCTGGTATGAACGATTATATTTCAAAACCGTTTAAAGAAGATGAATTTTTAAAAACGATTGCAAAATATTTGAATACAGCAATTCAAAATGAAATAGCTGAAAAGATAGAAGAAATAAAAAATGATGAATTGTTATACGATTTATCTATGCTTGAAGAAATTAGTCAGGGAAACAATGCATTTATTTTAAAATTGGTGAACCTTTTTTGTGATCAATCTCCCAAAATGGTAGAGCAAATTAAGGAAGCATATCAAGCAAAAAACTACACTGCTATGAGCTCCATTGCTCATAAAATAAAGCCTAGTATCGATAATTTAAAAATAAGTTCCCTTCAACACTCAATTCGTAAAATTGAGAAAGTTGGTTTAGCAGATATCGATCATGAATCGATTAGTGACGAAATCAATTTAATTGACAAAGACATTACTACGGTTATTAAACAAATGAAGCATCATTTCAGTTTGTCTTAATCCAGCCAATTTTTCAATTGCCTTTCTTACATTATTATTTGTAATGTATCAAATTAATGATGATTGTATTTGTTTGGAAATATATTGCAATATTCAATTCAGCTTAAACCAAAATGGAGTAAATTTGTTTACTTATAATTAATCAAGTAAAACTTTGCAAAATGGATACTAACAACGGAGCAGGAAAATGCCCATTCACAGGTGGAATGTTGAAACAAGTTGCTGGAGCAGGTACACAAAATACAGATTGGTGGCCTAATCAATTAAAACTAAATATACTTCGCCAAAATGCTGACTTATCCAACCCTTTAGGTGGAGAGTTTAATTATGCTGCGGCTTTTAAGTCACTCGATTTAGCGGCATTGAAAAAAGATATTTTTGATTTGATGACCAATTCACAGGATTGGTGGCCCGCAGATTATGGTCATTACGGTCCATTCTTTATTAGAATGGCTTGGCATAGCGCAGGTACTTATAGAATTGCTGATGGTAGAGGTGGGGCAGGTTCAGGAACTCAACGTTTTGCTCCATTGAATAGCTGGCCCGATAATACCAATTTAGATAAAGCCAGATTATTGCTTTGGCCAATCAAACAAAAATATGGTCAAAAAATTTCTTGGGCAGATTTGATGATTCTTGCCGGTAATTGTGCATTAGAATCTATGGGTTTTAAAACATTTGGGTTTGCTGGTGGAAGAGAAGATGTATGGCAGCCAGAAGAAGATATTTATTGGGGATCAGAGCGTAAATGGTTAGATGACAAACGTTATACTGGAGATAGAGATTTAGAAAATCCATTAGCAGCTGTTCAAATGGGATTGATTTATGTTAATCCTGAAGGCCCTAATGGTAATCCTGATCCAATTGCTTCTGCAAAAGACATTAGAGAAACATTTGGTAGAATGGCCATGAACGATGAAGAAACGGTTGCATTAATTGCAGGAGGTCATACGTTTGGAAAAACGCATGGTGCTGCAGATCCAGGAAAATATGTTGGTAAAGAACCAGCAGCTGCAAGCATTGAAGAACAAGGGCTTGGTTGGAAGAATAGTTTTGGAACTGGTAACGGAGTAAATACAATCACCAGTGGATTAGAAGGTGCATGGACCACTACACCTACTCAATGGAGTAATAATTATTTCGAAAACTTGTTTGGATTTGATTGGGAATTAACCAAGAGTCCGGCTGGTGCTCATCAGTGGAAACCAAAAGCAAATAAAGGTGCAGGCTCCGTTCCTGATGCACACGATGCTTCATTAAGGCATGCACCTACAATGCTTACAACTGATCTGGCATTGAGAGAAGATCCAATTTACGGTCCTATTTCAAAAAGATTTTTTGAAAATCCAGACCAATTTGCGGATGCATTTGCTCGTGCCTGGTTTAAATTAACCCATCGCGATATGGGCCCAATTACTCGTTATCTAGGAGCAGAAGTGCCAACTGAAGAGTTGATTTGGCAAGATCCAGTTCCTGCAAATAATCATCCATTAATAGATGCAAATGATATTGCCAACTTAAAAGCTTCACTATTGAATGCCGGACTGACAATTGCTCAATTAGTATCTACTGCTTGGGCATCTGCATCCACATTTAGGGGTTCAGATAAAAGAGGTGGTGCGAATGGGGCTCGTATTCGTTTAGCTCCTCAAAAATATTGGGCAGTGAATCAACCTGCTCAGTTATCTAAAGTACTTGAAATCATCGAAGGCATTCAAACTTCTTTTAATGCTTTAGCAAACAATGGCAAAAAAGTTTCTATAGCAGATCTGATTGTATTAGGTGGTTGTGCAGCAATTGAGAAAGCAGCAAAAGATGCTGGACATGTTATTGAAGTTCCTTTTACAGCAGGTAGAACAGATGCAACACAAGATCAAACAGATGTTGCTTCATTTGCCGTTCTTGAACCAAATGCTGATGGGTTCCGTAACTATTCCAAAACTAAATACACCATTTCCGCAGAAGAAATGTTGATTGATAAAGCGCAGCTTTTAACTTTAACTGCTCCAGAAATGACTGTATTGATTGGTGGAATGCGCGTTTTAAATACCAATTTTGATCAATCTCAACATGGTGTTTTCACTAAACGAGCTGGATTATTAACCAATGATTATTTCGTTCATTTACTCGATTATAATACCAAGTGGTCCGCTATTTCTCCTGCAGCTGATACTTTTGAAGGGAAGGATCGTTCAACCAATGAAACAAAATGGACAGCTACTCGAGTTGATCTGATTTTTGGCTCAAATTCAGAGTTGCGTGCATTGGCAGAAGTATACGGATCCGCTGATGCAGGATCTAAATTTGTACAAGATTTTGTAGCAGCTTGGAATAAAGTTATGAACCTAGATCGCTTTGATCTTGCATAATTCCTACTAAAGAATTGTTGATATGTAAGGTGGTCTGAAATAGGCCACCTTTTTTTGGCCCCTTGATATTAACCATTGTTAACCTGGCCATCAAATAACTCAATGTAGATTCTGCTCCTTGATTGAGATTGACATTATGTGCTTCCAGGCCATCATAACAACCTCCGGTACAAGGGTTATACATAATTTGATGTAAATGGTTATTGCCTAAAAACCAATTGAAAGCAGTCATTGCTTTTTCTTTATAACTGTTTTTACTAAAGACTGAATAAAATTTATCTAGAGCCATAATGGTGTACGCAACATCAATAGGTTGTTCGCCTCCGTTTGGAGTTATTTCGATCTTATCTTTTAAGTGCCAACCAACATTGGAGATTACCTTAATTTTTCCTTCTACAAATATTTTTGACAATAAAAAATCAAAACTTTCAATAGCTATTTCTTTATATATAATTTCTTCAGTACTTAAATAAGCACATAACATGGCTTCAGGAAGCGAGCTATTGCCATAAGTTAAGTAACCCTCAAACCAATGCCAGTCTTTGGTTTTCTCATGTTTATACATTTGTACCAATCGGTTGGCAAGGGTGAGTAGCAAATTTTTATTTTTCTTATTTTGCTCAAAGTGCAGTCCTTTAATAATAAAAGCCATTGCTCTTGTTGAATGAATTTTATCTAAGTTTGGTGTTGCAATTTCGAGTAATTCTGTTGCTTCATTTACTAAATGAGTAGGTAAAATTGATCGTAAAGATATCAGGTAGCCTAATGACCATATGGCCCTTCCATTGCTATCCTCTAAGTTCTCAGAATAGTTCTGTGCTGAAAATACTTTTTCTTCTGTTACATAATTTAAAAAAACACCATTTGGCTGCAAACAGTATTTAATGAATGCCAGGTATTTTTTTATTAAAATGAGGTCATGTTGATTTTGAAATATTTCAAAATGCTGACAAAGTACAATCAAGGCCCTGGCGTTGTCATCTAAAGTATAGCCAGAATGAAGATCTGGTGTAGCAATATTGGCAAATTGAATCATCCCAAAATGAGTGGTCATCTTTTTTATATGATTGAGATTCAAAGGGGGGATTCGATAATTTATTTTGAATGTTTTATTGGTTAATTTTTCAAATAATAAAGCATGTGTAATTGCTGCATTTTGCCATGCTGTCACAGCCATTTTTTGGAAACTATTGGATGAAATTTTATTTCTCCATTTTTCATCGTCTAATAATGTATTCACAGCTCTAGATAATTGTTCTGGGTTTTCAAAATCTATTAAAATTCCATTATTATCATTCACCACTTCTCTGGCATGAGGTATAGGGGTATAAATTACAGGACAACCACAGCTTAATGCATAAGATAAAGTGCCACTTACTGCTTGATTGGGATCTTTAGAAGTAAATAAATAGATATCTGTAAGTTGCAAGTATTCCAATAATTCGTGCAGTGGCAAGTATTCATTTACAAACTGAACATGTTCTTGAATGTTTAAGTCAGCTACTTTTTTCAACAAAGAATTTCTGTATTTTTCGCCTTCGTTTTTTACAACACCTGGATGCGTTTTACCTAGAATTAAAAACAATACTTCTGGATGACGAAGGATAATGACAGGTAATGCTTCTAGTGTTGTTTCAATGCTTTTACTAACACTCAGTAAGCCAAAGGTAGAAAGTACTTTTCTATTGGATAATTGATGAAACTCTTTTAATATTTTTCTTTCTAATGGTGGAACCAAGTGGGTGCCATGCGGAATTACGGTTATTTTAAGAGCAGGTATATAATATTCATTCATTAAGATGTATGCCGCATCTTTTGTCATTACAATTACCGATGAAGCAATGGCTCCCATATCGTACACTTTTTTTTGCAGTGCATCGTTTGGTTTTGGAAGAACTGTATGAAAAACGATCACTATTGGTTTGTTTATGATATCCAATAGAAACATAAATTCATTTTCTTTTTTGGCAAAAAAACCAAATTCATGTTGCACAACAACCAACTTAACTTGTTCATCTCTATTGATATTCAAAGCTGTTTTTGTAAAAGCATTTCGGTCATCCGTATTTAAAATATATTTTGGTTGTTTCACATAATCATGTTGTTCTTCTGCAGATTCTAATGCACAAATACTGCATTTAAAGGAGCTTTTAAACTGATTGCTTAATGCACTCACTAAATCCTGTGTATAAGTGGCTATGCCGCATTCTCTGGGAGGAAAAGAAGTAATAAAAAGTATTTCGGGGATGTTGGATTCAATAGCTAGATTCATATTTTTATTTTATTCAATTTTAATTCTGCCAACAATTCCGATAGACTGACCGATGCAACTGCAATTTGTTGATCTGCAGCGCCATAATAAATATAGAGTGTATCATTTTCTACAATTGCGCCAGTTGGAAAACATACATTATTGACTTCGCCTTTCAATTCCCATATTTTTTCTGGAAAGAATAGTGGATAGGGTAATCTTGCAATTTCTTTTTGAGGATTTTCTACATCGAGTAAAGCTGCACATGCCGAATATATGTAGCCTTTTACACTATCATGCACACCATGATAAATAATGAGCCAACCTTCTTTTGTTTCAATTGGAGGACAGCCACCTCCAATATAACTTACTTCATGATCATACTTTGGTGAAAGAACAATATGTTCATCAAAATCTTTAAAATAGTTTTGCCAAAATTCAATTGTTAGATCTGCTAATTTTTCTACCGCAACTATGATTTGAATATCTGGTTTTATTCTATGAAGTAAGCAAAATTGATTATTTATTTTTCGCGGGAAAAACACTAAATTTTTATCCCATAAAAATATCTTCGGGTCTTGCCTCTCATGGCTTTTTTGGTAATCGTTGAAGCGAATGTATTTTTCATGGATGGCTCCTGCACATTCTGTAAAATGGCGAAACTCTTCATACGTAATTTGCGGCACGATAATCCCTTTTTTTTCCCAGTGCACTAAATCTGTTGAAGTAGCCAATGCACCTAATGCATTAATACCATCATATGCTGTATAGGTAAGATAATAAACGCCTTCTATTGCTACAATTCTCGGATCTTCTAATCCTTGAAATTCGTAATCTGCTTGGGGAACCAGTAGAGGTTGGTCATTTCGACTTTGTACTACTGTGGGCGAAGACAAAATACAATAGCCTATAGTAGAGTAATTGTCTTTTGCGACAGCTCTATAAAACATGTGTATCATATTTCCTACTTTAATTACAGCAGGATTGAGTACACCTTCATTTTCAAAACTATTGCTTGTGCTACCAAGCACAATACCTAACTTGTTTACCTTGACCACAAGAATGATTTTATTAATTGTATTCTTACTAAGACTAATTCATTAAATGAATCGAAGGCAAGTTCTCTTTTTTGGTCAAGGATTTCCTTACACAATTCTCACTAAATGTTATAAATATTTGATTGGTTGTTGAAATCAGTGGGAATCAAGCTGCGCAGATAGCATTAAAAAATTGTTCCAATTTATAAGGGTCTAATTGTTGATCAGTTCTAACCCCACTGCATAAGTCAAGCCCAAAAGGTTGTACCTGTTCAATGGCTGCTTTAACATTGGTTGCGTTTAGGCCACCTGCGAGATATACTGGAATTGTTGACTGTTCAACAATCTTTTTACTGAGTGCCCAGTTATGCACTCTGCCAGTTCCACCTAATTCTTTAATAGACAAATTGGGATTGCCACTGTCCAATAGCAATGCGTCAACTGATTCAGTCATTCTTATGGCTTCATCTATAGAAGCTTCGTCGATTACGTGAATAACCTGAACCAGTTTAATGGCTGGAAGTGCTGCTTTGATTTGTTGATAGGTTCCCTCTTTTAGTTCGTCTACTATTTGAATGGTATTTGTTAAAGTTTGTTGATGATGTAAAATGATTGATTCTGCGGTGGTTTCGCTTGTGAGCATAAAACTGGCTATTCCTGGAGGAATAATTGTTGAAATGGATCGTATTTTTTCATTAGAAATGATGCCTGGTCCACTGGGCATATTGGCAACAAGCCCTAATGCTGATGCGCCGAATTGAATGGCCATTCTTGCTTCATCAAATGAACTTATGCAACAGACTTTTACTCTTGGAATCATAAAAAATCTTAGCCAATCTTAACAGTAGCAACACTATGCACTGCATTGCTGATTTCTTTTATTAAGTTGAGGTCTTTTTCAATTGCATTGCCAACAACAATTACATCTGCTCCGGCTTTGCAATTTAGATAGGCTTTTTCAGGCTCTGTAATTCCTCCGCCCACAATCAATGGCACTTCAATATGGTTGGCCACTTTTTGAATCATCTCCTCTGTAATTGGGCGTTTTGCGCCGCTTCCGGCATCCATATAAATTAATTTCATGCCCAGCATTTCACCTGCCATTGCTGTACACATGGCAATTTCATTTTTATCTGCTGGTATTGGAGTTGCATTCGAAATATAGGAGACTGTTGTTGGGGCTCCACCATCAATCACCATATAACCGGTTGGCATGATTTCTAAACCACTCTTTTTTACAAAAGGGGCACTAATAACATGTTGGCCAATTAATAGTTCTGGGTTTCTGCCTGATATCAATGATAGGTACAATAAAGCATCTGCATATTTACTCACTTGTGATGGCGAGCCAGGAAACAATACCACTGGAATTTTACAACTGGCTTTAATCTGATGTATACATTCATCTAAATGACTTGAGATAACCAAGCTTCCTCCAACAAAAAAATAATCCACTTTGGCTTCTACACCCAATGATACCAATTGTTCTATAGCAGCAGCATCTACCTTATCTGGATCGATTAACACAGCAAAAGATTTCTTTCCCAATTGCTTGCGTTCGGTAAATTGATGATATATAGCTTGCTTCATACCTCGAATAAATCTGATACTTGCAAAAATGCAGAAAAGTTTTCGTTTATAGGCGGATTTTGAAGTTTCATTCGGGATTTTGCCTATTTCAGTAAGATTTTCAGCCCAAAAGGTCTTTTTTGAGCATTTTAAGACTATTCAATGAAATTGTTTAAGATTTTTTGGCCATTTGTAGGGCTTTCAATCAACCAAAAATTTGTACCCATTTTTTTCTACACCTGTGTATAATCGAGCAAATTCAATCAGGATTTGAGGTACGAATTTATCCACCTTCCTTATCCACAACCTGTGCATATTTACGGTGTTGAATTATGAAAATGGAAAGATATTTTCGTCAACCGCCTTAACAAAGCACCGTTAAAAGGGAACCCATTAAAACAAGTTTAAAACGCAACTGCTTTATGCCCAACCCACGCACTACAAAAGGCCTGCAATTCAGCCGCCGCTTCACCCAAGATGGTGTAAGCCCTTATGACATGTTCGATTACGATTATCGCGACAGCGTAATCAAAAATCCGAATGGAGAAAAAGTATTTGAAATGAACAATGTGGAGGTTCCCAAACAATGGAGCCAGATCGCCACAGATATCTTAGCACAGAAATATTTCCGTAAGGCAGGCGTGCCTCAGGCGGATGGTTCTCTGGGCAGAGAAACCAGTGTGAAACAAGTAGCACACCGTATGGCCCATTGTTGGCGAGTATGGGGTGAGCGTTATGGATACTTTGCTTCTGAAAAAGATGCACAAGTTTTTTATGATGAATTGGCTTATAGTATTTTGAATCAAGCTTGTGTGCCTAATTCACCACAATGGTTTAATACAGGATTGCATGAAGTATATGGCATCACTGGTAAGCCACAGGGACATTACTATGTGGACCCTAAAGACAGTAAATTAAAAAAATCAACCAATGCATACGAG
This sequence comes from Sphingobacteriia bacterium, assembly GCA_037129425.1. GTDB lineage: Bacteria > Bacteroidota > Bacteroidia > Chitinophagales > Chitinophagaceae > Sediminibacterium. Next base: position 100,419 of record JBAXUV010000006.1, read on the forward strand.
CGCCCTCAACCTCATGCTTGTTTCATCCTTAGCGTGAGTGATGATTTGGTGAATGAAGGTGGTATCATGGATCTTTGGACGCGTGAAGCCCGTATTTTCAAATACGGTTCTGGTGTGGGAACCAACTTCTCTCAGATTCGTGGTGGTGGTGAAAAATTAAGCGGTGGTGGAACTTCTAGTGGATTAATGAGTTTTCTTAAAATTGGAGACCGTGCAGCAGGTGCCATCAAAAGTGGAGGAACTACCAGAAGAGCGGCTAAAATGGTTTGCTTGGATTTAGACCATCCTGAAGTAATGGAATTTATCAACTGGAAAGTGGGCGAAGAAAAGAAAGTAGCAGCTTTAGTAGAAGCTGGTTATGATAATGGATATGAAGGAGAAGCTTATGCAACAGTGTCAGGACAAAACTCCAATAACTCTGTTCGTATTCCAAATGAGTTCTTTAAAGTATTGGCAGAAGGTGGAGATTGGGAATTAAAAGCCCGTACTGATGGACGTGTAATGCAAAAAATTCCTGCAACTAAAGTATGGGAACAAATTGCTTATGCTGCTTGGCGTTGTGCTGATCCTGGTACTCAATATGATACTACGATCAACGAATGGCATACATGCCCTCAAGGTGGACGCATCAATGCTTCTAACCCTTGTTCTGAATACATGTTCTTAGACAATACAGCATGTAATCTGGCGTCAATCAACTTGCGTAAATTCCATGATGACGATACCAATATTTTTGATGTTGAAGGTTTTGAATATACCACTCGTTTATGGACCACTGTTTTGGAAGTATCTGTATTAATGGCACAGTTTCCTTCAAAAGAAGTTGCTCAACTATCTTACGATTACAGAACATTAGGACTTGGCTTTGCCAATCTTGGTTCTATGTTAATGGTAAGTGGTATTGCCTATGATTCTGAAGAAGCTCGTGGTATTGCTGGTGCAATTTCCGCCATCATGACTGGTATTGCGTACAAAACATCGGCTGAAATGGCTTCATTCTTAGGCGCTTTTGATAAGTATGCTGAAAACAAAGAAGACATGCTTCGCGTAATGCGCAACCACCGAGCTGCTGCATACGATGCTACAGATGCCTATACAGGACTCGAAATCAAACCTCAAGGAATTAAAGCTCAATATTGTCCTGATTATTTATTGAAATCTGCCACCAAAGCTTGGGATGATGCAGTTCAATTAGGAGAAAAATATGGCTACCGCAACGCTCAAACAACTGTAATTGCTCCAACAGGAACAATCGGATTGGTGATGGATTGCGATACAACTGGTGTAGAGCCTGATTTTGCCCTGGTTAAATTCAAAAAATTAAGTGGTGGTGGATATTTTAAAATCATTAATGAATCTGTACCACAAGCATTAAAGAATTTAGGTTACAGTCCTGCTGAAGCCTTGGCTATTGAACAATATGCGGTAGGTACAGCTAGCTTTGAGAATGCACCTTATATCAATAATGAATCATTATTAGCAAAAGGATTTACCCCTGCAGAAATTGAAAAACTCAATGGTGCAGCTCGTTCTGCATTCGAAATTGGATTCATCTTCAATCGCTTTACATTAGGCGATGAGTGTATGCAACGTTTAGGATTTACCGAAGCCGAATATGTAGATTGGAGTTTCAATTTATTAGAAGCGATTGGATTTACCGAAGAAGAGATTGATGCTGCCAACGATTTTGTTTGCGGAACAATGACCATCGAAGGTGCTCCATTATTAAAAGAAGAACATTTATCTGTTTTTGATTGCGCTAATAAATGTGGTAAGAAAGGAGAAAGATATATTCATGCATATGGTCATATCCGAATGATGGCTGCATGTCAACCATTCTTAAGTGGTGCTATTTCTAAAACCATTAACCTCCCTCACGAAGCAACTGTAGAAGAAATTGCAGATTGTTATAAAATGAGTTGGGAACTAGGTTTGAAAGCAAATGCTTTATACCGTGATGGCTCTAAGTTAAGTCAACCATTAAGTACCAAATCAGATAAAAAGAAAAAAGCAGGCGAATCAACTGAAGCTGTTGCTGAAGAAACTGCTGTAGATGCTACTGCATCTAATATTGTTGATCTCAGCAAGTTAACTGTTGATGAATTATTAGAAGAAGTACAAAAGCGCATGGCTGCTTCAACAGATACTAAATTAAAACGCCAACTTTCTGGCATTGTAGAGAAAAAATCTTTACCTGCTAAGCGTCGTGGATTTACACAGAAGGCCAAAATTGGTGGTCAGGTAATTTTCTTGCGCACTGGTGAATACATGGATGGAACTTTGGGTGAAATTTTCATTGACCTTGCTAAAGAAGGCTCTACACTTCGCAGCTTCATGAACTGTTTCGCTATTGCAATCTCCGTAGGCTTACAATATGGTGTGCCATTAGAAGAATTCGTAGAGAAATTTGTATTCACTAAGTTCGAGCCATCTGGAATGGTGGATCATCCGAATATCAAAACAACTACTTCTTTAGTAGACTTTGTATTCCGTGCGTTGGCTTATGAATATTTAGATAGAACTGATCTGGTTCATGTATTAGATAAACCTACCATCGGAAATACCGGTGAAGGAGAAGGAGAAGCCACTTTTTTGGGAAAGCCCGAATTGAGTAGCATTCGCGTAACGGCTCCAACTGCTAATACTACTCCAGCTGCGGTTCCTCAATCGCAAAAATTACAACGTGCAACTGCAGTTAAAGCAGATGCAGGAATGGATGCTGTAAATGCACACGCAAAAGGCATGCAAAGTGATTCGCCTTCTTGCAGCACTTGCGGACACTTAACCATTCGTAGCGGAACTTGTTACAAATGTTTGAACTGCGGAACCAGTATGGGTTGCAGTTAATTACAATAGTTAATCCTTGCCGTTTGAAAGAGACGTCCCGATAGTATCGGGGCGTTTTTTTTATCCCTACATCTTGCTAAGACCAATTATTTCACAACAACTTTCTCTAACCGGTTTTTCATGATAAATTACTATATTCATATTCGTTTAAAATATCGATTCTATGGGAGATTTTCAGATCAAAAAGCAAACAAAAAAATATGATGCAGTAATTGTAGGGTCCGGTGCCGGAGGCGGTATGGCAGCATACACTTTGGCGAAGGCTGGATTAAAAGTTTGTTTGCTCGAAGCAGGTGCAGACTTCGATCCTGCTTTGCATTCAGCACAATTAAAGAATCCATGGGATTCTCCTCGCAGAGGTGCAAGTTCCAAGTTTCGTCCATTCGGAGAATTTGATGGATCATTCTGGGGCTGGGAAATAGATGGAGAACCTTATACACAGGCTCCAGGATCAGAAAAGTTTGAATGGTGGCGTGCTCGTATGATGGGAGGCCGAACCAATCACTGGGGAAGAATTTCATTGCGATTTGGTCCTAAAGATTTTAAAAGAAAAAGCATTGATGGATTGGGTGATGACTGGCCAATTGGTTATGAAGATGTAAAACCTTATTACGATAAAATAGATAAACTGATAGGCGTGTTTGGAAGTAATGAAGGATTAGAAAATGATCCCGATGGTATTTTTCTTCCTCCGCCAAAACCTCGTTTGCACGAGTTGATGATTAAAAAAGCAGCAACAGGAATTGGTATACCTGTTATTCCTTCGCGCTTATCTATTCTCACAAAAAAAATCAATGACGAACGTGGGGCTTGTTTTTATTGTGCGCAATGTAATAGAAGTTGTAAAGCCTATGCCGATTTTTCTTCGGGTTCAGTTTTAGTAAAGCCTGCCATTAATACGGGTAATGTAGATGTGATCACACAAGCAATGGCTCGTGAAGTAATTACCAATGAAGCAGGTTTGGCAACAGGTATTTCTTATGTGAATAAATTAGATAATCAAGAATATCAAGTGAGTGGTCGTGTAGTAATTTTGGCCGCAAGCACTTGTGAAACCGCTCGTTTATTACTCAATTCAAAATCGAAAAGACATCCGAATGGATTGGCCAATGAAAGCAATGTAGTGGGAAAATATTTGCATGATTCTACTGGTGCTGCAATGGGAGGAGTATTGCCAGAACTCTTTGGTAGAAAGCGTTACAACGAAGACGGAGTAGGTGGAATGCATATTTATACGCCTTGGTGGAAAGACAATAAAAAACTGGATTTTCCTCGTGGCTATCATATTGAATATTGGGGAGGAATGAGTCAACCTGCTTATGGTTTTGGAATGGGAATACAAGGGCAGAATGGAAAATTTCAAGTGAATGGAAAAACAAAAGATGCAGGTGGGTATGGTGCTTCATTGAAAGAAGATATGCGCTTTTTTTATGGAGCAGGTGTTGGTATGGCAGGAAGGGGAGAATCAGTTCCGAATATTAATAACTATTGCGAAATAGATCCTACTGTAGTAGATAAATATGGCATTCCAGTTTTGCGTTTTCATGCTAAAAATTCAGAGTATGAAATCAATCAAGCAAAACACATGAAAGAAACATTCAAAGAGATCATGCATAATATGGGTGCTATCATCACCTGGGGTGCTGAAGATAATGCATCCAATAATTTTGGATTATCTAACCCAGGCAATATTATTCATGAAGCAGGTACCGTTAGAATGGGGAATGATAAAAAAACTTCGGCCCTTAATAAATGGAGTCAGGCGCATGATTGTAAAACTTTGTTTTGTGTGGACGGCTCTCAATTTGTTTCTCAAGCAGATAAAAATATTACCTGGACAATTTTGGCTTTGAGTATGCGCGCAAGTGAATACATCATCGACGAAATGAAAAAACAAAATATTTAATATGGATAGGAGAAAATCGATCAAAGCCTTAATGATTGGCACAGTAGGTGCTGGTGTTTTGGTAGAAGCTTGTAAAAATGCCGATAAGAAAGCAATTGCAAATGCTGCTGATGCTTCTTTGGAATTTCGCATGCAAGAAGAGAAAGATTATTTAGGCAAGCTGAGTAAAGAAGCTACATTCTTTGATGCGCATGAAATGGCCACTATCACTGTCTTGGGCGATATCATTATTCCGAAGGATGAAGTGAGTGGTTCTGCAAGTGATGCTAAAGTGCCGGAGTTCATTGAATTTATTGTGAAGGATATGCCATCACATCAAACACCTATTCGTGGTGGATTGAAATGGTTGGATCTGCATTGCTATAAGTTATATGAAAAAGCATTTGTCAATTGCGATGCAAAGCAACAAATTGCTGTAGTTGATTCGATTGCCTATCCCGAAAAAGCAAAGCCTGAATTAAAGCAAGGTGTTGCATTCTTTTCTGCAATACGCGATTTAGTAGCTACAGGATTTTATACTTCTGAAATTGGCGTGAAAGATGTGGGCTATATGGGCAATGTGCCCAATCAATGGAACGGAGTTCCAGCTGATGTTTTGAAGCAATACAAATTGGCTTATACCGAAAAAGAATTGAAAGAATGTGTGAGTTATGATTAACTCACACCAGATCCATTATCAATTGCTGTTTCCGGATTGATAAAATGCAATTTACCTGCTGCATCTTCGGCCATTAAAATCATTCCATTGCTTTCTATTCCTCGCATTTTGCGTGGAGCTAAATTGCAAACCACTGTTACTTGTTTGCCAACAATTTCCTCGGGTTTAAAATGCATAGCGATGCCTGAAACGATGGTGCGTGTTTCGAAGCCAAGGTCTACCTGGAGCTTCAAGAGTTTGTCAGCTTTCTCTACTTTTTCAGCTGCAGCAATGGTACCTACTTTTAAATCGATTTTTGCGAAATCATCGAATACAATTTCAGGCTTAACCTTTGGGGTTTCTTGTGTGGATATTATGCTATCTCCGTCTGCAACTGCTTTCGGTGTGCTGCCTACACTCGCTGCTATGATGGGTTCTTTATTCACTGCTGCTGCTTTTAATTTTTCTACTTGTTTACTAATTTCTTCGTCTTCAATTTTGCGGAACAATAATTCTGGCGCACGCAGACTATAGCCCACACTTAATAATTTCATGCTGCCAGCATTTTCCCAATCCAATATTTTATCTACTACTTTTAATAAGTAGCAAATTTTCTTTGCAGTAAATGGTAAGAACGGATTAATTAATATAGCTAAGTTGGCCGTTAATTGTAAACAAATATGCAAAGAGTTATCAATTAATTTTTGGGCTTCAGGATTGGTATCTAATTGTTTAGCAAGAATCCATGGCTCTTTTTTCTGCATGTATTGGTTGCCAATTCTAGCCAAATTAATTACTTCAAATAAAGCATCTCTAAACTTATATTCTTCTAAAAGCTTCTCTACTTTTTCTTTGGTAGCTTTTATATTAGCTACTGCTTCTTTATCTAGCTCATCCAAAACATCGGCATGCAATGGTGGCACTTTGCCTTTGCATAATTTATGCATCAATACCAATGCACGATTGATAAAATTGCCGAATATGCTTACCAGTTCACTATTATTGGCATCCTGAAATCCTTTCCAGGTAAATTCGCTGTCTTTGCTTTCGGGAGCAATTAATGTTAGGTAATAACGCAATACATCAGCCATTTGGCTTCCGCCATTTTCTGGTTTGATGAAATCATTGATATAGTCTTCCATTTCGAGTTTCCAGTTTCTGCTGGTACTCATTTTATCGCCTTCTAAATTCATGAACTCATTGGCCGGAACATTATCAGGTAAAATATTTCCATGCAATTGTAACATTACCGGAAAAATAATACAATGAAATACAATATTGTCTTTTCCAATAAAGTGCACCAGCTTGGTGTCTTTACTTTCCCAATAAGGTTTCCAATCTTTATCATTATTCAATGCCCATTGTTTGGTAGCACTGATATATCCAATTGGTGCATCAAACCAAACATACAATACTTTACCTGCAGCGCCTTCCACCGTCTCAGGAACTTTTACTCCCCAATCTAAATCGCGGGTAACTGCACGAGGTAATAATCCACCATCGATCCAACTCTTGCATTGACCTACAACGGTAGAACGCCAATCATTGGCATGTTCTTCTAAAATCCATTTGCGTAAAAATGATTCATGTCTGTCCAGCGGTAAATACCAGTGTTTGGTGCTTTTTTTAATTGGTGCATTTCCACTTAATGTGCTTACAGGATTAATGAGTTCATCTGGGCTCAGGCTTTTTCCGCAATTCTCACATTGATCTCCGTAGGCAGCTGGATAAGCGCAATTTGGGCATGTGCCTTTAATGTATCGATCCGCTAAAAAACTACCTGCTTTTTCGTCGAAATATTGCTCAGACTCTTTGGTGATCAAATCTCCTTTATCATTCAATGTCTGAAAAAATTCCCTTGCTGTATCATGATGAATCGGGTCACTTGTACGATGATATATATCAAAGGAAATTCCTAAGTCATTGAAATTTTGTTCGATGATCGGATGGTACTTATCGATGATGGCTTGCGCTGTTGTGCCTTCTTTAGTGGCCTGAATAGGTATTGCTGTTCCATGTTCGTCACTACCGCAAACAAATACCACATCTCGCTTCTGTGCCCTTAAATACCTAACATAAGTATCTGCAGGTAAATAAGCGCCCGCCAAATGGCCAATATGCTTCAATCCATTGGCATAAGGGAGTGCGGCTGTAATTAAATATCTTTTAGGTGTTTCTTTATTACTCATATAATTGGTCTAGGAAGTCGCAAAAATAAGCAAAGCAAAGCGAAGAACCGATTATTCGTACTGAAAAGCCCGATATAGCCCAACTTATTGGTCTTTTTTGTATTTTTCATTTATGCAACGAAAATCGTTTTTACAATTAGCATCATTGGGGCTTCTCCCTTTAAGATCATTGGCTGCTTCAGAAAATAATTCCAATCGGAATCGCATCAAAATTCCTCCCTATTTAAAAAAAGGGGACACGATTGGCATATGCTGTCCTTCAGGGTTTTCTACCATGGCAGATATTCAGCAATCAATCATTCAAATGGAAAGTTGGGGTTATCAAATTAAATTGGGCCAAACTATTGGCAAAAGAGATTTCACTTTTGGAGGAACCGATGCAGAACGTGCTGCAGATTTTCAACAAATGATGGATGATGATGCCGTAAAAGCAATCATGTGTGCTACTGGTGGTTATGGAGCAGTCAGAATGGTGGATCTACTTGATTTTTCAAGGTTTAAAAAAAATCCTAAATGGGTAATTGGTTTCAGCGATATCACTGTATTACATAGTCATTTGCATCAGGTGGTTAACAGTGCAAGTTTGCATTCTAAAATGTGTGGCAGTTTTCCCAAAGATTGGGCAACTGCGGATGAAGTGCAAATCAATACCATTCTTTCTGTAAAGAAAGCGCTGGAGGGAGAAAAAATATTTTATCCAATTGTTCCCAATATCAATAATAGAAACGGATCTGCTGAAGGAGTATTAGTAGGCGGAAATTTAAAAATTTTAGAAAACATGAGTGGTTCTGTTTCTTCTATTAATACCGAAGGAAAAATTTTGTTTTTAGAAGATGTGAGTGAGCCATTGTATAATATCGATCGAATGTTTTGTAATTTATTAAGAGCAGGTAAATTGGCTAAATTAAAAGGATTGATCATTGGCGGATTCACGAGTATCAAGCCAGACACACCGGATTCGCCATTCGGTAGAGATATTGTTACCATAGTAAAAGAAAAAGTAGATCAATTTGCTTTTCCAGTCTGTTTTGATTTTCCGGTGGGGCATCAAAAAAATAATTATGCTTTGAAATGTGGGGTAATGCATCGTTTAACAGTTGAGCAAGATGCTGCTTCATTGCAGGAAATCCATTAGTTTGCAATATGATTAAGCTACCACCCTACTTAAAAAAAGGAGATACCATTGGCCTTACTTGCCCTGCGGGATATATGGAATTAGATAAAGTGCAAAACTGTATTCACACACTCCAAAGCTGGGGTTATGAAGTGATGGTAGGAAAAACAATTGGCAGTAAAAGCAAAACTTATTTTAGTGGAACGGATGCGGAGCGAAGAGATGAGTTCCAGGCAATGATCGATGACAAAAATATTCATGCTATTCTTTGTGGAAGGGGAGGATATGGAGTGAGTAGAATCATTGATCAATTAGACTTTACTGCATTCAAAAAAAATCCAAAATGGATCATTGGGTTTAGTGATATCACTGTTTTTTTAGCGCATCTACATGCTCAACTAAAAACGGCATCTATACATTCACCAATGGCCAATGCATTTATTGATGGCGGAGATAAAAGTATATATGTTCAGTCTTTACAAAAAGTATTGAAAGGGACCAAAACAAATTACAAAGCTGTCCATCACCCATTAAATAAAATAGGAAAAGCAAGTGGAGAATTAGTTGGAGGAAACCTTGCTTTACTGGCACATTTATGCGGCTCAAAATCGGCCTATAAAACAAAGGGCAGACTCTTGTTTATAGAAGATATTGGGGAATATATTTATAATATTGACCGAATGTTTCTTCAGCTGAAAAGAGCGGGATATTTGAAAAATTTAGCAGGATTAATTGTAGGAGGGTTTACGGATATTAAAGACAATCCAAGGCCTTTTGGACAAACCATTCAAGAACTGATTGTACATCATGTGGCTGAATATGATTATCCTGTTTGTTTTGATTTTCCAGTGAGCCACGATAAAGAAAATCTGGCATTAAAAGTAGGGGTTGAGCATCAATTTTCTGTGACCAAGAAAGCAGTGCTTTTACAAGAGATTTAATTTTTTTCTGGTATTTGATCAGACCAGTCGGGGTTGCTATTTTTTTTGTAAAATATTATTCAAAGAATCCTGCATCAATTTAAAATCATTTAAATTATTGTGAATGCCCTTGTCTATCACTATAAAATGATCAGAAGGCTTTAATAATTTTTTCAATTTTTCTGCATTGCTTAAAGGGATCACTCCATCATCAGTTCCATGAAAAATGGTTATTGGTGCAGTAACTTTTGGTATATACGTATAAGTAGGAAATTGATAATGGATCATTTGGTCAACAGGGTAGATCCAAAAAAAAGTTTTTACTAAATCGGCTAACCCATAATAGGGTGTTTCTAAAATCAAATCCCTGCAATCTCTTATAGAAGCCAATTGAGACGCAATTCCCGTCCCTAAAGATTTACCATAAATGATTATCTGTTGAGGGTTGTATTTGATTCTAGCTAATTTATACAATTGTAAAGCAGACTCGTAAACAATGGGCTCAGTAAATTTTCCAGTTGATTTTCCAAAACCTGGATAGTCGATCATCCAAACCTCAAACCCTTTTGAAGTAAAATTTTTGGCAAATGGAGCATACCTGCTGATATTGGTTTTGTTGCCATGAAAATACAATACAACTCCTTTCGGAATTGAATCCTTGGCAGAAAATTGTATTAGATTGATTTCAGTAGATTCGTCAATTGCTATAAAGGATTCTTTATAGGGTTGATTAAATGAATAGACACTATCTCTCGCAACAATTACTGGATGCAATATTAGTTTGTCTTGCAATAAATACAAAGCACTCCCAATAAGCGCATAAACAACTAATACAATTTTTACCCAGGTATATTTTTTTGCTGATTTCACATAGCGAAATTAGGTAGATGCCGTCAATACTTTAGAATATCTCTGATGAAATTATGGTATTCATCAAAAGAAGGCAGATTATTATGACCTCCACCGTGAATTCGAATCAAAGTGATTTTATGCGGATTAAATCGCTGCAATTCTTCGCTGTGTTTAATAGGAATTAGCCAATCCTTAGTGCCATGAATAATATAGGTATGGCAATTGACTTTTCTGATCCATTTATCGGTTTGTAACTTAAACCTTAATGTAAGTCTATGCGGAATAAATGGGGTAAATCGTTCAGCCACTTTAATGAAGCTATAATAGGGGGCATCTAGAATCAGGTAACGCGGCTTATTGTCTGCTGCAATTTTTGTAGCAAATCCACTTCCTAAACTTCTGCCGTAAACAAGAATATGGTGTTCGTCATATTTTTCCTTCAATCGTTCGTAAATGAATTGCATGTCGGCCAACATGGCTTTCTCTCCCCTTTTTCCAGTGCTTTTTCCAAAACCTCGATAATCTACCAGTAATACATCGTACTGAAATCTAAAAAAGTCCCTTGCATATTTTGCCCATCCTTTTATGCTTCTCGAATTTCCATGAAAATAAAGTATAAGGCCCTTGGGTTCTGGAACATAAAAATGAAGCCCGTTAATGCGAACACCAGGTTCTACGTCGAAAAATAATTCTTCGAATGGGGCATCGTATTTATAGGTGAAGTCTTGTGGAAGTTTTTCTGGTTTGAAAATCATTCTCTCTTGTAACAGGTATGCTACAATTACCAGAACCAAGTATCCCAGAATAATATATATGATGGTTGAAGACAAGCTTTCTCAATAAATCAAACAGTAATATCTGCTTTTTTTGCAAGATTAACAAGAAGTTTTCCAGGCTTCCATACCACCAGATAAATTGAACAAGTTGAGCTGAGGATTTTTCAAATGTAATTTCTGTATGGCAATCATGCTTCTAATACCTCTTTTGCAATAAAGCACTACTTTTTGCTCAGTTGGAATTTCATGGATTCTGGTTACAATTTCCCCCAAAGGAATTAATAACCCTCCAATATTGTATTCATCATGTTCATGTTGCTCTCTAACATCCACTAAAAAAATAGCAGGGTCAGATAACAGCTGTTTTAACTCTTTTGGGGTTATACTTATCATTGATATTCACTCTCTTCGTTGAATATTCTTTTTAAGCTCATCTTAGAAATCGGGGCAACAATTAATGGAAACTTTTCCACTGTTACATTGCTTGGATCCAATCCGAAACCTCTTTCTTCACTCAAGCTGATTTCTTTGAGCCAGAAATACAATTTCATAACAATGCGTTCAAAAATAGGAAGCTCATTGTCCTGACTTAAATATTTCTCTAAAACAATAAACTGAAAGTCTCCGACTATATTATTTTTCTCTAAACTTTCATATCTGCTAGTAATATTCACTTCTTTGTTTTTCACCAGATCTTCCACCACTTTTCTGAACATCAAATTGATTTTTTGCTCCATTCTAAAACCAAGCCTGAACTCAACTCGGATAATATCATTGGGAATAATATGTTCCACTGAATATTCACAAACATATGGTTCATCAATAACGTCTACATGAACAAACCAATATATATCAGCCCTTTTGGGTTTTTTATTGAGTATCGAATAAATAATCTTGTGCTCAATTTCATTGTGGTTATTGGCACTGGTCATATACACTAAATGGGTAGCGTATTTTGGTATTACTTTATCATTACTCAATTCTTGTATCATTGGAATATAATGCTCCAATCGAACAAATTCAATATATCTGTTTTTGATTTTCCTGCTTCTAAACCATACATACATTACTGCAAATAAAGCTCCACCAACAATAAAAGTTACATAACCTCCATGCATGAACTTTTGCAAATTGGCAATTAGAAATGACAACTCAATACTTAAATAAACAATCAGGTATACATAAATCCAAATGGGGAATACTCTTTTACTTACCAGGTAATTTGCAAATAAAATAGAAGTGCTGATCATACACATGGTGATGGCTAAGCCATATGCAGCACCCATATTGGCAGACTTCTGAAAATATAATACAATGCCTATACAACCTACAAAAAGCAATAAGCTGATTCCTGGAATATATAACTGTCCTTTTTCTTCTGTAGGGTAATTGATTTTCATTTTTGGCCATAAATTCAATCTCATGGCTTCACTGATTAATGTAAAAGAACCTGAGATCAATGCCTGGCTAGCAATAATAGCTGCTAGAGTGGAAATGATAATTCCCGCTAGTTTAAACCATTGTGGCATAATGCCAATAAATGGATTGAATCCATCCGCCATCACTTCTGGTGGAATAATATGGTTTTTATGATTGGCCAATAACCAAGCACCCTGCCCCAAATAATTTAGGATCAAGCATGTTTTCACGAAAATCCAGGAAACTCGAATATTGGCCCTTCCGCAATGCCCCAAATCGCTATATAATGCTTCTGCACCCGTTGTGCAAAGAAAAACAGCTCCCAACAACCAAAACCCTTTAGGATAAGTGGTTAATAAATCAAATGCATAATAGGGGTTAAAAGCCTGAAATACATGTACTTCATCTAAAATATGTGATAATCCTAAAACGGCCAACATAGTAAACCATAATGCCATCATTGGCCCAAAAAACTTGCCGATTGAAGCTGTACCAAATTGCTGAACGATAAATAAAAGTGTGATAATGGAAATAACAATAGTAATGATAGTGCTTTGTTGAATATTTCTCAAAGCTGGTAACTGGCGTAAGCCTTCAATAGCAGAGGTAACGGTAATTGGTGGAGTAATGATCCCGTCTGCTAAAAGTGCTGCTCCACCTAGCATTGCAGGGATTACAAGCCATTTTCTTCTGCGCCTAACCAATGCGTACAAACTAAAAATACCTCCCTCACCCTTATTATCTGCTTTAAGGGTCAAGATCACATATTTTACCGTGGTTTGTAAGGTCAGCGTCCAAATTATGCAAGACAAAGCCCCGATAATGAGTTTCTCTGATATAACTTTTTCACTAATGATTTCGTTTAAAACGTACAATGGAGAAGTACCAATGTCGCCGAAAATGATTCCAAGGGCGATGATTAATCCGGCCGAGGTTGCTTTATTGAAATTTTTATTCACGAAAGTACTTTGTAGCTTAAATGCTTAATTTGCTTTAACAAATGTATGGGTAAATTGGATACCGTAAATAAACTGAGCTACCGTACATTTGAATATTAAAGATTTACCCCATAATGAAAAATACAGTTGTCTTTTTTCTAAGCATATTATTCATGAGCATTTTTTCAGCAAATGCCCAACAATTGGTCTTTTCTGAACCTGAAAAAGACGATGCAAGAAGCTTGAACTTTGAGATTTTAGGTAAAATTGACGGTAAAATTCTCATTTATAAGAACACCAGAGAGCTTCACCAGATGGCGGTATATGATACTGATATGAAGTTATTAGATAAAGTGAAGATGGATTACCTCACCGAAAAAGGAAAAGTATTGAGTACCGATTTTATTCAATATTCCGATTTTGTTTACGTACTATATCAATTTCAAAATAAAAGTACTGTTTTTGCTATGGCCGTAAAAATTGACGGAAATGGAAAAAAAGTAGGAGATCCGGTGGTTTTAGATACCACTTCAAATATCAATTACAATGTAGATAACAAAATTTATACATTTATTAATAGTGAAGATAAACAGAAAATTGTTGCATTTAAAATAAGTACAAAAAATGAAAAAGAGCATGCAGTTACTTCTTGTATGTTCGATAAATCACTCAACCTTATTGAAAAAGTAAGAGTGCCTATAAGTATGCCTGAAAAAAATGATTTTTTAGGTGAATTTGGTTTGGCGAATAATGGGAATATAGTTTGTTTAAGACAATCTGGTACAACTCAGAATGATAATATCAATAAAATAAGTTTATTGATAAAACCGCTAGGTGCTATTAGTTATAAATTGAATGTCCTGCCGATCAATAAGATCTTTTTAGATGATACCAGGGTTAAAATAGATAATAGAAATGGTCATTGCATAATCACTTCTTTTTTTAGTAAAATCAGAAGGGGAAATGTAGACGGTTTGTATTACACTTTGTGGGATTTGGATGGAACTAAAGAAATCTTAAATGCTACTACAACGTTTTCGGAAGAATACCGTTCTGATGTAAGAGGAGATGGTCCTCAAAAAATGGCATTCAATGATTTTTACCTGAAAAATTTAATACTAAGAAAAGACGGCGGCTTTATGATCATAGCTGAAGCTGCTTATGTAACCAATCGAGGAAATACATTGAACAGGTGGGATTATATGAATGGTAATCCATTCTATAATCCATATGGCGGAGGGTTTGTTGGTAATTCATTGAATTACTATCCCATGAATGGCGGTATGGGCTATTATCCATGGGGTGGTGTTTATAATAATTATGGCATGTACAATAATAATATGGGTAACAATGTTAACCGATATTATGCAGAAAATGTGGCCATCATTTCATTTGAACCAGATGGTAAAATGGAATGGAGTAATGTTATTAGAAAAACACAATACGACGATAATACAGATAATTATATTGGATATGGTATTGTTAATAGCGGAGATCAAATTCATTTCTTATTCAATCTCCAAGAGAAAAGAAGCAATGTGTTGACCGATCAAAGTATGTCGCCAGTTGGTCAAATAGATCGAAATCCTACAATTAAAAATTTAGACAAAGGATATGACTTTATGCCAAGGCATATTAAACAAGTAGGTTTAAGGCAAGCAATCATGCCATGTATGTATAGAGGGTATACCTGTTTTGTAAAAGTTGACTTTTAAAATCAAGCCGTGGTTTTTTTATTTAAAGACAAATCAATTGTTAATATACTTTTTCTTTTACTATTAAGTATTGGTGTTCATATTCATTTTTTCTTCAGTACGCCAGTGATGTTATTGAATACCAATGATGGTTTATTGGCTGTTTTAATGCAACATTATTTTTCTAGCATCAACAGTAATTTTTTATTTGTTATTTATATGGTGGCACTATTGATTCAAGCAATTAGGTTGAATTTTTTATTTAATGAAATTAAATTATTCCAGCAATCAAATTATACTGTTGCAATGACCTATGTTTTGCTTTCTGGGTTATTTACAACATGGTGTTATATCACTCCAGCTTTATTGATCAACTTTCTTTTGATCTGGTTAGTCATTAAAATTGTACAGCTCTACAATCAACCAAACCCCAAAGAAGTTTTATTTAATATTGGATTATTAATGGGCATTTCAACAATCGCATACCATCCTATTGCGTTGATGATTATTATCACAATATTTGCTCTAGCTATTTTACGTCCGTTTAAATTACAGGAATGGTTTGTCTTGATAATGGGAATATTGGTTCCTTATTATTTTTTAGGCGGATGGTTATTTATAACAGATCAGCTTCATAGTTTTCTATTTTATCTACCAAATTTTCATTTCGAAGTTCCTGTTTTACTTGTCAATAAAAGTTTGATCATTAGTTTATCTGTTTTTCTATTAAGTTTTTTAGCTGGGTTTATTTACTGGCAACAATTTAATAGCAGATTAGTAATTCAGATCAGAAAGAACTGGGCAGTACTTGTAATTATGAGTTTATTTTTGATTACAGCACCTTTTGTATTTAAAGGGGTAGGCATACAAGCATGTTTTATCTGCCTGGTACCCTTTTCCGCAATTGTTTCAAATGCATTTTCTTACCCAAGACGCCCCATTTTCCCCAATTTGCTATTTTGGGTAATGATTATTGCAATTGTGTATAATAATTGGGAATTGGTCAAAAATTAAGGTTTCTTTCCGAGCTTGATTTGTACCTTTGGCCGATAAAATAAAATTAGCCCATGAAATTTGGTGTAGTAGTTTTTCCTGGCTCAAATTGCGACCGAGACATGCAGGATGCACTGCAAAATGATCTAAATAAGGAAGTGATCATGCTTTGGCATAAAGACAAGAACCTTTCAGCCTTTTCTACCGAGGATTGTATAGTATTGCCTGGAGGATTTTCTTATGGGGATTATCTACGTTGTGGTGCCATTGCCCGCTTTAGCCCCATGATGCAATCTGTTATTGAATTTGCCAATAAAGGTGGAAGGGTTTTGGGTGTATGTAATGGATTTCAAATATTATGTGAAAGTGGGTTATTGCCTGGCGTTTTATTGCAAAATGCCAATCAGCAATTCATTTGTAAAAATATCTTTATCAAAAATGGAGAAGGTGGTGCCTTAAAAATTCCTATTGCACACGGGGAAGGACGTTTTCATGCTGATGAAGCTACCTTAGATAATTTGGAAAAAAACAATCAAGTAATATTTAAATATTGCACCGAATTAGGTGAGATCAATGAAATGGCCAATCCGAATGGAGCTGTAAGGAATATTGCTGGTATCCGTAATTACAATAACAATGTTTTTGGTATGATGCCACATCCCGAAAGAGCTACTTCAAAATCATTAAATAATATTGATGGCCATAAAGTTTTCGAATTATTAAATATCAATTAATCAATATTCAATGAAAAATTTTCTGTTAGTTTTAGTTTCTATGTTTTTTTTAGGAAATGCATATAGCCAGGTAAAAGAACCTGTTTCCTGGACTTATGTAGCAAACAAAAGAGCTCCTGGTATTTATGAGATCGTTATTACGGCTGACATTCCTAAGCCTTGGCACATGTATTCTCAATCAACTCCAGCAGGAGGACCTATTCCTACCAAAGTAAGTTTTAATAGTAATCCGTTGATCGTTAAAGAAGGTAAAATAAAGGAAACAGGGAAAATGGAAAAGATCAATGACAAGGTTTTTGGTGTTCAAGTATATTATTATTCTGGAAAAGTGGTTTATTCTCAAGTAGTGAAAGTAAAAGGAGCTTTAAGTACCAATATTACTGGAACAGTTAATTTTATGGTTTGTGATGATACACAATGTTTACCTCCAACGAAGAAAACTTTCGATTTGAAATTACAATAAGCAGAATAATATTCGTAAATGAAAAAAAGGCTTGGTTTATTCATACTAGTTTCGTTTTTTTCGATATTGATTTTTGCACAGGAAAAACAACCTGTTCAAATTAGCTTTATTGCTAAAAGAATGAATGATTCAATCGTTCATTTATTGGTAAAAGTGAATCTAGATAAAGGAACTCAGGTTTTTTCGGTGAAAAAAAGAGGAGAGGATGATTCTTTTATTTCTGCATTGGAGCTTGATAGTTTGAGTTTGACATATCAGCAAAAAACAGATACGATTACAGAAAATGGAACTTTGCTACTTGTTCCTGAGAATAATGAAAGCCTTTCTACCTATCGATTGTTTGCAGATAGTGTTGAATTCATTTTTCCATTACATATCAATAATAAGGACAGTGCTTTACTGAAAGGTAAATTTATCTGGTTAGGCAAGTCAGGTAATAATTTTCCCAGTGGTGAAATTGCATTTAGTATCCCTGTGAACAAATCTATTTCAACCGAAGTAAATAAAAATGATTCGGGTAATGTAGAAGGCAAGTCGCTTTGGCAGATTTTTCTTTTATGTTTTTTAACCGGACTTATTGCAGTAATTACACCTTGTGTTTTTCCATTGATCCCAGTAACAGTTAGTTTCTTTTTGAAAAGGAGTAAAACAAAGCTGGAAGGGCTAAGAAATGCTTTATGGTATTCTTTATCTATCATTTTAATTTATACAATTCCAACATTTATTTTAGTGTTGATTTTTGGGGATGATGTGTTGTATCAAATTTCTACAAGTGCTGTTTCCAATCTGGTTTTCTTTGCCATATTTCTTGTTTTTGCCATTTCATTCTTCGGTGTTTTTGAAATTCAATTGCCGAATAGTTGGGCCAATAAAGCAGATCAGAAAGCAGGAAAAGGCGGTTTAGTGGGTATATTTTTCATGGCGCTTACCCTGGTGATTGTTTCTTTTTCTTGTACAGGACCTATTGTTGGAACATTATTAGGTCAGGCAAGTAGCGGGGGTGTTTCTTCAGCTCCTGTTATTGGCATGTTGGGTTTTGGAGCAGGATTGGCATTGCCTTTTTCTTTATTCGCATTTTTCCCAACATTGCTACAGTCTTTACCAAAGAGTGGCGGCTGGTTAAATTCCGTAAAAGTATGTTTCGGATTTATCGAATTGGCATTGGCATTGAAATTTCTATCCAATGTAGACCTGATCTACCATTGGCGCTTATTGGATAGAGATGTTTTTTTAGTGTTGTGGATTGTTGTTTTCGGGTTGATGGGTATCTATTTATTAGGAAAAATTAAATTTTCTCACGATAGTGATTTGCCCTATTTGAGTGTACCAAGATTATTTTTTGCCATTGCAACTTTTTCTTTTGTTGTTTATCTGATCCCCGGTTTATGGGGAGCTCCTTTGCGTCATTTGAGTGGATTTATTCCTCCAGATGAAACCCAGGATTTCAACTTAGATTTACTCAAGTATCAACAAAATGGCTCAACCAATTTATCAAAAACAACTTCTTTAGCGGAACCTCCAAAACGTTTGACCGATAAATTGCATGTGCCATATAATCTTACCGCTTATTTTACTTTAGCAGAAGGTTTAGCTGCTGCAAAAATTTTGAAGAAGCCGATCATGATCGATTTTACTGGTCATAGTTGTGCCAATTGCCGAAAAATGGAAAAAGAAGTATGGAAGGATCCTGAAGTATTAAAAAGAATGAGAGAAAACTTTGTATTGGTTAGTTTATATGTAGACGAATCAACTGAATTGCCACTCAACGAGCAATACATTAAAAAGGATGGCGATAAAGTAATTACTGAAGGAGATCGGAATCTGGATTATGAGATTACTAAATTTGGATTCAATGCACAGCCATTATATATGTTTCTCGATCTAAATGGCGAGCCACTTAGTAACGTTAAATACAGTTATAAACCTGATGTTAGCTTATTTATTGCCCATTTAGACGCGGTAAAAATGAGTTTTGAAAAATCGCTGGTCAAATAGATTTTGCTTATTTTAGCAGAAACAGGGTTGCGGATTTTTTTTTCTTATTGTGTGAAGGTTTTTACTCCATTTCACATCTAATCATTTAACAGGCTGTATAATTTGACAGAAACTGCACTCATAAAAGCATTACAGGACAAAGACCAAGCTGCTTTTAAAGAGTTGGTGGAAAGCTATCAGCAGATGGTATTCAATACTGTTTTGAGTATAGTACAGCATGAACAGGAAGCAGAAGACATTAGCCAGGAAGTATTTATTCAAGTGTATATAAGCATCGATGGTTTTAGACAGGATGCCAAATTATCTACCTGGATTTATAGAATAGCTACAACAAAAGCCTTGGATTGGGAAAGAAAGAAAAGAACAAAAAAGAGATTTGGTAAAATATTGAACATTTTTGGTGGAGACAATTCGCCTGTTGATGACCTGGCAGACTTTAACCACCCTGGTGTTCAAATGGAAAATAAAGAGCATGCAGCTCAATTATTTAAATCATTACAAGCACTACCGGAGAATCAAAAAGTAGCGTTTGTATTAATAAAGATAGAAGGACTGAATTATCAGCAAACCAGTGAGGTTATGAATACAACAGTGAAAGCAGTGGAAGCATATATGCATCGAGCAAAAATAAATTTGCAAAAAAATATTAGTAAATCATAATTGTAAAATATGAAAAAAATTTACTCTAAAAATGTAGATGAACTAATTGAAAGTGTAGAGGGAATTCAAAGGGCCAATCCATCACCTTTTTTTTATGCAAAACTGATGCATAAAATGAATATGATGGAGGAGAATAAATCTCCTTCTTTCCTATTTCAGTTTAAGCCTGTATTGGTTATTGGTGTGCTTGTTGTGATTTTTGGCATGAATGCTTTTTTGCTGATCAAGCAAACCAATCATCGGCATCAATCACAAAGTGTTGTTTCAAATACAACATCATCAGTAAATGATTTTTCAAGCGAATACAATTTAAACACCACTACTGTTTATTAAACTTATTGTATGAATCAATTAACTAAAAACCGTAGTTTAAATATCATCGTTATTGTATTATTGGTAGCCAATATTGTGAGTTTTGGCATTTTTTGGTGGCGCCAATCTATGCCTGAAAATAATAATCAATTGCCACCACCCAGAATGAATAAAGGGGGAGATTTTTTAACCAACGAATTGAAATTTTCAAGTACTCAGCAAACAGCTTTCGAATCATTAAGAAATGAACATCGTAATGCGGTCGATCCAATTAGAAAAGATATAGAGCAGTACAAAAATGATTTTTTTGCATTGATTAAAAACGATACTGCCAGTAGTATTACCATTAATAATGCTTGGAATAAAATTGCAACAGCAGAAAAAAACTTGGATATAACCACGCTGAATCATTTTAAAACGGTTAGACAAATTTGTGATTCAACTCAAAAAATTAAATTCGATCAGATTATTCAAGAAGCCATCATCCAAATGAGGAATCGACCAAAAGGTCCACCACCCTCTGAAGGACAAAGGCCACCGCAAGAAGGTTATCGGCCACAGCGGGATCGGCAAGGTCCACCGCCTCCAGATGGTCATCGACCTCAACCAGATGGGAAGGGTCCGCCACCACAAGGTCATCGACCACCTCCAGATGGGCAGGGTCCGCCACCTCCGCAAGGTCATCGACCTCCTCCAGACGGGCAGGGTCCACCACCTCCTCGTGGACATCGACCACCTCCGCCACCAGATCAAAATTAATTCAAAACCTTAGCGAGTGTTTTTGTTGAATGCTACGTCTAATCATTCAAGTTTAGCAATTGAATAGTTCATCTTTTAAAATACATTTTATGAAAATGATTAGCGCCCTACTCTTATCAGTTTTAATTGCTTCGAGTGCATGCAAAAAATCGGCAGATACCGCTTCGTCAAGTACAACTACAACAACAGGTAATACTGTACCTGCAGTTTATTTAAAGATATATGGTGCTAGTAGCATTACATCTGATGGTACTTATATTACCATTAAATCAAATGGTGCTCCTGATCACAAGAGTATTTATTATGCAACTACCGATCCTCTATATGAAAACTTTAGTGGTACTACATTTGGTGGGAATACTTTTGCTAAAAATCCCAATTCAATTGTTACGCAATCCTATACATTTAAAATTCCAATCAATCCACAAGTTTCTGCAACTCATCCTGCCACTGCTTTAGGTGCAATCGGTGTTGCATTGAATGGAGTCCCTTTTTATAACCAATATGCAGGGCCTAACCAACCATTAACAGGAGAAGTAGTAAGTTTTGATCAATCCTGGGGGCATCCTGCACCTGGTGGAAGATATCATTACCATGTAGAACCATTATACCTCACCACTGTAAAAGCTTCTAAATCTGCCCTTTTAGGATTTTTGTTAGATGGATATCCGGTATATGGGCCAACAGAAAATGGAGCAGCTGTAACGAATGCAATGTTAGATGCTTATCATGGACACTCTCATGCTACAACAGAATATCCGAATGGTATTTATCATTATCATATTAATGCAACAGATCCTTATTTAAATGGCAGCGGTTATTATGGAACACCAGGCACAGTTACTCAATAGATGGTTGGTTGGATTTTGTTTGCTGTTCTTTGCATGTAATCCTTCGAATAAAGAACAGGATAAAGCAGTTCGGTCCGAGAAACCAGCATACAGAACAATCCTTTTGGTTAATCAATCAGACAGTTCCATTCGAAATCAAAACGGCATACTATATCAAAAGAATCAGCTTTTTACAGGACGAATCTATGGTTTATATCCTTCAAGTGCTGATACTGCAGCTATTCAGGAGTTTGAAAACGGATTGGAAAATGGTGAATGGAAAAAATGGTATCCTGGTCATCAAATAAAAGAGATTCGATTTTTTGAAAATGGGAAAAAAATAGGACTATATACCATCTACTGGGAGAATGGAAAAAAGCAATTAGAATACCATTTTGTAAATGATGAATATGAAGGTCTTTGTAGAGAATGGAATGAAGCGGGTAATATAACCAGAGAAATGAATTATGTAAAAGGTCATGAAGAAGGAAGTCAAAAATGGTGGTATGATAATGGGAAAATAAAAGCCAATTATGTAATCATTAATGGAAGAAGGTTTGGATTATTAGGAACAAAAAATTGTGTAAATGTATCGGACAGCATCTTTAAGAAATAATTTATTTTTCGTAGTGCTATTATTCGCTGGTTGCTCTGCAAAGCAGCAACAGAAAGCACTTCCGTATTATAATACACCTGAATTTACCCCGATATTTTTACATTCAGACAAAGAAGTTGCCCAAATAATCAATCATAGTATCGGCAATTTTTCATTTACCAATCAAAATAATCAAATCATTTCTGAAGATCAGATCAATGGCAAAATTCATGTAGCTAATTTTATTTTTACGAGTTGCGGTAGCATTTGCCCTGTGATGACCAAACAAATGAAATTAGTAGAGAAAGCATTTCTTAATGATACTAATTTGGTGATCTTATCTTATAGTGTAACTCCCTGGATCGATTCTGTGAGTAGGTTAAAAAAATATGCAACTGCCAATCAAATTCAAAAAAGCAACTGGCATTTATTAACCGGTGGGAAAAATGACATTTATACTTTGGCAAGGCAATCTTATTTTGCAGAAGAAGATCTAGGTTTTACCAAAGACAGTAGC
Source organism: Sphingobacteriia bacterium (assembly GCA_037129425.1). Classification (GTDB taxonomy): domain Bacteria; phylum Bacteroidota; class Bacteroidia; order Chitinophagales; family Chitinophagaceae; genus Sediminibacterium. The sequence continues at coordinate 123,569 of JBAXUV010000006.1, forward strand.
CAGTTTTTACACACAGAACATGTTTTGTTGGTAGATAAAACCAAAAGAATCAGGGGTATCTATAATGGCACCCTGCAATTAGAAATGGAACAATTGGTAAGAGATATTCAAAAGCTGAAAGAAGAAGAATAAAAAACCCCCGTTGCTCACAGGGGTTCTTTGTTAAAGTGCAATTTGTTTTTCGGTCATCATCTTTCGAAGATTAATCAGACCATACCTCATTCTACCTAAAGCCGTATTAATACTGCAGTTGGTGATTTCAGCAATTTCTTTAAAACTCATATTGGCATAATGCCTAAGCACAATAATTTCTCTTTGTTCTTCTGGTAATAGGTCGAGCATTTTTCTAACTCTATCATGGCTTTGGCCCTGCATGATCTTTCCGTCTGGTGCTTCTTCGGAAATTTGCAGCACATCAAAAATATCTTTGTTGTCGCTGGTTTTAATGGCTGGCGTACGTTTTACTTTGCGGAAATAGTCTACACATAAGTTGTGGGCAATTCTCAAAGCCCAAGGTAAAAACTTACCTTCTTCGGTGTAACGTTTGTTTTTTAAAGTGTCTATTATTTTGATAAACACATCCTGAAATAGGTCTTCAGCCAAATAAGTGTCTTTCACAAAAAACAAAATAGAAGAAAAAATCTTGTCTTTGTAACGATAGATGAGTGTTTCAAAGGCATCGGTATCGCCATCTTGAAAGGCCCTTATCAACTCATTATCAGACGCATGGTCCATTGTTCTCATAGTTTAGGTTTTTGAGTTAGGATGTTCAAAAAATCAGGATATTGGATAACGAACTTTAAATCGAGAACAAATTAGAATTCTTTTACATTCACAATTGCTTTGTGGAAATCAAGTTTTAGAGCGTCGAGGTTATGCACATTCTAAATCATTGATTTTTTGGGACTTATTCATCATTTGCTCAACTAAAGCTGCAATATTCTGTTACTTTTGTACAGCTAGGACAATTCAATATGACAACGAAAAAAGCACCAGAAGCATCACTTATAGCCAATACATTGAACGGAGATATTGTGGTAACAGGAGCTCGAACACATAATCTTAAGAATGTTTCAGTCAATTTCCCTAGGAACAAACTCATTGTTGTCACTGGTGTATCAGGTAGCGGAAAATCTTCTTTAACCATCGACACCTTGTTCGCAGAAGGCCAGAGACGCTATGCGGAAAGTTTGAGTGCATATGCCCGACAGTTCATGGCCCGAATGGTAAAACCTGATGTAGATTATATTAAAGGGCTTTGCCCTGCCATAGCCATAGAGCAAAAAGTAATTACCCGTACGCCCAGAAGCACTGTGGGAAGTATGACGGAAATTTATGATTACTTGCGTTTGATGTATGCCCGTATTGGTAAAACAATTTCACCTGTTACAGGAAAGCCAGTAAAAAAAGATGATGTAGCAGATGTAATGAATGCCATTACTCAATTAAAAGAAGGAACTAAAGTAGTTATCCTGGTTGGTTTTAAGCAACATGCCAACAGAGCAATTAGAGAGGAGTTGAATATTTTGATGCAGAAAGGGTTTTCAAGAATGTATCAAAGTGGAAGTATACAAAGAATAGAGGAATTACTTGAACTATCTGATTCCGCTTTAAAAGCGCAAGTTTCCAAAGCTGGAAATTCATTCTTTGTACTTATCGATCGAATGGTAGTAAAAACTTTCGATGAAGAAGATCTGCACCGATTATCCGATTCTATCGGAACCGCTTTTTATGAAGGCGATGGAGAAATGAATATTGAAATTGATGGAACCAAACTGATTCATTTCAGCAATAAGTTTGAAGCCGATGGAATTGTTTTTGAAGAACCATCTCCCAATTTATTTTCATTCAATAACCCTTATGGGGCATGCCCTGTTTGCGAAGGTTTTGGACAAGTGTTGGGAATTGATACCGATCTGGTGATTCCTGATAAGCGACTTTCATTGTATGAAGGTGCAATTGCACCCTGGAAGGGAGAGAAGTTAGGCTGGTGGAAAGAACAGTTTATTAAGGGCGCTGCTAAATTCAATTTTCCCATTCACAAACCCATCATGGATTTATCCAAAGAGCAATACCATCAGCTATGGAATGGGGCAACTGGGGCTTTAGGGATCAATGATTTTTTTAAAGAAGTTGAATCCAATTTATATAAAGTACAGTATCGCGTATTGCTTAGCCGGTATCGTGGAAGAACTACCTGTAATGAATGTAATGGATATAGATTGCGCAAAGAAGCATTGTATGTAAAAGTAGGAGCTATGCATATTGCTCAACTATGCGATATGCCTGTTCGAGATCTGCAAATCTGGTTCAGTGAGTTAGCGCTTTCAGAACATGATAGGCAAGTGGCTAAAAGAATATTATTAGAATTAAACCAACGCATCAAAACCTTATTGGATGTAGGTTTGGGCTATCTTACTTTAAATAGATTGGCTAATTCATTGAGCGGTGGAGAGAGTCAAAGAATTCAACTCACCAGAAGTTTGGGGAGCAATTTAACCAACTCCTTATACATTTTGGATGAGCCTTCCATCGGGTTACATTCCAGAGATACAGCCCGATTAATTGATGTGTTAAAATCATTGCGAGATTTAGGCAACACAGTAGTTGTGGTGGAGCACGACGAAATGATGATGCGTGAAGCCGATCATATAATAGATATGGGCCCATTGGCTTCTCATTTGGGTGGTGAAGTAGTAGCAGCAGGTAATTATGATTATATTATTCATCATTCCGATAGTTTAACTGGTAAATACCTTACTGGAAAATTAAGTATTGAAGCACCTAAGCAAGTTCGAAAATGGAATGCTAGTATTTCAGTGGAAGGGGCGAGGCAAAATAATTTAAAAGATATTACTGTTGAATTTCCGCTCCATACTTTAACCGTGGTTGCGGGTGTTAGTGGGTCTGGTAAAACCACTTTGATCAAACAAATATTGTATCCTGCTTTGCAGAAAATAAAGGGTGAGGCAGCAGATAAAGTGGGAGTACATAAAAATATATCAGGAGATATCGATTCAATTAATTCAATTGAAATGATTGATCAAAATCCGATTGGAAAATCTTCACGCAGTAATCCGATCACTTATATCAAAGCATACGATGCTATCAGAGATCTGTATTCTAAACAAGGGCTGGCGAAAATGCGAGGCTTCATGCCTAAACATTTTTCATTTAATGTAGATGGTGGAAGATGTGACACTTGTAAAGGGGAAGGAGAAACTGTAGTAGAAATGCAATTTTTGGCAGACGTGCATCTAACCTGTGAATCATGTGGCGGAAAAAGATTTAAAGAAGAAGTGTTGGAAGTAAAATACAATGGCAAATCTATTTTTGAATTATTGGAGTTGAGTGTTGATGAAGCCATTGAATTTTTCGACGAGGAGAAAGCTATACAGAAAGCCATACAACCCTTACAGGACGTTGGTTTGGGCTATATCAAATTAGGACAAAGCAGCGATACATTAAGTGGAGGAGAAGCACAGCGTGTAAAATTAGCCAGCTTCTTAGGTAAAGGAAAAGGCATCGGACATGTATTATTTATTTTTGATGAACCTACTACCGGTTTGCATTTTCATGACATCAAGAAATTGTTGGCCTCCTTCAATGCATTGATAGAACAAGGTCATTCCTTGATTGTGATTGAACACAATACCGATGTACTAAAATCGGCAGATTGGCTAATTGAACTAGGCCCAGAGGCAGGAGATGCAGGCGGTGAACTAGTGTATGCAGGAATACCTGCTGGTATCAAAAAAAATAAGCGCAGTGTAACTGCGCCTTATTTGTAAGTAATTTATTAGAGAATGGAAATTATTAATCGACAATTTTTTTATCTCAAACGATCAGCACTCTTCACTAATTTATCATCGCTATAGATCGATTTCGCTGCCAATGCTAAGCAAACAGGTACAGCAAAACATAGCAGTGACCCAAGGTCGAGCTTGGCTTCTATGAATGAAGATTTAGCATTGAAGTATAAAAAGATCTGTATGATCGATACAACAGTTGTACATAATGTTACCAGCATCTGGCGCTTGCGATCTTTGTACATAAATATAGCTATCAATGATGCCACAGCTATAGCTACTGCAAGAATCATGGTAAATACATTTTGATTTGCAGTGAATTCAATCCATTCTTTTACATTGGTAGTTGTATTCAATTTATTACCACTAAAAAAAGACAATTTATAACTTAGGCCAGCTAAAACCGCTGCTACCAATAACCAAATAGTTTGAATTCTCTGTATCATAATAACTAATTAAAATCGACAAATACCTAAATCTTTTATCTCTTATCTCTTATCTCTTATCTCTTATCTCTTATCTCTTATCTCTTATCTCTTATCT
>JBAXUV010000060.1:0-4064 GCA_037129425.1 Sphingobacteriia bacterium
GGGATGGCAATGCAGATATGGACCCTATTAAAAAAGCATTCTACGAATACCATGCTTGCATGATCGAACCTTGGGATGGGCCTGCATCTATTTCTTTCACCGATGGAAATATGATTGGTGCTACACTAGACCGAAACGGATTAAGACCTTCAAGATATACAGTTACGCACGATGATAGAGTAATCATGGCATCTGAAACCGGAGTGCTTCCAATTGATCCTGCAAACGTAAAAGAAAAAGGAAGACTGCAACCCGGCAAAATGTTTGTAGTTGATATGGCGCAAGGAAGAATTATCAGTGATGAAGAATTGAAGCAAACCATCTGTTCTCAAAAACCTTATGCCGACTGGCTCAATAAATACAAGATCCGATTAGAAGAATTGCCTGAGCCTCGAGTAATGTTTACGCACTTAGAACACGATCAGGTTTTTAAATACCAAAAAGCATTTGGGTATTCAACAGAAGATCTAGATACCATCATTGCGCCTATGGCATTGGACGGAAAAGAACCAATCGGTTCCATGGGCAACGATACACCATTGGCTGTGCTCAGCGATCAACCTCAACACCTTAGCGCTTATTTTAAACAACTATTCGCACAAGTAACCAATCCACCAATCGATCCTATCAGAGAAAGAATGGTAATGTCTCTGGCTACTTTTGCTGGAAGCAACGGTAATTTATTGATAGAAGATCCGATGGCTTGTCATAGTGTGGCACTCAAACAACCCATACTCAATAATCATGAGCTTGAAAAAATACGCAGTATCGATACAGGTGTGTTTCAGGCAAAAACTTTACAGACTTATTTTAGAGCAGATGGAAAACCAGGTTCATTAAAAGCGGGTTTGGATCGTTTGTGCAGGTATGCAGTTGATGCGGTTCAAGACGGATTTGAAGTGATCATTTTAACGGATAGAGCCATTGATTCGGATCACGCCCCAATTCCTTCTCTATTAGCAACTGCAGCAGTGCATCATCATCTCATTAAAAAAGGATACCGCGGACAAGTAGGTTTAATTGTTGAAGCGGGCGATGTTTGGGAAGTACATCATTTTGCATGTATTGTTGGATTTGGGGCTACTGCAATCAACCCTTATTTAGCACTCTCCTCTATACGCGACATGAAGCTTAGTGGAAAATTGCAAACCAATTTAGATGCAGAGCAACTAAAAAAGAATTATATCAAAGCAGTGAATGAAGGCTTGCTCAAAGTATTTTCTAAAATGGGTATTTCTACATTGCAATCTTATCAAGGTGCGCAAATATTTGAAATCATTGGCATCAACAAATCGGTTGTAGATATTTATTTTACTGGAGCAACTTCCAGAATTGAAGGAATGGGATTAGATGAAATTGCCCGTGAAACATTGACCAAGCATTTTTTTGCATTCAGTAAAAAAGACAAAGCAGTAGACCGTTTACCAGTAGGCGGTGTTTATCAATGGAAAAGAAAAGGTGAATTTCATTTATTCAACCCACAAACAATTCATCTGTTACAAGATGCTACTAGAAGAAATGATTACAACACTTTCAAAAAATACTCATCTGTAATCAACGAGCAAAGCGAAAGAGCATGCACTTTAAGAAGTCAATTTGAATTTGTAAAAAATCGACCTTCTATTTCAATAGATGAAGTAGAACCAGCAGCCAATATTTACAAACGTTTTGCAACAGGCGCTATGTCTTTCGGTTCGGTTTCTTGGGAAGCGCATACTACACTTGCTATTGCAATGAATCGACTGGGTGGTAAAAGCAATACAGGCGAAGGTGGAGAAGATGAAATTCGATATACCCCATTACCCAATGGAGATTCTATGCGCTCTGCAATTAAGCAGGTAGCATCTGCAAGATTTGGCGTAACTGCAATGTATTTAACAGAAGCAGATGAATTACAGATCAAAATGGCACAAGGTGCTAAACCAGGTGAAGGCGGACAATTACCTGGCTATAAAGTGGATGAATGGATCGGAAAAACAAGACATGCCACTCCTGGTGTTGGATTAATTTCTCCACCACCCCATCATGATATTTATTCGATTGAAGATTTAGCACAATTAATTTTTGATTTAAAAAATGCCAACCGTGCTGCGCGCATTAATGTAAAATTGGTTTCTAAAGCAGGTGTCGGAACAATTGCAGCAGGTGTTGTAAAAGCCAAAGCTGATGTAGTGTTAATTGCTGGTCACGATGGCGGAACAGGAGCTTCTCCAATCAGTTCAGTTAAACATGCAGGACTACCATGGGAATTAGGTTTGGCGGAAACACATCAAACACTGGTAAAAAATAAATTGAGAAGCAGGGTTGTTGTGCAAGCAGACGGTCAAATGAAAACGGGGAGAGATATTGCCATCGCTGCATTACTCGGAGCAGAAGAATGGGGCGTTGCAACGGCTGCATTAATTGTGGAAGGATGTATCATGATGCGTAAATGTCATTTGAATACATGCCCAGTTGGTGTTGCTACTCAAGATGAAACTTTACGCAAAAGATTTACAGGCGACCCCAACCATGTAGTTAATTTTTTCAAATTCATTACACAAGAGTTAAGGGAGATCATGGCTGATCTGGGCTTCAGAACGGTGAATGAAATGATCGGACAATCCGATAACCTGATTCAAAAAACGGATTCAATACATTGGAAATATAAAAACCTAGACCTCTCCAAAGTATTGTACAAAGAACCCGATTCATTGTACACTGGCTTATTCAAGCAGGAAGAACAAGATCATGGAATAGCAGAAGTGCTGGATTGGCAATTATTGAAATTAGCAGAGCAAGCAATTGCAAAAAAAATAGCCGTATTTGGAGCTTTTGAAATTAAAAATACTGATAGAACAGTTGGCACAATTGTATCCAATGAAATCACTAAAATATACAAGAGTGAAGGACTAACAAAAGACAGTATTCATTTTAAATTCACAGGAACAGCAGGCCAAAGTTTTGGTGCTTTTAATACCAAAGGAATAAAATTAGAATTAGAAGGCGATGCCAATGATTATTTTGGAAAAGGATTAAGTGGAGCAACTTTAATTGTTTATCCTTCTGCTAATGCCAATTTTATTGCAGAGAATAATAGCATCATCGGCAATGTAGCATTGTATGGAGCTACTTCTGGCGAAGCCTTTATAAGAGGAAAAGCAGGAGAACGTTTTGCTGTTCGTAATTCTGGTGCAACGGTTGTTACCGAAGGTGTTGGCGACCATGGATGCGAATATATGACTGGCGGCATCGCAGTAATTCTAGGCGATACGGGGAGAAATTTTGCTGCTGGCATGAGCGGTGGTATAGCCTATGTATACGATGTTAAAAATGAGTTTGCCAATAAATGCAATATGGAAATGGTGGAATTAGATCCTATTGAAGAATCGGATGCTTTAGTATTACATCAGTTAATCACCAAGCATGTTGCATTCACCAAGAGTGCAGTTGCTCAATTTATTTTAGTTGATTTTGATAATCAATTGAAAAATTTTATCAAAGTATTTCCATCTGATTACAAAAAGGTTTTGCAAAAAGCCACTCGAAAAGAATTAAGAGATAAGAATTAAGAGATAAGAATTATGAGATATGAATTATGAGATATGAGATAAAAGATAAGAATTAAGAGATATGAGATAAAAGATACTATTTGGAGTTTATACCAATAATTAAAAATTGATAACTAATAATGGGAAAAACAACCGGATTTTTAGAATTCAACAGAACCTTGCCAGATAAGCGTTCCCCAAAAGAAAGAGTAAATGACTACAAAGAGTTTGTAGAAAAATTACCCGATCAAACACTCAATCAACAAGCTGCAAGATGCATGAATTGTGGGGTTCCCTTTTGTCATAGCGGATGTCCTTTAGGAAATATTATTCCTGAATTCAATGATGCTGTATATCGTCAGAGCTGGGAAGAAGCGTATGAAATTTTATCAGCCACCAATAATTTTCCTGAGTTCACTGGAAGAATATGCCCAGCACCTTGCGAAGCTGCTTGCGTATTAGGCATCAATCAACCAGCAGTGACCATAGAAGAAATTGAAAAACACATTATTGAAATTGCTTTCGACAAAGGAT
>JBAXUV010000061.1:0-4057 GCA_037129425.1 Sphingobacteriia bacterium
CAGAAAAAATAAACCAAATTGCCGCCCCTTATTTTCCCAAATGGAATAGATAACATGATAAAAGGAAATACCAGTAGCATTGCAAGGATAAAAGTGGCAAATGCATAAATCGAGTAGATAAACTGCAGAAATCGAATTAATTGCTTCATTAGAAGCATTCAAGGTATAAAACTGTTGAATACCTGCCAAAAAAAACCCGTAACAAATGTTACAGGGTTACTAACTGTCCATTTCTCTAGTTAAAATTTATATACTGCTGCAAAAATAAATGAGCCAACTGTTTTGGTTGTAGAGCCATCGCCTTTCGAAAAAAGCAATTGATCGCCACTATCTGATCTTATTTCTGGTATGATGGTAAGACGGTCAATTTTTATATTTGCGGATAGAGTTGCAGCAAACATATTACCGCCAATTACTGGATTGATTTTTCTATCATTAAAATAATCGCCTCTGAGTGTAAGGCCAAATTTACTGGTTGGGTCGAAGTTAAAATACAATGCATTGCTCTTCCAATTAGAACTTGCACCATTGGCTTTTGTGGTTTGGATACTACCATCATAAGCCATACTCCATTTGCTAGATAGGGCAGCAGTAGCAACTATATTGTATTGAGTTACACCCCCACCTCCTTGAAAATTAAAATAGGCTTTTATTTTATCATCTTTTGTTCCGGTGCTGAATTGTGCTATTACAAATTTTGTTGGGTTTGAAGTAGTAGAATAATCAGTTGTATTGGCTACTCCCACCATGAATGCTGATTTGCCTCCTAAAGATATATCTGTTCTAATTCCTGTATGAAAGAAAGGGCCATAGGAGAAACCATAAGACATACTATAGTTTCTATTGCCTATCGGATCTACTAATTCATAACCTATATGTGTGGCCCATTTACCAAAAGTAAATTTCACTTTGTCGGAGGGAGCATAAGTGATAAACAATTGTTTTACACTAGCCAAGGATCCGACATCATTATAAGAGAATTCCTGTGCCCTTCTTCCAAAACCCAGGTCTGCAGTAGCAGAAACTTTTCCAAATGAATGGTCAATTCGTATTGAAGCCATTCCTAATTCAAAATCGTTTTGTGCATTGGTAAAACTAGTTAAATTATTGGTTTTACCAGGAGCATCTGCAAAACTATATCGGTAATATGCATCTACAAATCCCGAAAATGTGGTGCTAGCCTTTTTTGTTGAATCTGTTTGAGCATCAGTAACTAAAAAAGAGAACACACTGATAGATGCAGTTAAAATTTTCTTTAACATTGTAATGGTTTTATGATTAACAAATGGGTACAGCCTTTAAACCTGTTCAGAGGTTTATGCAATGGCTGTACCTTATTTTTTTAGAAGATATAATTGCTATGCTACTTGAGGAGTTCTGCCGTATTTTTCATTGTGTTGAGTAGCATCCAATCCTTGCTCTTCTTCTTCAGAACTAACTCTTAAAGGAAGAACAAGATCGATAAATTTAAAAATTGCAAAAGAAACTACAAAGCTGTACCCTACAACAATCACCAAGGCTTTTACTTGTGTAAAGAAGAAGGCGCTATTTCCGTAAAATAATCCTTCAGCACCAGCTCCATTCACTGTTTTGGTTGCAAAGATTCCCGTCATTAACATGCCTACAATTCCACCTACACCATGGCAAGGGAATACATCTAGTGTATCATCCAAAGTAGATTTGCTTTTATAATGAACCGCTAAGTTGGAAATAATCGCTGCAACAAATCCGATGAAAATACTTTGTGGAATTGCAACAAAACCTGCTGCAGGAGTAATTGCAACTAATCCAACTACTGCACCAATACAGAATCCTAATACTGAAGGTTTTTTGCCACGAATTACATCAAAGAACATCCAAGAGCAACCAGCAGCTGCAGCAGCAGTATTTGTTGTAGCAAAAGCTGAAACAGCTAAAGCATTAGCGCCTAATGCAGATCCAGCATTAAAACCGAACCAACCAAACCAAAGCAAACCTGTTCCAATTAATACATAAGGAATATTTGCTGGAGGAATTTCTCTGTGTTCAATATGTGATTGTCTGCGCTTTAAAACCAATGCTCCAGCCAATGCAGCACAACCAGCAGATATATGTACTACTGTACCACCTGCAAAATCCAATGCACCCATTTTAAATAGGAATCCTTCAGGATGCCAGGTCCAATGTGCAATTGGTGCGTATACTAAAATGCTAAACAAAGCAATGAAAAGAATATATGCTGTGAATCTTATTCTTTCTGCAACAGCTCCAACTACTAATCCTGGAGTGATAATGGCAAACATTAATTGGAATAAAGCAAAAAGTCCTAATGGAATAGTTGGCGCTAAACTCCAAGGAGCTCCGCTGGTTATTCCTTTAAAAAACAGGTGGGTGAATGGGTTGCCAATAAAACCTCCAATTGATTCTCCAAAACAAAGGCTATAACCAACAAATACCCAAAGAATACTTACTACTCCGGCTGCAACCACACTTTTGATCATAGTAGAGATTACATTTTTGCGATGTACCATACCGCCATAGAAAAAAGCCAAACCGGGTGTCATTAAAAAAACGAGCGCAGTGGCTACAATAATCCATGCAATATCTGCAGCATTATAAATTTTACCTCCGTCATCAAAATTAGGCAATGAAGGAATAAAGATGGCTCCAATGGCAACAGCCATAAGTACTAAAAAAGGGGCGAGTTGTTTTGCTTTTGATTTCGGCATAATTTAACATTAAAAATTAAAGTAATACAATATAATAAATCTAAATTAGTTAAATATTTTGATAAAATGTTAAATAAAATCAAATATAAATAATTGTAATGTTAATAAGTTTTAGTGTGTTAAACTATTTGGAATGATTGTCTGTATTGTTTTTCATGAAAAAAGTCGAGCTAAAATGGCTCGACTTTCAATTGTATATAAAATAAATATATGTATTAATTATTCACTAAATAGCTCGAATCTTTAGATTCCAGAATAGAAGTGCCCGTTAAGAATTCATCTACTTTACGCGCTGATTCTCTTCCTTCGCTGATGGCCCATACTACCAATGATTGTCCTCTTCTCATATCTCCGGCAGTAAAAACTTTCTGAATATTGGTTTGATAGTTTTTTTCAGATGCCCTAACATTGCCTCTTTCGTCTAATTCTACTTCCATTTGTTGAATCAACCCCTGGTGTTGGGCATGCAAGAATCCCATTGCTAAAAATGCCAGATCGCATTGTATAGTTCTTTCGGTTCCTTTGATCTCTTCAAAACCTGCTGTTCTTCCATCGCTTCCAATTTTCCATTCGAGGTCAACAATTTCTAGCGCAATTAATTGACCCGACTCATTGCCAATGAATTTTTTGGTAGCAACTGCCCATTGTCTATTGGCTCCTTCTTCGTGAGAAGAAGTGGTTTTCAGCAACATTGGATATTGTGGCCAAGGCATATTCGCTGTTCTTTGTTCTGGAGGTTTTGGCATTAATTCAAATTGAGTTACGCTCGCAGCTCCATGACGGTTAGAAGTACCTACACAATCACTTCCAGTATCTCCACCACCAATTACTACTACATGTTTTCCAGTAGCCATTATATTTTCTTCTTTGAAAGAAATGTTGGCAACTCTTTTATTTTGTTGTTTCAAGAACTCCATGGCAAAATGTACACCTTTTAAACTCCTGCCTTCAATCGGTAAATCTCTTGGAACAGTTGACCCGCCTGCTAAAACAATGGCATTGTTTTCTCTCAATAAATCATTGATTGAAATACTTACTCCCACATTGGCGTTACATTTAAATACAATGCCTTCTTCTTCCATTAATTGTATTCTTCTGTCGATCACCCATTTTTCTAATTTAAAATCAGGAATGCCATATCTCAATAAACCTCCAATTGCATCATCTCTTTCAAATACGGTTACACTATGACCTGCGTAGTTTAATTGAGCGGCGGCCGCTAATCCTGCAGGACCCGAACCAACTACAGCAATTTTCTTTCCTGTTCTCAAATTGGGTTTTTTTGCCTGAACAAATCCTTTGTCGAAAGCAATTTCAATAATGTGTTTTTCAATTTCTTCTATGGTCAC
>JBAXUV010000062.1:0-3853 GCA_037129425.1 Sphingobacteriia bacterium
CAGCTTTCTTTGCAGCTTTCTTAGGAGCAGCTTTCTTTGCAGCTTTTTTAGGAGCGGCTTTCTTTGCGGCTTTTTTTGCAGTTGCCATGTTTTTAGATTTAATGGTTAGTTAATAATACATTAAAAATAAAAAAACTATTTATAACTACAAAAAAATATTTTTTAGGCAGTTACAGCTGCCGGCATTACCGATACAGTTGTTTTGTCGTTTCTTCCTTTCTTAAATTCAACAATTCCGTCTTGTAATGCGAATAAAGTAAAGTCAGTTCCAACGCCAACATTTTTACCAGGATGGTAAACTGTTCCTCTTTGACGAAGAATTATATTTCCAGAAAGAGCTGGTTGACCACCGTAGATTTTTACACCTAAGCGTTTGCTTTGTGAGTCACGACCATTTTTTACGCTACCTTCTCCTTTTTTGTGTGCCATAATGTATGATTTTACAACTTTTATTGCCGAAGCAATCAAGTGATTTTTTACTAAGCGATGCTTTCGATTTTAATTCTAGTATAGTGGGTTCTGTGACCATGCTTCTTGCGGAAGCCCTTTCTTCTTTTCATCTTAAAGGCGATCACTTTATCTCCTTGTACTAAGTCGCTAATGATTTCTGCTTTAACAGTCGCTTTTACAGCTGAACCTGTAGCAATAGTACCGTTTGATTCTACAAACAATACCTCACTGAACTCCACTTTGTCTCCGGTGTTACCCTGCAGGTGAGGGACGTACAAGCTTTGACCTTCTTGCACTTTAAATTGTTGACCTGCGATTTTTACAACTGCTAACATAGCTATCCAAAATTAGGACGGCAAAGGTAGGGATAAGCAATCAGAAATCACAACAATTTTTGAAATAAATTATCCCAAATTGTAAAAATAGCTACATCAAAGCACTAACTAGGCCCTATTTTTGCTGGCTGATACCCGATCGGTCAATTATGAATCTAAAAACCCTACTGGCAAAACCTTTTGCCCAGCTCATATATAATAGAACCCGCAAGGGAATGGTGCAGGCTGTGGAGCACCAGCAAGCCATTTTAAACAATCAAATAAAGGTAGGCGCTAAGACCCAGTTTGGCAAAGACCATCATCTGGCAGACGTAAACGACTATCAATCCTATATACAGGCAGTACCGATAAGAGATTATGAGGGAATCAAACCCTATATAGAGCAGGTAAAAGAGGGAAAAGAGAATATACTCTGGAAGGGAAGGCCTATCTATTTTGCCAAGACCAGTGGCACTACCAGTGGGGTAAAATACATACCGATCACCAAGGATTCCATCCCCAACCATATCAATACGGCCCGAAACGCCTTATTATGTTATATGGCAGAAACCGGTAATACGGCATTTGCCAGCGGGAAATTGATCTTTTTGAGTGGATCGCCCGAACTGGAGCGAACCGGCAATATTCCAACGGGCAGGTTGAGCGGAATAGTCAATCATCATATACCGGCCTATTTAAGATCTAACCAGTTGCCGAGTTTTGAGACTAATTGTATAGAAGACTGGGAAACCAAGTTGAATGCCATTGTAAAAGAGACCATCAACCAGAATATGACCCTGATCAGTGGCATACCGCCATGGATGCAGATGTATTTTGACCGATTGATCGAGCAGTCGGGCAAGAAAGTGGGTGAATTATTCCCCAATTTCAGTGTAATGGTGCAGGGGGGCGTGAATTTTGAACCCTATAAGTCCAAAATCTTTGAAAGCATTGGCCGAAAGATCGATTCGATAGAGTTGTTTCCGGCCAGTGAGGGATTTTTTGCCTTTCAGGATACCCAGACCGAACCAGGCATGTTGCTCAATACCAATAGTGGTATATTCTATGAGTTCATCCCCGCGGGAGAGGTATTCAATGAGCATCCGACCAGATTATCCTTAAAAGACGTGCAACTGGGCGAGAATTATGCCCTTATTATAAATAGTAATGCCGGATTATGGGGCTATAACCTGGGCGATACGGTGAAATTTGTGAGCCTGAACCCATACCGATTGGTTGTAACGGGCAGAATCAAGCATTTTATCTCCGCTTTTGGGGAGCATGTGATTGGCGAAGAGGTAGAACAGGCTATGTTGAAGACGGTGGCGGAATATCCATGCAAGATCACCGAGTTTACGGTAGCACCCTATATACAACAGGGAGAGGGCAAGAGTTACCATGAGTGGTTGATAGAGTTTGAAGCCGAACCCAGCGATCTGGCCGCTTTTAGCGCCCGACTCAACGAACATATGCGGACAAAGAATGTGTATTATGAAGACCTGATGCAGGGTAATATATTATTGCCATTGCAGATAAGCCGCTTAAAGCCACAGGCATTTATAGATTATATGAAATCGATCGGCAAATTGGGCGGACAGAACAAAGTACCCCGATTGAGCAATGATCGGGTAATTGCCGAGGGCCTAGAACCATATATCATCCACCCATAGGATTAACTAAGGATTGGGATAATAATTTCAACTGCATACTGCCTTTTTGCTTATTTTGTAGCGCTTTCAGTATCAGATAAACCAAATTAATGAGTAAAAAGAGAATAGCCATTTTTGGATCAACAGGGTCGATCGGAACACAGGCGTTGGATGTAATAAAGTCTAATCCGGAATTATTCAGTGCCGAAATATTAACTGCACAGAGCAATGATGAATTATTGATCAAGCAGGCATTGTTGTTTAATCCGAACGTGGTAGTAATTGGCGACGAAAAAAAATACACGGTAGTAAAAGAGGCATTGGCTAAAACCGATATCAAAGTTTTTGCGGGAGAGAAGGCATTGGCAGAAGCGGCATCAATGGATTGTTATGATATGATGCTGGCAGCCATTGTAGGTTATGCGGGTTTGAGGCCAACATTGAATGCGATTGAATTGGGCAAGCCCATTGCATTGGCGAATAAAGAAACATTGGTAGTTGCGGGAGATATTGTAATGCAGAAAGCGGCAGAGAAAAGAATACCGATCATACCAGTAGACTCGGAGCATTCGGCTATTTTTCAATGTCTGGTAGGAGAGGGAAGAAATAAAATAGAGAAGATCATTTTAACGGCCAGTGGTGGACCCTTCTTAGGAAAGAAGCCCAACTTTTTGGTGAATGTAAAAAAGGATCATGCATTGCAGCACCCGAACTGGAGCATGGGAGCCAAGATCACCATCGACTCTGCAACGCTGATGAACAAAGGCTTAGAGATGATCGAAGCCAAGTGGTTGTTTAATCTGGGAGCGCATCAGGTGCAGGTAGTGATACATCCGCAGAGTATTATACATAGTATGGTACAGTTTGAAGATGGATCACTAAAAGCGCAGATGGGTTTACCGGATATGAAATTGCCGATACAGTATGCGTTGGCATTTCCGCAGCGTATACCAAATCAATTTCCGCGATACGATTTTAAGAAACCGAATACATTAACATTTGAAGAGCCCGATTTAAAAACATTCCGCAATTTGAGTTTAGCCACCGATGCGATGTACAAGGGAGGAAATGTTCCCTGTGTGTTGAATGCAGCGAATGAAATAGCGGTCTATGCATTTTTAAGAAACCGAATTGGGTTTTTAGACATGACGGAAATAGTAGAGCAGTCGATGGCCAAGATTGCTTTTATAGAGAAGCCAACCTTACAAGAATATTTTGATACAGATGCCGAAACCAGAGATTTCGCCGCATCTTTGGTACATATGTAATTAATAACAAAAAAATCCTTCGGGAAAAAAGCAGTATGAGTTTATTAGCAATTGATTTGATGAGTGTGGGCGTTAAAGTGGCACAGTTTATTTTATCGTTTTCTATTTTAGTAGTGTTACACGAATTAGGACATTTTATTCCAGCTAAAATATTTAAGTGCAGGGTAGAAAA
>JBAXUV010000063.1:0-3778 GCA_037129425.1 Sphingobacteriia bacterium
CGGTACTATATGAACCTACATAATTAATTGAATAGCTTTTGTTGTTGCGTAAGGGAAGGCGGATATCGGCATATTTATTATCAATTTTAACCATACTTAAATTAGGGCCCACATTTCTAACTTTCACGTCTGCATTGGTTCCATCTAATTCTAATGAGCCATTTAATTTGGTAATTCTAAGATTGCCATAATTTTTTCTTCCACGCATTTCGCCTACTTCTTCCATTTCATATTCATCATTGGTGCTGCGGAAAATCATTTTTTTAACATTGCCCATTTCTATAGTAGAATACTTTGTATCGATATCAGCGTCATCAATATTTTTTGCAGTGAATCTGCCATTGATAAAATCAATTTCAGCAGTAACAACATTGTCTAAAGTAACATTGGAATACTTAGAGCGTAATTGAAGTTTGTTGATGTTTTCTGCATCGAGATTGCCATTAGTAAGATCGATGTTCGCATCGGTGAATGCACCTGTTAATTGCACATCAGCATATTTGCTTTCAATATCTAATTTGCTACCCGCTGGAACATATACTGTAACCAATCTTTTGATATTCGATTTGGTGCCAATATTTTGACCGTTTCCGTTGAAAACCGCAACTCCATTGGTATTACTTCCTCCACTCCATGCAAAAGTTCCTGAAGTAGTAGTATAATTTCCACCACCAATGCTGCCTGATTTTATTTTAACAGATGAGCCCAACATCCTTAAAGAAAGGTTCAATTTTTCTAACCATTCTTCATCTGAAAGTTTACCATCGCCTTCATAAAAAACAGTTGTTGTTATTTTTACTTTAGGCTGATCCCAAATTTTCACTACGATTCCACGCGATGAATTATCTATATAAATATCTGGCGATTTAGAAGTGCTGATTTCTTGCGAAACTTCTTTAGATTTTAAATCATCTACATTGGTAAAATTTTTACCATTGAAGAAAGTCAATCCATTTACTTCAGGTAATTCGCGCATTTCACGCATTTCGGGCATTTCGCGCATTTCACGCAAACCGCGCAATTCTGCTAATTCACGCAATTCGGGCATTTCCATTCTTTCTGGAAATTCTGCCAATGGAGCCAATGGTGCCATTGCAGCTATTGGTGGTATCGGTGGCACTGCAGCCAATGCACCAAAATTACCTCGAATGATTTGAGCATTTTTTGCATCCATCTCGGCCAACATTTTCATTTGTTGAGCAGCTTGTTGACTTTCGATAGCTGAAGATTTTTGTCTTTGATTAGCTGCTCTAGGTGCGGTAGCTGAAATTGTTTGAGCTGATACCTGAACCATTATTGCAAGTGCAAGAATAGCTGAGGCAGCTTGTAGAAAAAGGTTTCTCTTGTTCATATACGTTATTTAAATACTTAAGAAATAAGTGCGGGTAGTATCCACTGGTCCGCGGTTTTGTTTAAATCGATTGTTGGTTTTATTCATCTCCAGCTGCAGCTGTTTCAGAATGGTTAGTTTTTGTTGATAGAGATTAATAAGCTGATCCAATAAATCGTTGCTGATTCCACGTCTGGAAATGGTTGATTTAATGTTCTTCTCTTCTTTCTCCATTTGTTTGATTTGTATATTAAAATCTTTGAAATAATCAGCACTTTCTGCATACATCGGATAGGTACTGATTCTTGCTTTTTGTAAATTAATTACTTGTGTAAAACTGGTTTCAACATTGTTTAATAAAGCAGTATATGCAGGATCATTTACTGGTTTAACTGCTGAATTTGGTTTTACAGAAACAGTATTTATTTTATCAATAGATGATGATTGTTTTTTATTTGTATTACTAGCAATAATGATGGGCTCATTATTTTTTATTGGTTGCTTGAAAGCCGAAGTATCAACGGTATCTGGTAAAGTTATACTTGATTTTGAAATGGTTTTAGCTATTGTGGAAGCCTCTATTATTGAAGATTTTTTTGAAGTCAACAAATACCAAGATCCAATACCAGCAAGTGTTATAATACATGCAGCAGCAGCCCAGCGAATCATAGTAACAACAGGAACCGAACTTTTAACGGAGGTTATTCCCTGTTCAATATTATTCCAAACCCTTGGAGAAGGCATGTCTTCGTCCAATTGTTCTTTGTTGTTTTGAATATATTTTTTAAACTCATCCATGTATTGCTAAATATTGATTGATGCCGTCTTTTAATAATTTTTTTGCTCGATGGTATTGACTTTTACTGGTTGATTCACTAATACCTAATTCAAATGCTATTTCTTTATGAGAATAGTCTTCAACCACATATAAAGTGAAAACCTGTTTACATCCTTCAGGGAGGTTTTTAATTTCCCGATGCACCACTTTCATGTCAACCGTTTTCCACCATTCTGTTGAATCTTCTGCAATTTGATCTACATTGTTATCTTCTAGATCATGTAAAACAATCGACTTTTTAGTGTATCTGATACATTCATTCACTACAATTCTCTTTAGCCAGCCACCAAATTGTTCGGCTTCCTTTAGTTGATGTAATTTATTGAATGCAATGATAAAAGCATCCTGTAAAAGATCTTCCGCATCGTTGCGGTTGGAAGCCATTCTGGTACAGATGTTGAACATTGCCTTTGAATATTGTTCGTATAACCAAGCCTTGGCTGCTGCATCTCCTTTGCAGGCCTTTTTTACAACAGCCGTTTGTATGGTTAATACCTGTTCCAATCAGTCTTCTTATATAAGAGTAAGGGTTTTGATAAAGGTTGGAAAAAAGATAGGACTATTTTTCTATAGGGGGAGATACTAAAAAGGCAGGAGATCAAACCTGCCTTCTTAAAAAATTGGTGTTATTTATTAAAAATCAGCTAAAACGGGCTTGTTTTGCATGATTTCTTCTATTTTTTGGGTTATTTCAGATGTAATTAGGGCTAAAGCCTCTAAGGCTTTTAAATTGTCAATCAATTGTTCTTTTTTAGTTGCTCCCAAAATAGCGGTAGTAACATTCGGGTTTTTAATGCACCAAGCAATACTTAAAGCTGCTAAAGAAACACCTAAATCATTGGCAATGGCTTGCAATTGCTTTACTTTTTCAATTTTAGCTTCCACATAGGTACGCTCTTTTAACCAATCAAATCCTTCCACAGCTAAACGGCTATCGGCTGGAATGCCATTATTGTACTTTCCGGTTAATAAACCGGATGCCAAAGGGCTCCAAATGGTTGTGCCTAAACCCACATTTTTAAATACCTGTAAAAAATCATTCTCCAATTTATCTCTTTCAAATAAATTGTATTGCGGTTGTTCTACTGAAGGCCCGATCAAACGATAAGATTGTGCAATTCTATGAGCTTCCATAATTTCCACACCACTCCATTCACTGGTTCCCCAATACAAGATTTTCCCTTGTTGAATCAATGTGTTCATGGTATGCACTACTTCTTCAATGGGCACTGCTTTATCTGGTCGATGGCAAAAATACAAATCCAAATAATCGGTTTGCAAACGTTTTAAAGCTTCATGACAAGCTTCTGTAAGGTGTTTGCGACTTAATCCGGTTTGATTGGGTTTATTGTTTTTTCCTCTCCAACCAAAAAAAGCCTTGGAAGAAAGCACATAAGAAGTTCTATCCCAATTTTTTTCCTTCAAAACCCTGCCCATCATTTTTTCGCTTTCGCCCAATGCATAAACTTCGGCGTTATCGAAAAAATTGATGCCATTATCGTAGGCAATACCCATTAATTCATCGGCGCTATTGTCTTTGATCTGTTTGTGAAAAGTTACCCAGGATCCAAAACTTAAAGTGCTGAGTTGTAATCCTGTTCTGCCCATGT
>JBAXUV010000064.1:0-3241 GCA_037129425.1 Sphingobacteriia bacterium
TGGATGGCTCCCCTTCCAATGGCTTATGACCCAGCACTACCTGGCTATGTGAAAATGATGGATATGATGGCAGGTCATGGAAGTATCAATATGCCTAAAGCCCAAGCCAGTAAAGATGCAACTATGGCTTATTTCATTTTACAGAATTATACTTTCGGCAATTTATTTATCCATTTTAATGGAGCATATCATTCCGATAATTATGATGGCATTAATTGGTATTTAAAAAAGGCGCAGCCTAATTTAAAGTATGCTACCATTAGTACAGTTACACAAAAAGATATTAAAACCTTACTTGCCGAAAATAAAGGCAAGGCAGATTATATCATTTGTGTGGATGAAGACATGACCAACACTTACTAAAATTTAAAACCCGCCCGTTCTTTTTGATTTAACTGGCTCTGGCCATTTTTGTGGGCCACGAGGTCCATCTGCTAAAGGCGCTTTTTCAGTAGAACTTCTTTCTGGGTCTTCGCATGCCTTGTATACCAAGATGGCTGTAAGAATTGCATTATTCATCAGATCATCAAATACAATTTTATCGTAAGTATCTCTATTGGTATGCCAGGTATAATTGAAATAAGACCAGTTCAAAGCACCCAAAGAAAATGCAGGAGCACCTACTGCAACAAATGAAGCATTGTCTGAGCCACCACCTGCAGGAGATCCAGGGAAACTGGTTTTAATGGAGTCTTTGTAAGGTGATGGAACAGCTGCGATCCATCTGCCTAAATAATCTTTTGCTTTTGCATATCCTGCCCCACCAATATTGACGATTCTTCCGGTTCCATTATCTTGATTAAACAATGCTTGCAAATTGGCAACCACTTCTGGATGGTCTTCTACAAATGCTCGTGATCCATTTAGTCCTTGTTCTTCACTACCCCAATGTCCGGCCAAAATGGTTCTTTTTGGATTTGGATATACAGCTTTTAAAATGCGCATGGCTTCCATCATCACCATTGTTCCTGTTCCATTATCTGTTGCTCCTGTTGCACCATCCCAAGAATCGAAGTGTGCAGAAAGCATCACGTATTCTCCGGGCTTTTCAGTTCCCTTCATTTCAGCCAACGTATTGAAAGTAGGCACATTGCCCAATTCTTTTGATTGTGTGTAAACACTAATGGTTGGTTGTTTTCCAGATTCTGTTAAACGATATAGTAAACCATAATCTTCTAAAGCAACATCTACTGTAGGGATTTTTTTAGTGGATGCATCGAAAATTTTATTTACTCCAAATCCATTGGACCAGTTACTCGCAACAATACCAACAGCACCTGCAGACTCGAGTGCTGCAGCTAATTGTCGACTATTAAAACCTGTTTTACTTATTCTTTTTCTCCAGTCATCTGTTTGAGCAGCTCTTTCTTTCTTCATTTTTTCGAAAGATTCTTTTGTGCCAAATTCCTGCCAGTTATAATCTGGTCTTCCAGTAGGTTGAGGCATAGAAATCAATACGAACTTGCCTTTCACAGAGGGTAGCCATTGTTGGAATGCCAAAGAATCTGCAACATCAGCCAATATGATTGTTTCCGCCACAACTGGTTTTTTGGTTGCTGGGCTAAAAGATAATTGAGTGGCTTCTAAAGATTTTACCCAGGGGCTCATCATATCGATATGACTTACACCTCTATCCCATCCACGCCAGGTTCCGTACTGTTCTCTTCTTGCATCAATACCATATTGTTTATACTGTGCAATAGCCCAGTCACTTGCCTGAGTCATTTTGGTAGAACCAACTAAACGAGGTCCTACTCCATCCATCAATTCATGACTCATTCTTTTAAGCTGAGAGTTTTGAGTGGCTTCTTTGATGATTGCATTAATAACAGGCTCATTACTTGTTTGAGCTACTAAGGGCATTATAAAAATGCAACTGAAAACAAAAAAGGATAAGATAGTAGCGAAGGACCTTCTAAGGCCATTTGGCTGCAGGTAGTTGATTCTTTTCATTCAACAATATACAAAAGATATGATGAAAAGAAATAAAAAACGCATTCCGATTATGGAGCAATCAAAGAATTGATTTCGCTCATGTATTTCATCACCGCTATTTCAGTTTTGGATTGAATCTGCACTTTGTCATCAAACAGATCCTTTCTTAATTGCTTGTATACGTCTACTAATTGATGCAAACTCAATAATAGGGATTGTTGATCATAAACAGGAATGGTTGCTGTTAAACCATTCAATTGATCCGTTTGAAATTTAAATTCCACTTTGCGCATGGCTCTGGGCAACTCATTGTTTTTAATATGCAATAATTGAGCAATCACATTGGCCCTTATAAACCCAATTGCATCAATTGCTTCAAACAATTCGCCACGAGCAATTTTACCCAATGTATAATGGATCCAGATCCAAAAACGATCTTCCATCCATTGATAATTGGGATAAGGAAAAACGGCTTTGGTGTTTTTAATAACCAATTTTAATTGATCATTGGTGTCTAATAAAATAACTGGCTCTTCAACCCTAATTTCAAACTCTTTAAGTGTTAGAAACTTAATATCAACATGTAGTAACGGATTGTCATACAAGCATACCAACAATCTTGGCTCACCAACATGATCGCCTGTAAATCCAGACAATAAGTTGCCAAGCCCTTCTGCATAACGCATCATTAGCTCCTTCTCTTCTGTTATTTTTGTTTTGGTAACAAGGATTAGATCCAGGTCTGCAAATTCATCCAACTCACCACTCAACCAAGACCCACCTACAGTTAGCCCAATAACTGATGGATCTTTTTTCAATACCTCTACTGCCCTTTCTGCAAATAATTTTTGTATCATTTATTAATCCATTTAGGCTTTGACTTGAGTATTTGTTTATGTATTGCACATGTTTCAATATGAGCTCCCTTTAAATAGCCTGTACTCATCAAAAATTCATTCACAATTTCTCCTCCAGTAAATTTGAATGTTTTCTTGAATACTTTCATCCACTCCTCTTTAGTTAAAGGATGATTATTGTCTAACCAATTTTTAAATGATCCATATTCCTTTTGCAATTGAAGGATCACATTTGCGTTATGAATTGCAGCGTCTACTTTCAAACGATTTCTAATGATGCCAGCATCATTCAATAAACGATTTCTGTCTTTTTCTTTATAGGCTGCCACTTTTTTTATGTCAAAACCATGATAGGCTTTTTTAAAATTAGTTTGCTTATTTAAAATGGTTGTCCAGCTTAATCCAGCCTGATTGATTTCTAAAATCAATCGCTCGAACAACTCATTATC
>JBAXUV010000065.1:0-3090 GCA_037129425.1 Sphingobacteriia bacterium
AATCTTACAAAGGAACCGTCAACAAAGCCAGTTCCACTGGTGAAAATGATCCAACGATAAGTTCCAGTACCAATAATTTTACCCAACTTCAAAGACTTGAAGCCAGATGCGGTCATTTCTGCATCACTTAAAGATTGTTCATTCGTGAGCAATACAATGGGTTTATCTGAAGGCGCAAAATTAGATTGTGGGGTTAGTTTTCCCTCACGATACTTCCAACGCAAATATGTTTTTTGGCTTAAAAATTTGAGCACTTCATCATGCACATTTCCACCAGTATTGTAACGCAGATCAAGAATCAATGCATCTTTTTGATAAAAATCCTGAGTCATATCGATCAGAAATTTTTCTAACTCTCCTTCACCCATATCCTTCATACAATGGTAAGCAATTCGATTATTGCTTTTTAAATCGACCATTTTTTGATTATTCGCTATCCATTCATCTTGTAGATTACCAGCAATAGATCTTTGTGGATGCACATTAACATCAACTATTTGACCACCCCTTTTAAATTGTAATTTAATTTCTCTATCTAAAGATGGCTTAGTGAAATAAAAGTTTCTGTCCATTTTGGAATCCACTACTTCATCATTCACTTTTAACAAAACATCTCCAGGTTGTACATTGATCGATTTTTTATCGGCATTACTTTTCGAAAGCACATATTTTACTGTAAATGGTTGCTCATTTTCGAAAACGATACCTGTTTCCATGGTGCTGCTTGTTAATCGTATGGTTTCTTCTGTTCCATTAGAACTAAAGCCTTGATGTGAAGAGTTTAATTCTCCCAACATGTCATTTAATAAAATGCGTAAGTCTGCACGATTATTTACAAATGGCAGATATGATTGGTAGGTTGTCTTAGTCTTTGCCCAATCTATACCATGAAATTTCTCATCATAAAAGTTTTGCTCAACCTGAGCCCAGGCTTCTTCAAAAATTTGTGTAAATTCTCCTGCGAGGTTTCTTCTGAAAACAAAACTCGTTGCAATAGGATCTACCTTATTGGCATCTATATTTAATTTGGCAATTGCTCCATTAAACAACAAAAGTATTTTATCACCACCTTCTGCAATATCTATTCCTCCAGCATCTGTACCATTAATTTTTTCAGTTTTGACTGCTTCGAATGGTTCAATAGTAGTCTTCCATAATGAAGGCTTTCCTTCTGCATGATCACTTACATACAAAACGGTTGTCTTATCTCCTTTTTGTAATACTGATAACAAATATTGTGAACCAAATGAGGGCCCAATTTGCTCTAATCTATCCATTGCTTTCTCTACATTCATTACAATCGGTGGATTAACTGGTTCTTTTTTCGTGCTGTCTTTTTTAGTGGAATCTTTTTTCTCTACCTTAAACAGGTCATTGAACTTATCCAATCTATATGGCTCATCGTATTTATCGAGAGGCAATCTGTAAATCCTAGGATTTTCCATACCCATTGGATATGCAGGTTTTGTTCTATTGCTGATGAAATAAATGTATTTGCTATCAGGAGACCAGATAGGATCTGTTTCTGAGATACCTGTATTAGTTAAATTTGTTGTTTTATTATTTGCAATATGATGTATCAAGATATCCTGTTCAAAGTTTCTATAAGCAGTGAAAAGAATATATTCTTCATTAGGAGAAAAACTAGGTGATGAATTTTGAAATGCCCATATTTCATCTTTAACCATGGTAGTTGAAATCCAAGTTTTGGTATCGATTATTTTCACTTCATCTCTACCAGAAAGAAATACCGCTTTTGATTTTGATTTATTCAAAGCAATCGATCTATTGTCTTTATTTCCTGTAGTAACCTGTTTAGGAGTGCCTGTTCCATCAGCATTTACGGTAAACAAATTCAAATACCCGTTAGTGGTTTGGTTAAAAAGTAAGGTTCTGTTATCACTTAACCATTTTACTTCTTTTGCTCTTTCTGTATTTTGTTTATTGATTTTTTGAATAAACTTTCCTTCTACATCACTTACAAACAATTCTCCTCGAGCAATAAAGGCGATTTTTTTACCGTCAGGAGAAATATCCATATTGGAAATAGTGCCCCTAACATCAAAATCTTTGTCTGCAGTTAAAGTATTGTTTCTGAGTAATTGTATGGATAGTTTTTCAGCTTTGTCCGTACTGGTATTATACAACCAGATAGCGTAATCTTTTTCAAAAACCAATTTAGTGCCGTCTGCACTTACAACTGGCGTTTTAATGGATGTATTGAATTTGGTGAGCGCCTTCTTCTTTTCCTTATCTAAAGTGTACAAATTATATTCCCCATTCAATTCATCAGAAATAAAATAAATATTTCCCTTTTTATCAATGGTTGTTCCAAAATCTTTCCCTTCCCAATTGGTATGCTTTTTATAGACCTTGGTTTTAAGGTTATACGATTGAATATCTGGATTGAATGGTCCTTTGTACCTTTTTCTTGCAACCTGATTATTGCTTTCCCAAGTATCATTAAAATAAATATCTCCAGATTGGGGATGTTCTGCAATACCATGATCCATCATATAATAATGATCCCCAAACAATCGAATGGGTGTTCCGCCAGTAACTGGTACAGTATAACCAGCAGCTTGTCCCGTTCTTGTTGAAGTGAAATAAATTGATTTGCTGTCCCAGCTCCAATTATTAACAATATCAGATGCACTATGAAAAGTGATTTGTTTGATCTCACCACCTTCCAATGGCATTACAAAAACATCGTTATTTCCCATCTGCTGGCCAGTAAAAGCGAGCCATTTTCCATCGGGAGAAATTCTTGCATTGGTTTCATATCCTTGCATTCCAGTAATTCTACTTGCTTGTCCATCTGCAATATTGGCTTTCCACAAGTCTCCTTCAAAACTAAATACGACAGTTTTAGCATCTGGACTGATACAAGGATTAGACAAAAACCGAGGTTCAGCAATTTGAGCATTTACTTGATTGAAGAAAAATGCCATTAAAACCAATGCAAGAAATTTTTTCATGTTTTTACTTTTATAGATTTGATTATCTCAAAGCACCCTTTGGAACTGGTTTCTCCAATAAATATTTATAAATGAATTTAGTTTTCAAATTATTAAAATGAACTCCTTTAGC
>JBAXUV010000066.1:0-2994 GCA_037129425.1 Sphingobacteriia bacterium
GCTGCAATGAAATAACTCGCCCCGTTGGGGCTCAAACAGATTTCATTGCTCACGCCTCTCTTATAAATTATTTACGGTATTTCTCTAAAGTTCATTCGGTGTTTTTTCTCCAAGCATTCTTTGAAAAAACTTGCTTTAGTATTTTGCAATATCTATAAGCTTTATATTGAAATAGGTAACTCAGAGGTTCAATGTAGTTGCATAAACGAGCCTTTTAGAAATGCGGTGTTTGGTAACTTTTGCAATAAGTGCTTGCATTTCTAAGCAGCGAGTGTTGCAACTTCATTGAAGCTATTTAATTTGATTTTAGAATTAAATGAAGTGATTTTTTAAATCATTCCTTCATCTGCAAAACTGAAATATCCTTCTTCACTTACAATGATATGGTCTGTTACTAAAATGTCGATAAATGATGCGGCGGTTTTTATCTTTTTGGTGAGCATTTCGTCTGCTGTGCTGGGTTTGAGGTTGCCGCTTGGATGATTGTGGCATAGAATAATTCCTGTGGATTGGTGTTCTATGGCTTTCTTTAAAATGATTCTGGGATCGGCAACAGTGCCTGTTATACCACCTTCGCTGACAATTTCAAAATGAATAATTTTATTGGCCCT
Organism: Sphingobacteriia bacterium; assembly: GCA_037129425.1. Taxonomy (GTDB): domain Bacteria; phylum Bacteroidota; class Bacteroidia; order Chitinophagales; family Chitinophagaceae; genus Sediminibacterium. The sequence continues at coordinate 612 of JBAXUV010000066.1, forward strand.
GTTTAAAAATAATACAGCAAATACTTCCCGTTGGTGGTATTGAAAATTGGCTTTTAAAAAATGAGCAACATCTCTGCTGCTAGTAATTTGAACTTTAAAGTGTTTTGAAACATCTCTTCGTATGCCTAATTCGAGGGAAGCCTTAATAGCAATGGCTTTAGCTTCTCCCAGACCCTTAATTGGCAGCGTTGCCATCTCTTTTGCACTCATTGCTCCTAATTTGAGTAAGTCATTTCCAACAAATAGCAGCAATTGCTTCGCAATATCCAATGCAGAATGAGTAGGAGTGCCCGAATTGATTAAAATTGCCAGTAATTCAGCATTCGTTAATGCTTCAGCACCCTTTAAAATGAGTTTTTTGCGGGGTTGATCGTCATTTGCCCAGTCTTTGATAGAATATTTCCTCATATTATAAACAATTGCAAAATCAATATACAATTTGTTAATCGGTTTAATATCTTCGCCCAACGCAACCCACTACTATTATGAATCCTAATGTTAAGATATTCTCCGGCACAGGTTCTCAAAAGCTGGCAGAAAAAATTGCTCATCGTTTTGGCGCTTCAATTGGAAAAATTAATATCCAAAAATTCAGTGACGGAGAGTTTCAACCTATTTTTCTGGAAAGTATTCGTGGGGACTATGTTTTTTTAGTGCAAAGCACTTATGCACCCACAGAAAATTTGATGGAATTATTGTTAATGATTGATGCTGCAAAAAGAGCGAGTGCCTACAAAGTAATTGCAGTAATTCCTTATTATGGTTTTGCACGTCAAGATAGAAAAGACAAGCCCCGTGTAGCTATTGGAGCCAAACTGATTGCAACATTGTTAGAGGCTGCTGGAGCAGATCGAATCATCACCATGGACTTACATGCTGCACAAATTCAAGGATTCTTTGATGTGCCGGTTGATCATTTAGATAGTTCTGCCATTTTCATTCCTTATATAGAACAATTGAAATTGTCTAATCTTGCTTTTGCTGCACCGGATGTTGGAAGCACCAATCGTGTAAGAGAAATAGCGAGTTATTTCAATGCAGAGATGGTTATTTGTGATAAACACCGCAAAAGAGCCAATGAAATTGCCAGTATGGTGGTTATTGGTGATGTTACCGGAAAGGATATTGTATTGGTAGATGATATCTGCGATACCGGAGGCACACTAGCAAAAGCTGCAGGATTATTAAAAGAAAAAGGAGCTAAAAGTGTAAGAGCATTAATTACACATCCTGTTTTGAGTGGCAATGCTTATGAAAATATTGAAAACAGTGTTTTAGAAGAATTGATTGTTTGTGATACTATACCATTGCAAAAAGAGTCGAGTAAAATCAAAGTGATTTCAGTAGCAGATCTATTTGCAATAGCCATTAGGAATGCATACGAAAATAAAAGTATTACTAGCTTGTTTATTCATTCTCAGTTGAAGAGTAGGGATAAATAAGTAAAGGGTTTTATAAAAGCTTGCTATATGAAATACATTTTAATGTTTCTTTTTTGCATGATGGCGATTACTGGTTTTAGTCAATTACCTGGCTCAAAAGATCCTACAACAGAGGTTTGGAAAACCTTGAAAGGTGCATCATTTCCATCAATTGTTAAGAAAAAACAAGACTTGTATTTCTCCAATACTACTAAGAAGGATACGATAGAAATAACAATTGACAAAGGGAAAATTAGTAATGCGAAATTAACTGTTACCATTCGATCATTTGATCGTAAAAAACTATTTCAATATTCTTTACCATGCTCCCTATTTGCTTATGGGGTTTTTAATGTAGATAATATTTCCAGGGAAATTTCCTCTGATGAATATAATGCCATTTATCAAAAAAGAATTTTATCTACCACTAAATCAAGTATTGAACAATTTACGAAAGCAAAAATTGATTCGTTTCTTAATCTAATTGTGGTGAATGAGATGGATTTAGAGCGATGTCTGCACTTAAAAACTTATGATGAGTATGAACAGAAATTATTCATGACTATTTTGAATGATCAAAAAACCTTTGCCTTTAAATGGTTAGATCTAGATGATGAAGGCAACGTATCCTGTGAGTATTATGCTTTTTCACCCTCCAAAAAAGTCCCTGTAAGAATAGGCTGGGAAAACGTAAACGCACCTTCCGGTTATTTATTAAAATAAACGGAAAGATTTAGGCTAGTTCACGATTAATTCATTGATTTTCAACAAAGTATAAATATTTTATTTTTTAACCTGCGATAATTTTTCCTCCTTTATCCAGATTTAATCAATCGGTATTTATAACTTATATCTCTTAATTCTTAATTCATCTTTCTTAATTCTTATTTCATCTCTCTTAATTCAGATTTTTCCTTACCTTCGCCGTCCAAAATTTTAAACAATGAATACAATTACAATCG
>JBAXUV010000067.1:0-2734 GCA_037129425.1 Sphingobacteriia bacterium
CAACGTGAATTTACAATTATTATTTTGCATATACCAACTAGTTGGTATTATTTTACAACTAAAAGGGCTTTTTGTGTAACTGGATCCTCAGAATTATTGATGATAAAATAGCCATTAGAATTCCATAAATATCTAGAAATCAACGATTTAAATCGAGTTAAGATGATTTTTTGGGTAGATGCATCAATGGCCGAAAATTGAATACCATTTTTAGTAGCATACCTACTGATATACCCCATTTCTAGCCCCCCTGGCTGATAACTCGTTAGATATTCTTCTGGTGATTTGAATTTTTCAAAGGATGCACGGTTATTTAAAAAATAATAATAGGCTGCATCAGCCAAGTTATTGGTAACCAATAACTGCATATACAATTTTGGATACCTGGTTGAATCGAATGCAACAATACTATCAGGCGTAATACCCCCACCCCCATACACTATTTTACCGGACTTGGTTTTATACAGTTTCTTAATCGTACTGGTATCTTCTTTTCGATTGATCGAATCACCTGTTTGAAAACGACTCATCAATTCTTCCTGATATGCTTTCATTCCATGGCTATAGGATTTTTGGATATTCCTGCCCAGTGGAGTATAATACCTTGCCACAGTTAATCTTACTGCAGAGCCATCACTCAATTGAAATTGTTGTTGAACCAATCCTTTTCCAAATGACCTTCTACCAACTATGGTTGCTCTTTCCAGATCTTGCAAAGCCCCTGCCAATACTTCACTTGCAGAAGCCGATGTTTCATCAACTAATACAACCAATTTTCCTTTTTCAAATATCCCTGGGCGCTTAGATCGGTATTCCATTTTGGGAGTATGTTCCCCTTCGGTATACACGATCAACTGGTCGTCTGCTAAAAACTCATCTGCAATATCAATGGCTTCTTTCATCAATCCACCTCCATTGCCCCTCAAATCGAGCACCAGAGATTGGATCTTTTTTTTCTGCAACATTTCCAGATTTTGCATGAATTCTTCATAGGTTCTTTCTGCAAACTTATTGATCCGAATATAGCCGGTACCTGGAGCAATTACATATGCTGCATCAATAGATGAAACCGGAATAACATTCCTTGTAATCGTTACATTTTGAATAGCGTTACCCCTCTTCAGTTGTACTTTTACGGTTGAATTAATCGGTCCTCTAAAATACTTTCTTACATTAACTGGGCTGATCTTCACTCCTGAGACCTTGATGGTATCTGCAACCGCCAATAATTGATCACCAATTTGAATACCCGCTTTTTGAGATGGACCATCCTTAATTACATTCATCACATTGACCGTATCATTAATCAACCTGTACTCAATGCCAATCCCTTCGAAATTACCCTGCATCTCTTCATTTACTGCAGTCAGCTCTGTTGCTGGAATAAATACCGAATGAGGGTCTAAATGCTCCAACAACTCTGTTGCAGCCAAAGCATTGATACTGTCATAAGCCAGTTTATCTACATATTTATTCCTGATCAAATCGGTCAATTCTTGCAATGAAGACCTTTTAGACACCCCAAAAAATGTAGGGGACATTGTTTTCTCTTTTAATTGAAACCCAATTGCCATCCCTATAATCATCACGATTGAAAAAAGAATCGGTAACCAAACCTGTAATTTCTTTGAGCCCATAGTCTGCAAATATCTATATTTATATCCGAAATAAACTTTTCACATGCAAGCCATCCTAATTGCCGATAGCGGATCCACCAAATGCGAATGGTGCTTATTCGTTAAAGGCAAAAAAAAGAAAATCATTACTCCAGCTATCAGTCCCTATTTTGTTTCCGCTGAAGAAATGAGTGTCATTCTGCAAGCAAAATTATTGCCCAAAATAGGCAATACAAAGATAGACTCGGTGTTTTTTTATGGTACTGGCCTCAGAGATCTAGCCAATGCCAAAAGCATGAAATCAACCCTTAAAAAATTATTCCCCCAATCTTCCATAGAAGTAAATCACGATTTAATGGGCGCATCCAGGGCACTCTGTGGAAATGAAAAAGGCATTGCCTGTATCCTGGGAACAGGATCTAATTCCTGTTATTATAATGGAAAGAAAATAGAGAAAAACAGCCCTGGTTTGGGATATGTTTTAGGAGATGAAGGCAGCGGCGCTTATTTGGGTAAAAAAGTAATTCAATACTATTTATATAAAACCTTCGACGAAGATCTGACGGCTCGCTTCGAAAAAAGGTTCAATGAAACCCACGAAAGCATTTTACACAATGTCTATAAAATGCCCTTGCCAAACAGATACCTGGCTAGTTTTGCATTATTTTTAGCGGAAAATAGGGGTCATTTTATGATTGAAAACATCATTGAAGATGGGCTAAATGACTTCTTTTTTACCCATTTATACAAATACAAAGAAAGCTGGACCAAGCCAATTCACTTCATCGGCAGTATTGCGTTTGGATTTAAAGATGTTTTGAAGGAACTTTGTAGCACATATGAATTGGAATTGGGTCGGGTATTAAAAACACCTATGCCTGGTTTGATAGAATACCATCAAAAAAAATAATCATGGCTGAGTTCATTAAAGTAACAGAACAAGCATCTACATACAGGCATTTAGAACAAATGTCGATTCACGATTTGTTGAATAACATCAATCAAGAAGATAAAACGGTTCCTGATGCGGTTGAAAAAGCCATTCCAGCTATTGAAAAATTAGTTGCTGCTATAAGCGATAAAATGTTGGCTGGTGGAAGATTATTTTACATAGGTGC
>JBAXUV010000068.1:0-2570 GCA_037129425.1 Sphingobacteriia bacterium
TATATGGCTTACCGATTCATTTTTGAGTTTGTGGTCCCCGTTACAAAAACAGCCAATCAATTAAAGCGTAAAATGTCGGAAATGCAACAAAATCAAGCATTTCAACAGCAGCATCATGCCGCTTCTCCAGCCCCCGAGGCCAAATCTGCTTCTTCTGCCCCTAAAAGGGATGATTATATTGAGTTTGAAGAGGTTAAATAAGAGATTTGAGAGAAGAGATATGAATTATGAGATACAGATGGGAGTTATAAATTCAGATCTAGGACTGTTTGAGGCGCTACCAAGTGAATGGTTTGCAGCCCCGCCAGTTTTGCGCCTTCAATATTTTTGATGGTATCATCTATGAAGAGGGTTTCTGCAGGATCGAGTTGCTGCTCAGTTAAAATCTGCTGATAAGATTCTACATAGGGCTTTCTTAAACCCAGTGTTTGAGAATAATAGGCTTTGATAAAATGACTATTGAAGTCTTTTCCAGGAAATGCGTTCGTAAAATCTACAATGAATTGATCGTAGTGAATTTCATTGGTGTTGGAAAATAAATAAATATTGTATCGATTTTTTATGTCATTCAACCATTCGATTCGCTCTGCAGGAAAATCGAGTAAGAGTGCATTCCATGCAGTTTGAATTTGTTCGTTGCTCAAATCGGTTTGGCTTTCTTTTCTGAATGCATCATAAAATTCAGCAGGGCTTAATTTTCCGGTTTCTAATAATTCAAACAAATCGTTGGAATGATGTTGATTGAACATTGTTTCAAAACGATCTACTCCTAAATTCTTAAAAGCCTGATTGGTTAACTGAAAATTGATATTGAGAAATACGCCTCCTAAATCGAAGATGATGTTTTTGATGGGTTGCATGTGGCAAATCTAAGGCTTATGTAAATACGCAACAACTGATCCCAACATACTAGATTGTTCTGGGTTTTTGGAAGGAATGATGGAACAATCATTTTGCTCATTAGAAAATGCTTGTTTCAATGAAGGATAAAAATAATCCCATGCGCCAACTATACTACCCCCAATTACAATGGCTTTGATGCCAGATTGATTGGACCAATGCAGTAAAAATATTCCCAAGTCTTTTCCAAAATCAGCAAATAATTTTATTGCTTCTGGGTCCTGATTATCTGCATGCTCTTTGATGGTTTTTACTCCATCCGCTTGAATGCCAGTTCGCTCAGAATATTGACGCAACAAGGCTTTCGAAGAAAAATAATCTTCCGCAACTCCAGCTTTATAAGGCCAATTATAGAGTTCTCCATTATTGGGTATGGAATTATCTGTTAGACTTAACAATTGATAATTCTTAATAAAGGATGATCCAAGACCTGACCCCAAAGTAATCGCCATCATATTGATACTTGCATTATGCAATTGTTCGTATTCACCTAAAGAAAAAGACAAAGCATCATTACAAAAAAAGATGGGGATATCGGTTTGTAATTCTGTTGCAAGGGTTTCGCGAATATTCAATCCATATAATTTTTCAAATTTTTTATTGGAACCATCGTATAATCCAATGCCATTTTCATAATCGAATGCACCTGGAAAAGCCAAACAAATGGCAGCGATTTTTTTTTCTTGCAAGGATGTTGAACATTGTTTTATTAAACTGACGAGCACTTGAATAAAATTTGTTGCATCAATTTCTGTATTGATTTTACTTCGGAAAGTATCACCAATTATTTGCAAAGAAGCTTGATCAATTGCCGCTATTGAAATGTGAGAACCGCCTATATCTGCTCCAATAAAAAATGCTTGATCCATTGAATAAAAGTACAGAATCGGCTGCAGTTTTTAAATTCATACCTTGCTGACTCAAAATACAGGAATGAAAGATTGAAGGCAAGGTGATTGTAATTTTAACGAAATATGTACGAAAACAGGGATAGTTTTGTGTTAATTTACAAGAGCATGTAAGTTCAATTCATCCTAAACGTATATCATTAAAAAGAGTTTATGAAATATCTAGTAGCTAGTTTGTTGAGTGTGTGTTTGATTGGGGTTTTATCTTTCAAACCAATTGAAAAATTAAGCAATAAAAATGGTGAGGTTAAAACCGCTGCTGCTGGTATTAGCTTTATTGAAGGAGACTGGAAAAAAGCGCTAGCCAAAGCCAAGGCAGAAAAGAAACTCATTTTTGTAGATGCTTATGCTACATGGTGTGGCCCCTGTAAAAAATTACAAAAGGATGTATTTCCAGATGCTGCAGTAGGAACCTATTTCAATAAAAATTTTATCAATATTACCATTGATGTGGAGCAAGGGCAAGGCATTGAATTTGCGCAAAAGTATGGGGTAGAAGTTTTACCAACATTATATATAACAGATGAGAATGGTAACCCAATTACTTATACAAAGGGTTATATGAGCGCATCTGATTTGTTGAAGTTTGGGCAATTCGGCATACAGAAAGCGGCTAAAAAGTAATTATACCGAAGAAGTCCGTCATCTCATTTGCAACTTCTCCCATTTTTCATTATTTTCGCCCCCCTTAAAGAACAGCAATGTTCTTCGGGCCTATAGCTCAGTTGGTTAGAGCACCTGACTCATAATCAGGGGGTCCCT
>JBAXUV010000069.1:0-2492 GCA_037129425.1 Sphingobacteriia bacterium
AGAAAGCCAATTTAGAAGACGTATTTATTCAATTAACAGGGCACGAACTTAGGGCAGGATAGCCCAATTAAGAATTAAGAGATAAGAATTAAGAATTAAGAGATAAAAGATAAAAGATGAAAGATAAAATAATGTATCTCATAACTCATATCTCATAACTCATATCTCATAACTCATATCTCCAAAAATGTATCTTATAACTCATATCTCATAACTCATATCTCATAACTCATATCTCATAATTCATATCTCATAATTCTATGATAGATCCTCGTTACCCAATAGGCAAATATCAGCCACAGCCTTTTTCAAAAGAACAAAAAGAAAAATGGCTACTGGATATTCATTTTCTTCCGGAAGAATTAGAACGTGCTGTCAATAATTTAGATGAAGCACAATTGCATACTCCTTATAGAGACGGCGGCTGGACCTTGCATGAAGTGGTGCATCATCTGGCAGATAGTCATATGAATGCATATTGCCGTTTTAAGTTGGGATTAACAGAAGATAAGCCGAATATAAAACCCTATTTAGAAAACGCCTGGACTTTGTTGGAAGATGTAAAACAATTGCCCATTAATGTATCGCTTACTTTATTACATGCTTTACATAAGCGAATGTATATTGCCATAAAAGATATTTCAGATGAACAATGGATGCGTGAAGTGCATCATCCCGAAAGCAATAGAGACATGAGTCTTTGGTTTCTGTTAGGTATGTATGCATGGCATGGTAAGCATCATACTGCACATATTACTTCACTTCGTGAACAAAAAAACTGGTAATGCAAACAAAAAAATGGCGTTTAATTGAGTCCGAACAATTGGTTAAAGATAAATGGGCCGACGTAAGAAAGAATGCATATGAAAAAACAGATGGAACCACTATTGAGCCATTTTATATTTATGGTTTTCCGGATTATGCAACTGCATTGGCCATTACCAGAGACGGAAAAGTTATTGTAGAAAAAGTATATCGCCCTGGCTTAGATGTGATTGCACTGGAATTGCCCGGTGGTTGTGTAGATGCTTCCGATCCAAGTTTAGAAGCCGCTATGTCCAGAGAGTTATTAGTAGAAACGGGTTATCGGTTTGATCATATAGAATACCTGGGATTCATTTCTCCCAATCCAACCACCAATACCAATGTAATGCGCATGTTTTTGGCAACAGGAGGAATCTATGATCCTTCGGTAGAGCTTGATGCCGATGAAGAAGTAGAAGTTCAATTACTGGAATGGGATGAATTCATTGATCTATTTAAAAAACAGGCTTTTGTTCAATCGATGCAAGCCAGCACCATTATGTATGCATTGATGAAAATGGAAAAATTAGTGATTTTTTAAAGTGCTTCTATGATTCAAAAATGGGAAATCCTATCTTCTGAAATTGTCTATCAGAAAAAATGGTTGAAAATAAAAGAAGAAGCTTGCAAACTTCCTGATGGACAAATTATCGATCCATATATTATTGTAGATGTTCCCAATTTTTGCAATGTATTTCTTGTTACAGTTGCTGATGAAGTGATCATGGTGAAACAATACCGACATGCTGCCGGAATTATCTCCATTGAAATGCCTGGGGGCATGATAGATAAAGGGGAAGATCCATTGGTTGCAGCTGCAAGAGAAATGCAAGAAGAAACAGGATACAGTTCTGATGAAATGGAATGCTTATTCACCATTAGTCCAAATCCGCCTTTAGAAAATAATCAAGCCTGGTTTTTTCTGGCCAAAAACGCGGTGCAGAATCGGGAAATTGCATTAGACCAGTTTGAAGATATTGAGTTGATCAAATATTCCAAATCGGAATTTATGCAACGCTTATTGAATAATGAGTTTACACATGGAACACAATTGGGAGCTATGTTTGCTGCTGCAATAAAATTGGGTTGGTTAGTTGCTCCATAATTGAGTATTCACTTCGCCAACTAAAAACACACTACCGCATATCAATACCAGATCATTGGGTGCTGCATGAAACAAAGCTTCTTTGATGGCATCATTCACTTCAATAAAAGAATGCCCTTTTAGGCCAAATGCAAATGCGGCTTCTTGCAAAGCTATTTCATCCATTGCCCTTGGAATTTGTGCTTTGGTAAAATAATAACTTGCATGGGTCGGAAGTAATTGCAAAACAGCAGTAATGTCTTTGTCTTTTACCATTCCTATTACAATATGCAAATGCCGATAATTACTCAATTCCAATTGTTGATTGATTGCTCGAATACCATCTACATTATGCCCAACATCCATTACAACAGTTGGTTGATGATGAATGATTTCCCATCTTCCATGTAAACCAGTTAGTTTTTTTACCGATTGCAAAGCCTTATGAATATGGGATGCAGTAATATTCCATCCCAATCTGGTCAATTCGGAACATGCTTCTAAAACGGTGATCAAATTTTTGGCCTGGTATAATCCGGGAAGGTCCAGTAAATAAGACTCGTATTCATTTTTTTCTTTTTCTACTACAGTAATTCTTAAATGA
>JBAXUV010000007.1:0-125867 GCA_037129425.1 Sphingobacteriia bacterium
TAAGTTCAATACGGTAGAAGACAAACCGAGTGCAATGAGGTTTGGCAGTCTTGGCTAATGAAAATAAATAACCCGCAGGACAACCGAAGGTTGTCGTGGGGATTTGAGTAAGTTCAATACGGTAGAAGACAAACCGAGTGCAATGAGGTTTGGCAGTCTTGGCGATAGCAAGAAGTTAGCCGAGCGAAGCGAAGGCTAACAATCTTGGCATCATTTTAGTACATTTAAAAAATAATCAAAAAATTAATGAAAAGATTTATCACTCTCCTTGCGATTATTCCCTTGATTACATTCGCGCAATCTAAAAAAACCACTGCTATAAATCCTCCTTTGATAGAAAGTATTACAAGTGATACCGTTAATGGGATCTTTATTCAAGTATTATTTTCCTATGACGAAAACAACAGAGTAATTGGTATAATCAATAAAGATGTTAGCATTATTAAAGATTCTACAAAAACAGACATCTTAGTTGAGAAGATTAACCTAAAAGAAACTTTTGAATATCAAGGCAATGCTAAGCTTCCATTTGTAAGAATAAGTAGCTTTTATGATCTTGATAATAAAACAAAGGAATGGATTGTATATTCGATTAAAAAGACCTATTTTTTATACAAGAATGAACAAAGAGTTGGAGATAGTTCCTTATCCTTAAGGAATGATGATAATAAGCGAGATTTCAAATGGGATGACAATAAAAAAGCTGCAATTATAGTATCTAAATTGGAAAAAACAAGTAGTAGGATTTATCAAAAAAATGATTTCACCAATCGCTCAACAAATTATCCAGAAATAGTCATTAATGAATTTAAATTAACTCCCTCTTCTAATATAAGTTATTATTTGTATGAATATCGTTATGGTGGCCGTGGAAGAAGTGGAGAGTACTTTACTTTTTTAAAATATGATGCTAATTTGAATCCCCTGAAACAGTTAAATATTGCCAGTACTTTGAGTAATGAAAAAGTATCTTTTGTATTAAGTGAAGAAAATGGAGGTACCGACAATCCAGACGTGATGTTATCTGTCAACTGGTATTTTATTAATCAAAATAATATGTTGAATTATTTTGAAACTTTCAGTGAAGAATCTTCGCCTTATCAACATAAGTTCAGATTAAACTACCATTACAATCAATACAATCAACCAGATTATGTAAAAATGCTGATAACAAGAGAAACGATTGATAATAGACCTAATCCACACCCTAATGAAACAATAGTGATTAATAAATTTCAAAAAAACTTTACATTTAGTTATAAAAAATAATCCCAAACTTAATGTTACGACTACTTTCATTACTAGCAATCCTTCCGCTCATTACTTTTGCTCAATCTAAAAAAACCAGTTCTACAAAGCCCTTATTAATTGAAAGTATTACAACTGACACTATTAAAGGGAAGTTCAAGCAGATATTATTTTCCTATGATGCGAACATTAGGGTTGTTTGCATCACTCATAAAAAATTAACCATAAACACTGGTGACAATAAAAAGGATAAGTTGGTTGAAACGATTACTGAAAAACAAGTTTTTGATTATCAAGATGAGTCTATACAACCTTTTACTAGAACAATTTACTCTTTTGGTTATGGTGAGAAAAGTAAAAAATGGATTTTAGGCTCAATTGATCAGCAATATTTTTTATATAAGAACGAAATAAGGGTCGGAGACAGTACCTCATACTTTGCAAATGTGGATGAATTAAAAGATTGGAATTGGAAAAACACCCTACCCAAAAATATAATTGGTAGATTGGAGCAAAAAAATTCGCGCATTTATCATGAAATTGATTTAACTAAACCCTATAGTTCCTCTAATGTTTATAAAAATCAATTTAAACTAACTGCCCAATCAAATATTGGCTACGAAGCAGTAGAACACCATTATGGTAATAGGGGCAGAGACGATACTTATTATACCTTTTCTAATTTTGATTCAAAGTTGAACCCGCTAAAGCAATTGAATATTGCTAACACTTTAAATAATGAAAAAATATCTTTTTATTCAAGCGAAGAAGGGAATAGAGAAATCAGCTGGTATTTTATTAATCAGAATAATATCTTAGATTATTTTGTAACAGTAGATGAACAAAGTTCAGATTTCAATGATATTGTTCATTTAACATACAGTTACAATCAATTTAATCAGCCCGTTCATGTTAAAGTATTCATTAAACATGTATGGCATAATGGTGGCGAAATAGAGAAAAAATTTCAAAAGAACTTTACGTTTAGGTATAAAAAATAATCAACAATACTCAATGAAAAGAATTTTATTCATACTCATAAACCTTCCATTCTTCATTCTTGCACAATCCAATAACGCTAATGCCAATAAGCTCCCTTTGATTGAAAGTATTACAAGTGATACTGTTAATGGGAAATTTAATCAATTGTTTTTTTCCTATGATCAAAGTAATAGGGTAGTCGGAATTACAAAAAAAGAAATAATCATTTCAACAAATTCAGATAAAACCAATACAGGAGTTGAACAAATTACTGAAAAACAAGATTTTGACTATAAAGGAATAGCCATCGAGCCATTTTCTAGAAAATTGGTTTCTTTTGAATTTGATGAAAAAAGTAAAAAATGGAACGTAACAACAAATGAACAAACCTATTTTTTATATGAAAATGGGAAGCGAGCTGCAGATAGTACTTTATATTATGATCCAGAATCGAAAGCGATAAAATTGATAAATATTAGTAAGTTAGACCGGGGAAATGCACGAATTGAGCTTAGGAAAGATTTATCAATTCCCTTTGATCAACCAGGTGGTGCTTATAATATTTATTTACTTACTCTTGATCTGGATGATTCTACTTTAAATACGAGTTATGAAAGTTCTGAGCACTTTTATGGCAACGCTGGAAGAGACCGCACTGTTTATAAATTTTCAAAGTATGATCAAATGATTAACCCGCTACAGCAATTAAATATTGCAAATAGTTTGTGTATTGAAAAACTATCACTTACTGCTGAAGGACGATATGGAGAAACATCGTTTAGCTGGTATTTCGTAAATCAGAACAATGTTTTGAATTTAAAGATCAATACACTAGATTTTAGTTCGCCTTTTGACGAAACTTACAGCATTAGCTATTCTTATAATCAATTTAAACAACCAATACATGCAAAAGCCTGTGTTAAGCAAGAAATAAGAAGAATGGGTATGCCATATAAAACCTATCAAAAAAGCTTTACATTTAGGTATAAATAATCTACATGAGAAAGATAGCTCTTTGGTTACTAGCTGTTGCAGTTGCGCCATTAATCGTTCTTGCTCAGAAATCCAACAAAGCACTGGTAGTTACTACAGCTTCTAACACACAATTTAGATTAACCAAACAAGACAGTATTGTTTTTTCTCCTATGGAGCAACCGGCGGAATCACAAATTTGTGTTTTTGTAGACAACAAAAAGAAATTTCAAACTTATATCGGAATTGGTGCTGCACTTACTGATGCATCAGCCGAAACATTTTATAAACTACCAGCTGCTAAGCAAGAAGAATTACTATCCGCTTATTTTGATCCAGTAAAAGGAATTGGATATACCATTGCAAGAACCAATATCAATAGTTGCGATTTCAGTAGTGATATGTACACTTATGTAAAAGAAGGAGACAAGGAATTAACTTCTTTTACTATTGAGCACGACCTTAAATATAAAATTCCATTTATAAAAGCTTCCATGGCTGCAGCAGGAAAAAACCTTACACTATTTGCAAGCCCTTGGAGCCCTCCGTCTTGGATGAAAGACAATAATAATATGTTGCAGGGCGGAAAATTAAAAAAAGAATTTTATCAATCCTGGGCAAATTATTATGCTAAGTTCATTAAAGCTTATGAAAAAGAAGGAGTACCAGTTTGGGGTATTACCATACAAAATGAACCCATGGCAAAACAAACCTGGGAATCTTGTATTTATACGGGTGTAGAAGAAACCAATTTTTTAAAAAATTATTTAGGCCCAACAATGGTTAAAGCTGGGCTTGGATCAAAAAAAATTATTGGCTGGGATCATAATAGAGACCTGATTTATCAAAGAGGAAGTACATTATTAAATGACCCTGCTGCTGCTAAATATTTATGGGGAATTGGTTTTCACTGGTACGAACCTTGGAGTGGAGGTAAACCAATGTTTGAGAATCTGAAGAAGCTAAAAGAAGCCTACCCTAATACGCATTTAATTTTTACAGAAGGATGTGCAGAAAGTTTCAATCCAAATAGAATGTATGCATGGGAATTGGGTGAAAAATATGGACTAAATATGATCAACGATTTCAATAATGGAATGGAAGCTTTTACCGATTGGAATATTGTATTAGATGAATTCGGTGGCCCAAATCATGTAGGTAATTTCTGTTTTGCTCCAGTGCATGCCAATATTAAAACAGGGCAATTAATGTATACCAATGCGTATTATTATATTGGTCATTTTTCTAAATTCTTACAAAAAGGAGCCAAAAGAATTATTAGTTCCTCAAGTAGATCTGCATTAATCACAACTGCTTTTGAAAACCCTGATGGAACCCTGGTTGTATTGGTAATGAATAGTAGCGACGAAAAAATCCCTTTTTACTTATGGAAAGATGGAAAAAGCGCACCAACTGATGCGCTTCCCAGATCGATGAATACCTATATTTTTCGCTAAGAATGAGCAACTAATCTATTGGAAGGAATGAACCATTGCCATTGTTTCTCTGGCCATTTGTTGATTATATTCAAATGTCAATTTCTTGTGATTGATGGTATCCATAATGGTCCCTATCAAACATAAGCCACCAGTAAATAGGTATAAAATACCCATGCCTGTTTGGCCTACCATAAATCTTTGTATACCACCAACAGCAACAAAACCCACCACACAGCCTAATAAAATTTGATCGGTTTTTCTTCTTTTACCATTGTAGACCATTACAAAATTTTGAAGTTGCTGCTGATTTAAATCCTGTGTAAAATTTTGCAGGAAAACCAGTTCTTCTCCTTCCATGGCTTCAATAAGATTCATTAAATTAGGTTGCATGATTGTTTTTTTTAGTAGGTATTAATTGTTTTATCCTCATAAATATAATTAAAACTGCCAATATACCCATTGGATGAGCATCCCAGGATTGCATTATTTGAAAATGCAGTGCATAGTGAATGGACATTCCTATACCACAACCAGGACAATGATTAAATCCAACTGCTTTAAAAACACAAAGTGATGGGCCAGGGGTCTCAGGCAAGAAATACAAAATAACAATGGCAGTAGTCCAAACGATTAACTCTAAATGAGCGAATGCCAAAGATCCATATTTCTGTAAAGTTGATTTCACCATTTTATTTTCCAAAAGCAGAAATATTGGTACTGAATATTTTTACGGCAATAGCTAAAAGAATTACACCAAAAAATTTACGAACAGCCAAGAGACCTGAATCACCTAAAACACGTTTGATGAATGTTAACGATTTGAGAGCTACATAAACAATGATGAGGTTGATGATAATACCAGCCAAAATATACCATTCATCAAAATTTGCTTTTAAAGACATAATTGTAGTGAGTGTTCCGCTTCCTGCAATAATTGGAAACGCAATCGGAACTACTGTTCCAGATTTTGCATTGGCATCTCCTTTAAAAATTTCATGTCCTAAAACCATTTCTAGACCCAATAAAAATATTACGACCGAACCTCCTACTGCAAAAGAACGAACATCCAAACCTAGAATACTTAAAAAGGGCTTGCCAGCAAATAAAAATAAAATCATTAATCCACCCGAAACCAGTGTTGCCTGAGTTGAACGAATACCTCCCATTTTTTCTTTCAATGAAATTAATAGGGGGATAGAACCAACCACATCAATTACAGCGAATAAAGTAAATGTTACTGTGAGTAGCTGATCTAATTGTAAATTCATTCTAAGGGTTTATTTAAAGATACAATCTTTGTTGAAATTAATATTGACTAGGTCTATGCCATTCTTTTCCCTGCCTTGAATAGTTGTACAATAACTCATGTGTTGTGCTATCTTCTCTCACTTCAATTTTTACTACACAACCGTAATGAAGTGTAAATGCATCAAAAGATTCTTTTAAAGGAGTATTGGTAATATGCGATAAAATACTTCTAAGTACACCTCCATGAGCAACTATCACTGCATTTTCTCCATTTTTTTTAATGGATTCAAATGTATCCACTACTCTTTGGTGAAGCATTACATAGCTTTCGCCATTTGGCACAACTACATTTACAAAATCATCCATCCAGGGTTGTATTTCATGCTTAGGTATTTCATCCCATTTTTGCATTTCCCAATCACCGCAATTTAATTCCATTAATCTTGGATCACATTGAATAGCATGAGTTGCAAAAAGCGCATCTGCTAATTTTTTACAACGTTGTAAAGGACTGCTATACACTTTAATATTGGAAGATGGCAAGTGAGGTTGAATCATACTAACTTCTTCCAAAAAAGTATCGGTAATATCCAAGTCAGTTTGACCGTAACAAATGCCCTTTTCAATTAAAGGGGTAGTGTGCCTGATTAAATAAATCTCCATAATAGTAAACATCCAATATAAAAGGCAATTTCTGTGAGTTGTTGAGTAGTTCCTAAACAATCACCCGTATAACCGCCAATCCATTTATTAAAAAATTTTCCTGCAAAATAACGCATTATGCAAGCAGGCAATATTACGATTACAATAAATAATGGAAAAAGGTAAAGTGTAGATAAATGAAAATTCAACGAATAGCCCGTTGGATTTAACCAATTCGGCGCTATGCCAATATATAATAATAGTAAAGGAATTAAGGACCCAATAATTAAAACAAACATTTCTCTGGGGAACAATACCCTATCTGCTAAAGGTTTGGATTTACTAAGGTCAATATCTTGTACATAGGATAATTGCTGCATAATGGTTACTGCAAAAAAACGACTGATACTATGAGCAGCAATTAAAATCAATCCAACAAAAGGAAAATGAAATGCTGCACAAAGTTCTAATAGCAACAAATATTTGATGGATAATGCGCTGATCAGTCCAATGACTCCATATGTACCTAATCTACTATCTTTCATGATAGTCAGAATCTTTTCTTTGGTCCAACCTCCTCCGAATGCATCACAACAATCTGCCAAACCATCTTCATGAAAAGCGCCAGTCAATAGGATAGTGGCCAACATAGAAAATACAATACTTAATGGAGAAGAAAAATAAAGGTTCACAATGATCAATATGATTGCTCCTATCAATCCAACAAGCAAACCTACCCAGCTAAAATAGCGAGCTGCACTTTGTAGATGTACAGTAGAATAAGGGAGATTTTTTCCAACAGGTATTCTTGTTAAAAACATGACTGCTGTTCTGAACAGAATCAACTGGTATTTTAAAGTTGCGATAAAATTCAAAATCAGAATCGGTTTAAGTTATTCTTTAAATTCAATACAGTGTTTAATGAACTGATTTTGAACTTATAGCTGCTTCCTCAAAACTAGCCATTTCATTCAAAAAAGCAACGGCTGATTGAATAATTGGCATTGCAATGGCCGAACCCGTCCCTTCTCCCAAGCGCATACCTAAATTTAATATGGGTTGTACGCCTAAATAATGCAACATTTTTTGATGTCCTTGTTCTCCACTAGTATGAGCGAATAAGCAATTTTTTACAATAAAAGGTTCTATTAACTGAGCAATTAATAAAGCGGCAGTTGCAATAAATCCATCTACCACAATAATCATATTATGTTGAAATGATTGTAAATACGCTCCAGTCATCATCGCTATTTCAAAACCACCCACTTTAGAGAGTAATTGATAAGGTTGAGTACCATAATGGCTCAATTCATGTTTGCTAAATACTTTGTTTAAAGTAGCTATCTTGGTTTTTAATTGTTCATCATTTACACCCGTACCTCTTCCTGTACATTCCTCCATACTCAGTTTTGTTATTGCACTCATAATTAATGCAGCAGATGCACTATTGCCAATACCCATTTCTCCAAAACCTATACAGTTAGTACCTTGCGCTGCAATATCATTTGCAATTTTTTTACCTGCTTCAATCGCTTGAACAATTTCTTGTTCATTCATTGCATTGGTTTCCAAATAATTTTCGGTGCCCATTTTTTGTTTGGCTCGAATAAATCGAGTGGTATTAATCGATGAATCGATCACTGTATCAAAATCAATATTCACCCCAGCATCAACTACCCATAATTCAATTTGATTCAATCGAGTAAACACATTAATGGCAGCTCCACCTCGCAAAAAATTCAATACCATTTGTGCAGTCACTGATTGCGGGTAAGGGTTTACCAAACCTGTTTTAGCAATACCATGATCCCCTGCAAATACAATAATTGCAGGGGATAGGATAGCGGGTTTTTCAGATGATTGAATCAGCCCAATTTGTAAGGCAATGGATTCTAATTGACCCAGTGCTCCAACAGGTTTTGTTTTTTGATCAATTTTTTGTTGCAGCTGTATTTGTAAATTATCCATTATTATAAATTAATGCTGATTCCTGAATTAATCAAAAAAGGAATACTGTTAAAGCCTCTCAAATCGACAAATGTTTTGTTGGTTAGGTTTTGGGTATCAATAAATATTTTCACTTTGGAATTAAATCTATATTCACCATAAGCATTCAGTAAAAAATATTCTGCCAATGCCACATCTGCTCTTTTAAAACCACCAATATCATTTCTGCTGCTCACATACTTCCCACTAAGACTGAATGATAATTTTTGTGTATCATAATTTAAAGAAATATTGGCGTTAATGCCTGGTCTTCGTAAACCATACACATAACCAGTGTCTTTAAAACTAACCCTGCTTTGAGTAGAATCTGCCATACTCAAAAAAGTAAAATTAGCCCTTACGCTTAGCTGTTTAGTAATGCTAGCGCTGGTTTCATATTCAACTCCAAAAGCAGTTTGCTTTATGAAATTGTAATATTTATTTCTCACATAATCATAATCAATACCATTTTTGGTAGTTCTATAAAATAGAACCAACCTACTGCTAAAATTTTTATTTGCATTTGCAATTCCTGCTTCTATATTGGTACTTTTTTCTGGTTGTAAATCTTTTCTTCCACTGAAAGGATCGAATAATTGATATAGGGAAGGAACTTTAAATGCAGTGGCAATGCTTCCAAAAATTCTTATGTGCTCATCCGCCTGATAAGAAGGATTAAACGTAAAAGTTTGGTTATTGCCATACATTGAATGTTTGTTCAGCCTAAATCCTAAGTCTACCGCAAATCCTTTTTGATTATTGTACAACAAAGAACTGTAGATAGAAGACTGGGTTACATTGGTATCTTTAAAACCGCTGGTAAAAGGCCCAAAACTACTCACCGAAAAAAATTGGTTATTCATGCTAGCGTCTCTGAATTCAAAGCCTTGCAATAAAGACAATTGTTTGGTAATAGGCAGATTTGCATATAATTCTGCGAACTGGGTTTTTGCAAAATAATTATTGCGCTGATAAAAACTAAATACTGCTTTATCCAAACTATCTCTTTCAAATGCTCTATTGGTTTGGCTAAACTGATAATTTCCAGTAATATTAATTTTTGGAGATTTATAATGAAATCCACCACCGGTATTAAGCATATTGTTTTTAAGCTGAAAATATTTATCATCACTAAACACACCTGCATCAATATTTGATTGATAAGCATTATACATACCAAATCCTTTAATCGTTAATCGATCATTGACTGCATATTGAATACTTGCACTGCTGCTACTTCCATCATAGCCATCTCTATCAAAATTTTTATTTCCACTACTGTCATATGCTGCGCTGAATCCATCCGTTTTTAAACGTGCATGCCTAACTGTATAACTGAGTTTATTTATTTTCCCGAAAAATTGCAAATTGGTTCTGACTGTATTTAAGTTGCCGGCACTCAATGTGGCTTTTACGTTCAAGGGTTTAGTTACATTGTTTTTAATAGTAATGATATTGATTACCCCTGCAACTGCATCGCTTCCATATAAAGTACTTTGCGCGCCCCTGCACACTTCAATTTTTTCAATATCATTGATCGAAAAAAGATTTAAATCAAATTCATTATTAATTTGAGATGGATCGTTCACTGGTATACCATCCAATAGAATCAAGGTTCTTCCACTATTGGCGCCTCGCATAAAAACAGTTTGATTGGTACCTGCATTGTTTAACGCACCATTGATGGTAAGGCCAATGGTTTCATTCAATACCTGGCCCAATGTTCGACCACTGCTTTTTTCCAGCAGTTCTTTGCCAATCACTGTAATTACTTTTCCAGTGGTACTTTGTTTTTGTTCCTGCTTATTGGCAGTAACCACTACTTCGTCCAGTACACGTGTACTAGCACTGTCTTTTTGTGCCAGCAGCGCATTGCTTGCAAGCATTGTGAATAAGAGCGTTAATGTTTTGCTCATTGTTGTTTTATTTTAATTTGAACAATGAGCTTCCAGGAAATCACAAGAGAAGAAACATAAACTACTGCTGCAGCAGCATTTTAAATTCCATGCCTTTCACCCGAAAGCCGTGAATAATTGTTTGTATCTGGCAGGTCTTCTGGCTTCCCACTTTATTGAACTTCCTTCCCATTCTATATTGAGTAGAACAGTGGTTGTAGTTGTTCAAAAAATAGCCGCTTATTTAAATGCGGCGGTGGGTTTACAGCTACGGGGATAGCGCCGGAATTAAACCGAACTTCCCTTTTAATCACCCGACTGAGTCAGGTAAACCAAGTACGGTACAAATGTAAGGGCTGATCAATAATAGCAGTATTAATTTTATAAACATGGCTCTGTATAACTCATATTTCCTATTTTCAGTGCATGAAAGGCAACCAAAAATTGAATCGATTTAGTTTTACTATGATTGTAGTAGGGCTAGTCATTGGTATGGGTATTTTTAGATCTGCTGCAACAAGTGCTCAAAACGCAATTGAGCCTTCTGTTTATTTTTCAGCTTGGATCATCGGCGGATTTGTTGCCCTTTGTGGTGCACTTACTTATGCAGAAATTGGAAGTCGATTTCCAGTAACTGGGGGGTACTATAAGGTTTTTTCATATGCCTATCATCCCAGTATTGCATTTGCTATCAATTGTATTATTCTCATCAGTAATGCTGCCAGTTTAAGTGTAGTAGCAATTATTGGTAGTGGTTATATTGCTAAATTATTTCCTGGAACTCCTTGGACAGATGTTCATAAAGCCCTATTAAGCGCAGCTGCCATCATTGTTTTTTATTTAATTAATCTGAAAGGGCTACGTATGAGTTCTCGTGCACAGAATATACTCATGATCATCAAAATCGGTATGATTCTGGTATTAATTGCTGCTTTATTTTTTCCATTCGAACAATCCACTGTATCAGCATCCACCATAGTTGAAACGCCCTCTATGAGCTGGTTGCAAAGCCTTGGTTATAGTTTGATCGCAGTCTCATTTACCTATGGTGGGTATCAGCAAACCATTAATTTCGGAAGTGAGGTAGAAAGCCCTGCCAAAAACATTCCCAGAGGAATTTTTATGGGTATTGGTATCATTATAGTGCTGTATCTGCTGGTCAATTTCAGCTATTTTCAAATTATCGGATTTGAGCAAATGAAGGGAGAAAGAGAGATTGCTTATGTGGTAATTGATAAAGTGTTTGGTGCCAAAGGAGCCGCCATTTTTTCCTTTTTCTTATTCTTTGGTGTTCTGGCTTATGTAAATGCCTTGTTGATGAGCAACCCAAGGGTAATGTATGCAATGAGCGATGAAGGCACTATACCCAAAATATTTTCTAAACAAAATGAGAAAAACGGGGTGTTAGTAGTATCACTTACTGTATTTGCTCTTACTTGTTTAATTATTCTGTTCTTTGCTCAAACCTTTGATGCCATTCTCAATTTTACCATATTTTTAGACTGTTTTGGTATGGTTGCCTCCAGTGCAACTATATTTAAGCTCAGAAGGCAAACAAAACATTTAGATGGAACGGGTATTTATAAGATGAAACTATTTCCATTACTTCCCCTGATTTTCATGCTTACTTATTGTTTTGTTGGCGTTAGTATAGCCATTCAAACCCCTAAAACAGCTATTATTGGGTTGATCGTTTTAGGAGCTTTTATGCTGATTTATTTTGTTTCACAACGGTTAAAAAGTACTAAATTGGTTAAATAGCCGCCTTTCATAACAGTTTAAAGGCAAAACAAGTGCTTTCCTTTCCGTCTGTCTAATTTTTATTTACCCCATCAAGAATGGGAGTATTTTTGTTTTATGAAGCAATTTATTATTTTGGGTATAGGCGTTTTAATGTTGTCTACCCAATTGACAGCACAGGGGGTATCCAATAAATGGGATTTACAACGTTGTATTGAATATGCCACTAAAAATAATATTTCAGTAAAGCAAGCCGATGTTCAAACCCGCTTAGCAGCTTTGGATATAGAGCGGACTAAATTAGTTCAATTGCCGAATATTGGTTTCAATACCAATTTAGGTACTCAATTTGGTCGTTCTATTGACCCAACTACCAATCAGTTTACCACTACACAGTTGTTGTTTCAAGGATTAAACCTAAATGTAAATGTGCCTATCTATAACTGGGGAGCATTGCAATCAGACAAAAAAATTGCAGCTTTTAACTCACAGGCGGTATTGACAGATTTAGAGAGAGTGATCAATGATGTATCCCTCAATATTGCTACATTTTTCTTGCAAGTGGTTGCTGCACAACAACAAATTGAAATAGCACAGGTTCAAATATCTCAAACCAAATCTCAATTAGGATTTACCAGAAAAAGAGTAGAAGCAGGTGCATTGCCAGAATTAAATGCTGCAGAAATTGAAGCTCAATTGGCAAGAGATACGTCATCATTAGTAAATGCCCAAGCTAGTTTTACTCAGGCAGTTATTCAATTAAAAGCGGCCATTAATTTAGATATGGCAGCGCCTTTTGAAGTAGATATTCCAGCAGTTGATAAAATTCCTTTAGAGCCACTCACCGAATTAGAGCCAGCTGCTTTGTATCAAATGGCATTAAGCAATCAGCCTGCACAAAAAGCGAATGCCCTTCGTTTAAAGTCTGCTGAAGAATCAGTTAAACGATCTAGAGCAGCTTTTTATCCAACGCTTTCAGCTTTTGGAACTTTGGGAACCAATTTTGCCAATACAGCAAATATGGTAACAGGGGCCAATTTTATTGGTAGTAAGCCTACAACTAATTTTGTAACTGTAGCCAATCAAAATTATTTAGTGTACCAACCAGATGTACAATTGGTAACTAGTAAACGATCTTTCGGTCAATTTTGGAATGGATGGGGAACACAATTAGATCAAAACTTTCGTCAAAGTTTTGGCGTGAATTTATCAGTGCCCATTTTCAATAACGGTTCTGCAAAAATTGGATATGAAAGGGCTAAATTAAATCAGCGAACAACTGAAATAACCAAGCAGCAAACCGATTTGACCTTGCAACAAAATATTTATCAAGCACATACTACTGCATTGGCTTCTATGTTGCGATTTAATGCTACTCAAAAAACAGTAGAGGCATCTCAAAAAGCCTATGATTTTGCAGCAAAAAGATATGAAGCAGGTTTGTCGAATACGCTCGATTTAATCACCAATCAAAACAATTTAGTGAGAGCCAAATTAGATAGGCTCAATACTCAATTTGATTATATATTTCGTATTAAACTACTTGAATTTTATAAAGGTCAGGGAATTAAATTATAACCCCATTAGAAGGAATAAAACTGTAAATAATTGTTATGAGTAAGAAATTGATTTGGATTATTGTTGGTCTGGTTGTTGTAATCGGATTATTAGTTGGGTTAAAGAAAGCTGGAATCATTGGTAAAGAAGAAGGCATCACTGTTTCTGCTGAAAAAGCACAGTTAAGAACCATTACCGAAACGGTTAATGCCAGTGGTAAAGTGTATCCAGAAGTGGAGGTTAAAATCAGCCCCGATGTAAGTGGAGAGATTGTTGAATTAACCGTTAACGAAGGAGATAGTGTTAGAAAAGGGCAGGTGTTGGCCAGAATTTATGCAGACATTTTAAATTCACAAAGAGATCAGGTTGTTGCAGGCGTGAATCAACAAAAAGCCCAAGTGAATAACTCGACTGCACAATTGGGTGCATTGAAAGCCAATCTTGATCAAACAGAAACTCAATACAATCGCCAGAAAAAATTATTGGATGAGAAAGTAATCAGCCGTCTAGAATTTGAACAAGCCGAACAAGCATATAGAAGCGCGAAAGCCAATTACACAGCAGCTATGCAAGGAATAAAAAGTGCGGAAGCTGGAGTGCAAAGTGTTCAAGCTCAATTAAACAGAGCTAATAAAGACATTAGCAGAACTGTAATTACTTCTCCAATGGATGGGGTAATTAGTCTTTTAGCAATCAAAAAAGGAGAGAGAGTTGCAGGTAATAGTTTTAATGTTGGTACTGAAATGATGCGTGTTGCCGACATGAGAAGCATAGAAGTTCGTGTAGATGTTGGAGAAAATGATATTCCTAAAGTAAAATTAGGAGATACTGCCATTGTAGAAGTAGACGCTTATACCTCTAGAAAATTCAAAGGGCTGGTATATAAAATTGCCAATCCAAATACGGGTTCAAACTTAACTGGAGCAGCATCAAGTGCTGAAGTAACCAATTATAAAGTACATATTCGTTTGTTGCCAGAAAGCTATGCAGACTTAATAGGAAAAGGGAAAAGTTTTCCTTTCCGCCCAGGAATGACAGCTAGCGCCGATATACAAACTAAAAGCAGATTCAATGTTTTATCTGTGCCTTTAAATGCAGTTACAACAAGAGATTCAAAAGATAGCAGCAGTTCAAAATCGAGCGATAAAAAAGAAACTACCGTTCAAACCGATCAGGTAAAATCTGTAAATGCGGATGATGATATTCAGGAAGTAGTATTTGTTTTACAAAAAGACAATACCGTTAAAAAAGTGAAGGTAAGAACGGCTATTCAGGATTTGAATAATATTGAGATCCTTGGTGGGTTGAAAGAAGGCGATATGGTGATTACTGGCCCTTATTCAATAGTAAGTAAAACCTTAAAAGAAGGCAATTTGGTAACAGTGGTAGCTAAGGATAAACTATTTGAAGACAAGAAGAAGAACTAATACCTAGTTCCATTTTTAGTATGTTTGCTGTATAAACAGTGCATATGCAGTTTGGAATTATAGGGGGAGGAAGTTGGGCTACAGCAATTGCTAAAATTTTAACGGATAATGGCAATTCCATTAATTGGTGGATTCGCAATAATGAAAGTATACAATACATTAAGAAGCGAAAGCATAATCCACACTATTTAAGTGGGGCTTATTTTAATCCGGCACAACTTGCTTTGAATGATAATCTACTTGAAGTAGTTGCGGCTTCTGATGTGTTGGTCATTGCTGTTCCATCTGCTTTTGTAGAAGAAACTTTGGCAAGCATACCAGTAGAATTACTGGTAAATAAAAGAATTGTTTCTGCGGTAAAAGGAATTCTTCCTCAATCCAATCAATTGCTGAATGAATATTTAGCCAAATCAATTGGTTTTCCTGTTGATCAATATTTTACGCTTTTAGGACCCTGTCATGCAGAAGAAGTAGCTGCAGAAAAATTATCTTATTTAACTTTCTCCGGAAAAAATCAAGACACTACAGAAGCAATTGCCAGTCATTTTAAAACAGAATATATCAATACTATTATTAACTCAGATATAATAGGAGTTCAATATGCTGCTGTATTAAAAAACATTTATGCTTTGGGTGCTGGTATTGCTCATGGACTTGAGTATGGAGATAATTTTCAGAGTGTTTATATTGCAGCAAGTGCCAACGAAATGGTTGGGTTCTTAAAAAAAATAACAGAATCAGAAAGCCTTCATTTACACAATAGCCCTAATTATGCAGCTTCTGTTTATTTAGGAGATTTATTGGTAACCTGTTATTCTTTGTATAGCCGGAATAGAACTTTCGGCAATATGATTGGTAAAGGATATTCAGTAAAATCGGCAACACTAGAACTAAACATGGTAGCTGAAGGATACAATGCCAGTAAGTGTATTTTCAAAACCAATCAACTGGTAAGTGCATCGATGCCGATTGCTTCCATTATTTATAATATTCTTTGGGAACACTTGCCAGCTGAAGAAGGATTTATTTCTATAGAATCTTTTTTAGCGTAATAAAATAATTTATATATTTAGTACACATTCATTTTAAATTATCAAACGTGCCAGGAAGTATCATCAAAAAGCATAGAGAAGCAAAAAATTTTACCCAGGATTTTATTGCTAAGAAAATGAATATGTCTCAAAATGCTTATAGTAAAATAGAAAATGGCAATACCCAATTAACTGTTCATCATCTCAAAGAGTTATCACGTGTTTTAGAAGTGTCGCTATTAGATTTATTGAGAGATGATTTCGAAATTCATAAGCCCAATCATATTCAAACAGAAAGTGTAAGTAAAGAACATTTATTACTCATGTTGGAAAATCTAAAGAATAAATTAGCTGCTAAATATCCGCAAAAACATGAATTTTATCCTGTGATCATGTCTATTTGTCAAACACTCGATAACACAATCGATCAGGTTCATTAAAGTTGAAATAATTCAGCTGCAATTCCATCAGCAAAAAATTTGCCTTCATTTGTTAGCAGTAAATGTTGCTCTTTTCTTTTCATTTTGCCAATCATGATAAATTGTTGCGATTCATCAAGTAGCTTTTTTGTAGCAGTATCTCCGCCAATTAATTGAATTGTATCTAGATGAATTCCTTCAGATGTTCTCAAAGCAGTCATGATATATTCATTCAGCTGTTGATCAGGAGTTAAGAATTCTATTTCAAATGGGAGGGTGTTTTTTTGAATGGCAGTTAAATACAAACTATTGTTGGAAATATTCCATTGTCTGCTATTTCCATTGAATGAATGGGCCGCTGGCCCTAGGCCCAGATAATGTTTGCCTGACCAATAATTGGAATTATGCCTGCTTTTTTTACCAGCAATGGCAAAATTGGAGATTTCGTATTGCTCCAATCCTGCACTGCCCGTTAAACTTACCAAAATATTGAAATGACTAGCTTGCTGCTCAGTATCAATGTCTGGCAATAGCTTGGTTTTTATTTTTTGAGCCAATGCAGTTTTGGGTTCTACAGTAAGTGCGTAAGCCGAAAGATGTGGAATATTTAATCTAAAACAAGTTTCTAGGTTTTGTATCCAATGTTCATTGGTTAATGTAGGTCCTCCATAAATCAAGTCAATAGAAATATTATCAAATCCGGCTTTTTGAGCCAGTTGAATACTCTCAATGGCTTGTGCTGCATTATGTGCCCGATTCATCCACTGTAAATCTTCTTCAAAAAAAGATTGCACACCAATACTCAATCGATTGATTCCAACTGACTTCCAAAACCCCAATTTTTCTTCGTTGATATCATCCGGATTGGCTTCCAATGTGATTTCTATGGATGGGTCAAATTCAAATAATTCGGTTAAAACACGAAACAGGTTACTTAACTGACTATTGTTTAACAGAGAAGGAGTTCCGCCTCCAAAATAAATAGTTTCAATCGGTTCCTTTAAATAGTGCTGATGCAATTTTGCTTCAATGGCAATGGCATCAACCATTTCAGGCATAAGCGCATTATTCACTGAAAAATGAAAATTGCAATAATTGCAAGCCTTTTTACAAAACGGAATATGAATATAGATGCCAGCCATAGCTTCAAATAAAGAATAAAATTAGCAATGTTGAGCCAGCATTCGCGTTTAATCAATGTCATTCAATATTTTTGTGTGCATGAAATTATTTCGGAGCATTTTTTTATGGATCTTATTATTGGTAGGTAATACCATTATTTATGCTCAAAAAGATACGGCTACTGGTATTGATTCAATTCGAAAAAGCCAAGCTGTAGCGACTGTTTCAGATAGTATACTAAGGTCTTCAATTAATTCAATTAAACTAGATTCCTTAAAAAGAGATTCGATCCAAAAATCAATTATTGTTCCTTCCTTGCCTCTTATTGATACTACTACTTATCAGCAATATATGGGGCATCCTTATTTACCAATGGATAAAACACCTATTTCGATGTACATCGATTATAAAATCAATGTATCCAAAGATTTCTTGTTTTATCTCATTTTAGGGGTCGTGTCTTTATTGGCTTTTATCAAGCTGGTATTCCCTAAATTTTTTCGGAATTTGTTTATGTTGTTTTTTCAAACCTCTTTAAGGCAGAAGCAAACCAGGGAACAATTATTGCAAGATAGTTGGGCTTCCTTGCTCATTAATTTGCTTTTTTTTCTATCTGCAGGATTATTTCTTACCCTTTTAACCAACTATAATGATTGGTCATCCCTCCCTTTTTGGAAGTTATATGGCTATATCACTGCATTCATTGTGTTGATATATGTAGGAAAATTTTTATTTATCAGTTTTGCAGGTTGGGTCTTTAATAATAAGGAAGCTGCCCAGAGTTATGTGTTTTTAGTATCAATGGTCAACCGAATTATGGGAATTTTATTGATCCCTTTCATCATTTTTCTGGCTTTCGGAAATCCTCAAATCCTCAATATTGTCATTACCATCTCCATTGGCCTGGTTATTATATTGTTTTTATACCGTTATTTAGTGTCTTTCGGCTCTTTACGGAACGACTTGAAAATCAATCCATTCCATTTTTTTATCTACCTTTGTGCCGTTGAAATTTTACCAATGCTATTGATTTATAAGCTATTGGTGAATTATATCGGTTGATGGGTTACATTTGCAAATTATTAGAATTGCTGTATGATTAAAAAAGGGGCTAAACAATCAGAAACGATCAAATCAACAAAGAAAATCCTGATTTCTCAACCCAGGCCGGAAAGTGATAAATCACCTTATTTTGATTTAGAAAGAAAACACAATGTAGAATTGGTTTTTCATCCTTTTATTGTTTTAGAAGGCATTCCAGCCCGCGAATTCAGGAAGCAAAAAATCGATATCGGTTATTATTCTGGGATCATTTTCACGAGTAGAAATGCGATCGATCATTTTTTCAGGATGAGTGAGGAATTAAAAATCAGTATAGGACAGGATACAAAGTATTTCTGTATCACCGAAGCGGTTGCACTCTATCTCCAAAAATTTATCTTATACAGAAAGAGAAAGGTTTTTTATGGCGCAGATGGAACCAATAAAAGCCTCTTTGATGTAATTAATAAGCATAAAGAAGCGGAGAAATTCTTGTATGTATGTAGTGAAAATCAGCAGGACAATGAAATTGTAAGTTGGTTAAAAAACAATAAATGTGAGTTTCAGTTAGGATATATGTACCGCACCATCAGCAACGACATCAGAATGGTAATGGAAAAACAAGATTATCATGTTATTTGTTTTTTCACCCCAAGTGGTGTTAGAAGTTTATTAGACAATATGCCTCAGTTTAAGCAGAACGGAACCGTTCTAGGTGCTTTTGGTAACAATACTTCAAAGGCGGTGGAAGATGCAGGTTTTAAATTGGAAATAAAAGTACCTTCTCCACAAAAGCCAAGCATGGTATCGGCATTAGACCAGTTTTTAAGTGCTTCAAAAACTACAAAGAAATAAACCTTCCATTAAATAATTGAACAAACCCCTCCCGTGAGGGGTTTTGTTTTTATATTTATCATCATGACAAAATCATTTGAAAATAAACTGATTCATGAAACCAGTCCTTATTTATTGCAACATGCGCATAATCCAGTTGACTGGTATCCCTGGGGAGAAGAGGCTTTGCAAAGAGCAAAAGCAGAAGACAAGCCCATATTAGTAAGTATCGGGTATGCTGCCTGCCATTGGTGTCATGTAATGGAGAGAGAGAGTTTTGAAAATGAAGCAACAGCTTCATTTATGAATGAGCATTTTATCAATATCAAAATTGATCGCGAAGAAAGACCCGATCTGGATCATATCTATATGGATGCGGTTCAGGCGATGAGTGGAAGTGGTGGCTGGCCCTTAAATGTATTTTTAACTCCCGATCAGCTTCCATTTTATGGGGGCACTTATTTTCCTCCAACGGCCATGCATAATCGACCTAGCTGGTTGGATGTATTAGGAGGTGTAAGCAAAGGATACCAGGAAAAAAAATCAGCCATAGTTACACAAGCAGAAACACTGAAGAATCATTTAGTAAAAAGCAATTCATTTGGAATGGTTCAACCAGATGAAACAGAGCAAGCATTATTTTTTTCTGAAGAATCGTTGAACACCATTGCGGAAAAATTATTGGAGCAAGCAGATACAGTTGATGGAGGTTTTGGGAATGCGCCTAAATTTCCTCAAAGCAATTCTATCGTTTATTTGTTGAGGCATTATCATTTTACCAAGGACAAGGCTTCTTTAGATCAGGCATTATTGAGCATCGATAAAATGATTCAGGGAGGTATTTATGATCAAATAGGTGGAGGGTTTGCCAGATACAGTACCGATGCTCGATGGCTGGTGCCTCATTTCGAAAAAATGTTGTACGATAATGCACTCTTGATAATGGTTTTATCAGAAGCCTTTCAACTCACTCAAAACAAACAATACCAATTAGTAATAGAACAAACCCTTCAGTTTATACATCGAGAATTAACCGATAGTTCGCATGGATTTTACAGTGCGCTGGATGCCGATAGTGAAGGAGTTGAAGGAAAATTCTATACCTGGACTTATGACGAAATAAAGTCAGTTCTGGGAGAAGATGCCGATTTTTTTGGTTCATTCTATCAAATAGAAAAAAATGGGAACTGGCATGAAGGCAGGCATGAAAACCCGCCAACAAATATCCTTTGGATCAACCGTTACCCCTCAGACAATGAACTTGCTTTGATTGCTATTTGTAAGGATAAATTATTGGCAAAAAGAGCGTCTAGAATCAGGCCTTTATTAGATGATAAAATATTGTTGGGTTGGAATGCTTTAATGATCACAGCCTATTGCAAAGCAGCTGCAGCACTAGGAAATTCCGAATATTTGAAAACTGCTGAACAAACTATCCAATTTCTGGAGGAAAAATTCAACATTGATAGTCCATTGGGCTGGAATCATACCTATAAAAATGGGGTAGCAAAAATTCCGGCATTTCTAGATGATTATGCTTATTTGATTCAAGCCTATATTCATTTACAAGAGGTTACTGGCAATTCACATTATCTGCTGAAAGCGAAAAGTTTAACCGAATGGGTGATTGACCATTTTTCGGAGGAATCATCTGGATTCTTTTATTATACTCCCGATTTTCAAAAAGATATTATTGTTCGCAAAAAAGAAGTGTACGATGGCGCTACTCCTAGCGGAAATGCTGTAATGGCAATTAATTTGTATTATTTATCCGTGGTGTTTGACAATGCAGGTTGGCAAAAAAGAGCAACCCTTTTAACTACATCATTATCTAACGCCATTTTAAAATATCCCACTTCTTTTGCTTGTTGGGCAACTTTACTGCAAACAATGGTAAAAGGGAATAAGGAAATAGTAGTGACCGGGCAACAAGCACTGCATTATCTGAATCCTATCAATAGAGCATATATACCCAATAAAATAGTTCAGGCCTCGGAAACTAATTTGGCCATTTTTCCGTTATTAACCGGAAAAGAGTTCGAAAAAGAGGCTGTTTTGTTTTATTTGTGTGAAAATTATACTTGTGGGCCGGCATTTAGAACTGTAGAATCGCTTTTAGCAAATATGTAACAACTTTATTTGTAATTTGCCTCTGACAGTGTATTTTTTGGGTTTGGTATTCAACAAAATAATAATTCATTCGTATTTGACGTTACATTTACTTGCTACTGTTAAATAATAAAATTTAGTCGATTTTTAAGACTTAACAGTCGTTGGAAAACTTATATTTGCCACTGTCAAAACCAGTTTCAGAAAATGAAAATCCAAATTTCCATAATTGCCACTGCAATGGTAGCACTAGGTTTAGTGTCTTGCTTTAAGAGCAAGAAAACCAAGGGCTTAGCTGATGATGGTCAATTGCATGGCGTTGCTCCAACAGCCAAGCAAAGCATGAGTAATCCTAGAAGCATGGTTTATGTGCAACCAGGTACTTTCCACATGGGTCCTAGTGATGAAGATATCAGCTATAATTACACCACCAGAAATCGTCAGGTTTCAATGCCAGGATTTTGGATGGATGCTACAGAAATTACCAATAACGAATATCGTCAGTTCATTAATTGGACGCGCGACTCTCTCGCTTTTAAAATCTTATTTGGTCAAGGTATTAATAAAGCCGACGATACCATGGCGGTGGATTGGAAAAAAGTGGCCACCATTAAATGGGATAAGAACACAGTTGAAAAATTAAACGAATTAAATTTAGCTCCAGACAATCGTTTGTATGGAAAGCCAGAAATAGATCCAGAAAAGTTATTGTATCGTGTAGAATATTTCGACTTGAATGAAGCAGCCAAAAGAGAAAATGCAGGAGCTCCCCGAAAGAATTTTATAGTGAAGAAAGATCAAAAGATTTATCCCGACACCTTGGTTTGGATGAGAGACTTCTCTTATTCTTATAACGAACCAATGACCAAGAGATATTTTAACCACCCTGCATTTGGTAACTATCCGGTTGTAGGAGTGAACTGGAAACAGGCAATGGCTTTCTGCCATTGGAGATCTCATCTTCAAAATACTTATTTAGAGAAGAAAAAATTAGCCATCGAGGGAGATTATCGTTTGCCGAGTGAAGCAGAATGGGAATATGCGGCACGTGGAGGTAGAACCAATTCGATGTATCCATGGGGAAGTTATTATCCAAGAAATAAGAAAGGTTGTTTATTGGCGAACTTCAAACCAGGTAGAGGAAACTATGCCGAAGATGGAGGCTTTTATACAGTAAGAGCAGACGCATATTGGCCAAATGATTATGGCTTATTTAATATGTCTGGAAATGTGGCTGAATGGACTGGATCTTATTTTTATGAAGGTGCTTATAATTTCATGAGCGACATGAGCCCAGATATTCGTTATGATGCCAAAGATTCTGATCGCCCTCGTGAAAAAAGAAAAGTAGTGCGTGGTGGTAGTTGGAAAGACATTGCTTATATGATTCAAGTGAGCACAAGATCTTATGAGTATCAGGACACCGCTAAATCTTATATAGGATTTCGTTGTGTAATAGATTTAGCCCCTAAAATGAAAAAATAATTTAAACCGATAATTTTAAAATTTCCTTAATCTTAAAAAAATAAAAAATGGCTGCTGCAATTCCTCCTAAAGTTACAAAATGGTTTGATGTTGGTGTATCCATCGCTGCAGCGGTGGTAATCTTTGGTGCATTACAGAAAATTTTGCATACAGAAATAGCTGATTTAATGTTAAAAATTGGTTTGGGAACAGAAGCTGTTATCTTTTTAGGGTACGGTTTTCTTTATCTAAGATATCCTGCAATTGATGATCATGAAGTTCATCTTCCAACAAAATCTGCAGGTAATCCGGCTTTGAATAATTTAGACAAAATGATGCAAGAAGCAGATATTACTCCTACTAATTTAGCTAAGCTAAGTGCAGGTTTCCAAAAATTAGGAGTAACTGTAGATAAGATGGGAGAAATTGGTGATGTGGTTAAATCTACTGGTGATTTTTCTGCAAAGTCAAAAGAAGCAAGTGCAGCAATGGGTTCTGTAACAGCAGCTGTAAATAATGCTGTTCAGTCTATGGCGGGCTTTAATTCTGCTGGAGAAGTGGGCAAACAGTTTCATTTACAAGTACAAGGGTTAACAAAGAATTTATCTTCTTTAAATACCATTTACGAATTGGAATTGCAAGAAAGCAATAATCACTTAAAAGCATTGAATCAGTTTTACGGAAAATTGAATCAAGCTTCTGTGGCTATGACAGCAAGTGCAGATGATGCAATAAAAGCGAAAGAGCAAATTGCAGCATTGGCTACTAACTTGACTAAACTTAACCAGGTATATGGCAGCATGTTAACTGCTATGCAAGGAAGATAATAGTCATTTCAATAATGAACAACCAAACTAATTTGTAAATTTTTTTGATAAACGTAAGATAGTATGTCACTACCCAAGGAACCGCGGCAGAAGATGATCAACATGATGTATTTAGTGTTAACTGCACTATTGGCATTGAATGTGTCTTCTGAAATCTTAAATGCTTTTAAAACGGTTGATAAAAGTTTAACGACTGCCAGTGGAATAGTTGAACAAAAGAATCAAGGAATTTTTAAATCTTTTGCAAAAAAAATGGCAGATCCAACCACAAAAGATAAAGCGGAGTTGTGGTTTCCTAAAGCTGAAAAAGCAAAAACTTTGGCTGATGAAGTATATAATTATTTAGAAACATTGAAGCTGGAATTAAAGAAAGAGTCAGGATTAAAGAAAGATGAGAACGGTAAAGATGTATACAAAGAAGACGATCTAGATGCAGCAACACGTATGTTTTTATCTAATCCTCCAGAAGGAAAAGGTAAAGGAAAAGAGTTGTATGCAAGATTGAAATCATTCAAAGAACAATTATTGGCCATTGATCCAGATATCGCTAAAGAAGTAGGGATGACACTTCCGTTGGATATTCCAGATGCAAAAGATGAAAAAGCTGTGAAAGATTGGGCTTATTCATTTTTTCATATGACTCCAACAGTTGCGGGTATTACCATTTTAAGCAAGTTTCAAAACGATATCAAAAACAGTGAAGCACAAGTAGTAGAGTATTGTCATAAAGAGATTGGTGAAGTAGAATTAGTATACGACCAGTTTCAGGCAATTGCCAATGCCAATGCAAGCTATGTTATGCCTGGAGAAGAAATCATTATCAATGCAGGTGTAGGAGCATTCAACAGTGCATCTAAACCAACTGTATCGGTAGATGGTGCTGGTGCAACGCCTACTCCTGATGGTTCTTTTGAATATAAATTCAAGCCTACCAGCAGTGGTATGAAAAAAGTAAATATTTCTTTTGTAAAACCTGATGGAACAACTGCATCAGTTACCAAAGAGATTAAATATACCGTTGGAGTACCTTCTGGTTTAGTAGTATCTACTGATAAAACAAGGGTATTCTATCAAGGCTTAGCCAATCCATTAAGTATTACCGGTGGAGGTGGAGATGAAAAAGTAAATGTAAGTATTGAAGGAAATGGAGTAAGTTTTAGTAAAGCCGGTCCTGGTCAATATGTGGTTAATTGCTCACAATTAGGATCTGCAACTGTTTCTGCTTCTGATGGTAAGAATAACCAAAAAGTGTTGATCCCTATAAAAAGAGTTCCTAATCCATTGGCAACTGTTGGTGGAAAAGCAGGCGGACCAATTGGAGCCAATATATTCCGTGTGCAAAAAGGAGTAGCTGCTGAGTTAAAAGATTTTGTTTTTGAAGGGGTTAGTTTTCAGGTTGTTTCATTTACATTAATCTGTAATGGAAAAGGTTTTGAAGAAAGCGGTTTTGGTATTGCTGAAGTGAATGGTGCTTATTTTAATGCTGAAGCTGTTGCATTATTAAAAAAATGCCAAGCAGGTTCAACAGTTGTTATTGATGAAATTAAAGTAGTAGGCCCGGGTGGTACTAGGGTCTTGGATCAAAATATTTCATTTACTCTACAATAAATGTGTGTATGAAAAAGATGGTATTAAAAACGGTATTTGCAAGTATTGCTTTGATTGCAGCGATGTCTTCATCTGCTCAATCTAAGTATAAAACAACTGCTCCTAAACAAACAACACCTGCGCCAGCAACTGCGCAAACACCTGCTGCTAAACAAGCCACTACTCCAGCTAAAAAAGGAGCCAGTACTTCAAAGTATGCTAATGCTGGAGCAAAGGCAGCTGCTGATACTACCATCACCAATACAGCTCCTGTTTCTGGATCTTCTAAATATAGACCAGGTAATAATACTGCTCCTGCACCAACTTCATCAAGCGCATCATCCGGAACAGTGAATATTAGTTATGATACCACTATTCAAGGTGGATTTGATGTAAAGCCTGAAATATCTTTAAGAAACAATTATGCGGTTGATCGTAGCCAGGTGAAAGATCGTAAACCATTGGAATACGAAGATCTCAGAGAAGACGATGCATTATTCAGTCATTTTGTTTGGCGTGAAATTGATGGAAGAGAAAAAATCAATCAATCCTTTGTTTACCCTGGAAAAGACGATAATGGAGATCAACGCTTCTTCTCTATACTATTAAGTGCTATTAAGAACGATAGTGTCGTGGCTTTTTCTCCAGACAATGATCGTTTTACCATTCCACTTACTGTAAACCAAGTTATGGCTATGACTGGTGGAGCTTATGATACAGTGGAAGTACCAGATCCGGTTACAGGTGTTACTGAAAGAATCATCACCAAAAAACCAAAATTTAGCCCCGATTCTGTTTATACTTTTAGAATTAAAGAGCAAGTGATTTTCGATAAAGAAGCAAGTAGATTATTTACTAGAATTATCGGAATAGCGCCTATTGCCAAACAAGTAGTAGCAGGTAAATCATTGCCTAGAACACTTTTCTGGGTGTATTATCCAGACATGCGCAAGACTTTGAGCAAATTCGAAGTATATAATCCTCGAAATTTTGCATCAAGAATGACTTGGGAAGAATTATTCGAAAGCCGTATTTTCTCTAGTTATATCATTAAATCTTCAATGAATAACCCGAACGACAAATCTTTGAATGCAATGATCAAAGACCCATTGTTCCGATTATTAGAAGGGGAGAACATTAAACAAAAGATATTCAACTACGAACAAGACCTTTGGGCTTACTAATTGAGTTATACTAAGTAGTAGGTAATTTTATAGAAAAAAGGGAGCATTTGCTCCCTTTTTTCATTGTAAACCGGGGTTATTTAAAATTTTTTGTTCAACCAATTAATGTTAAATCGTAACATTTCCTTAACTTAGCCATGGTTTTTCATAGGATATTGGATTTTAAAAACGGGGCTGGATTTTTATCCTGGCCCTTTTTTTGTTTTTAGACCTTTTGGAACAAAGGCAGTTGGTCTGTTTCCAAATCTCACTGCTGTTCCTTGCCTACTATTTTCCTCATTCGGCTACAATGAAAGAACTCGCCCCTATTTTTATATGCTAATAGATATTGCAACGCTCTCTGACGAGAAATGCATTACTTTTATTTTGAGGGGTACTTGATGCTGCATTTCTCAAAGGTTCGCTTTTGCAATATCTATTAGCCTTATATAGACATAGCTTGCTCAAAAGCAGTTGCTCAACAAATCTATTGTGTCTTGAAATAATTAATTAGTAGTAAAGCTTTTGCAGCACCGATTTCTGCTGCAATGGTTGCTTCAGATTGCGCTTTGATATTTTTTACTGAACGAAAGGTTTTGAGCAATTGAGCAATGGTTTGAGGGCCAATACCATCAATCTGTTCTAATTCATTTTTGAAAGTGCCTTTCGATCGTTGGTTTCGATGAAAGCCAATTCCAAAACGATGCACTTCATCCCTGATTCTTCTAACCAGTTTTAAAGAATCGCTATCCCAGGGTAATTTGATAGAAGCGGTATCGCCAGCAAAAAATATTTCTTCTTCATTTTTAGCCAATCCAACCAATGTGGTTCGTCCTTCTAGCCCAAGTGTTTTTATGCTTTCTAATGCAGCGCTTAATTGCCCTTTTCCGCCATCAATAATCACTAACTGAGGAAAAGGAGCATCTTCTTCTTTTAATCGCTTATATCGTCTATACACCACTTCTTTCATGGTTGCGAAATCATTGATGCCTACAACCGTTTTAACATTGAATTTTCTATAATCATTCTTGGAAGGCATACCATCTTTGAAACAGATCATGGCAGAAACAGGATAAGCTCCCTGGAAATTAGAATTATCAAAGCATTCAATATGGGTGGGCACTTCAGCTAATTGAAGAAAGGCTTGTAATTCATACAATACCTTTTTCTTTTCTAGATCTGTTTTGCCTTCTAATAGCAATAATTTTTTCTTACGAAGCTCCACTTTAAAATAAAGCACATTTTTGATAGAGAGGTCCAGTAATTTTTTCTTGTCTCCTAATTTAGGAACAGTGATCGTAATTGATTCATCTGCATAGTTGATTGGAAAAGGCACAACAATTTCATTGGCCATACTATTGAACTTTGTTCTAAGATTGCCAATTACAAATTCTAACACTTCTTCCACTGATTCTTCTAATTTGGTTTCAACGGGCACAGTATGTGTTTGAACAATGGTGCCATTTTGAACCATTAAATAATTTACAAAAGCATTGTCATCGTCTTTCTCAATGGAGAATACATCTAGATTGGTCAAGTGTTTGCTTACGATCACCGATTTAGATTGGTAATTTTCTAAATGCTCAATTTTTTGTTGAATGAGTGCGGCTTTTTCAAAATGAAGCGCAGCAGCTTCTTTTTGCATTTCCGATTTAAAATGTTGAATTACTGACCCAAGATTTCCTTTTAAAATATGTTTCACCATTTCTAATCCTTCCTGGTAATCTGCAGCAGATTGCAAGCCTTCGCATGGGCCTTT
Organism: Sphingobacteriia bacterium; assembly: GCA_037129425.1. GTDB lineage: Bacteria > Bacteroidota > Bacteroidia > Chitinophagales > Chitinophagaceae > Sediminibacterium. The sequence goes on from JBAXUV010000007.1 coordinate 28,492, forward strand.
ACAATTACCCAAATGATATTCTAAACAAACTTTAAATTTTCCTTTTTGAATGTTTTGATCGGTAAGGTTCAGTTTGCAATTTCTTAATGGAATATATTGTTTTACAAAATCAATCAATTCTCTTACTCTTCCTGAAGAAGTAAATGGGCCAATGTATTCAGAGCCGTCATTGATTTTTTTTCTTGTCAAAAAGATTCTTGAAAAGGGCTCCTTTTTTACTACTATATAAGGATAGGTTTTATCGTCCTTTAAATTGATATTGTATTTGGGCTGGTATTCTTTGATCAGTGCATTTTCCAATAAAAAAGCATCTTGTTCGGAATCTACTATGGTGAATTCAATTTTGTGAATCCGCTGAACCAATTCATGTGTCTTGTATCCAACAAATGTTTTATTGAAATAAGAGCTGACTCTTTTTCTTAAACTTTTGGCTTTGCCGATATAAATTAAAACACCCTCTTTATTATAGTATTTATAAATACCTGGGTTGATTGGAATAGTATGGGCTAATTGTTGAAACTGTTCTTGTGTCATTTATCTAAAACTTTATCCCAGCTAATTACAGATTTTTCCTCTACAGTTTTTCCATTAATAGTCTGCGATTGACTTATCTGAAATTGATGATCGGCCAACCAACTTATTTGTTGAACAGTAGTTATGCCATTTTCTGTTGAAGTGGTTCTGATAAAACACCTTTTAATGATATTGGTTTCTTCGCTTAATAGCACATCCATTCTTTGTATAGATAGGCTTGGATCGGTAGGTGTATAATTGATCGTGTAACTCGCTGTACTTAAATCTTGAAAAACAGATTCTTTATACAATTCTTTATGTCGGATGAATTCGTTGGTTATGCTAAGCACTTTTGCTGCTTCTGCCAAAAAAGTTGATTTGTCAATTATTTCATTGCTCTCTGATGAATCTTTAGTGATGGTTCTATGAATCACAAAATCTCTAAGATCTACAAATTTCATTTGGTCCTTGATGAAATTATCAATTGGATAATACTTTGACGTGTCCGCAATTGGTTGTTGCTTAGCTGATTGCTTATTGCTTTTTGGTTGACATGCTGCAATCAAAAGGACTATTGAAATAAATGAGATGACTAATTTATTCATGCTGCAAAACTATCCAAAATTTGGTCTATTTCCACTGACGAGTAATGCCCAATCTGATTCCATAATCCATCAAGTTTTCTTTGATAGGATATTGATTGGTATATGTGGGAAGATGCTGGTACCTGATTTGAGGACCAATTTGCCAGATATTTGCACCACTCTTGTAAGAGAAGTTGATGCCAATACTGCTGTTAACATTCCATTTACGAATGAAACTATTTCCGTCGGTATAATTTTTATAATCTGTTGAAAGCAAGAAAGTGCTGTTATTAACTGACAATGTCGGTTGAACAGAAGCTTCAGCATTTAATCCCATCGTCTTTCCTTTGATCAATTCCCATTGTACTCCAACAGGTATAGAAACCTGATAGGTTTTATTGTTTAATTGCTCCGATTGATAGCCAGTATTGTTATTATAAGTGGAAAATAAATTGATGGTTTGAATACCATTATTATTAATCAATGAAAGCGTACTAGGGCTGGTTAATGTTTTAAACGTTTCAATATGATATTGACGAACATTCAATTGCACCCCTGTTTTAAATTTCAGGTTTTTGCTGATATTATACAAAGCTGCAAAACCAACTTCAACACCCATTGAAGGGCTATGGCGAACAATATCATTAACAGTAGCAGAGTAATTGAGGCCTAAAGGAACGTTTTGTGTATTGGTATTAGATACCGTACTTGGTAATATTACTTGTTTCACTGCTGCATCCGAAAGGGTACGATAACTCTTGGATGGAGTTACATAAAATTGGAATCCAACTCTGGATACTTTTTTCCAAGGAATGGTTTTGGTTGAAGTAACTATATTTTTTAAATATTCTTCCTCTAATTGAATGGGTTGTTGATTGGCCGGAATTGATTTCAATAAATTTGGAATCACCAGCTCTTTTGATTCAATCGCATCATCTTTTACAGAAATAGTATTTAAATTCAAAGGAGTAATGGTATTTGCAGTGGATGAATTTAGATTGATAGGCAAAAGCTCGGCTTTATTGTCAGCTGATATTGCTGGTCTATTTTTTTCTATTCCAACCGTTAATTCTGGATTTACTGAAACAACATTTTCATCGGTTAAATAAAGAGGTTCCTGCAATTGATTATTGGCAATTGCAGACATCGTGTAATCAGTTATATGTTGTGGCTCTATCACCCCTAAATAAGATTCAGTAGATTCTTTTGGAGCTACCTGATTGGTTCTAGTGATTGTTTTTTTAGGTGCAGCTTCAAGGGCAGCAATTGATTGTATTCTTTCAGCCGAAGGAGACATGAGTAAAGTAGAAACAGTCAAGCCAACAATAATAAATAGTGCAATGAAAGTGAGTGCAGGCCATGTTTGTGTTCCGTGGATCTCTGTTCGAATATTGTTCCAAACATGATCAGACGGATACATACGATGATGCTTCAATTCATCTTGCAGCAGTTGCTTAAATTCGTCGTCTTGGTAATTCTTGTACTCCATATAAACAAATCAATGAGACTACTTTTTTAAAGCAGCTAACCATTGATAATCTTCCTTTGGTTGATCGATAATTCTCTTTTTCACCAATATCATTTCTAACATTGATTTTGCTCTGGTAAATTGGCTTCTACTCGTACTTTCTTCAATATCCAACATCTCGCCAATTTCTTTATGGCTATAGCCTTCCAAAGCATATAGGTTCAACACTGTTCTATAACCCAATGGCAATAACCGAATGCATTCAATGATCTGTCTTGCTTGCATGATCGAAGGCATTGTTTCTTCTTTCACTTCTAAATAGCCCGCATGCTCCAAATCAATATTTTCATTAAACTTTTTGTTTTTCTTCAAAAAGTTAATGCATGTATGCACGATGATTCTTCTTATCCATCCTTCAAATGCACCCTTGTTTTGAAAAGTATGAATTTGAGTAAAGATCTTAATGAATCCTTCCTGTAACATGTCTTCTGCATCCTCCCTATTTTGACCAAAACGATAACATACACTCAACATTTTCGGACTGTAACGATTGTACAGTTCGCGTTGAGCGGATGGGTCATTTTGTAAACAGCCTACTAAAATGGCTTGTTCTGTCATTTTCGGGAGTATATTAACCCTAAATATAAGACATATTTTTATTCATTCTGCTGCATGTTTTTGCGGCTTTCAGGGGTTTTTATTGAACAAAAATGAATTTATTTGTTGAAAGCCACATTTTTAGTATTTTGGTATCTATTCTTAACAATTGATCTATTATGGACAGAAGGTCCTTTTTAAAAGTAAAGACGGAGAAAAATGTAAAAGCGCGGACCGCATTTGAAATGCCGCCTCCACCTCCAAATGGAGGATTAACTCCATTTACCGGTGCATTTACTGAATTAGAATTAACCCATTTATTAAAAAGAACCTTATTTGGTGTTTCTAAAGCAGACCTTAGTTATTTTAAGAATAAAACACTGAATCAAACAGTGGATGAATTATTGAATCCCACTGCCCCTTTACCTTCACCGCCATTAAAAGATTATACCGTAGGATCTGCCTTGGTTCCTGATAATAATATTGCTATTGGTACTACTTGGGTAAACGATTTTAATACAGACGGAACAATTGCTTCTTTGAGAAGGTCATCATTTAAAAAATGGTGGATGGGGGTAATGATTAATCAGGACCGAAGTATCAGAGAAAAAATGACCCTTTTCTGGCACAACCATTTTGCCACAGAAACCAATGATATAGGTAATTCTGGCTATGTATACAAGCACCATGATTTATTGAGAACTTCTGCGTTAGGAAATTTCAAAACCCTTACAAAAGCAGTTACACTCGACCCTGCAATGTTGGTTTATTTAAATGGTCAAGTTAACACTGCAACAGCACCTGATGAGAATTATGGAAGAGAGATTCAAGAATTATTTTGTTGCGGAAAAGGTCCGGGATCAAAGTATACCGAAGACGATGTGAAAGCTGCTGCAAAAGTGCTTACCGGATGGAGAGTAAATTCCACCAACAATACTTCTTATTATACGGAGAGCAGGCATGATATTACCAATAAAACTTTTTCTTCTTTTTACAATAACACGGTTATTCAAGGGAGAACAGGGGCAACTGGAGGTGAATTGGAAATTGATGCAATGCTCAACATGATATTTTCTGCACAAGAAGTAGCTAAATATGTATGTAGAAGAATTTATCGTTGGTTTGTTTATTATGATATTGATGCTAGTGTAGAAAACAATGTAATTACCCCTTTGGCCAATTTGTTTAGAACAAGTAATTATGAAATCAAACCTGTTTTATCTGCATTGCTTAAGAGTGAACATTTCTTTGATTCATTAGCCAAGGGATGTCAAATCAAGAGCCCGGTGGATCTTGTTGTAGGATTGTGCAGAGAGTTTAATGTGGCATTTCAACCTGTTACAGATTATGCTACTAATTATGGATTTTATAATTACTTGGTAAGTTGGGTCAATAATATGCAACAAAATATTGGAGACCCTCCTGATGTTAGTGGTTGGAAAGCGTATTATCAAGAACCACAGTTTTACCAAATTTGGGTAAACGCAGATACCCTGCCGAAGAGAAATCAATACACAGACACTCTAGTAGTAAGTGGCTATACTTTTAATAGCAAAAAAATACAGATTGATGGGGCCGAATATATAAAAACATTGTCTAATCCAAGAGATCCAAATGTGTTGATCAATGATCTGGTTGCGGCTATGTATCGGATTGATATTTCAGCAGCGTCTAAAGCTCAATTGAAAAGAGATATTTTATTGGCCGGACAATCAACTGATATTTATTGGACGGAGGCATGGGATTTATTTATTTCTACTCCATCCAACACCACGAATGCAACTAGCGTAAGAAATAAAGTGCGTGATTTAATTAAATACTTAATGAATCTGGCTGAGTATCAGCTATCATAATTGATTGAATATGAAAAGGAGAGACTTTTTACGAAATACTTTACCAGCAGGCATTGCACTGCCATCCTTGGTGGGAGGCTTTTCGTTTAAAGCATTTGGAGCTGATTCTCCTTTTGCCCAGTCTATGTTTTTACCTGTTACCAATACCGATCATATAGTGGTGATCGTTCAATTAAATGGTGGTAATGATGGACTAAACATGGTCATTCCATTGGAGAATTTCAGTAATTATGTTGCAGCTCGTCCCAACATTTATATTCCGGAAAACAAAGTGCTGAAATTAAATGGCATTACTAAAACTGGATTACATCCAGCTATGACTGGCTTGCAAACCATGTTTAATGAGGGCAAATTAAATGTGATCCATTCTGTAGGATACCCTCAACCTAGCTTTTCTCATTTTAGGGCAACCGATATTTGGATGAGTGCAAGTGATAGTAATAATGTGGTGAATACAGGTTGGGCAGGCAGGTACTTAAATTATGAGTATCCTAATTTCCCCTATGGCTATCCCAATTCATCCATGAAAGATCCATTGGCAATACAAATAGGATCGGCCACATCGCTTACTTTACAAGGGCCTTCGGTAAACATGGGTATGAGTATTACCAATCCTTCTAGTTTTTATAATTTGGTGAATGGAATACAGGATCCTGCACCCAATTCTCCAGCCGGGAAGGAGCTGACCTTTATTCGTCAAATTTCCCAACAAACGCAACAATATGCTACGGTCATTAAAGATGCTGCAGCAAAAGTGCCCACACAAGTAACTTATCCAACCGGAAATAGTTTAGCAGACCAGTTGAAAATTGTAGCGAGATTAATCAAGGGAGGCTTGCAAACCAGGGTATACATGGTTAATTATGGAGGATTCGATACCCATTCTGCTCAGGTAAATTCAACCGATACAACTACTGGATCTCATGCAAATTTATTAGGCAATGTAAGCAATGCTATTAAAGCTTTTCAGGATGATCTTAAATTCTTAGATATCGAAGAGCGAGTTATTGGAATGACTTTTTCTGAGTTTGGAAGAAGAATCAAAAGCAATGCAAGTACTGGAACCGATCATGGTTCTGCTGCTCCTTCTTTTGTATTTGGTAAAAATGTATTAGGTGGTGTAACAGGCGATACGCCTATGTTTGGAGCGAATGTTACAGTGAATGATAACCTTCCTTTTCAATACGATTTTAGAAGTGTTTATGCAACCATTTTATCTAATTGGCTATGTGTAGAAAATAAAGATCTACAACAGGTAATGTTGAAGAATTTTCAAACAATGCCGTTGGTGAATGCTGCAGGATGTAAAAAAGCGGTGAATTTATCGGGTGAATCATTGATCAGCAATTACCCGAATCCATTCACCAGCAGTACGATTATTACATTCAAAACGAACGGAGGGCATACATTGGTCCAAATTTTAGATACGATGGGAAGGGTGATCGCCAATTTAACCGATCAAGTATATACAGCAGGTACTTATACTGTTGCTTTCAATGCAGGTACTTTGCCTTCGGGAGTTTATTATGCACGACTTCAAAATATGAGTGTTCAACAAGTGAGGGCCATGATTAAAGCCGGTAGATAAACCGCAAAAATATTTGCAACAATGCTGTAAATATTTCCATGCTTCCTATATTTGCAACTTCGTAGCAAATATATAGATCATGATTTCAAGATTTTTTGTTGTTTTCGCAACCATTTTATTGTTTTCTATTCAAATAGATGCAAAGACTTTTACTGCAATTGATAAAAGTGATGTAGCTCCTCTTGATAAAGGAGTTTTAAAAGGCAATGTGTTGGATGCGGTAACCGGAAAACCATTATTGGGTGCTTCTGTCTTTTTGCACGAAGCAAAATTAGGCGTGGTTACTGCTGTTGACGGAAGTTATACAACCCCGCAAGTTCCTGCAGGTAAGTATTTAGTGGAAGTTTCTTTTATGGGATATAAATCTTTTTTAGAAACAATTGAAATTGGAGCCAATACAAATCGAGTATTCAAATTGGCCATTGCTGTAGTTGAAAATGAAGCGGTAACGGTTACTGGTGTTGCATCTGCAATGAGGGTGAAGCAATCTGCACAGCCAGTATCTATAGTTAAAAAAGGAGATCTATTGGCCACTACTTCTACCAATATTATTGATGCATTAAGTAGAATAGTGCCTGGTGTAGCTGCATTGAGTACAGGTCCGGCCATATCAAAACCGATCATTCGTGGATTAGGGTACAATAGAATCATCACCATCAATGATGGTGTTAGACAAGAAGGACAACAATGGGGTGATGAACATGGAATTGAAATTGATGAAAGCAGTGTTCAAAAAATTGAAGTACTCAAAGGGCCAGCATCCTTATTATATGGCAGTGATGGAATGGGCGGGGTGATCAATATTATTTCTAATGCTCCTGTAACACAAGGAACCATTAAAGGAAACTTGAATGCAGGTTTTTTAGACAATAATGGATTGATCAGCACCAATGCAAATCTTGCTGGCCACTTAAACAATGGATTTAACTGGAATGTATATGGTTCTGCTAAATCTGCTAAAGATTATCAAAACAAATTTGATGGAAGAGTATTGAACAGCAGGTTCAACGAACAAAATTTTGGTGGCTATGTTGGTGTAAATCGTTCCTGGGGTTATAGTCATTTAATGGTGAGTAATTTTAATCAGAGCCTTGGTTTAATTGAAGGAGAAAGAGATGCAAGTACTGGAAACTTTCTATTGTTTGCAGGTACTCCTTTAGAAAAAATTGCCAATAACGCCGACCTCAATTCTAGAGATATATTGGTGCCAGGTCAAAAAATCAATCATTTTAAAATAGCCAGTGATAATAATTTTGCCATCGGTGCAAATAGATTGATTCTCAATATTGGTTATCAGAGAAACCAACGCAAAGAATTGGGCGATCCATTTGAACCAACAAAACCTGGTTTGTATTTCGACTTGCAAACAGTGAATTACAATGTTCAATTTCATCTACAAGAAAAAAATGGTTGGAAAACCGCAGTAGGTGTTAATGGAATGTTTCAACAAAATAAAAATCGCGGAGAAGAAGTATTGATACCAGAATACCAGCAGTTTGATGCAGGCGCATTTGTATATACCAGAAAAACGTTTAATAATAATCTAACAATCAGTGGAGGATTGAGAGGAGACTTTAGAAGCTTACAAAGCAAGCGTTATGTTGATGCGGGCATTCTTAAGTTCAATAGTTTCAATAAAAACTTTGGCAATTTTAGCGGAAGTGTTGGATTGAGTTACAATGCTTCTGAAGCATTGACCATCAAAGCCAATCTTTCCAGAGGATACAGAGCACCTTCTGTTTCTGAATTGTCCAGTAATGGAACCCATGAAGGAACCAACCGATATGAATACGGTGATCAAAATTTGAAAACAGAAACTTCTTTACAGTTTGATGCAGGTATTGAGTTGAATACCCAACATGTAAGTTTTATGTTCAATGCATTTTATAATAATATTAATAACTATATTTTTTATAGCAAGCTGTCTAATAAAGCAGGAGGAGATTCATTGGTGAATGTTGATGGACAAGACATCATGGCCTTTAAGTTTAAGCAATCAGGTGCAGCATTGTATGGCTTTGAAACCAAATTAGATATTCATCCTCATCCTTTAGATTGGTTGCATTTTTCCAATACATTTAGTATGGTTGCCGGAAAGTTCAATGAATCTTTTGAAGGTGTGAATCGTTTGCCTTTTATACCACCCGCTCGATTACTTACTGAGTTAAGAGGAGATTTTAAAAAAGCAGGCAATACATTGAGAAACGCCTATGTGAAAGTAGAAATGGATAATGTGAGCACACAGAACAGGGTCTTTACTGCTTATGATACAGAAACAGCAACAGAAGGCTATACATTGTTGAACTTTGCAGTAGGAACCGATTTTGTACAAAAAGGGAAGACTATTTTTTCTTTGCACTTGGCCTTGAATAATTTCACCGATGTAGCTTACCAAAATCATCTCAGCAGACTTAAATATGCAGGAGAGAATCTGGTTACCGGCAGAACCGGTGTATTTAATATGGGCAGAAATTTAAGTGTTAAATTAAATGTTCCTTTGGATTTTAGGGAGAAGTAGGTTGACTATTTCAGTTTTTCTTTAATTAGTTTTTCAAGTGCTGCAATTCTTTCTTCTAAAGAATTGATGATAGTTTGTTGCTCCTGAACGGCTTTAACCAAGGGCACTACAAATTGAGAATAAGCAAGGCTATAGTGATCTCTTGCGTTTTGTGGTTTATGTATGCCGTCAAAATCGAAATTGACGCTTTTAGCAGCATATTCAACATCCTGCGCTAAGAATCCAGTTTTTCTTATTTGTACTTTATCTGAATAATTAACATTGCTAAATTTTGGAGCATTTAAATCTCCCGTTTTTACAAAATTATCCAGTTTTAAATCATCAAATAAATAGGATACTGGTTTTAGCTTGGTTATAAATTCTAAACCAGGAATATTTTCTTCAATATTATATTTAAATCTTGCATCTGAGGCGATTGAATATGCTACTTGTCCTTCAATAATTCCAACTGTAGCATTTCCAATTCTTACTTTATTATTTGCATCTACAATCGCACCATTACCTATTGCGGTTGCATTTGATAAGTTGTTTAAACTGACATCAGCCCCGTTTCCAATAGCTGTATTATTTGAGCCTGTTGTATTTGTTCTAAGTGCAAAATATCCAACGGCTGTGTTACCTGCGGCTGTTGTAAACTCTTGAGCGGCTCTTCCAACTGCTGTATTAAAATCAGCAGAAACATTAGACCTTAATGCCGCATGACCAACTGCAGTATTATTATTGGCTGTATATAAATTCAATGTTCCTTGACCAATTGCAGTATTGTTATCACCGGTTACATTGTTTTGAAGTGCTCCTTGTCCAATTGCAGTATTGTCTGTTCCTCCAGCTGCTGTTAATCTTAATGATCTATAACCTAAAGAAGTATTGTTATTACTATTTGCTGTTGCAATATTTGATAATCCTGATTCAAATCCAAAACTAGTGTTTGTAGTTAATGGATTAATTTCTCCTGCCCATGTATTTTGTACCCTAAATCTTAAAGCAATGGCATCTGTTGTACCTAAAAAATTGGTAACTGCATTTAATCCAGTATTACCTAAAATACTCCATTGATTATTGGTTGCCCAAGATGGAATACCTCCAGCAAGGGTTAAAATTTGTCCATTGGTTCCTGCTGCTAATCTAGTACCTGTTCCTGTTGCTGCTCCGTAAATAATATCTCCTGAAGTTGTCATAGGAGATAATGCGTCAAATGCTGCAGTTTTTGTTGATGCACCAGTTCCACCTTGAGCAATAGTTACAGCTGCATTATCGGTGAGAATTGTAGCGTTTGCATTTGGTAAAGTAAATGTTTTTTCTGCAGTTGTTGGTCCGGTAAACCGGGTAAAACCATTTCCTGTTCCACCAAAATTTGATGCAATTATTCCAGATACATCAGCAGATCCATTAAATGCGATTCCATATATATTTCTTGCAGATAAAAGGGTTGCTGCACTTCCCGTTGTATTCTGATTTAATGTAGGAATATCAGCTACAACTATAGGTCGAAAACTTGGATTCCCAGCTGCTCCATTGGGTGCAGCAAAAAAACTATTTGCGGCCTGGCTTCCCAAAGCATTGATCACATTATTCCCAGTGATACTAATTGTTCCACTTGAATTGGTAATATTAGCACCTGAAATTATTCCTCCCAATGTTGTTCCAGTAGCAGCGGGTAATACATAAGTTGGAATATTCAGCACATTCGAACTCAATGTTGCTGCTCCAGTTCCCGTAGTGGTTAAACTGGTAATCCTGTTATTGAAGGCTGTTGTAAAATTGCTATAATCCACACTATTGATTAAGCCCCTCTGTGTTGCAGAAGCAGTGGGTATATTAAAAGTATGCACTGTTCCAGTTGAACTAATATTAAAATCTACTCCATTGGTTCCTGCAGCAAAACTTTGCGAACCTCCAAGGGTTAATGGTAATGTATTAATGGTCACACTATTATTCGTAATCCCAATCTGGCCATTGGTATAAGTGATATTTGTTCCTGCACTTAACTGATTTCTCACATCTGTTTGAAAATTACTTAAACTTAAATCGCCTCTAAAATATTGAGCAGTAGTGCCAAGTAATATTGCATTTTGTTTGTTATTAAATGTAGTCCAATCCACACTGTTCAATAAACCCCTTCTTGTTGACGAAGATGTTGGGATATTAAAAGTATGTGTAGAGTCTATAGAACTTATATTAAAATCATTTCCATTAGTGCCAATTGCAAAATATTGTCCCTTTCCTAATTGAACTTGCAGGTTATTAAAATTGATATATGGGTTAGTGATCTTTGCATTAGTTACAGCTAGTGGAGCGATAGTTGGATCTGGATAAGTGGAACCTTTTAAATCTCCTCCAGCTGGCCCAACAGGATAAGCAGCATTCGAAAAAATGGCATAAGGAACATACACTAATGGAGTACTCCCTGCTTGTAAAAAACTGCTTCCTCCAGCCGGATCAATCTCCACTTGTAGCGTTTTATTGCCTGCAATCCAATTTACTGCAGCCATGCTGCCTGTTGTATTGGTAGCACCAGTGCTTCCAATCAAAGCAACAAAAAGCCCAAACTGATTGGTTCTTAGTTTTCTTGTTTCAGAATATTCTGGATTACCGCTCACATCTTTAATGGTGAGACGTAAACTAATATCCTGAAATGCAATGGCTACCCCATTTGCATTGCGAGCAATACCCTGGTAATTTATTTGCTGTGCTTGCACCAAATTAAATCCTGCAATGATGAATAACAGGATAAGAATAATTTTTTGTTTCATATAGATGCTTATCTAAGTTTAAGAATTTTAAAAACACTGTTCTTTTTTAAAGCCCCATTGCTATAAAGAGACAGTTTTAATAAATATGTTCCAGATGGATATTTAGAAAAATCAATCTTTTGATTAAGCGGTAAAGTATTATAGTCGAAGTCCCTTAAACCCAAAGTGTTTCCTAATAGATCATATAATTGAATCACTACTCTTCCTGTGTCTTTGCTGAACAGATCAAATTGCAATAAAGTATTTACAGGAACAGGATATATTTTAACTTCATCTTTGGTCCAGCCACTAATGGGAATAGTTTGTAAATCCATTTCAGTAAATGGTTGCAATACTCCATGAGTGAAAATAAAAAGTCCATTGGAACTGGTAAAGGTTTCGATCATTGATAATTCCCCCACACTCCATACTAAGCTAAAATTATTTAGGGTTGTCGATCCTCTGTTTACATAATTGCCTCCAGTTGAATTTAAAACAAAAGGTTCGATTGATTGAGATTTAGCAATGAGACTGCTTATTTGTAGGAGAAAAAATAATAAACAATGTTTTAATATTTTTCTATTCATTTTTTGAAATGGTTCTTCATCAGTAAATTAAGTCAATTCTTTCAAATTGGCTTATTCGCCTGCCTAAATCTTCGATGAATAAAACTTTTAAAAATAAAAGTCTATTAATTTGGTAGACTAAATAATGCCTCTTATTTTCGCACCATGAAGCTCAATTTTATTGCTCTGGCAATTCCATTGTTTATTGGCTTAATGTTACTTGAATATTGGTTAAGTATTAGGCAGAAAAAGCAATTGTTTCAATTCAATGAAGCCATTGCCAATATCAATGTGGGCATTGGGGAACGTTTATCGGATATTTTAACCACCGGCGCATTTTTTTATGTTTTCACATGGATTCACCAGCATTTTGCTTTGTTTACTATTTCTTCAACCATTTATACCTGGGTGCTTCTTTTCTTACTCACCGATTTATTGTGGTACTGGTACCATCGTTTTGGTCATGAAGTAAATATTTTCTGGAGTGCTCATGTAGTGCATCACCAGAGCGAAGATTATAATTTCACTGTTTCTGCAAGAATTACTGTTTTTCAAGCAATCGCCAGAGGAATTTTCTGGTCTTTTTTACCCCTGATCGGATTTGAACCTTCTATGATTGTTATTTTATTATTGATCCATGGTGCTTATCCTTTTTTCACCCATACACAATTAATTGGCAAACTGGGTTGGGCCGAAAAAATATTGGTAACACCTTCTCATCACAGGGTTCATCATAGCAGTAATCCAGCTTATTTAGATAAAAATTATGGAGATGTATTAATCATCTGGGATAAGCTTTTTGGAACATTTGTGGAAGAAGAAGAAGTTCCTGTATATGGGTTAACATCGCCACTAAAAAGCCATAGTTTTTTGTGGCAGCATTTTCATTTTTTATTGGAAATGATTGTTGCAGTTAAATATGCGAAAGGGTTAAGCGAAAAATTAAAACTGATTTTTGGTAAGCCTGATGATATTGATCCCAGAATCAGATTATTATTAGAAAGAAAATTATTGAGCAGAAAAGAGCCTTTAACGGATCATTCCCTTTTGCAAAATTTTATAGGTATTCAAACAGTGATAACACTAATTACCCTATTTGGAATAATCCTTTTTGAGAAATATTTGCATTCCATACAATTATATGTAGCAGCATTATTTATTATCACCAGTGTAATCAGCACCGGTGCAATGATGGAGCAAAAACAGTGGGTGTTTTACCTGGATTTTGCCAGGCTTGGCTTATTGAGCATATTTATTTATTTGTTTTATCCAAGCTACTATTTACTGGTATCAATCCTGATCATTTTGTTTGCTAGTATTCTTTTCTATAAATCATTACAAAACAAATATGTACACCTGATTTATCGGTATACATAAAATATAGTCGCGTGGCCGAGTGGAAAGGCAGAGGTCTGCAAAACCTTCAACGACGGTTCGAATCCGTCCGTGACGTCTGATTGTTATAAGCAAACAAGCAAGCAAGAGGCTCCTGGTCTGTGGACGGGAGCTTCTTCATTAAATTCATACAAGTTTATTGTTAACTTGCTAATAATTAATTGAATTATGGATATCACCATCAATACTCCTGCATTGCTTTTTCCAGCCATCAGTTTGATCATGCTGGCATATACCAATCGCTTCCTGGCATTGTCTAACCGTGTACGATCATTGCACGATAAATACGAAGGACATGAGAATCGGCAAATCATTCATGCGCAGATCAGAAATTTACGTTATCGATTAAAGCTCATAAAAAATATGCAAGCGCTTGGAGTACTTACTTTTTTAAGCAGTATTCTTTGTATGTATTTTATTTACAACGAATGGATGGTATTAGCACATTGGGTATTTGCGTTAAGCCTTTTTATTTTTGCTGCATCACTGGCGCTTTCTTTATTAGAAATTCAATTGAGCACCAAAGCCATAGAGCTTGAGCTCAGTGATATTGAAGGATTAGATGATCCATCGGTAATGGATTACTTGAAAAAGAAATTCGAAAAGGACTAATCTGCTAAGCCATTGCCATTGCTTTACGCTCACCAATTTGTTGTCGCCACATGGCATAATACAAACCTTTATCTACCAATAGTTCGGTATGACTGCCTGTTTCCACCACTTGTCCTTTTTCTAATACGTAAATTCTGTCGGCGTGCATAATAGTACTTAACCTATGTGCAATCATCACCGTGATCTGTTCTTTTTGCGCGGAGATATTTCTGATGGTATTGGTAATTTCTTCCTCAGTGATACTATCCAATGCAGAAGTAGCTTCGTCGAAAATCAATAATTGTGGATGTCGGATCAATGCCCTTGCAATGGATAAACGTTGTTTTTCACCACCACTTAATTTTAATCCCCCTTCTCCAATCATCGAATCAATTCCTTTATCGGCCTTTGCTAATAAATTATCACAACTGGCTTTGTGCAATGCATCTTTTACATCTTTCTCTGTAGCACCTGGTTTTACAAACAATAGATTCTCCCGAATAGTGCCCGCAAATAATTGGGTGTCTTGCGTAACAAAACCTATTTGATTTCTGAGTTCATCAAAATTAATATCATGACCATCTACTCCATTGTAAATAATATTTCCTTCTTTCGGTTGATACAAGCCCACTAAGAGTTTTACCAAAGTGCTCTTGCCCGCTCCTGATGGTCCTACAAAAGCAATAGTCTCTCCTTTTTTTGCTTCAAAACTTATTCCATCCAATGCATTGTATTGGGCAGATTGATGTTTGAAAATGATGTTTTTAAAAGCCAATGTATCTATATTTCCAATATGGTGTGGATACAATGGTTTAGGCTCGGAAGGCTTCATCATTAAATTGTGAAAATTATTGAGGGATGCTTCTGCTTCTCTATACGATAGAATAATATTTCCAATTTCTTGTAATGGGCCAAAAATGAAAAATGAATAGAAGGTCAAAGTCATTACTTCACCTGCGGTAAGTTTACCTTGGAATACCAGCCAAAGAAGGGTGAACATAATAATCTGACGCAATAAATTCACAAATGTGCCTTGAACAAAACTCAATGACCGTATGCTTTTCACCTTTCTTAATTCAAGCCCCAATATTTTGTAGGTATTTTTATTCAATCGGTCGATCTCCTGTTCGGTTAATCCCAGGCTTTTTACCAATTCAATATTTCTCAAACTTTCGGTTGTTGTTCCTGCAAGGGTAGTGGTTTCCTTTACAATTACTTTTTGAATTGTTTTGATTTTCTTGCTTAAAAAACTGGTAAGCATCGATAAGAAAACGATACCTGTTGCATAAATCGGCATGATCGACCAATGCAATTTGAAAGAATAAACTGATATAAAAACAATTCCTACCAAAATACTAAACAGCACATTGATAAAAGCAATGATGAATTTTTCGGTATCGGTTCTCACTTTAGATAAAATAGACAATGTTTCTCCACTTCTTTGGTCTTCAAATTCCTGATAGGGCATTTGCATGGAGTGTTGCAATCCATCTGTAAAAATTTTAGCCCCAAATTTTTGTACAATTACATTGCTGAAATAATCCTGGAATGCTTTGGCAATCCTGGAGATCATGGCCACACTAATTAGTATTCCTAAAAATCCCATCACACCCCAAATGAATTCCGATTCAGTTCTTACACCTGTTGCAATGAATTGTTTCTTCTCATTGAAATAACCTGTATTCAACGGATGCATCCCATATTGATCGAGTAACTTTCCAAAAAAGAAAGGGTCCAACATGGAGAAAGACTGGTTAATGGCAGCCAATAATAAGGCCAAAGCGATCAACCATTTATAGGGTTTGAGGTATTGAAGCAGTAATTTCATTGTATCGGTTTATGTTTCTGTTCCAGAATCTTATTCAATATCCGTACTATTTTTCAATTTCTGACATTATTGCTGCTTTTTGGCTTTTCCACTACTGTTAATAATAAGATCACACCGTTTTGATGTAAGAAGTACAATTCATTAGTAACTTACAAAAACCCTATTTTATGCGTTGGAGAAAATTCAATGGCGAAAACATTGTACTTCCGATTAAAGATGCAGTGGAAGAAGCCATCAAAAAAGAAGCATCAGCAGGAACAAAATTGAAAGTTTGTATCGGTACCGATAGCCAGGTGAAAGGCGCCGATACTGAGTTTGCAACTGTGATTGTTTTTCTGAGAGAACACAATGGTGGATTCATGTACATCCACAATGAGAAAACAAAACAGAAATACCATATCAAAGAAAGGATGTTGGTAGAAGTGGCAAAGAGCATTGAAATTGCCTACGAGCTATGTAATCTGTTTATTGAGTATCATGTAGAAATGGAAGTACATGCCGATATCAATACCAATCCACAATTTAAAAGCAATGACGCGCTAAGAGAAGCCATGGGCTATATTCTTGGAATGGGTTTTGCGTTTAAAGCCAAGCCAGAAGCTTTTGCAAGTAGTTGCTGCGCCGATAAAGTAGTTAACTAGTTCGGTTATTTGATTGGATTGCTCCCTTCTAATAATGTTCGCACGGATGTTGCTAGCAGTTGCTGCTTTGTCGCTTCAAACAAATCTTTTTTATCTGTAGGAATCCGCAGATTGAATTTTTTTCCTTCAGCCAAGGTTTTATCGAAACCAGGATTCCATTTATTGAATTGTTGGATATTGATCATTAATCCATTGGCTACGATCAGAGAATTGTAACGGCCACTTATTTCAACAACAATTGTATTGTCAATGGCCTCTTTAGCTAAATTGTTTTCTTCTAAAGGAGTATTTGCTTTTTGTACTTTAATTTCCTGAGCTGTCATGGTGGTAAATCCTCCCTGACCTTCCATTATATAATGAGTACCAATAAATTTTTTTACATGATTGCGTGTTTCTTCCGGAAGATAATATTGAAGGTCCCAAAAACTATTGCTGTTTGCTTTTCTAATGCATTGCCTTACCCTCCCGGCTCCACCATTATATGCTGCCACTACCAATAACCAATCCTGAAATTCAGTGAATAATTCTTTCATCAGTTTTGCTGCCACCACTGTACTCTTATAATAATCTGTTCTTTCATCTTTTGGTTGCAAACTCAACCCAAATCTGGTGGCTTCATAAGGCATAATTTGCCAGGGCCCCACTGCTCCCGCCCAGGAAACAAGCCCGGAACTCAAATGACTTTCAATCACACTCAAATATTTCATCTCCTTCGGAATACCATACTGGGTAAGGATTTGATCGTATAAATCAAAATAAGGTTTGCCCCAACCCTTCATTCTTTCTAATTCTTTTCCTTGTTTTTTTATATAATCCTGTACAAATGAAACTGCTCTCGGATTGAGTTGAGAAACATAAGGCTTAGAGGAATTAAAAGACCCTTTAAACAAAGATTTGAAACCGTATTTATCTAATGTTGTATCTGTTTTATTTGTAGTGGGTTGCTTTGAAATGGTTTGTGCTGCAATGATTTCTGTAAAAATGATTGGTGAGCTAAAAATAAAAAACAGAAGAAAAATTTTATTTCGCAACAATCTATTTGCATATTGAATTGTTCCGTTCATATGCTATTGTTTATGTTGTAGCAAGTAACTGGATATTTGCAAGAGTGTAGTTTCGTCAAAATGCTTGGTCATGATCTGCAATCCAAAAGGCATTCCATTCGAATGTGTAAATAATGGAATTGAGATGGCAGGAATCCCAACCAGATTTGGATAGACCGTATAAATATCAGCTAAAAACATTTCAATAGGGTCGGTTGACTTTTCGCCAATTTTAAAAGCGGGTGAAGGAACAGTAGGTGAGATGATTGCATCGTATTGAGCAAACAATTCATCTGTTTTGTTTTTCAATAATCTTCTGACTTGTTGAGCCTTTGTAAAATAGGCATCAAAATAACCTTCACTCAACACAAATGTGCCCAATAATACTCTTCTTTTTACTTCTTCTCCAAACCCTTCGCTGCGCGATGCTTTGTACATGGCAGTAAGATCAATATTTGGTTGTTTTGTTCTATGGCCAAATTTTACGCCATCAAACCTAGATAAATTACTGGATGCTTCGGCTGTTGTTAAAACATAATAAGTGGGCACCACATATTCGAGCAATTCAAAATCAACTGATTCAACTAGATGACCTTCGGTTTTCAGTTTTTCAATTAAAGAATTGGTTTTTGTTTTGATGTCTTTATCCAATGAGGGATGTTCCAGTGCTTCTTTAAAATAAGCAATGCGGTATTTTTTGTTTGCCTCTAAAGCAGTAGCATATTTTTCAACGGGTTTTTGGGAGACAGTACTATCAAATTCATCTTCGCCGGCAATGATTTCCAAGACCAATGCGGCATCTTCTACTGTTGTTGAAAAAATACCGATCTGGTCGAATGAAGAAGCATATGCAATCAAGCCATAACGCGATATTCTTCCATAAGTTGGTTTAATACCAATGATCCCACAAAAATCTGCAGGCTGTCTTACAGAGCCACCTGTATCGCTTCCAAGGCTGATCATACAAAGCCCTGCCTGCACTGCAACTGCCGAACCACCTGATGATCCTCCAGAAACCCTTTCCTGGTCTTTGGCATTCTTTACAGGGCCATAGCTGGAATTTTCGTTACTGCTGCCCATGGCAAATTCATCACAATTTTGTCTGCCTATAATAATTGCACCAGCATCCAATAATTTTTGGGTTGCTGTTGCATTATAAATGGAAGTAAAATTTTCGAGTATGGCAGATGCTGCAGTAACGGAATGACCTTTATAACAAATCACATCTTTCAATCCAACAATCACTCCATGTAAGGGTTCGATTGCTGCACCTGAAAGGCGAGCTGCATCTAATGCATGTGCTTTTGCCATTGCTTCTGCTTCATAGATTTCAATAAAAGCATTGAGTGAAGCATTTGCTTTGATGGCATCTATATAAAAACAAACGGCCTCCACACAGGTGGTTTGGCCGTTCTGCAATGCAATATGATAGTCTTTGATTGAATTAAACCGAAACAAAGGCTTTGTTTATGATTACTTTAAATGTTATGCAGGCGTATTGTCTTTTTCTTTCATGCCTTCTTCTAATTCTTTCTTCACATTGTTTTTGGCATCGTTGAACTCACGAATACCTTTTCCAAGGCCCCTCATGAATTCTGGTATTTTTCTACCACCAAATAAAACCAATACAACTATTCCAATGATCAATAATTCTTGAAATCCAAGATTGCCCATAATGATAAATTTAAGAGTGTAAAGTTACTATAAATCAGATGCTATTTAAACAAATATTGTTAATTCCTGGAATATGCAATAAAAAAAGCGTCCTGAAGATATCGGGACGCTTTAAAATGATATAACTGAATACTAGAAACGTTTTTCTTTAATACGTGCACTTTTACCGCTACGCTCACGTAGGTAAAACAACTTAGCACGACGTACTTTACCTACTTTATTCAATACAATAGAATCGATATTTGGAGAAAGGATAGGGAACAAACGTTCTACACCTACTCCATCAGAGATTTTACGTACAGTGAAAGAGGCTGTTGCGCCTGTTCCTTGGTGCTTAATCACATCTCCACGAAAACTCTGGATACGTTCTTTACCACCCTCTACAATTTTATAATTAACGGTAATATTATCACCTGCTTTAAACTTCGGATGAGTTTTCTTAGTAGTTAACTGATCGTGTACAAACTGAACTGCTGCGTCCATAACTTTTAATTTTTGCGGACGGCAAAGGTAGTGAAAAAATTAGAAAAGAGCATACTCAATGCTGATTTTTTTTACCTGGCCACATTTACTGCCCTTTTTTCTCTAATAACGGTTACTTTAATCTGACCAGGATAGGTCATTTCTGTCTGAATTTTTTGAGCTATTTCAAAACTCAACTTATCACTGTCCATATCGGTTACCTTATCGGCCTCCACAATAACCCTTAATTCACGTCCAGCTTGAATTGCATAGGCTTTTTCTACCCCTTGGTAGGCCAAAGCCAGGTTCTCCAGATCCTTGATTCTTTGGAGGTATTGTTGCATGATTTCCCTTCTGGCACCCGGTCTCGCCCCGCTAATAGCGTCACAAGCCTGAATAATAGGAGAGATCACATATAACATTTCCATTTCATCGTGGTGAGCGCCTATGGCATTCACTACAGCTGGGTTTTCACCATATTTTTCAGCCAATTTAGCCCCTAACAATGCATGGCTCAATTCAGTTTCTTCATCTGGAACCTTACCAATATCATGCAATAATCCAGCTCTTTTGGCCAATTTTGGGTTCATTCCAAGTTCAGAAGCCATGATTCCGCATAAATTGGCCGTTTCACGGCTATGCATTAATAAGTTCTGTCCATAAGAAGACCTGAAACGCATTTTACCCACTATTCTGATCAATTCTTTATGCAATCCATGGATACCCATTTCAATAACGGTTCTTTCCCCAATTTCCATCACCTGCTCTTCTAATTGACGACGGGTTTTTTCTACCACTTCTTCAATACGGGCAGGGTGAATTCTTCCATCGGAAACCAGTCTTTGTAAGCTTAATCGAGCTATTTCTCTTCTTAACGGATCGAAAGAGGAGAGAATAATTGCCTCAGGCGTGTCATCAACAATTAGATCAACCCCTGTTGCCGCTTCAATAGCGCGGATATTACGACCTTCTCTACCAATGATCTGACCCTTAATTTCATCGGTTTCTAAGTTGAAAACAGTAACTGTATTTTCAATAGTAATTTCTGCTGCTGTTCTCTGGATAGATTGAATAACAATTTTACGAGCCTCTTTATTGGCTTTCTGTTTAGCGTCTTCAATAATATCTTGCTGCAAGGATAAAGCCTGTGTATGGGCTTCCTGCTTAAGGCTTTCGATTAATTGCGTTTTTGCGTCATCAGCACTCAATCCGGCAATTTTTTCCAATCTGCGGATATGTTCTTCCTGGTGTTTCTCTAACTCAGTACGCTTTAAATTCACTACTTCAATCTGGCGATTGAGGTTTTCTTTAATGGCTTCATTTTCCTTAACCTGCTTGTCTATAGAAGCTTCTTTCTGGTTAATGGTGATTTCTTTCTGCTTAACACGATTTTCGGTTTCTCCGATTTTTCGGTTCTTCTCCAATATTTCTTTGTCGTGATCTGCTTTCAGTTGAACAAAACGCTCTTTGGCTTCTAACTGCTTTTCTTTTTTAATTGTTTCAGCCCTTAATTCGGCTTCTTTTAAGATGTTTTGTGCCTGATTTTCTGCGTCTTCTAACTGTTTTTTGGTGTTTTTGGCGAAAATAAATCTACCCGCTATAACTCCTATTACCAGAGCAACTGTAGCCGATATGATTATTAATAATATTACTGAATCCATGGTTTTGGCAAGGTTTTAAATTGTTCACAATCCTATTTGTCTGATCACATCTCATTTAATACTAATAAGTAATGATTGGTTACGAAGATAACAAGAAGATTGCAGATTTAAGTTGAAGGAGATAAGAATTGTGATAGTTCTATAAAAACAGCATTAATCCTTACCCTCGAGAAGGGCTTTTTCAATCATATTGCCTAGTTCGGCTATTTGATTGGCAGCATCGGTCCATTGGACAGGTTGAGAGCCTGTTTCTTTTTGCTCAGTTGCAAACCATAAAAGTACCATGGCGATATAGTCCTGCATGTCTTTGCCTGCAAATTGAGTCTTGAATGAATTGATCTTATCATTGATCAGGGCAGCCGTTTTACGAACCATTTCCTCATCTGCTGGTTCGATTTTTAAGCGATAACTCCTATCGGCGATTACAATATTTACGGGTATCAGTTCATTCATATGTTTAGGCATGCAGCAATGCCAGGCATTTGTCTATTTCTTTTAGATAGGTATCTATTTTTTTCTGTAATGCTTGTTTTTGTGAATCATCCCAATGGCCACCAGTAATTTGAACAGCAGTTACTTTTTGTTCTAATTGTTCAACCTGTTGATTTTTTGCTAATTGACTGCTTTGTAAAACCGCAATTTCCTTCTGCAATTTTTTATTCTCTTTTTGCACTTGCTTGTATTCTTTTATGAGCAATTGCAATTTTTCGTGCAGGTGGTGAATATGTTGGTTAATGTCGGTCATTATTTTCTGATTTCTGCCTGAATTTCTTTTTCAAAACATTGAATCAATTTCCCCATCATGCCATCAATCTCGGTATCAGTAAGCGTTTTGGCATCATCCCAAAAAGTAAAACTTACTGCCATAGACTTTTTGTTGCTGCCCAACTTCTCGCTTTCAAATAAGTCGAACAATTGCATTTGCTGAAGTTTAGGCAATTTAATGGTTTGTATTGACTTTTCAATAGCTCCATAAGTAATTGCTTTATCTACCACCAATGCAAGGTCTCTTTGTACAGCAGGATATTTATTGACTTCTTTGTAAACTATTTGCTTTTTTTGAACAGCACTCATTATTTTTTTGAACGTGAAATCGAGCATGAACACCGGCTGCTTTAAATCGAATGCAGCTAATTTTTGATTGCTTACTACAAGGATATTGCCCAATAATTGTTTGTCGGAATAAATATGGATGGATGATTCATTTTCTGCCAATTCAAAACGAATATTCGATAAACCACAATATTGAAGAATGGCAGTAGCCAAGCCTTTCATCGAATAAAAATCCATCGGGCTGCTCTTGCTTCTCCATCCTTGATCTTGGTTGTTGCCAGTAACGAATAAACAAAAATGTTCTTCTTCTACAAATCCATCTTCTTTAGTTTGATAGGTTTTTCCAAATTCAAACAATTGAAGATTATTGTTTTTTCTGTTTAAATTATATGCAATGGTTTCTAATCCGCTCTCTAACATAGAGGGTCTCAGCACATCCAATTCAGCACTTAAATTGTTCATCATTTTCACCAAATGCAAACTGCTTTCTTCATCAAAATATTTGCTGTTGGTAATTGAATTGGTAATGATTTCTGTAAAGCCCTTTCCAATTAAAAATGTTGCAATTTTTTCGCGCAAATTTTCTTTGATACCTAAACCATCAACAGCAGGGCTAATGCTAATTAAGGAAGGAATTTCAACATTGTCTAATCCATCAATACGTAAGATCTCTTCTACGATATCTGCCGGAATACTAATGTCTGGTTTACTGTAAGGAACTTCTACCATTAGTTCATCCATTCCTTCTTTAACAATTCCAAATCCTAATGCAGTGAGTATTCTTTTTACTTTATCTGAGTGATAATTTTTACCACTTAATTTTTTGAGGTAATGATTTTTAATGGTTACCGTTACCCTTGGTGCAGGATTTGGATAAAGGTCCACAATATCGCTGCTGATTTCTCCACCTGCTAGCTCTTTGATCAATAGGGCAGCGCGTTTCAGCACATTCACTGTATTGGAAATATCAATTCCTTTTTCAAATCTGGTTGCTGCGTCGGTTCTTAAACCATGACGAATAGATGTTTTACGGATAGTGGTTGAATTAAAACAAGCACTCTCTAAAAATATGGCTTTCGTGTTTGCATTTACACCACTTTTTGTGCCACCGAAAACACCTGCAATACACATCCCTTCTGAAGCATTACAAATCATTAGGTCGGCTGCATTCAGCTTTCTTTCTTTATCGTCTAGTGTAGTAAAAATGGTTTGGTCAGGACAATTTTTTACAATGATTTCATTGCCAGTAATGGCAGCGGCATCAAAGGCATGTAAGGGTTGACCAGTTTCATGCAGAATATAATTGGTGATGTCTACAATATTATTGATGCTTCTAACACCTATTGCAGTGAGTTTATTCACCAGCCATTCCGGAGAAGGTTTTACCGTTACTCCACTAATGGTAAGCCCCGAATAGCGTGGACAATCAACGCTGTTTTCAACACTTACTTTTATTGGAAGATTGTTGTTGTCGGCTTTAAAGCTATTGTTGAAAGGAGATTTTACCCTTGTCTCTTTTTGATGATGGGTTAAATAAGCGCAAACATCTTTTGCAACGCCCATATGACTCATGGCATCCATTCTGTTGGGGGTTAGCCCAATTTCATAGATCCAATCTGAATATGGATTAAAATATTCTGCCGCTGGAGTGCCTGGTATAGCAGTTGCTGGAAGTATGATGATTCCATCGTGACTTGTACCAATGCCTATTTCGTCCTCTGCACAAATCATTCCCTGGCTTTCTTCGCCACGGATTTTTGCGAGTTTCATGGTCAATGGTTCTCCGCCAACCGGGTAGATTGTAGTGCCAACCGTTGCTACTACTACTTTCTGGCCTTTTGCCACATTCGGTGCACCACAAACAATATGCAATAATTGGTCTGTTCCAATATTTACTTTGGTTAAAGAAAGTTTATCGGCATTTGGATGCTGTTGGCATTCCATCACTTCTCCTATTACTAATCCTTTTAAACCGCCCTTGATTTTTTCGTATTGTTCCAAACTCTCTACTTCCAATCCTATGGAAGTTAAAATCTTAGATAATTGAACCGGATCGATCGCTTCGGGTAAATATTCAGATAACCAATTGTAACTAATTGTCATACTTGCTGCTACTTTGAAATGGGCAAATTTAAGGTTTCTGCGGCAATGATATGTTTTTTAAAATTTTGTATGTAAAGTTTGCTTTACATACAAATTCATTGTAATTTCATCAAAAAAAGAGATGAGAACAATGTTTTTATTACCAAATCAATTCAAAAAATGGGGAGCAGTTTTGGGACCCCTTGGTTTAATTGTTTGGATACTCGGACAAATTGGATTCTTTGATTCAGTCTTACTGCCTGATATAACTGAAATGTACTATCCATATTGGCCAAAAGTTGCTTTATTGGGAGTTTCATTTTTTAGTTTCTTTTTTGGTGTTTATTTCATGGTGTTTGTAAAAGAAAAAGTAGAAGATGAATTCATTGATAAATTGAGGTTGTTATCATTTCAGCGATCTGCTTTATTTCAACTATTATTCATGATTTTGGCATTTGTTTGGATGATTGTTTTTGGCCAAGAACCAGCAGGAGATGCAGGTTTGATGTTATTTTTAATTTTCTTAATTGGGCTATTCTGGCTTTTTTATATCATACATTTTAATGTTTCTCTTTATATAATGCGAAAAAGCGCCAATGAAGAATTTAGTTAAAGAAGAGCGTCAGAAAATCAATATGACTCAACAGGAATTGGCGGATATAATTGGGGTATCTAGGCAGTCAATCTTTGCTATAGAAACAGGCAAATATGTGCCATCTGCTATTTTGGTTTTAAAAATTGCCCAACTTTTCAAGCGGAAAGTGGAGGATATTTTTATGCTAGAAATGGAGGATTGATAATACAGGTATTGTTAAGATTCAACGCCAATCGAATAATAATCGGATCAACAATTTCCAATCCGAACCTTTCAAAAATGAAGGTTAGTATTGAATAATACTTTTAGAATTACCAAAGCCTTCATTTTTGGGCAGAGAGGAGTGGGAATTGTTGATCCGTTCAATTTTCAATAGCATCACCAATGAATTCATTTTTGGGCAGAGAGGAGTGGGATTAATGCATCATATATTGGCGATGCCTTCATTTTTAGACAAGATGCTTAAGATTCTTGAGCTTTCTACTGTAATTCATCCACTTCGAAAATTGTACTAAATGATACTATGCCAAAAATGTATCAAACAACCTTTTTTTGAATAGAGAACCATGAAAGCACCCAAACTCAGGTACGTAATTTCCTCCGAATGAGTCCGTGTTTTTCGAAATTTCTTTCTACACATGACTTTGTTAATTTCTCCAAATAAAAGAGTAAAACTTTTGAAAATAGGGGATAAGCTTAGTAATTTGTGTGGATAGGTGGTTTTTGGCTGTTAATAAGCATGGTATAGCCTGTGGAATAATATAGATGAATCATTTATTTTGGCTACCAAATACTTCCCATTATATTCGCTCCCCTTCATTGAACAGGAAACAATTTGGTAACATAGAATTAATTCAGTTGAATGAAGTGTTTCTTAACTAACCCAAAGCATTTGCCACTTTATGGAAATTACGAGTTTAAATAAAGATAGAAAAAGAAGAAAACCTTCTGTTGATCTAAGTACCATGGTTTATGGTAAGGTTCCTCCTCAAGCCAAAGAATTAGAAGAAGCGGTTTTAGGAGCGATTATGCTCGAGAAAAGTGCATTCGATACGGTGTCAGAAATCATCAAGCCGGAATGTTTTTATGTGGATGCACATAAATACATTTTCGAAGCCATGCAATCCTTGCAACAAAAAAGTGTGCCTATCGATATTCTCACTGTGGTAGAAGAATTGAAAACACAAGAGAAATTGGATATGGTTGGTGGTCCTTATTTTGTGACCAAACTCACTAATTCTGTTGTTTCAACTGCTAATATTGATGCACATGCACGTATTGTTTTGCAGAAATTCATCCAAAGAGAATTAATTCGAATCAGTGGTGAAATTATCGGGGATGCATATGAAGACAGTACCGATGTTTTCGATTTGTTGGATCATAGTGAAACACTCATGTTTAACATCACCAACAATTATTTAAAAAAGAATTTTGAAGATATTGGCAATGTAATGGTCAAAACCATTAATCGCATTGATGAACTAAGAACTAAAACAGAGGAAATTTCTGGAGTACCCAGTGGCTTTGCAACCATTGATAGAATTACCTATGGATGGCAACCCACCGATTTGATTATTCTTGCAGCAAGACCTTCAGTAGGTAAAACAGCGTTTGCTTTAAACCTTGCAAGGAACGCAGCCTTGCATCCTACCAAACCTGTGGGTGTTGGTTTCTTTTCATTGGAGATGAGTGCTGCACAATTGGTTCAAAGAATTTTGAGTGCAGAGAGCGAAATAGAAATGCAGAAAATAAGTCGTGGTAAATTAGAAGATCACGAGTACCAGCAATTGCATAGTAAAGGAATAAAAAAATTAGAATCAGCACCGATCTATATTGATGATACTGCAGCCTTGAATATTTTTGAATTCAGGGCAAAAGCAAGAAGGTTGGTAAATAAACATCATGTAGGAGTAATCATTATTGACTATTTGCAATTGATGAGTGGCAGTAACGACAAAGGCGGAAACCGTGAACAGGAAATCAGTAATATCTCCAGAAACCTAAAAGCATTGGCAAAGGAATTAAGTGTTCCAATCATTGCATTGAGTCAGTTGAGTCGTGCGGTGGAAACCAGAAAAGAAAGTAAAATGCCACAGTTGAGCGATCTTCGTGAATCTGGTGCCATTGAACAAGATGCTGATATGGTCATGTTCATTTATCGACCAGAATATTACGAAAACATGAGCAACGAAAATGGAGAAAGTACCATTGGAGAAACACATATTAGAATTGCAAAACATAGAAACGGATCGCTGGAAACAATTAAGTTAAGGGCCAAATTAGCCATTCAAAAATTTGAAGAATGGGATGATGATAGCAATACTGGTTCTAATTGGAGACCAATTACTCCAAATCTTCCTACTGGAGGAAATGCAGGTGCTGGAGATGGGCCTAAATTTTTTATACAAAAAGGAAGTAAAATGAATGGTGAAGAATTTGATGAAGGAATTGATCAAGATGCTCCATTTAGTTAATTGTAATTTGGTATGAAAAAAATAGTATTATTTTTTATTGGCTCTGTAATATTTCAAATTGGGTTTTCTCAAAAATGTGATCCTTCCAAAACACCTATTGTTTTTGTACATGGTTTTTTAGGAAGTGGAGATACCTATGCTACTCAATTTCAGCGCTTCCTTTCAAATGGTTATTGCTCCAATCAATTATTTGTTTTTGACTGGAATAGTATTGGCGCAAGAGGTAATACCAATGCACAACTCGATACATTCATTCAAAATGTATTGGAAAAATCGGGTGCCAAAAAAGTTAACCTGGTTGGCCACTCTGCAGGAGGTGGAATTGGGTATAGTTATTTAAACGATTCTTTGCGTGCTTTGAAAGTTGCGCATTATGTGCATGTTGGTAGCGGAAAAAATTCGAAGCCTGCTGGTAAACGTGGTGAAGTGCCTACCATGAATATTTATTCTACTGACGACAAAGTGGCGAAAGGCGGAGCAATTCCAGATGCGGTGAATGTTCAGCAATCGGGAAATGATCATTATCAAGTTGCTACCAGTGAGGCTTCATTTATCAATATGTATTCATTCTTTAATGATGGAAAGCAACCATCCTTACAAAACAAAAAAGAGAAAAAACCAGTCATTGCGGGTAAAGCATGTTTAATGGGGGAGAATACTCCTTTAGCGGGTGCTGCAATTGATGTTTATGCTTTTGATTTAAATAAAGGAAGTAGAAAAAAGGAAACAGCGAGTTTTCAATTTGTAGCTGACTCATTAGGCAACTGGGGCCCATTTATAGCGGATCCTTCCATTGGATATGAATTTGTTTTACAACCAACAGGAGGTCAAAGAACCGTTTATTATTATTACGAACCCTTTGTTCAATCCAATCGCCTGGTTTATCTGAGGGCTTTACCTAAAACAGGAATGACTGCTTTATTACTCAACGTTTTACCTGCTGATGATCGGCAATCGGTATTGGCCATTTTTACCAGTAATGGTGCAGTGGTGAACGGAAGAGATTCATTGACTATTAATGCGTTTAATCTTAGTAGCTCCACTATTTCGCCTGCATCTAAAACAGGTATTGCGCAGTTTATTTTTGATGACGGCGATAAGCAATCAAGTGGAAAACTGATTCCCAATTTTAATGCAGTGCCCTTTATGAATGGAATAGATCTATTGCTGGACAATCAAAATATTGCTCCCATTCATCTCTATTTTAATGGAAGAGATTTGTATCTTCCTAAAAGAAAATCTGCCACCGAAGGAGTGATGGTGATGGTATTAAATTAGAAATATTTCATTACATGTCTGTTCCTTATTTTTTTGAACCTTCTTTACCTCATCTGCCAGGGCATTTTACCCTTTCTGCAGAAACAGCCAAGCATTGTATTCAAGTGTTGAGAATGAAAGAAGGGGCCATGATTGTACTGACAGATGGGAAAGGCAATCGATATGATGCAACGATTCTTTCAGCCAATAAAAAGGAAACGGTTGTAATGTTGGCCAACAAAACAATGGTTCCTGCCAACAATCCAGTTACAAGTATTGCCATTTCCTTTGTAAAAAACCCATCTCGGATGGAATGGTTTTTAGAAAAAGCCACAGAAATTGGCATCAGTCAATTTTTCCCATTACTCTCTGAAAGAACTGAAAAAAATCATTTTAAATTGGATCGATGGGAGAATATCATTGTATCAGCCATGTTGCAAAGCAAACAAGTATGGAAGCCAGTGCTGCATCAACCCATCCATTTTGCTGAATTGATTCAACAGCCATTTGATGGAGAAAAGCTTATTGCGCATTGCGAAAAGGGTGATAAAAAACAACTGGCAAATTTGCTCCCCAAAAATCAACAACTTATTTTGATCGGACCAGAAGGAGATTTCTCTCCCTCCGAAATAGCTAGCGCTTTACAAAAAGGATTTACTCCAGTGAGTTTAGGAAACAATCGACTGAGAACTGAAACTGCAGGTTTAGTAGCCGCAGTTTTATTACAGACCAAATAATTCCAAACAAATTGTAACTTCATTGTATGTCGTGGAAACTATTATCAATCATTTTTTGTGCTACTTTCTTTTTTTATGCATGTGATGGCGTTAAAGGGAAAAAGCAACCAGTTGTAAGAGATTTGAGTATTACACCTGTCAATTCTTTTAATGCACTTTTTTTTGATAGCGCTGATGTAAATGAATTTTTAGCAGTACATCCAGATATGTCTGCATTTAAAGAGCAGTATAACAATTTTTATATTCCTCGTAATTTTGAATTTGCCTGGTTTGATTCTACCGGACTTTCGGAACAAGCCCATAATTTCTTCAATCTTCAAAACAGTTTAATTACCGATTTAGGGGATAGTAGTATTTATGATCCAATACTTACTCATTTATACGATTCTTTAAATGGAATAAAATTTGTTCCAGAAAAAACAAATGCGATCATACAAAGAACAGAATTATTATTAACTGGGCAATTCTTTAAATACGCATCTAAAGTATATAAGGGTGCCGATATTGATGCTACTGAATTAGGTTGGTTTATTCCAAGAAAGAAAATTGATATTTCAGCTTTATTAGACACCGTAATAAATAATAAAGCCAAAGACCCTGCTACATATGCGCCAATGAGTGCTGAGTATAATCGTTTAGAGAAAGTATTAATTGAATACATCAACTTAGAAAAAAAAGAAAGTCATGACACCATTGCCATGATTAAAAAACCAATTAAGCAAGGGGACTCTGCTGAGATCATTGTACAAATCAAGCGGAGGTTGAATTTATTACACCCCAATATTATATTAGACAGCAGTTTTGTTTATGATACAGCTATGTTCAAATCTGTAAAATTATTTCAGAAAAGACATGGGCTAACGTCGGATGGTACTATCGGAAACCAATTGATTGCAGAATTAAACACACCTTTAAAAAAAAGAGTGCAACAGATCTTGGTTAATTTAGAAAGAATCAGGTGGATGCCTCCACAGCAGGAAAGAAATTTTGTTTTAGTAAATATTCCTGAATTTAAGATGCACGTAATGGATAGTGGTAAACAGGTTTTTGAAATGCGTGTAATTGTTGGATCTGCAGCGAATAATACAGTGATATTTTCCGGAAATTTAAAATACATTGTATTTAGCCCTTATTGGAATGTTCCTGAAAGCATTGTTCGTAAAGAAATTTTACCCGCTATGCAAAGGAATCGCAATTATATAAGTTCACACAATATGGAAGTAACTGGATACAATGGGTCGCTGCCTATTGTAAGGCAAAAGCCTGGTCCTTCCAATTCATTGGGTTTGGTGAAATTTCTTTTTCCGAATAGCTATAGCATTTATTTGCATGATACCCCTAAC
Organism: Sphingobacteriia bacterium; assembly: GCA_037129425.1. GTDB lineage: Bacteria > Bacteroidota > Bacteroidia > Chitinophagales > Chitinophagaceae > Sediminibacterium. The sequence continues at coordinate 59,747 of JBAXUV010000007.1, forward strand.
CGAAATTTATTTCAACAATCAGGAAGGGGACTGAGTCATGGTTGTATAAGAATTGCTGATCCAAAAAAATTCGCACAGTATTTATTAAGAGAAGATTCCCTTACCTGGACGAGTTCAAAAATTGATACTGCCATGCATTTGGCAAAAGAAAAATGGGTTACTTTAAAACAAACTGTTCCGGTTTACTTAGTATATTTTACCGCATGGGTAGATAAAGATGGCCTCTTGAATTTTAGAAAAGATATCTACGGGCACGATGCCAAAATGAGTAATAAATTATTTAATCAATAAATAAAAAGTATGCAGATTATTGAAGTGCTAGATGCTACTTTAGTGAGTGATTTTTTGGAAGTAAATGCGATTATGAATGCCCATAATCCAGCCTATATCAGGGCTTTGGATAATGAAGTGAATGATGTTTTTGATGCTCAGAAAAATAAAAACTTCAAATACGGCACTGCAAAAAGATGGGTTGCAAAAACAGATGATGGTGATTTAGTAGGAAGAATTGCGGCTTTCACCAATGATAAATACATCAATAAAGGAACCGAGTTTAAAACAGGAGGGATTGGTTTTTTTGATTGCATTGATGACCAGGCAACTGCCAATGTATTATTTGATACTGCCAAAAAATGGTTACAAGAAATGGGAATGGAAGCAATGGACGGCCCTATTAATTTTGGAGATAGAGATAAATGGTGGGGACTAATGGTAGAAGGCTTTGATAGTGAACCGATGTATGGGATGTCTTTTAATCCAAGCTATTATCAATCTTTATTTGATCAGTATGGATTTAAGAATTATTACAATCAGTATTATTATTACATGAATGTGGATGATCCTTTGCCCGAAAGATTTCCAGAACGATATGCCAAGTTCAATTCAAAACCTGGATATGAAGCAAAGCATATTAAATTAAAAGATTTGGAGAAATATGCCGGAGATTTTGCAACTGTATACAATGCTGCATGGGCACAACATGGTGAAGCAAAAGAAATCACCAAGGAGCAAGTAATCAAGTTGTTTAATAAAATGAAACCCATCATGGATGAAAGGGTGGTTTGGTTTGCCTATTATAAAGAGGAACCAATTGCTATGTTCATCAATATTCCCGATATCAATCAATATTTTAAATATTTCAACGGTCAATTTGGTTGGGTAGAAAAACTGCGTTTACTCTGGATGAAATTCAGAGGCACCAATAAGCGATTAACCGGTTTGGCTTTTGGGGTAGTGCCTAAATACCAGGCATTGGGAATAGATAGTTATCTTATTTATGCTTGTGGACTAAAGATTCAGGGGAAGGGATGGTATGATCAATACGAAATGGGCTGGGCTGGAGATTGGAACCCTAAAATGGTGAATATTTATAAAAGCCTAGGTGGAAAACAAAGCAGAAGAATGGTTACCTACCGATTTATATTTGAGGATAAATATTTGTTCGAAAGGCACCCCGAGATGGATTATAAATAAGCTATATTGCAACCCTTCTATGGAGAATTTCATTGTTTCAGCTCGTAAGTACCGCCCCCAGAACTTTAATACCGTTGTGGGGCAACAACATATTACTACTACGCTAAAGAATGCCATCAAAAACAATCAACTGGCTCATGCATTTTTATTTTGTGGTCCAAGAGGAGTTGGTAAAACTACTTGCGCCAGAATTTTAGCTAAAACCATTAATTGCACCAATCAAACTCCTGAAGGAGAAGCTTGCAATGTTTGCAATAGTTGTGTTTCATTTGATGCCGGAACATCTATGAATATTCATGAATTGGATGCGGCTAGTAATAATTCAGTAGATGATATCCGAGCCTTAGTAGATCAGGTTCGTTTTGCACCTCAGGCGGGTAAATACAAAGTATATATTGTAGATGAGGTACACATGCTCAGTTCAAGTGCATTCAATGCATTTCTAAAAACATTGGAAGAGCCTCCCGCACATGCAATTTTTATTTTAGCTACCACAGAGAAACATAAAATTATTCCTACCATATTAAGTAGGTGTCAGATATTCGACTTCAAAAGAATTACCAACAATGATACTGTAGAGCATTTACAAGAGATTGTTGATAAGGAAGAAATCAAAGCAGAAAAAGCAGCATTGCAGGTGATTGCCCAAAAAAGCGAGGGCTGCATGAGAGACTCTTTAAGTATTTTAGATAAAATCGTCAGCTTTACCAATGGCGAAGTAACCTATCAGAATACCCTAGAACACCTCAATATTTTAGATGAGGATTATTTTTTCAAATTATTGGCTGCCATGCAAGAACAAGATTTGGCAGCGGCCATGTTGTTGTATGATAGCATTAATCGAAAGGGTTTTGAAGGCGATCTGGTATTGAACGGATTCGCTGAATTTATCAGAAACTTACTGGTGTGTAAAGATGCTAAGTCTGCCAGCTTATTAGAAGTGGTAGAAGGTATGCAGTCGAAATATATTGCAGTGGCCGAAAAAACCAGTCTTTCTTATTTGGTAAGTGCTTTGAATATTTTAAATGATACAGAGATCAATTTTAAAATGGCCAGAAATAAACGCTTGCATGTAGAACTGGCGTTGATCAAATTAAATTTTCTGCAACAAGCCATCGAAATGGCAAGCGATAAAGGTGTTGTTGTTAAAAAAAAACGACTTGATGGACCAATAGCTTTTAAAACAAAAGCAATTCAACCTTTAGGAGCGGTTCCCATTCCAAGTTCAGCAACAGTTACCGGTTCAAGTACTAATCCGAGTTCATCTTCTGTTCAAAGCAATTCTGCTGATTCGAGCAATACCAATTCTCCGAAATTATTTATTGATAAGGCAACCAATATTAAGCAGCCTGACATTCAGCAAACTGATTCGCAGCCCCCTGTTGAAACAGTTGCTGCTGTTCCACTTTCATCTAAACCCATTGCTGCAACGGGAGGCAAAAAGAATTTATTGGATGCTTTGAGAGAAAAAGCAGGAGCGAAGTACGATATTCAAGAAGTAAAAGAAGCTGCTGTTTTAACGATTGAAACGCTAAAACAGTTCTGGGATAAGTATACCATCGAATTAGAAAAGCAACTCAAGCATTCTGCAGCAGGAACTTTTAAAATTGCGGGACTGAGTATAGATTCCGATATTCATTTTACAGTGCACGTATCTGCCATTACTGCGCAAAAATTTGTGGAACAGGAAAAACTGGATTTGAAAGAGCAATTGCATTCATTGTTCAATAATCGTTTGATCGATTTTGACATTTTAGTTGATCTTGGAGAAAAAGAAGACGTTCCGTTACACTTGCGCTTAAACAGCAAACAAAAATTTGAACGAATCGCAGAACAATATCCTTTGATCAAAGAATTAAAGGAAAAATTGCGTTTGGAAATTGATTATTGATTTAAGCCTTGGTTGCCTTATTGCAAATGGCACATTCAACAATAATATTTTCCGCAAATTTGGGGCTCACACTGGTAATTTTTTTATTCACTTCTATTTCTAACAAATCATCAAATGCTTGTCGGGCAACAATCTTGATTGTTTGATTAATAGAAAGTCCCATTTTATTTACATATTGTAAAAAAGAGGCTGAATTGTCTTTCACGCCAATCATTTTACATTGATGGCCAACAACTTCCTCCAGCAATGTTTTCTTAATCGTTATGGTCAATTCTCCTTTGGCATTGGGAATGGTATCTCCATGTGGGTCAAACGCGGGATATTCTAAATAGGCATCCAGTTTATCAATTAATTGTTTACTTTGAATATGCTCTAATTGCTCTGCCACTTCATGCACTTCATCCCAACTAAATGCTAATTTTTGAAATAAGAAAGTTTCCCAAAGCCGATGCTTGCGAACCACTTCAATGGCAATTTTTTTTCCTGCCTTGGTGAGACTAGACTTGCCATATTTCTCATATTGGATGAGTTTTTTCAGCTTCAATTTCTTCAGCATATCATTGGCAGTAGCTGGTTTTACCCCTAAATGGGCCGCTATTTCATTCGTTCCAGCCTCCTGCTTATTGCCTGATTCTATCGTAATCTGGAAAAGGGCTTTTAAATAATTCTCTTCGGTATTAGATGCCATACCGTAAAAATAAGGGTATTTATCAAATAAAATTAGTTAGATAAGTCTAACTTTTATACTTTTACTTATATAACAAATGAATGAATGCGCTTTTCTTTTTATTGGATATTGATTTTTGTATTGGTTTTGGCGAATAAAATATGCGCACAACAAGACAGTATTGGTCTATTAAAACCAATGAGTGCTGTTTTATCGGAAGTAGTGGTTACTGGAACGATGAAAGAAGTAAAACGATTAGAAAGCCCTGTTCCTGTTGAATTGTATAATCCTGCATTTTTTAGAAAAAATCCAACTTCCTGTATTTTTGATGGATTGCAATTGGTCAATGGAGTGAGGCCTCAAATCAATTGCAATGTTTGTAATACTGGCGACATTAGAATAAATGGATTACCTGGCCCATATACAATGGTACTTATCGATGGAATGCCAATTGTAAGTAGTTTGTCTACTGTGTATGGACTTTCCGGGATACCCAATTCATTGGTAGAAAGAATAGAAATTGTAAAGGGTCCTGCATCTTCCTTGTATGGAAGCGAAGCCGTAGGCGGGTTGATTAATATCATTACTAAAAAAACAACTAACGCGCCAACTGTTTCAGTTGAATTAATGACTACTACTTGGAATGAACTAAACGCAGATCTTGGTTTTAATTTGAAAGCGGGTAAAAAAGCAACTGTTTTAACGGGAATCAATTATTTCAATTACAATACACCTAAGGATGTAAATGGTGATTCATTTACCGACCTTACCTTACAAAAAAGGATATCTCTTTTTCAAAAATGGAATTTCAATAGAGCGAACAATAGATTATTCAATATTGCGGCTCGTTATTACAACGAAAACAGATGGGGTGGAGATATGCGCTGGAATGAACAATTCAGGGGCGGAGACAGCATCTACGGAGAAAGTATTTATACCAACCGATGGGAAATTTTAGGCAATTATGAGTTGCCATTTAAAGAGAAGCTTATGCTATCTTATTCTTTGAATCAACATGATCAAGACAGTAGGTACGGCACTACCTCTTTTATTGCCAAACAAAAAATTGCTTTTGCTCAATTAACTTGGGATAAAGCCATAGGTATGCATGATTGGTTAATTGGAGCTGCATTTAGATATACTTATTATAACGATAATACACCGGCTTCTGGATCTACAGATCCATTAAAATTGGGCATTTCACCTCTACAAATTGCTTTGCCAGGAGTATTTGCACAAGATGAAATTAAATGGAATGATCAACATAAAATCTTATTGGGAATTAGATACGATTACCATTCGGTTCATGGAAATATTTTCACTCCCAGAATAGCGTATAAGTATACCATAAATGAGAAAAATTTCTTACGCATCAATGCAGGTACAGGTTTTAGGGTGGTGAATTTATTTACTGAAGATCATGCTGCATTAACGGGTGCCAGATCTGTTGTAATTGCCGAATCCTTGAAGCCAGAAAAATCATTGAATATCAATATCAACTATAACCACAAAATATTTGGAAGCAATGGCAATTCAATGAATATTGATGCTACTTTGTTTTATACCTATTTCAACAATAGAATTGTAGGTGATTTTGATACCAATCCCAATCAAATTATTTATGCTAATTTAAATGGTCATGCTGTAAGTAAAGGAGCATCAATCAATATTGATTGGATTTTCAAACATGATCTAAAACTTTTACTGGGAGCAACTTTCTTAGATGTAGGCCTGTATCAATCAACGCAAAAAGAACAACAAATACTCACGGAAAAATTTTCAGGAACTTGGACTGTTTCTTATACAATTCCTGGAACGCATATAGACATTGATTATACGGGAAATATTTATGGACCCATGCGATTACCAGTGTTGGGCCCATTAGATCCAAGAAAGGAATTTTCTCCATGGTGGAGTATCCAAAATATTCAATTCAGTTTTCATGTAGGAAAGAAAATCGAATTATATGCTGGCATTAAAAATTTATTGAATTATTTGCCAACTAGAAATAATCCTTTCATCATTGCAAGAACCAATGATCCATTTGATAAACAAGTACAGTATAATTCCAATGGACAAGTGTTGCCAACTCCCGATAATCCTTATGCATTAACATTCGATCCCAATTATGTTTATGCACCCAATCAGGGTATAAGGGGGTTCATAGGTGTTAGAATGAATATTCAATAGTGTATCTTTGCAGAATGGAACAAGAACAAACAACACCTGGAACCGATATTTTAATTAAAGCAGCAGGTCCAATCGTCATTGCTTCTAAATGCATTGTAACCAAGGCCGATGGCACTGTTGAAATAAAAGAGAAAGCCTCTTTTTGTGGCTGTGGGCATTCTGCTAACAAACCATATTGCGATGGATCGCATAAAAAATACATGGAATCAACTCCTGCATAATGAAAAAAACCATTGTATTAGGAGCTTCTGAAAACCCCGAACGGTATAGCTTTTTAGCGGTTCAAAGACTTACCAAATACAATCACCCAGTAATAGCGATTGGTAAAAAAGCTGGAATGATTGGCGCTGTTCCCATCATTACTGATCATCCTGCCGAAAATGAAGTGGATACGGTAAGCCTTTACTTAAATCCTACATTACAAAAAGACTATTATCCTTACATTCTTTCTTTACATCCGAAAAGAATCATTTTTAACCCGGGTACTGAAAATGATGAGCTGGCTGATATGGCCACCAAAAATGGCATTCAAGCAATTGAAGCTTGTACGCTCGTGATGCTGAATACAGGGCAATATTAATTGCCATTTACCTTGCTTTCTTGAAGTATTTCTGATTAAAAAGCTGCTTATTGAAACTGTTTTGCAATAAATTATTATATTTATTAGTCATTCAGCCATTCACCAAACTTTTTTTAATGAACCAGAATCCTGCTGCTTCACCGTCAACAGCTCCAGAAACTGATGCCGGCAGAAATTATACATTGTCTGTAATCACCGGTTTTGCCCTACTTGGATTATTAGTAACTTCCATTTGGGATTTCGGTGGTTTTACCAATCAAATTCAGGCTTTTTATTATGCCAATGCGCATAAAGGCAATTACAAATTACTCACAACAGTTTCCATATTATTTGAAGGCAAAATGGCTACACTGTTGGCGTTGTGCTTTGGTGCTGGTATTTATTTGCTGGTTCAAAAAAAAGCAACCAATCATTTAATTGATGGAATGGAAGCGCATATACGCAAACAAATCTGGATGATCATTTTGGGGCTCTTTGTTGGATTGATCCTTCTTTTTCCCAATGATCTTATATTCCCTTTTGCCATTGTAGGCATTTTATTATTTGCATTTACTCAACTTCCAGCAAAAAATTTATTCATTGTAGCAATGCTATGTTGCTTGATTTATGCTGGGAAAAATTATTGGTATTATGCCGATGATCAATCCGATTACAAAGCCTATCTGGAAGTAAAAAAGATTGAGAAAAGAATGGCTGCAGACAGTGCGGCCCGTTCTAAAAAATTGGGGTATGATGTTAAAAAAGACTCTGCTAGTCAAAAGGCAATCCTCGTAGAAAAAATGAAAGCAGATTCTATCGCTAAAAAGAAAGATACTTTAACCTCCAAACAAGCTGGAGAAAAAGCCAAATGGGAAGGATTGGTAAAATCAGTAAAACACGATTCTTCCAGAGTAGCCAATGATCGAAAATCGATGCAAGCAGGATATAAAAAAATGTGGTTCTATGTAAAAGACAAAGTTCAATACAAAGAATCTTATTGGTTATATTCCATAGGAGTATGGGAATATGCTTCAGCTATGTTGTTCGGAATGGCATTATTGAGTATTGGATTTTTCCAGCGCCGATTTACATCTTCAACTTATTTGATCATGGCACTGGTATTTATTGTAATTGGAGTAGCAATGGCATTCTTTAGAATCCATACTGCAACCATGCGAATCAACGATTATGAAAAATTCATTAAAGGATATGCTATTCCATATAACCAGCTATTTCCATTCGAGAAAATTTCTATGGCAATAGGGTATGCTTCATTACTCATCTGGTTATTGAAATTAAATGCATTGACTTGGCTCATGGATATTTTTTCTGCGTTGGGCAAAATGGCTTTAACCAATTATATGTTACAAGTAATCATTGCTGCTATTTGGTTCTATGGTTATGGACTCGGTTATTATGGAATGTTTGAACAATGGGAATTGTATGCAGCTGTAGCTGAAATTGCTTTAGTACAAATTGTGTTCTCTGTGTTTTGGCTGCGTTATTATAAAATGGGGCCTTTAGAATGGGGACTATTCAATTTAGTATATCAACAAAAAACGACCAATAAGTTGTAAGCAAAAACTACAACCAATCAATTTTACAACATTAAAATTATTCGCATGGATCAACATACTTCTTCTGAACTTTCAGCAAGCGCTCAAATAGGAGCAGCACCAGTATCAGTTGCTGATCGAATCAAAAGCATCGATGCCATTAGAGGTTTTGCCTTATTAGGTATATTAATGATGAACATACCCGGCTTTGGAATGAACTGGGATTTCTGGTACTATATTTTTAATGGTCCAAGATCAGGATATGATTATCTAACATTTAAAGGAGTGCTTGTTTTTTTTGAAGGAACAATGAGGGGACTATTCTCTATGTTATTCGGGGCAGGTATGGTATTATTTATGACGAATAAAAAACAAGCCCCGGGTCAACCTTCAGTAGCAATATATTATTATCGTCGATTACTTTGGTTGGTATTCTTTGGTGTGATCAATGCATTCGTGATTTTATGGTTTGGAGACATTTTATTTTTTTATGGATTATTTGGGATGATACTTTTTGCTTTTCGTAAAACTGCCCCCAAATGGTTATTAATTATCGGGCTTTCTTTGATTGCCTGTGCGATGATACAAAACACATGGAGGTATTCCGAAACAAGAGAAAAAAGAATCAATTATCTCGAAGCCATGGCTGCTAAGAAAGAAAAGAAAAAATTAAGTGAAGAACAACAAGCAGCCATTACCACCTGGCAACAAATGGCTAAACAAGAAAAGCCAGATACAGCAATGACCAATGAGCGGATGCGAAAAATGCATTCTGGGTATACCACTATTTTTAAATACTTTATTCCTCAGAACGCAGAGGGCGAAGCATGGGAAGCTTATTTTGGCATTTTCGATATGTTGTCTATGATGTTTATTGGGATGGCACTTTTCGGTTGGGGCTTTTTCAATAATCAACTCAGCACATCTACCTATACTATGTGGATGCTGATTGGATATGGTATTGGAATTCCATTCGGCTTCTTTTTATTTAATCAAGAGTTTGTCAGTTTTTCCAATAGAGCGGCATATGTAGATCGATGGTTGGCTAATCCAAATGCCTATTCAGAGTTCCGCAGATTGTTCATTACCATTGGCCATGCAAGTTTGATCATGTTGGTCTATCGTTTAAAAATTGCTCCTTGGTTAATGAGAGCTTTATCGGCAGTTGGTCAAATGGCATTCACTAATTACTTAATGCAAAGTATCATCTGCACTTTCTTTTTCTATGGATATGGAGGAGGTTATTATGGAAAATTATATTTCCACCAGATCTATTATGTAGTAGCAGCAGTATGGGTATTTCAATTGATATTTTCAAGTATCTGGTTGCGCTATTTCCGATTCGGCCCATTTGAATGGGTATGGCGCTCACTCACTTACTGGAAAATGCAACCTATGAAATTATAATTTTCAAGTGAATCAACCTCCCCAGCCTTCTCTATCCAAACTACGGTATTGAATGGCTTCGGCAACATGTTCAGGTCGGATCTCATCGCAATTGCTTAAATCGGCAATGGTTCTGCTCACTTTTAAAATGCGGTCATAAGCACGCGCACTTAAATTGAGACGGTCCATTGCTTTTTGCAATAAATTATTGGATACAGTGGAAAGATGACAAACTGTTCTTAATTGTTGAGCAGTCATTTGTGCATTGGCATAAATCCCTTTTTCATTCTCAAATCTTTTTGATTGAATGGCTCTTGCTGCAATAACTCTTTCGCGAATAGCAGCCGAAGGCTCTGCTTTTTGTTGATTGTTCAATTCATTAAACGCAACGGGAGTTACTTCTACATGCAAATCAATTCTGTCCAATAATGGTCCTGAAACTTTGTTCAAATATTTTTGTACTAATCCTCCAGCACAAGTGCATTCTTTTTCGGGATGATTGTAAAACCCGCAAGGGCAGGGGTTCATAGAAGCAACCAACATAAAATTGGCAGGAAAATCGATGGCAGTTCTCGTTCTGGAAATACTTACTTTTCTTTCTTCCATAGGTTGCCTCATCACTTCTAATACTGTTCTTCTAAATTCTGGTAATTCATCTAAAAACAAAACGCCATTATGTGATAAGGATATTTCTCCAGGTTGAGGATTGCTTCCACCACCTACCATCGCAATGTCAGAAATAGTATGATGCGGTGATCGAAATGGGCGTTGATTGATCAATGCACTATTGAGCGGTAGCTTTCCGGCAACGCTATGAATTTTGGTGGTTTCCAACGCTTCAAATAAACTCAATGGTGGAAGAATTGTCGGCAATCTTTTTGCCAACATGGTTTTGCCTGCACCTGGTGGCCCGATCAAAATAGCATTGTGCGCACCAGCAGCAGCAATTTCTAAAGCTCGTTTGATATTTTCCTGACCCTTTACATCTGCGAAATCAACATTGTATTGCCCTTCTGAATTAAAAAAATCATCTCTGGTATTTACTACTTCAGGCTTTAGTGAATCTTCCATTTCAAAAAAATGTACTACTTCTTTTAAATGACTAACTCCATACACCAATAACTGATTTACCATTGCCGCTTCTTTTACATTGGCTTTTGGTACGATCAATCCTTTGAATCCTTCTTTTCTTGCTTGAATGGCAATGGGCAGTGCACCTTTTATTGCTTGAACAGAACCATCTAATCCCAGTTCTCCCATCATTACATAATCACTCAATCGATGTGGATTTTCTAATTGTTCACTTGCACCAAGAACACCTAATGCAATCGGCAAATCCAATGCCGACCCCGATTTTTTAATATCCGCAGGTGCCAGGTTTACCACTACCTTGGTTCTGGGCATATGAAACCCATTGGTCTTTATGGCACTTTCTGTTCTTTGTAAACTTTCTCTAATGGCACTATCGGGTAATCCTACAATCGAATAACCTTGTCCCATGCTTACATTTACTTCAATCGTAATGGTAATGGCATCAACACCTAGAACGGCACTGCCAAATGTTTTGACTAACATGCTCAAAAATTTGTCCGAAGAGCATACAATTAAATGATCCTCTCAGGGGTGAATAAATGAGAGGTTACAAACAGAATAAAAATAATATTTATTTGGGATATGTGCCCGTCTTGGGATGAAAATATTGCCAGGAATGCCAAAACTCTTGATAAACCTGAATAGTTTTTAATTGAGTTCCTTTTAATGGGCCATCCACAGACTTACCGCTTCTTGTCCAAATAGAATTTGTTTGTAAATCAATGATTTTATCTGCTTCTGCAGTTTTACTGAATTGTAAGATCTGCCCATTCACTAAACTAGAAAAAGCATAAAAGGATTTTTGATTGGCTTCTACCGTGATGAGAATTGGAGATTCCATAATGGCATCATTGATCAATGTTTTCTTTACCAAATAATTCCAGTCATATGCTTTTGACTTTCCATTTAAATCGATACCAATTACCCATGATTTAAATTTCCAGGAACCTGAATCTCTTTTTTCCAAAGAACTTTTAATAATGCCTTCGTCAAATCCTTTTAAATCGGCATAATCTTTTTTGAAAATTGAATCGGGTTGTAAAATATTGGTTGATGGATTTTGATTGATCCAATCTCCTAATCGCATTTGCTTTGCCGGAATTTCAACGAGTTGTGTTCCTTTTAATTTGCCTGTAATGGCTGTTCCTGTAGCTTGTTGCCACCAGCTCTTGGTAATGGCATCTTCAAACATTGCATTGAAATGATCCATACCTACCAACCTGAATTGTTGAACAATTCCATTTATTTTAGGGCTATAAACCCTTCCGGTTCTACATACTGTGCAATAGGTTACTAAAATGGGTTGACCATCAATACTGTCTTGAATTTGATGATGATACCCAATAATATCAATTGGATAGGCTTTTGATTTTCCATTCATCGTTACACCAATCACTAATTTGTTTTTATTGGTTGAATCGATAGAAGCCTCTTTAAAATCAATATTTCTAGCACGTAAAAACATTTTGTCTGCTAAAAAACGAAAATTAAATGCATAAAAAATGATTGCATAAAAAATCAAACTAATGGCGAGAACAATTTTTTGTAACTGTTTTCCTTTTTGTAAAAAATATATGCAAGGAAAAATAATCATCAAAAACCCTAGAAGCCTGAGCCAAAGAATATGTTGATGAATAAAATAAGCAATATCAATGCTATTGATTTGTTGACTGCCAGGAAAGGGCATGATAAAATATACTTTGGCAATTTCCAAAGCAATTAAATAGATCAGACCAAAGATTAATAGCGTTCTTTTAAGCATATCATTGATCTAATTAGTCCAAAGATTGATCATTCTTCCTGTTGTAGTTGCAGGAATAACTGTTACAGAGTCATTATTAATCACCAATGCCCTGCCATCTCCTTTTTTATCCCAAAATTGTCCTGCCATAGACAAATTCATTCCATAATGTACAGCTGTATTGGCCGTTGCAGATTTGATATCAAACAATTTCCAACCCATCGACTGACCGGATTTTTGAAATACATGGATGGAAGTTTCGAACTGGCTCATTAACCCCGATAGTTGTTCAATCGGAAATTCGGTCTTTTGAAGAAGGGTGTCCACTTTGCCATCTCTGTTAAAAATAGCTGCTGTATTAAATAAATTGCCTTTGTTAACTTTGATAGTGCCTTCAGCTGTTCTGGTTGGATTAGGTAATAAAATGGAACCAGCAGCGATAGTAACATCAAACTCTTTAGCGAGGTCACCAAAAACTTCCCAGTAAATTTTACCAGATTGCTTCGATTTCATCGCTATTGCTGCTTTCATTGACTTATTTGGGGTATCAGTAGAAAAAAACTCTACTACGAATTTGAATAAATTGGTTCTTACGATAGATTGCATAGCTTCTTCCAATGTTGAAGCGGTATACACTTTTTCCTTTTCTTCGTAAGCAATGAGTAAACTACCAATCTGTTCCGGTAATAATACAACTGTTTTTGGGCCGATCAATTGTTTGCTTTTTGCTTCCACCAAATACGCTCTAATGCTTTCTTTAAATGTTGGGATATTGGCATAATTGGCAGCAGTTAGCTGCGGCTGAATCCCTAAAATATTGCCATTTCCTGCATCAGTACCAATTGTTATGATGGACTCTTTTGCAACGCTTGTTTTTACAAATACACTATTTCTGTTCGGCACATCCATTAAAATCCAAACATTGTAAATAGCAAAAAAGATTACAAATGCAATGAATAAACGGATAACGATTTTCATGGAACTAAAATTTATGGTTAAGTTACTTATAAATTCTCTAAAAGACTAACTACGCCTTCTCTTTTGAGAATCAAGTAGCCAAGCCGATCATTACTTACCCCATTTTTGAGTTGGTAGCTAAAGAGTAATTGGTCATCTTGAACTGCTGTTTCAAAATAACGGAATTGTATGTTCGAGTATTGTTGTAAAGGGGCTCCAATTTCATATAAATGAGTAGAAAGTATAAACAAGCCATTCTGCATTTTACGAAGCCCCTCAATTACCGTTGTACTGCATTTTACCGCATCTTGCTGATTGGTGCCTTTGAATAATTCATCAATTAATATCAGCCATTTTTTGCCATCGTTGATTCTTTCAATAGTGTTTTTAATCCTTTGCACTTCATTAAAGAAAAAACTCTCCCCTTTGGCTATATTATCGGTTACTTGAATATTACTGATGATGCCATCGAAAAAACTCAATTGCATGGATGATGCGGGAACGCCCATGCCTAGGTGAGCCAGATAAATCGCAATTCCAACCGCTTTAATAAAAGTGCTTTTTCCGGCCATATTGGCCCCGGTAAGAAATAAAAAATTTTCTTTTTGTGATAAGCCAATTGAATAATCAATTGGTTTGGTGAGCATAAAATGATAGAGTCCCTCGGTTACAAAAAAAGGTTCTTTCGATTCAGTAAATATTGGAAATTGAAAGCCATATTTATTACCTGCTTTAGCTAAGCTTAAATAGGCATCCAGTTTGCTATAGAGTTCAATTAACTCTGTAATCCCTTTTTTATAACGATATCGAATAAAATTGGCATAGATTAATACGGTAGCATTGCTCATGGAATGCTTATCCTGAACAATCATTTCCTGTATGATTGCATTATCCAGATAATGATGTATTCGTGAAGCAATTAATGAAAGCTGTCCCTTGGTTTCGGTATTGTTGATCAAACCTTCAATCGTATTCATTCCCTTTACAAAATCAATGGCGTGTTGAATAGTAAAAAGGGTTAGGGAGAAATCTGCCTGATGAAAAAATCGGTATAAAAAACTATTGAACAATTCCGGAATTTTTGGATAAGTATCTACCGGAGACTCATAAAATTTTTCCAGAACCATAATGGTTCCATTCGTAGGGCTTACTGGCCATTGGTCTGTAACAGCACCTAAATGTTGAATCGTTTGTTGAGTTGTTTGAATGGATTCAATCGAAGGGAGTGTATTGCCTAATAAATAACGTAAATATTCTCTTCCGCCATTGGTTTGGGTAAAGTTCAAGTGAAAAAATACCGACTGGTCTTCTTCAGGATGAAAAATGGAGAGATCGTTGAGGGTGATTTTATCTATTTGCATTAAGACGTCTCTTGATTAGGTATAAAAAATTAATTTCTATCAAAGGAAAGTCGCTCTCCCCACTTAGATTCATTAAATACCCCTTTTCCATAAACCATGTGCCCATTTACAAAAGTATATTCAACTGTAGCAGGTGAAGTGAAACCTTCTAATGGACTCCATCCACATTTATACAATATATTCTCTTTTGAAATAGTAGATGGTTGATTCATATTTACCATTACAAGATCGGCAAAATACCCTTCTCTGATATAGCCCCTATTTGCAATCTGAAAACAATCTGCCACTGAATGACTCATTTTCTGTACAACTTTCTCTATTGAAATACGACCTTCCTGCACATAATGCAACATCAACTGTAAAGCATGTTGTACCAACGGTAATCCAGCATGTGCATGTTCAAAATCTTCTTGTTTTTCAGCCCAGGTATGCGGAGCATGATCGGTGGCAATAATATCTAATCGGTCATCGAGTAGTGCTTTCCATAATGCATCTCTATGATGGGGTGCTTTAATGGCTGGGTTGCATTTAATTTGATTGCCTAATCTGGCATAATCATCTGATGTAAAATGCAAATGATGCACACATACTTCTGCAGTAATTTGCTTGTCTTTTAGCGGAATCATATTGGTAAATAACTGCAGCTCTTTTTCGGTACTGATATGCAAAATGTGCAATCTGCTTCCATTTCTTTTGGCGTATTGAATTGCTTTAAAGGAAGATTCAAAACAAACTTCTTCATCTCTTATGAGGGGATGGTCGGCAGCCGTTAAATGTGGTTTGATTTTTTTTAAATCAACCATTTTTTGTTTAAACATCGGCTCATCTTCGCAATGTGTGGCAATCAGGAGTTCAGAACTGCCAAATACTTTTTCTAAAACCAGTGGACTTTCTACCAATAAATTACCTGTAGAAGAACCCATAAATATTTTAAGCCCACAAATGCGAGACTTTAATTGATTGGCTTTGAGAATCTCTTCCAAATTATCATTGGAAGTGCCCATGAAAAAAGAATAATTGGCCAATGATGATTCTTTGGCTCTTGCATATTTCTCTTCTAATAGATCGATGGTGAACGCAGGTGGATTTGTATTGGGCATTTCCATAAATGAAGTAGTTCCACCGGCAACAGCTGCTCTGGCTTCGGTATAAATGGTAGCTTTATGGGTAAGCCCTGGTTCCCTAAAATGAACCTGATCGTCTATTACACCTGGTAATACATGTTTTCCTGTTCCAGTGATTTCAGTAGCCCTTCCTTTAATGTCTATTTGGCCACCTATTTTTTCGATTCGATCATCAGAGATCAGCAGATCTCCAAAAATTTGTTGTCCTTCGTTTACGATGCACGTATCTTTAATTATAGTATGCTGCATTTTTATTGCTAATTGAGTCTTTTATTATGATGCAATTTATTAAATCAATTGTAGTTTGTTGCTTTTATATTGTTCCATTTATTGGAGCAGCACAATCCACCTATATACCATTGGGCTCTAAAGAGTATTTGTTGATTGATCGGCTTGAAATTAAAACAAAGCACCCAGATCTATATTTTTCTCATGTTAAACCATATAATCGTAAGCTTTATACAAAACAAGTAGAATATATCGACAGTTTAAGTTTTACCGATAAAGACTTAGATGCTCGATTGAGTGATGTAGATAAATACAATATGGAGCGGTTTTTAGTGAACAATGCAGAGTGGACTGTTAGAGAAGACTTGAAGAAACCGCAAAACATGTTTCATGATTTCTTTCACTCAAAAGGAAACTTAGTTGAAGTCAATAACAAGGATTTTTATTTGCAGGTAAATCCTTTATTAAACTTTCAATATGGATCGCAGAATGGGTATAGTATGCCTATTTATCAATTTTCCCGTGGAATTTCTTTGAGGGGAAGAATTGCTGATAAAGTTGGGTTTGATTTATATTTTACAGAAACACAAGAACGAGACCCTCAATATGTACAAGGCTGGGTAAAACAATTCAAAGCTATACCTGGGCAAGGTTTTTATAAACCTTTGGGTGTTGTTGATGGCTATGATTATACCGAAGTAAGGGGTTCAGTGAGTTGGAAAGTTGCCAAATTCATTGACATGCAATTTGGTTACGATCGCAATTTTATAGGCAATGGAATCAGAAGTACTTTCTTAAGTGATTTTGCCAATACTGGTTTATTTCTAAAAGTAAACACAAGGATCTGGAAATTGAATTATGAAAATTTATTCATGGAATTGATTCGCCCTAATCAATTAATTGCAAACGGCGGAGTGAACCTTCCAAGAAAATATTTTCGCATGAATCATTTGAGTATCAATGCTACCAAATGGTTGAATGTGGGAATTTTTGATGCAGTGATGTTTGGCAGAGGAGATCATTTTGATTTTATGTACCTCAATCCCATTTTATTTTTGACACCTGGTCAACAACAAATTGGTAGCCCAGACAATACCATGTTAGGTGTAGATTTCAAGGCCAATATTGCGCATAAAGTACAACTCTATGGCCAAATGAATTTCGATGAGTTTTTAAGTAAAGATTTATTTAATAACCGGAATAGCTGGCAAAATAAATATGCTTATCAGCTAGGTCTAAAATACATCGATATATTTGGACTGAAAAATGTTGATCTGCAATTGGAATCTAATCGGGTAAGACCTTTCACTTATTCTCATTTAGATTCTACCAGTAACTGGACACAGTATAACCAACCTTTTGCACATGCACTGGGCGCCAATTTTCAAGAATACATTGGAGTAATCAGGGCTCAACCAATGAAAAGATTGTATTTGAATGCAAGAGCAGTTTATTATAAGCAAGGCCTTGATTCTTTGGGATTTAATTTTGGGGCGAATCCTATGAGGGCATATACAACAAGGGTCCGTAGCAATAATTTAGAAGTAGGTAGTGGTAACCTTGCAAATTGTTTGCTCATTACATTACAGGCATCTTATGAAATCGCTGAAAATTTATTCATCGATTTTACTTTTAATCAAAGATCCTATAAAACACAATTAACGGGCGTTACACCAGATGCAACCATCATCAGTGGAGGTGTTCGATGGAATATGGCCAGAAGAGAGTTTGTTTTTTAATCTTCCAAATGAATAGAAAAAACAATCATTCTCGATTGTATTCTATCCAACACATTCGAATATTTTAATGCTGGATCCAATTGATGAATATTGCCTATGCCATAACTGACTTTTAATTCAGGGGAAACCGTAACAAATGGCAGGTAAAAATTAAATCCAATACCAGCTTCAATGCCATAGTCGCCTCTTTTTAATTTGACTAAATCTTCTGCATTTCTGGCACCTGAATTACTGGATAAATCGATATCATATTTTAAGCCTCCTAGTATATAGGTTCTAAAATTTCCAATTCTATCGGAGTTGAATTTAAATTGAAAAGGAAAACTCACTAAAGTAGAAGGTAAACTTTGTAATTGAGTACTGCCCTCACCAGGGAGGGTTTTACCTAAAACATAATTGATCGATCGCGCCCCACCAATAATCAATTGGGGATTTACCCGAAATTGGAAATGGTCATTCAGTCTGGCAGTAGCCAATAATCCCATGATGATACCGCCACTGGAACCTGGTTCGGCAACTAAAATGGTATCGTTGTTTTGAATAAATTGTTGTGATTTGGATAAGTGTAAATAAGAACTATTATAGCCTAAAGTAATTCCAAAATAATAGGGCTGATCTTCTCTATGCATTCTGTACAATACCTTTTGGGCACGCGTTCGCCCAATGATACCTAGTAGGATCAAAAAAAGGAGAACTATTTGCTTCCGCAATAAATAGTGCATATTCCGAAACTAAGCTTTTTCAAATAAGTTTGGGTAAATCCTACTCCATTCATGATATTTAAAAATGATTCCCCTTCAGGAAATGCTTGAACACTGTCGTTCAAATATTGATAAGCATCTTTATTACTGGAAAATAATTTTCCGATACTTGGGGTAATATAATTCATGTAAAAATTATAAAACTGTTTAAAAGCTCCAGCATTTGGTTTAGAAAACTCCAATACCACCATTTTGCCACCAGGTTTCAGCACCCGGTACATTTCTGCTAAACCTTTTTCGAGATGTTGAAAATTCCTTACACCAAAAGCCACCGTGATAGCGTTGAAAAAATCATTCGCATAAGGAATATTTTCGCTATCGCTGTTTTGAAGTTGAATGAAAGAGTCGAGTTGTTTGTTGCTTATTTTTTTGCGACCAATCTCTAACATTCCATCTGAAATATCTATCCCAATTATTTTTTCTGGATGAAGTATATCATAAGTAAGTAAAGCCACATCTGCAGTGCCCGTAGCTACATCCAGCACAAATTTTGGTTCAATGCTTTTGATTTCACGAATAGCTTTTTTGCGCCAACTAACATCTATACCAGCACTGAGTAACCTATTTAAGAAATCGTACCGGAAAGCAATATTATTGAACATATTGGCCACCTGGTCTTTTTTCTCAAGTTCACTCTCTTTAAAAGGCACTATTTGGTCATGTGCAAATTTTCCCATTGGTCAAAGATATTCATTTTCGAGTCTTTTAGGGCTCTTGATGAACCAAACCTTGTTTAAGTCAGGTTAAAACTTAACGAAAAACTCAACTGCCTTATCTTCGTGCCAAGTGAAAGCACAAATCTATAAATCTACAGGGAGCTGGTATCTTGCCAAAAGCACCGATGGCAGAATGTACAAAGCTAGGGCAAAGGGTATTTTCAAAATTGATGGAATTACTTCTACTAACCCTATTGCCGTAGGAGATTTTGTAGAAATGGAGATAGAAACAATAGAAGAAGAGTCTGCCATAATTAACGAAATTTATGATCGTAATAATTATGTGGCGAGGGTGTCTCCACACAACAAACATTTGCATCATATAATTGCTTCTAATCTCGATCAAAGTATGTTGTTTGCAACTTTGAAAGAGCCAAAAACCTCCCAAGGTTTTATTGATCGGTTTTTAATTTCTTGTGAATCGCATCATATACCTGCCATCATTGTTTTTAATAAAGCAGATTTGTATGGCAAAAAAGAGATGGAACGATTTGAACAATTGCATGAAATGTATACTGCAATTGGTTATCAAGTGATCTTAACCAGTGTACAAAATCTGGAAGGGCTTGATCTGGTGAGTAGTCTTTTAAAAAATAATGCTACTTTGTTAAGTGGCCATAGTGGGGTCGGAAAATCAACATTGATCAATCATTTATTCCCGCAATTCAATCTAAAAACACAATCGGTGAGTGAATGGAGTGGCAAGGGTTTACACACAACCACGTTTGCAGAAATGTTCGATTTGGATGAAAAAAGTCAGGTGATAGATACGCCAGGTGTAAGAGAATTTGGCTTGGTTGATATTAGTAAACAAGAACTCTCTCATTATTTTCCAGAGATGCGAAAACTATTGGTGAACTGTCAATTCAACAATTGCATGCATACCAATGAGCCAGGTTGTGCCATCAAAAAAGAAGTTGGGATTGGAAAAGTTGCAGAAGATCGTTATGTGAGTTATCTCACCATTTTAGATACGATGGAAGATAAATCCTATTGATAAATCAAGGTTTTGTCCTTGGTGTATTTCGGTGCTTTCTTTTCTTTATTATTATCAGACAATAACTTTTCTGCGCCAACATTTCTGCCGGTAGAAGGGCAACCGCTATCTTGTTTAGCTGAACCAGACCCAGACTTGCCTCCAAGCCCCAAGAGCTTACAAGAAGAGAGCAGCACAATTACTAAACAATATATCAATAGCTTTTTTTGCATGGAAGGTTAAAGTTAATGCATTTATAACGCATTTTTTGGGTGCTTATTTCAAAAAATTGTGATTATAGTCTTCAAACCAGGAGGCATATTTCACATAATTATTCGAAATCCGATCGATTTCGCCATGAATCATTGCAGGTGATACATCTTTCACTTTTTTGGCCGGAACACCAGCATAAATACTTCCCTGTTCTACAACCGTTCCTTCTAATAAAACAGCACCTGCCGCAATAATGGAGTTTGAATGTATAACACATCTGTCCATTACAATCGATCCCATACCAATGAGCACATTATCATGAATGGTGCATCCATGTACCAGTGCATTGTGTCCGATTGATACATTATTGCCAATTTCTGTTGGGTTTTTCTCATAGGTGCAATGAATCACTGCTCCATCTTGCACATTTACTTTATTGCCCATTTTAATATAATGTACATCACCTCTTATAACCGCATTGAACCAAATGCTACAAGCATCTCCCATGACCACATCTCCTACAATGGTTGCATTTGGAGCAATAAAACATTCAGTGCCAAATTGAGGGTGTTTGCCTAAAACAGGTAATATTGTAGCCATAGCAGAATTATGAATTATGAATTAAGAATTATGAATTAAGAATTATAAGATATGAGAAAAGAGATTTGAGTTATTATAAGGTGAAGTTATTAAATATCGGCAATCTTCAATTAAGTTTGATCTATGAATTCTCGGCAATTATTTTTAACCCATGTGGCTCAAACATCTGCCAACCCAATAGGAATTGAAATGGAGCGGGCAGAAGGGATTTATTTATGGGATAAAGAAGGCAAGCAATATATCGACGGAATTGCAGGCTTTAGTGTTTGCAATATTGGTCACAGTCATCCTAAAGTGGTGAAAGCGGTACAAGATCAAGCAGCAGCTTATATGCATGTGATTGTGTATGGCGAATTTATTGAAAGCCCGCAAGTAAATTATGCCAAGCTATTAACCAGCTATTTACCCGAAAGCTTGAACTGTGTTTATTTTACCAATAGCGGATCCGAAGCAACAGAAGGTGCCATGAAATTGGCCAAGCGAATTACCAACAGAACAAAAATCATCGCTTGTAAAAATGCCTATCATGGAAGTACACAGGGTTCTTTGAGTTTGATGGGTGATGAATATTGGAGAAATGCTTTCAGGCCTTTATTGCCGGATATATACCATCATGAATATGGAAGCCAAGCATTATTAGATTCAATTGATAAAAATACAGCCTGTGTTATTTTGGAAACAGTGCAGGCGGAAAGCGGCATTACTGCTCCATCAAAAGAATGGCTACAAGCGGTTAGAAAAAAATGTGATGAATTTTGTGTGTTATTAATTTTAGATGAAATACAGGCAGGGTTTGGAAGAACGGGAACCCTTTGGGCCTTTGAACAATTTGGTATTGTACCTGATGTACTTTTATTGGGAAAGGCTTTGGGAGGAGGTATGCCATTGGGTGCATTTATATCAAGCACCAAAATGATGAGTGCGCTAACGCATGATCCAGTACTAGGGCATATAACTACATTTGGTGGACATCCTGTATCCTGTGCAGCAGGTAAAGCAGCATTGGAAGTTTTAATAGATGAAAATCTATTGGCTTCTATTAAAGAGAAACAAGCATTTTTATTAAACTATTTAAAACATCCTGCAATCATTCAAACGAATTGTTTTGGATTATGGATGTCTTTGCAATTCAGTACACCTGAAATAGCACAATCTATTATTCATCGTTGTGTAAAAAACGGATTGGTTACCGATTGGTTTTTATTTGCACCCGATCGTTTGAGAATTGCACCACCATTGACTATTAGTATGGAGCAGTTGAAGGATCTTTGTGATATAATTTTGAAAAGTATTGATTATGAAATTCCTTCCAATAACCAATAACTATCCTAATCACATTCCATTCTGCAAAATCTTCCGTACAAAGCTTCGTAGATCGGAATGATATTTTTGATATCAAATAATAGCGCTTGTTGGTATGCAGCTTCTTTCATTTTATTCAATAAAACATCGTCGCTTAATAAATCAATAGCGTATTTACTCATTGCAGCAACATCGCCTACATCGGCCATATAGCCTGTTTCTCCTTGAATATTGATTTCACTTAATCCACCTGCATTGGTGCTAATTACTACTGATCTGGCAGCCATGGCTTCTAAAGCAGCTAAACCAAAACTCTCATATTCCGAAGGCAATAAAAACACATCACTCACTGCCAAGATATCTTCAATTTGTTCTTGCTTGCCCAAAAAGCGTACGTGTTCATCTATTCCTAATTCCCTTGCTAATTCTTCACAGGCAGGTCTTTCAGGTCCATCGCCTACCATTAACAATTTAGCTGATAACTTTTTTTGAACTGCCGCAAATACTTCTATCACATCACCTACTCTTTTTACTTTCCTGAAATTGGATGCATGCATCAATATTTTTTCTCCATTGGGTGCAATCACTTTTCTAAATGGATCAATGGGTTTTTTGTTGAATCTACTCACGTCAACAAAATTGTAAATCACTTCAATTTCTTTTTCAATTGCAAAAGAATGGTAGGTTTCGTCTCTTAAATTTTTAGATACAGCAGTGATGGCATCGCTTTGATTAATGGAGAATGTAACAACAGGTTCATAGGTTTTGTCTTTACCAACCAAGGTAATATCTGTTCCATGCAATGTGGTAATTACGGGAATATTTCTACCATTTTTTTGTTTCACAATTTGCTTGGCCATATACGCAGCTGAAGCATGCGGAATGGCATAATGCACATGTAATAAATCCAGATCATGATTAATGATCACATCCACCATGGTACTTGCTAAGGCAACTTCATAAGGTGGATAATCAAATAAAGGATAGGTAGGAACCCTTACTTCATGGTAAAAAATATTCGCATTGAAAATATTCAATCTTACAGGCTGCTGATAAGTGATAAAATGAACCTGATGTCCTTCATCAGCTAGGGCCTTGCCTAATTCGGTGGCCAAAACTCCACTTCCTCCGAATGTAGGATAACAAACAATTCCAATGCGCATGTTGAATTTTTTATCTTATGTATCTTGCAAATATCAACTAATTTCTGAAATCCACCTTTTTCAATACATAGATGGTAGAAAGGCAACATTTTATTAACTTCATCACATGAAAAAATTATTGCTACTATTATTTGCGCCTTTATGCTTGAGCGCACAAACTTCAGATGATGCTCTTTTCATAAAAAAGATTGCAGATGATGTACTTCAAAATGGGAAGGCACATGATTTGTTGCGTCAACTCACCAAAGATATTGGCGGTAGATTAGCTGGTTCTCCTCAGTTTACAAAAGCAGTAGAATGGGGCGAATTATCCATGAAAAATTTAGGTGCTGATAGGGTTTTCTTGCAAGAATGCATGATGCCCAATTGGAATAGGGGTGGAAAAGATGAAGCAACAATAATTTCAGTGGATGGCAAAAAAACAAACAGAGCATTAGACGTTTTGGCTCTTGGAAATTCTTTAGGTTCTGGCGGAAAAGCAGTCACAGCAAAAGTAATAGCGGTTGCCAATTACGCAGAGTTAGAAGCTAAGAAAGACCAGATAAAGGGGAATATTGTGTATTACAATTATAAATTTGATCCTACCAATATTGAGCCTGGCACATCTTACGGGCAAGCAGGTCAATACAGAAGAAGTGGAGCAAGCAGGGCTGCAAAATACGGTGCTATAGGTGTAATGATCAGATCACTTACAGAAGCAACCGATAATAATCCGCATACTGGTGGAATGGCTTACAATGACTCT
The DNA here is from genome assembly GCA_037129425.1 of Sphingobacteriia bacterium. Taxonomy (GTDB): domain Bacteria; phylum Bacteroidota; class Bacteroidia; order Chitinophagales; family Chitinophagaceae; genus Sediminibacterium. Next base: position 84,187 of record JBAXUV010000007.1, read on the forward strand.
TTCCCAAAAATTCCAGCCATTGCTTTGGGTGGATATGATGCTGATTATGTTTGGAATTTAAGTAAACAATCCAGTTTTGAAGTTTCCTTTAAAACCAATGGACGATTTTTGCCAGATGCAAAAGGGCATAATGTTATTGCCGAATTAAAAGGCACTGAATTTCCTGATCAGTATATTACTATCGGCGGTCATTTAGATAGTTGGGATGTGAATGAAGGAGCACATGATGATGGAGCAGGGGTAGTGCATACCATGGAAGTATTAAGGGTATTAAAAGCATTGGGATATAAACCAAAACACACCATTCGGTTTGTTTTATTTGCCAACGAAGAAAATGGGTTAAAAGGTGGATCTAAATATGCCGAAGAAGCAAAGGCAAAAAATGAAAAGCATTTATTTGCATTAGAGAGCGATGCAGGAGGATTCACTCCAAGAGGTTTTGGTTTTACCATTGAAGAAGAAAAATTAAAAAAGATGCAAGCCTGGTTACCTCTTTTGTTTCCATATGGAACTACTTATTTAAGAATGGGCGGAGGTGGAGCAGATATAGGGCCACTGAATAAAGCACTGGGTACTGCATTGGCAGGGTTTGATCCAGACGATCAACGATATTTTGACATTCATCATGCACGTTCTGATGTTTTTGAGAATGTAAACAAAAGGGAGTTATTATTAGGCGCTATTAATATGGCTGGATTAATTTACCTTGTAGACAAATACGGTTTATAAAAATCATTATGAAAAAATTTTTGTGGAGTTTCACTACTATCTTAATCTTGGCATTGGCCGGATTCATTTATTGGAAATTTTATTTTGTGTATGCGGAAGGCACTAAAGCCGGACAGCTCAACACTTTTCAGGAAAAAGGATTTTTATTTAAAACCAATGAAGGAAAGATTATTCAAAGTGGATTTCAGGCAAATGTGCAGAGCAATGAATTTACATTTAGTGTAACAGATAAAAAAGTGGCTGAAATACTCAGTAAAAATTCGGGCAGAGAAGTGAATCTGCATTATAAAAGGTATTTGGGTGCATTACCCTGGAGAGGTATTCAGTCGTATATTGTAGATAGTGTATTAGAAGTAAGAGGTGTGGTAGAAGAGTCTACAATCAAACCTAAATAAGTTAGCTCAAAAAATTAAGCCTGTATTAAAAAAATCGCAGGTATTTTATGTAGTTCAGGTAATTGTTTATTCCATTCACCAGCTGCTTTGGTTTGAATTTTTTCAGATGGCCCAGTGATATCAACACCAATGCAAATTTTTGTCATTGGTTTACAAGCTTGAATGATATCATGTAATAATTGGTTATTTCTATATGGGGTTTCAATAAAAATATGGGTGGTTTTTTTGATCAAAGAATCAGCTTCCAATTCTTTTAATTTTTTCTTTCTTTCTAAGCCATCTATGGGTAAATAACCATGAAAATGAAAATTTTGCCCATTCATTCCACTGGCCATCAAAGCCAATAAAATAGAACTAGGCCCTACAAGGGGTTGAATAATAATTTGATTTTCTTGAGCCAACTCAATCAATAGCTGTCCTGGATCTGCAATGCCAGGGCATCCTGCATCACTTACAATACCAATATTTTTCCCTTGATTCAAAGCGGCTAAAAAAGCAGACTTGACTGATTCTTCTGCTTTATGAATAGCAAACCATTGGTAATCGTCAATGACCATTTCCTTCCAAATCTTTTTAAAAAATCTTCGCGTATTTTTTTCGGTTTCCACAAAAAAAACGGAACAATCTTTTATGGAATCAATGATATATGTTGGAATGGTTTCTAAAGCGTCTTCTTGTAAAACGGAAGGAATTAAATATACTTTTCCTTTACTCATATGGATGGATTAACGACTTGTTTTTGATTGATTGGATACACACTCAACGTTGCAGCAACTACTGCATAGGAGGGGGCTAAAATCCAACCAATAATGGGAATAAAATGCATTAAATAAAATACCATGCCATTACCAATTGCCAATCCTTTGTGAGAACCAATGAAGAAAATACTTTCTGCAGCAGATTTGTTTTTTCTTTCCATACTATAATCGAGCATAGAGAATCCGTAATAATAACAATCAATGGAGATGGCTAATACAGGTGTTAACCAACCTACCACAGGTATCAAACTAAAAAGCACAATGCTTACTGCATAAACAGATTGCCATAAACTATTTCTTCCTGCTAATTGAATGCCTCTAATAATATCTTTCATTAGTTGAGAAAAACTAAATGGAAAATCCTTGCCTTCCATAATGGCTTCTGTTTTTTCACTCAGGTAAGCAAATACAGGTGAGCCAATAATGAGGAATAAATATTTAAATAACGAGAAATAAAATAGCATTAATACCAACCAAAGAATCAACCCTCCCATGGTAAAAATAAATCCCATGAACCCACTGTTTTCTTTATCGAGCCAGCTTTTCAACCCGGTTTTCAACGCAATCCATTCGATGAAATTGCTTGAAGTGCTGCTAAAAAGAGACATTCCGAAAATAAATAATACCGTATAAATGATTCCTGGAATAACAATCCATTTCCATAATTTATGCTTTCTGATAAATCGATGGGCTTTAAAATATGCTTGTATTGCTATAATAATCTCTTTGAGCAAGTCGAGTGATTTTTGCTAAGATAATAAACTAGTCTCATTAAAATTTAGGGCAGTTCACTGGTCTGTCTGTGGAAGGTCTTCTGATATAAATCAAGGAAACTTCAATGCCACCTCTATTCTGAGTGGCTGTTCTGATCAATTGTGCGTTATAATCGTAAGAAATACCCAAGCGATAATCTCCAAATTCAAGACCAGCATAAGGTATGATTGCATCATTGAATCGTACCCAAGTGCCAACATATAAACTGGTTGATTTGATATCATTTGGATTTGTATTAAGTTGTACAGCGCCACCAATCATTGTTTCGGAATATCCACCTTGAAACATTTGTAAAGCACTCAAATGCAATGAAGTGGTTTCACCAATGGGCAAATAACCACCTGCATGAAAATTGACCCTTGATGTTAAATTATATGCTGCACCAGTAAATTTTTGTACCGGACGATTAATATGATACATGCTTAAGCCAAAATAAAAATTGTTTCTGTCATTGGTGCTTCCATTGTACAGAAGACCAGCATTAAAATCAACATAATTAGCATTTAATGTACTCGAGCTAAATACTTCTGATGTTACTCCAGTGAAACCTGCAGTGGTTAATTGATCTTCGAAAGTGAGTAAGCTGGTGTTCACCAACATATTGGCATAAGTTACCTGAAATCCAGCACTCAATTGATGTTGTCCATCTTCATCCAATCCTTTATGATAGGCTGTTGAAGCTGCAAAATAATTGAACTTTACCGCTCCTGCAGCGCTGTTGTCATTATAAGCCATTGCTCCAAAACCCCAGGTATCGTTATCGGCAATTTTATTTTGAAATGCATGGAAGTCAACAGAAGCAGTGGCAGTTGTGAAAGCATTATTGAGTGTTGGCCATTGATTGCGATAGTTTCCCGAAATGCGATAGGTACCAAAAAACTTTCCAGTAAATGCAGGGTTAAGCGTTAGGGGTGAGGAAAAAAATTGAGAAAAATGTGGATCTTGTGCATGAGCTGATACGGTCATTAATAGAAAATATAAAAAAATGAATGGTCGCATAAGCTATTTACATTATCCAACTGTTTCAACAATCTATGATTGAACTTTGGTGCCAAATGCCAGATCTCCGGCATCTCCTAACCCTGGAACAATATACCCTTTCGCTGTTAATTCGTCGTCTATATCTCCACACCAGATAGTTACTGCTTCGCCACATTCTCTAATAATGTATTCAATACCAACGGTACAAGCAATGGCAACTACTACATGTATAGATGCGGGATTCCCCTGATTCTTCATGTATTGAATGGTTTTAACAATCGACGCTCCTGTAGCTAACATAGGGTCGCTGATAATAATGATTCTATCATCTAAAGCAGGGCAACTCATGTATTCTAAACTAATTTCAAAGCTGCCATCTCTATGGTGTTTTCTATACGCTGAAATAAAAGCATTATCGGCTTTATCAAAATAATTCAACATGCCATTGTGTAAAGGCAAACCAGCTCTTAAAATAGTGGCTAAAACAGGTTGAGCAGCCAATACTTTGCTTTCATGTGTGCCTAATGGGGTGGGCGTTTCCTGTACTTTCCATGGCAATTCTTTGCTGATCTCATAGGCAGCTATTTCACCAATACGCTCCAGATTTCGGCGAAAACGCATTCTATCTTCCTGCACTCCCGTATTTCTAAGTTCAGAAACCCAATTACTTACAAGACTGTGATTGTCGCTTAAATTGATGACCATGGTGAAAGTTTAGTGTACGAATTTAGGGGATATTCTATTAAAGGGCTAAATTGTATTATGAAAAAATACCTGTTATTCGCACTAATTGGGCTAAGTATTATGGCTTGCAAAGAAAAAAAGCAAGAAGAATCATTTGATAAAAAAACATATGAAGTTGTAAAAGAAACTTTGGAAGAGAAAGAAAAGAAAAATCCAACCCGATTTATAGTAGTAAGCAATCGAGATCGTAAAAATATTATTGGGCAAACGGTAGTAATTGTTAATCTTACTAATAAGGCTACTATCGCTACTTATAAAGACATTGCTTTGAAATTGTCTTTTTTTAGCAAGACCAGCGTTAAATTAGATGAAGGCAATGAAACCGTTTATGAAACCATCAAGCCAGGGCAAACCATCAAATTCAAAACCAAATATTTTGCACCCAAAGGAACGGATAGTGTGGCTGTGAAAGTGATGGATGCTAAGGCGGATTAAGAGATATAAGATAAGAGATATAAGATAAGAGTTAGGTAATGAATTCAAATTTATCTCCGTCAAACAAACCTTTATCACTCAATTTTAAATGCGGTATTACCAATAGTGCCATAAAACTCAATGTCATGAAAGGTGCTGATAGCATAGATCCCAGCGATTTGGCCATGGCATCTATTGCTGTGTATTGTTCAGCTACCCAATAACCATCTTCGGCGCTCATTAATCCGGCAACGGGTAAGGGCAATAATAAGTCATTGCCATTTCCATCTACACAACTCACGCCACCTGCTGCTGCAATTACTAAATTAATGGCTTTTGCCAAAGCAATATCATCTACTCCAATGGCAACAATATTATGACTATCATGTGCTACAGTAGAAGCAATAGCGCCATGTTTAAATCCAAAATTTTTGATGAAACATTTGGCGATTGGTGCTTTTTGATATCGGTTAACCACCACCATTTTCAATACATCATTGTCTGTATTGGCTACCCAATGATTGTTCAATAATTTTCCTGCTACACTCAAACGATTGGTAATTAATTGGCCATCCAAAGCTTCTATTACAGGTATGAATCCATTGGTGGAAGGGTATTCATTTTCAGGTATTGCTAATTGCGTTGCTGAAATGCTTTCGCAATCAAATTGATTGATTGGGTTCGTTTGTACCGATTTAATTATAGATGTTCCGTTATGCAACAATGCTACTCCATCAATATAGGTTTGTAGAATTTTGAATTCTTTTAAATCTTCAGCAATAATAAAATCGGCAGGATCTCCTTCCCGCAATAAACCAATATCTAGTTTATAATGCAATACAGGATTAATACAGGCAACTTTCAATACATTGAATAGATCCATTCCTTTTGCAATGGCTCTTGCACATAGTTGATTGATATGGCCAGCAACTAAACTATCTGGATGTTTGTCATCACTGCAAAACAATACACTATTCGGATGGTCATCAATCAAATCGGCAAGTGCTTCAAAGTTTTTAGCTGCACTGCCTTCACGAATAATAATTTTCATGCCATGCTCCAATTTATCCAAAGCTTCTTCAATGGTAAAACATTCATGGTCGGTAGAAATACCAGCTTCAATATATTGTTGTGCGGCATCTCCCATTAAACCTGGTGAATGTCCATCTACTGGTTTTCCTACTGCATGAGCAGCAGCAATTTTTTTCATTACTTCAGGGTCCTTGTGTAATACACCCGGAAAATTCATCATTTCACTGAGGTATTTTACTTCCTGTTTTTGTAATAAGGCAGTTACGTCTTTACTATCAAGCGCTGCTCCAGCTGTTTCAAAAATGGTTGCAGGTACACAGCTAGGTGCACCAAAATTAAATTTGAATGGCACTTGCTTTCCATTATCGATCATAAATTCCACCCCTTCCATTCCACACACATTCGCTATTTCATGTGGATCACTTACTGTGCCTACTGTGCCATGTAGAACTGCCAATCGAGCAAATTCACTTGGAATAAGCATGCTGCTTTCTATATGAACATGACTATCTATAAAGCCTGGCATCAAGTATCCTTTGGTGCTTATCTCCTTTTCTTCAATGGGTTGAATAGATTGAATGCTTCCATCTGCAATAGTTACACAAGCTGGATAAATTGATTTTTTAAAAATATCAACTAGTTGAATGTTTATTGTAAAATGATTGTTCAAAATCTAAGTTGATTTAATTATTTAAGAAGACAGTTCATTTTAGATTCTTTTTATCAGAAATGGAACAAGATCCATTTTCAATGATCAGTTCTCCAAAATTGTCAGAAAAGCAACTACTTACTTCTCTTCCACTTGTATTAAATTCTTTGCAAACTAAATGCTCAATTAATTTAGTTTGTTCGTTTCTTTTTACAACTTGAATTTTTACAATTCTATGAAACGTTTTTTCAATATTTTTTTCCATTTCTACAATTTCTTTATCCGTTGTAGCAGGAGTAACTGTAAATCTAGTTGGTTGTGCTTGAAAAGCAAAAGACAAAAGTACAAATAAGAAAATCAGGTATTTTTTCATGGACTTTTATTTTTGAGTTATCTGTTTTTCTTTTAACAAAAGAATAGCTGGGTTTGCTTCAACATAAGTACTAATCAAGTAATATTGTATATAAAAATAGCATTTATGTTTAAACGTATCAGTATAATATCTAAAACCAAACCAAGAATCATTTTTGCTTTGTTAATGTTGATTTCTGCAAATTCATTGAATTTGGCTCAAGCCCAAACCGCAGCTGATATTTTAGCCAAATACGAAACAGCGGCAGGTGGAAAAGAAAAGTTACAGTCCATCAAGCAATTAGAAGTATTCGGCACCATGAAAATGGGTGTAATGGGCCAATTGATTGAACTGCCAATCACCATTGTAAAAGAGCAGGGAAAATTGTTTCGCAGACAATTGGGTGGCATCATGGGAATGGGAGATACTTATACATTGGTAACAGATACTGCAGGGTATATTTTCATTCCTTCTATTCGTGGTTTTGGAGATATGCCAGGTACCCAAGCCAGTATAACCAAAATGGATGCAGGTGAAGTAGCTGCGCAACAATACGAATTGGATTGTGCTGGAGCTTTTTCTGAATTGGTGAATTATGCAGCAAAAGGTCATACGGCAGAAATTGTTGGTACAGAAAAAATTAATAAAGTGCCTAGTACAAAAGTGAAGCTTACACTTAAAACAGGACAGGTACTTAATTATTATTTCGATAACAATACTGGCTTGGTCAATAAAGTTGAAGCTACTGGCGAAATGGCTGCCAATCTTACCGGTTTTGGAGCAATGATGAAAATGTTTGGAAATGGGATGGGAAAAAATGCAAAAGCAGAAGTTTTCTATAAAGAATACCAAACGGTAAATGGTATTCAATATCCTTCTAAATACACTATCAGTTTAGGTCCTGTTGAAACGCAAATTGAAAATAGTACCATTAAAATTAATGAAGGCATAGAAAATAAGTGGTACATAGTAAAATAGGCCGTTCAATTTCTATTTTGGGGAATTCATTAGATTGAGTAAATTACTCCTCTAATTGAATGCTACCATGAGAAAAATCACCCTGTTGCTTGCTTTCACAGCGGCAACCCTCTTTGCCATTGCTCAAAAAAAAGACAAGCCTAAATCAGCACCAGTTGTTATTAAAGAAGACAATTCAGATGCTGCTTTATTGTCCAATGTTAAATATCGATCGATTGGTCCTTATAGAGGTGGAAGAAGTGCTGCTGCTACTGGCAGTTATAAAACCAAAACCACTTTCTATTTTGGTGCAACCGGTGGTGGTGTTTGGAAAACCACTGATGGTGGAAGTAATTGGAAGAATATCACAGATAAATATTTTGGAGGCACTATTGGCGCTGTTGCAGTTGCTCCAAGTGATGACAATATTGTCTATGTAGGAGAAGGTGAAAACTCTATGCGTGGTAATGTGGCAGAGGGTTTGGGCGGAATCTGGCGCAGCGATGATGCTGGAAGAACTTGGAAAAATCTCGGATTAAAAGAAGGCCGACATATTATTAGAATTGTCATTCATCCACGTGATCCAAACACTTTATGGGTAGCAGTAATGGGACATTTGTTTGGACCAAATGAAGAGCGTGGTGTTTTTAAAACCACCGATGGAGGTAAAACCTGGAAAAAAACCTTGTATGTGAACGATCAAACTGGCGCATCCGATTTAGTGATGGAACCAGGCAATCCGGAAATTTTTTATGCGGGTATGTGGCGGGTAAAACGTTCTCCTTATAACATGGAAAGTGGTGGTGAAGGATCTGGTTTGTATAAAAGTATTGATGGAGGAGAAACATGGAAGCCAATTACAGCGAACAAAGGTTTGCCTAAAGGTGTTTGGGGAATTGTAGGTGTTGCTGTAGCTCCTTCGAATCCAGAAAAAATTTATGCCATTATCGAAAACAAAGATGGAGGATTATATAAAAGTGATGACAGTGGCGAAACTTGGAGTTTGGCTTCAGGTGATAATAATATTCGTCAACGTGCCTGGTATTATAGTAAAGTATTTGTAGACCCAAAGAATGAAAACCTGGTTTACTGCCCCAACGTAAATTTCATGCGAAGTAAAGATGGGGGTAGAACTTTCCAAGGAATCAATACGCCACATGGTGATCACCACGATTTATGGATTGATCCAGAGAACGGCAATCGAATGATTGTTGCTGATGATGGAGGTGCACAAATAAGTTTTGATGGAGGTGATAACTGGAGCACCATGATGAATCAACCTACTGCACAGTTTTATAGAGTTACTACAGATAACTCAGTACCCTATAGAATTTTAGGGGCACAACAAGACAATACAACCGTACGTATTAAAAGCAGAACATCAGGAGCTGGCATTACAGAAAGAGATTGGGAAGTAACTGCAGGTGCAGAAAGTGGCCATGTAGTTGCAGATCCTTTAAATCCGGATGTTGTGTATGGTGGAAACTATGGTGGCTATTTAAGCAGACTCGATCATAAAACAGGTGAGAATCGTGACATCAATGTATGGCCAGATAATCCAATGGGAGCAGGTGCCGATGTTCAGAAATATAGATTCCAGTGGAATTTCCCTATTTTCTTTTCACCCCATAATCCAAAGAAATTATACACTGCAGGCAATCATTTATTTGCAACCGAAAATGAAGGTGCTAGTTGGGAAACAATAAGTCCCGATTTAACTACCAATGATAAATCAAAACAAGCATCTAGTGGCGGTCCAATTACCCAAGACAATACTTCAGTAGAATATTATTGTACCATTTTTGCTGCAACCGAATCTTCTTTAGAAAAAGATTTGTTATGGACAGGAAGTGATGATGGGTTAATCCATGTAAGTAAAGACGGTGGAAAGAATTGGGAAAATGTTACTCCACCAGATGCTGGAAAATGGATGATGTGGAATTGTATAGAAACAGATCCATTTAAAAAAGGCACTGCCTATTTTGCAGGAACAAAATACAAGCTGGATGATTTCGCTCCTTATTTATACAAAACATCCGACTATGGTAAAACTTGGACTAAGATCACCAATGGTATCAACAATATGCATTTCACTCGTGCAATCAGGGCAGACAAAAAAGTAGCTGGACTATTGTATGCAGGAACTGAATATGGCATGTATATCAGTTACGATGACGGAGCTAATTGGAAATCTTTTCAATTGAATTTGCCTATTGTTCCAATTACTGATATGACTATTAAAGACAATGATTTGATTGTTGCTACTCAGGGTCGCGCATTTTGGGTAATTGACGATTTAACCATCGTTCAACAAAAAAGCAATTCAATAGCTGCAAAAAACTTACATGTATTTCCGATCAATGATGCTTATAGAACCGAAGGTGGGGGAAGACGAAGAAGAGGAGCTGGTGGAACGGAACAAAATATTGGCGCTAACCCTCCTGCAGGAACAGTCATCAATTATTATTTAAAAGGCACTACGGATAGTTCAAAGCATTCCATTACCATCATGGACAAAAACGGCAAGCCTATCAAAACTTTCAGTAAATCAGCAAAGGATCCTGAAGATAAATTGGATTATTCTGAAGGCATGAACCAATTTACCTGGGATCAGAATTACCCGGCTGCTGAAAAAACAGATGGAATGATTTTATGGATTGGGTCAATAGGTTCTGCAAAAGCAGCTCCTGGAAAATACAGCGCGAGAATAAAATACAATACTGATTCGGTTGACGTTCCATTTGTTATCAAGGCAGATCCTGTTTACAAAATGACCGAAGCTGATTACGATGCTCAGTTGGCGTTTTTATTGCAAGTAAGAGATAAGTTCAATGAAATTCAAATTGGAATAAAAAATATCAGAACTGTTCGTACGCAGATTAACGATCTTAATGGTAGAATAGATGCAAAATCCAACAAAGAAGTTAAACAAATGGGTGATAGCATTACTAAGCAGTTGACTAAAATTGAAGAAGCTTTGTATCAAACCAAATCTAAGAGCGGACAAGATGTATTAAATTATCCGATTCGTTTGAACAATAAGATATCTGCGCTTTATAATATTGCTGCAAGTGGTTACGCACCACCAAGCAAACAAGCAAAAGAAACATTTGCCGATTTGAGTGGTCAGGCCGATGTACAATTAGCAAAGCTAAAAGCTATACTAAATAACGATTTGAAGCAATACAATAAAATGATCAATGAGAAGCAGGTTCCGGTGATTGGGATCAAATAAATTCTAAGTAAGTTTAACCACTGGGTCGACGTGAAATTGTTTCATATCGACCCAGTTTTATTTTATGATACTTACAAATTTAACCAGTAGTTCAATTTAAGCACCAGCGCCCTGTTTTTACTTTTAAATAAAGGATCAGTAAAATAGTTATCGGTATACACCACAAATAAATCGCTCATTGGCTTGAAGCGATATTGTAATCGACTATTGATATTGAAATTATTTCTTTGCGTATTGTATTGAAAGAAAGTGGTCCAAAAAAGATTGGTGGTAAAATTGATTTCAGTACGTTGGGTTATTAAGAATAACTCTACTGATCCATAAGGATCTGGGAAATTGATTTTGTTGTATTGCACATTGAAATTTAAGTTTACATGCGGTAATTTTCTAATAAAAATTCCGGCTATAAAGCTCGACCTAATGCCATTGTAGAATTGACCATAACCTGCATTTAGATTATAACCAATATTTTTTCTAAAATCGGATCGGTACCGGATCTCCGCATCTGAATAATTATAATTACCTACAGGTAATGGAGTAGCGCCTGTAAAAGATATTGGAAATTGCAATTGAACTTCATTGTTTCGAATAACAAAATTCAAATTTTCAGTTGAACGAAATTGTGTATTTAATGAAAGGTTTGTATTTCTCTCATTAAAACTATTGTCTGGATTAAAAACTATATAATTTTCTGCTTGAAAATTATAACCAACTACTTTTCCTTTTGTAGGAATGATTCGGTATTTCAATTGTGTAAAGGAATGTTTAAAGCCAACACGAATCACTGTATCTCTTGAAGCATCATAGTTTTCGATGCGCTCAATAAAACCCATGTCTGCATAATAATTGGTTCCTAAATTGGTGAAGTCTTGTGTAAAACCAAATTTTCTTGCGTTATAGCTAATGCCGGAACTAAAATAATTATTGTCTGTATTAATGGTTGGTTTGAAAGAATGATGAAAAGTGGCCCAACCATTCCATTTGCCTGCTAAATCGGAAAAATTGAATTCTAATCCTGCATTTCTACCATATTCATGCAAGGGATTGTTTTTCTTTTCTATATCAGTCATGAAACTCTGCTTATTCAAAAAATATCCTTTCAAAACGGATCTTTTTAGAATTCTTTGATCAATTGAAATGGCAGTATTATTCTCTGGGGCAAAATCATCTTTTCGTCCAGTTTGCACATTCATAAATCCGATACGTGTTTTCTTTGCTAAATTCCCAGTAATTCTTGCACCAAATAAAATGGGTATTTTATTGCCATTGGCATCCAGGCCAATTCTCCTTGAATAAAATGGACGTATTGGATCAATGCCAAATCCTGAAAACAAATCCGCATTTTCTAAGAAAAAAGTTCTTCTTTCTGGAAAAAAAATATTGAAACGAGAGAGATTGGTTACTTGTTGATCTACTTCAATTTGAGAAAAATCGGGGTTAACCGTTAAGTCTAAATTGAGCGAAGGAGTTAATCCAAATTTTGCGTCAAAGCCCGCATTAGCACTTAGTTTTAAAGGATCTTTGCTAATATTATTTTGATCGACTTCTGAAGTAACAAAGGGTACTAAAACTCCGTTTGCACCAGGGCTTGGCGGAGCTTCGTCCCAAATTAAAGATCCAGTATATCCCAAATCATAAGATGGAAAGTTCACAGGTAAGTTGGTCCAAACATCATATTCATTTGATTTGGTATCAACTCTTAAAAAATTAATTCCCCAGACTTTTTTATCAGATTGATACCGAATAGATTTAAAAGGAATCGCAATTTCTGCTGTCCATTTATCTTCGAATCTTTTTGTAGCAGAAAACCATGTTTGATCCCAACTAAAACTTAGATTATTCCCTGAACTCACTAATTGATCTTCGCTTTGTGCGTTGAAAGCATTTACCACAAAAAAGAATCCATTGTTCCTGGAATTAATTGGGTCGAGTATAATAGCAACACAATCATTGCCATCATGGCCATTGTCTCTTTTTAAACTTTGAATAAACTGTTTACCTGAATCGTATGCTGTATAAGAGATATAAATAAACTTATCGTCGTATGCTGTTCTAACTTCGGTTTTTTGAGTGGATTTATTTTTATCGTCTGGGTATTTTTGCCAGAATGAACTCACCATTTGTGCAGTTTGCCAAATGGGTTCATTTAATTCGCCATCAATTTTAATCGGTTCTTTTGTTTTGGCAATATGAATCTGGTAGTTTTTTTGAAAACTCTCTCCATTTCTTTCCTGAGAATGAACAATTAAAGCCCCTATGGTAAATATCAATGAGAATAGTATACGCATAATATAAATGGACGCGAATGTCTATAAATATCAGCGAAAAACAGGTCGAAAAAGGTTGAATGGCAAAAATAAAAGCTTAAAGATCGCTTAGAAGATCGGGCCTTCTGGTTTTTGTTCTTTCCAGTGATTGTTCAAAACGCCATTCTTCTACTTTTTTAGGATCACCTTGCAATAGAATTTCAGGTACTTTATCTCCTCTAAAATCAGCAGGTCTTGTATATACTGGAGGCGCTAATAAATTGTCTTGAAAGGAATCGAATAAAGCAGAAGTTTCATCATTTAATACACCCGGTATTAATCGGCCAATAGCATCAACCACAACAGCGGCTGCTAATTCTCCGCCACTGAGTACATAATCACCAATGGATATTTCCATGGTTACATATTTGGTTCTGATGCGTTCGTCAATGCCTTTATAATGTCCACAGATAATCAATAAATTTCCTACTAAAGAAAGTTGATTGGCCGTTTGTTGATTGAATGGTTTGCCATCGGGAGTCATATAAATGATGGCATCATAAGGTTGGTCTTTTTGTAATTCATCAATTGCATTGGCAAGGGGTTCACACATCATGACCATTCCTGCACCACCACCATATTGATAATCGTCTATCTGCGCCTGTTTATTAATAGCCCATTTGCGTAAATTATGTAAACGTACAGTGAGCAAACCCTTTTCCTGTGCCCTTTTCATAATACTATGACCGAAGGGACTCTCCAATAATTCAGGAACTGCCGTAATAATATCAATAGTCATAAATAGAAAATTAATCCATAAAATCACCTAAATCTCTTCGCTCTTTTTTTGTTGGCCTTCCTACCTTACTTAAACGCTTACCTGTTTGAAAACTCGCTGCAACCGATTTGATTCTGTCTATTTCTTCTTCAGGGGTGATGTCGATATAGTATTGAATTGCTTCGGAATACTGTACCCTTGTATGCAATAACCCAGTTACTTTAATCACCCATTTTTTAGCTTCCGTTTTTACATGGTATTCGTCACCAATCGCTACCACACGTGATGCTTTCACTGCATCCCCCTTCCATTTTATTTTCCCCTTACTACATGCATCTCCTGCCTGGCTTCTCGTTTTAAATAAACGGATGGCCCATAAATATTTATCAATCCTTAATTTATCTTTTTCAACTGCCATTGCTATGCATTCATTTCGGCAAAATATTGGTGGAAATAAGGAATGGTTTCAATGCCCTTGTAAAAATTAAACACATTGTATTTTTCATTCGGGCTATGCAAATTGTCGCTGTCTAAACCAAATCCTAAGAATACAATTTTCAATCCCAATTCTTTTTCAAATAAAGCGCAAATTGGAATACTGCCTCCGCCTCTAACTGGAATAGGCTCTTTCCCAAATGTAGTTTGTATAGCTTTTGAAGCTGCTCTATATGCAATAGAATCTATCGGTGTCATATAAGGTTCTCCACCGTGGTGCTCAGAAGCTTTCACAGTAACACCTGCTGGTGCAATTGATGTAAAATAGTTCAATATTTTTTCAGTGATCTTTACCGAAGATTGATTCGGCACCAATCTGCAAGATATTTTGGCAAATGCTTTTGAAGGCAACACTGTTTTCGCTCCTTCACCAGTATATCCGCCCCAGATTCCATTCACTTCTAATGTTGGTCGGATGCCTGTTCTTTCATTAGTGGTATAACCTTTCTCTCCCCATAAATGATCTACTCCTAAATCGGTTTTGTACTCATTTTCGTCAAATGGAGCTTGAGCCATTTTAGTGCGTTCAGCATCCGTTGCATTTACGATATCATCATAAAACCCTGGAATGGTAATATGATTATTTTCATCATGACAAGAAGCGATCATTTTTGCCAACATAGTTATTGGATTGGCTACTGCACCTCCGTAAACACCACTGTGTAAATCTCTATTCGGTCCCGTCACTTCAACTTCAATATAACTCAACCCTCTCACGCCAATATCGATGGAGGGGTTCTCCATACTTAACATGGAAGTGTCGCTGATCAAAATCACATCTGCTTTTAATAATTCTTTATTGTTCTTTACAAATGTGGCTAAATTAGGACTCCCGATTTCTTCTTCCCCTTCAATCAAAAATTTAATATTGGTAGGCTGAGTATTGGTTTTAGTAAAAGTTTCCAATGCTTTTACATGCATATAAAATTGACCCTTGTCATCACAAGAACCACGTGCAAAAATTTTGCCATCAATTATCACTGGATCAAATGGTCCGCTCTTCCATAATTCAATTGGGTCAGCTGGTTGAACATCGTAATGTCCATAAACCAGCACAGTAGGTTTAGTAGCGTCTATGATTTTTTCTCCATATACAATCGGATGACCTTCTGTAGGATAAATAGTTACGCTATCTGCACCAGCTTCTAGTAAACGTGCTTTTACAGCTTCAGCACAATGCTGCATATCCGATTTATGTTCTGTTCTGGCACTTACGCTGGGTATTCTTAATAAATCGAGTAATTCGTTTAAAAATCGATCTTTATTAGCAAGTTGATAATCGTTCCAAATAGTCATATAATACTTTTAAATAAGTTACAAAGTTATGGATTTAGCAAGAAGCTAGATACTGTGTTTCTGATTCGATACCAAATTTTCTAGTGTCCAGATCAATTGCTGTTGAAATGGATGCTTTCGAACAGGGCAATCTGTTTTAGTGCAAATGGCACAACTAAAATCTAGACAACCATCTGTATGAACAAACAATTCAATGGCATCTCCAAACTTATTTTTAATTAAATCTGAAAGGGCATCAATTTCTCTATGTGCTTCATGAATATTCATGTACCATGGAAGTGTTAGATGACAATCAATATGCAATAGTGCTCCATATTTAATTACTCTTAAATTATGTAAATCAATCCAATTGGCTTTTTTGTGGGTATTCAATTCTTGAATAAAGTGGTTGAGTAAAACCTTATCCGCTTCATCCATTATTCCAGCTAATGATTTTCTTAAAATGGTATAGCCATTATAGATGATCCAAAAACTAAGCGCTATCGCAATTACTTTATCCAGCCAGTAAATCTTGGTAAAGTAAATCAACGCTATAGATCCAAGCACCCCTAAAGTAGAGTAAGTGTCTATTTGTAAATGTTTACCACTCGATTCTAACGCGAGTGAATTATTTTGTTTTCCTATTTTCACACAATAGAGGCCAGCTATATAATTCAGTGCCGCGGTTAAAGCTATTAACCACATACCCTGATCCAATGATTTAATTTGGGTGTTTTGTAGAATGTTTTGAACGGTTTCATAAATGATAATGATCCCGGCAGCAATAATTAAGCTTCCTTCTGCTGCGGCAGATACAAATTCTGCTTTACCATGTCCATAGGGATGATCTTCGTCTTTTGGTTTAGCGGCCACATATAAACTATATAAGCCTATAAACCCTGCAATTACATTTACAATGCTTTCTAATGCGTCAGAAAGAATAGCCAATGATGAAGTGATGTAATAAGCAATTATTTTTACTATAAAAAGCAAAACGCTTAATACAGTGATCCATTTTTGAATAGTAAAATTTTGCAAACTTTTTTTCACCCAATCGATTTTTAGCAAGGTATACTAATAAAATAGCCCTACCAATAAAGCCATACAAATAGTATATTTGAAGTCAATAAACTGCATTTATTTTGAATCTGTCTTCAAAAAAAACCGACTTAAGAGAAAGGATTCCCAAACTTGCTCCAGTAATTCTGCCACTGCCTTCGGGAAAAGAGCAGCCCCTTTGGTCGGTGATGATTCCCGTATACAACTCAATTGTATTCTTAGAGCAATGCTTGGAATCAGTTATGGAACAGGATAGGGGAATTGAGCAAATGCAAATTATGGTAGTGGATGATGCAAGTACGGATGGCAATGTAGAGGAGTTGGTAAAAAGAGTGGGGGCAGGAAGAATAGGTTATTTCAGACAACCGGTAAATGTCGGAAAGCTCCGCAATCTGGAAACATGTATCAAACTTTCCGAAGGAAAATATGTTCATTTATTGTATGGGGATACTGTTTTATTGCATGATTTTTATCTTGAAATTGAAAGTCTATTTGAAGATTTCCCTAGGATTGGAGCAGCTTTCACCGATTTTGAATACATCAACCAAAAAGGAATAAAAATCTGGGAACATAATCGATTGCAGGTGTTAAGGGGGGTACTGAAAAATTGGTTACTCACCATTGCGAAACGCCAGGTAGTACAACCCCCGGCCATGGTAATAAAAAGAAGCACATACGAGCATTTAGGTGCTTATTTTGGAATGGAGTTTGGCTCATTTTGGGAAATGTCCGTTCGGGTGGCGGCTCATTACGAAGTAGGTTATTGCCCAAGGGTTTTGGCCAAATTCAGGGTTCATGGATCAAATATTGCATTGAATTCAGATGACGCATTATTGAATATTCAGGATATAGCAAAAGTCATTGGGATTATTCGAGGCTATCTGCCTTTAGAAAACCGAGATAGAATCAGTAAAGAGTCAAAGAAATATTTTGCGCAATATTATGCCAGACTTTCTCATAAAGTATACCATGAATTTAACCAACCCAAAGTTGCAATACAACAAGCTTGGGGAGCATTAATGATGGATATGAATCCTATATCATTAAAATATTCCCTTTTACTTTTTTTAAAAGTATTAATTGGTTACAGGCATATCAGGAACCTGATTGAGAAAATCTAATTAATCAATCAAAACAGTTTGGTAATTGATGGCACAATGTTTGGCAAGCATTGCAGATATACCACAATATTTCTCCATTGATAAATTTACGGCACGCTTAAATTTATCTTCATCTGTTGCACTAACATTGCAGTGATACACTAATTCAATTGATTTAAATACTTTAGGATGTTCGTCGGTTTGTTCTGCTTCAGCAGTAATTTCTAATTGAGTAAAATGTACTTTCATTTTTTGAAGAATGTCTACAATATCCATTCCACTGCATCCGCACAATGAAGCAAGCAACATTTTTTTAGGGCTCATTCCACTGTCTAAACCTCCACCTTCTTTTGTAGTATCTAATCGTACAATATGTCCATCTGCGTTGGCATCAAAAGCCAATGCTTCTTTCCAGGTAGTAGTAACTTTCATAATCTATTTTTCATTTAATTGCGTAGCTACAAAATCCCAATTTACCAGGTTCCACCAGTTATTTATATAATCGGGTCTTTTGTTTTGGTATTTTAAATAATAAGCATGTTCCCATACATCCAAACCCAATAAGGGTTTTCCTTTCAATTCGCTGATGTCCATTAATGGATTGTCTTGATTGGGTGTAGAGCCTATAACTAATTTATTATCAGCCGATAAAACCAGCCATGCCCATCCACTTCCGAATCTATTTTTACCAGCATCTGTAAACTGTGTTTTAAAAGCATCGAATGAACCAAATGAACTATCAATAGCTGCTGCTAATTTGCCAACTGGTAAAGTTGCACTTCCAGGTTTCATACATTGCCAGAATAATTCATGATTATAATGTCCACCAGCATTGTTTCTCATCTTTGGAGAATAGGCTGAAATTTTTCGAAGTATGTTTTCTAAAGACTGACTATTAATATCTATCTTTTGGGCAACACATTCGTCATTTAAATTTTTTGCATAAGTAGCTGCATGTTTGCTATAATGAATTTCCATAGTCATTGCATCAATGAAAGGTTCTAGTGCATTGTAGCTATATGGCAAGGGTTGTTGAGTAAAGTTGGTAAAACTATTATTGGAAGAAGCAAATCCAAATTTGGGTAAAACGGTCAATCCAATACCTGCCATTAATCCTGCTTTTCCGGTAGTTTTAATAAATGATCTTCTGCTATTGGGCGTTTTCATACAATTAAATTGATTTGTTCTCTCTAAAGTTAGCGATTAATTCACGGACTCTTTTAAAAGTTCTATAGTAAAACTCCTGATTGAATAATTGAGAATCGCGCATAGCTTTGAAAATTAAAAATGCACCTATTGGTATTAAAATAAAAGTAGATAACCACATTCCAAGTATTGCATTGGTTTGACCAGATTTTACAAATTTTTCTCCAAATGTGTTGAACAAATGAAAAATGACAAAGAAAATGATGGCAAAAACCAATGGGGTACCTAACCCTCCTTTTCGAATGATTGATCCCAAGGGTGCTCCAATTAAAAACAACACTAAGCAGGCAGCCGATAAGGTGAATTTTCTATGCCATTCAATTTCATGCAATTGCAATGATTGGTATTTTTCAGTATTATCTCTTGCCATCATATCAACTGTTCCTCTGATGGTAGCAAGCTGGTTGGAAGCAGATTCTTCAATAGATGCTTTTAAGCTATCAGGTATTAATTTGTTTTTAGCAACCAATGGAAGTGGATGCTTGATTGGTTGGGTCCATCCCGTGTCTATGTATCTGGCAAAACGCACATAAGGAGTAATGTCCTTATTTGATTTTTTAGCATAAAAAGTATCCAAATGTTTTAATGAATCAATCGCATGATTCAGTTGACGAATGCTTAACATTTTTGGGTCGTAAAATGCACTATCGCCAGTCTTATTCATTTGAAAACTTTTCAAATCAAATACCTTCTTGTATTGACTGAATCCCATTCTGGTGAACTGGGTATTCGTAACATTTCTGGCCCCTTTCTCTTCGTAACGCCATCCATTTTTCAAAATGAATTCTAAATATTGTTTGTCCTTCGAAACTCGCATTACACCACTTTCTGCAATCAATAAATTGTCTTGAAGGTTATATCCCTTCTCAAAAATCACAACATCATGAATAATGCTATCGTTCTTTTCTTTCTTTCCCAATTTGATTACATACCCATCAATTTTGTCATAAAATATTCCCTCTTTAATATCAATGGATGGTTTAGAAACAATGATATCATACTTTAATGCAGATAATTTTAACTGGGTTACCGGAATAATATTATTCGCAAATAAAAAAGCCAGTCCACAAATAAATAAAGTAATGATCAATAAAGGGCGCATGAAACGCAATAAAGGAATACCTGCAGCTTTTATGGCAACCAATTCAAAACTTTCTCCTAAATTTCCAAAAGTCATAATGGAAGAAAACAAAAGCGCAAGTGGCAAAGCAGTAGGGACCCAAAACAAAGTAACCAGCCCAACCAATTTTAAAACAGTAATTATATCAAGACCTTTTCCTACCAGGTCATCTATGTATAACCAAAAAAATTGCATGGTCAAAACAAAGATCGAAATAAGGAATGCAGCTATAAAAGGACCAATAAATGATTTAATTATTAATATGTCGAGTTTTTTTATCACTAACCTGTCTTAATATTGTTGTTATGAGTGAAGCAAAAGTAACACTTTCGCCAAAGGAACTCGAATTGGTGAATAATGCAGACTGGATTTTAACAAAGAATCTTATAATTCAAAAAGTGTACGACTTATTTGGGCAGGTTGCGGCAACCTATCAACAAGATGTAGCAAGGTTTACGGAGTTTAACGCTTCCACCACTTTCACCATTGCCCCAAAAATATCCAGGGGAGAACAATACCAGCAATTGCCCTATGTAATGCTCGATTTTCCTCGTTTTTTTACCGAACAAGACGTCTTTGCCATTCGTAGTTTTTTCTGGTGGGGGAATCATTGCAGTATTCATCTGGTTTTGAAAGGAGCATATTTGGCTAAATATGGCCCGTCTATCGATCGGTATTTTAGTTTATTGGGGAAATATGCCAATGAAACAAAAGACTGGTACATTGGGGTTGGAACTGATCCATGGCAACATCATTTTGATCCATCCAATTACATTCCGATTGCTAATTGGAATGGAGATTCAGTAACCCAGTTGCCTTTTTTAAAATTGGCAAAAAAAATCCCACTACAAGAGTGGGATGATATTGATCAATTTTTTGTAGTTCATTTTAATAGAATTTTATCCATTCTATCCGAATATTAAACCAGTTTTTAAGCGCCTAGTCGGTGGAATAATTCTTTCACTTGATACTGCCATAATTGGCTCTGGTCTTTGATTTCATTCTTTTCAGCGAAATCTTTTATCACTAAAATAGTTTGATTGGAGATTTCTGTTTTTTCAATTCTGAATTCAAAGTATTCGTTCTTTTCGGAATGGAGCCAATGGAAACGGATAAATTTATTTTCTTCCTTATCCATAATTTCAGCCTTATCTGGTACACCGCCACTCCAAGAAAAACTATATACGTTTTCCCACTCATCTACTTTATCGGCAAACCATTCCTGTAACCCAGCTGGAGTTGCTAAAAAATCATATAAAATAACGGGAGAACATCTAACTGGAAATTCTAACGTAAATACTTGCTTCTTACTCATTAATTTCTCTTTAACCTTCATGGTAGCCGTGCAATAATATTAAATAATACCTATCTCCCAAATGTTTTTTTAGAATTAACCTTTTTTTTATGTATTTATTATTATAGTTATTCCTTAAATTATTCGTATATAATTGAAATTCAATTTATTACATCATTTTTTTGAAAACTATTTTTATTTCATTAAATTCAATATTCCAAAATTTACCCTTTAAATTGGTTTATTATGAGTATGCGTCAACTCAAAATAACAAAGTCGATCACCAATAGAGAATCGCAAAGTTTAGAGAAGTATTTACAAGAAATTGGGAAAGTTGAACTAATAATGCCAGAAGAAGAAGTTCAATTGGCCATCCAAATTAAAAATGGAGATCAAAAAGCATTAGACAGATTGGTTAAATCTAATTTGCGTTTTGTGGTTTCTGTTGCAAAACAATATCAAAATCAAGGCCTTAGTTTATCCGATTTAATCAATGAAGGAAATTTAGGATTAATCAAAGCTGCATTGCGTTTTGATGAAACAAAGGGATTTAAGTTTATTTCTTACGCTGTATGGTGGATACGTCAAAGTATTTTACAGGCATTGGCAGAACAAAGCAGAATTGTTCGGCTTCCATTAAATAAAGTAGGACTCACTAATAAAATAAGCAGGGCTTATCAACAATTAGAACAAGAATATGAAAGAGAACCCAATGCGCAGGAATTGGCCTTGTTTTTAGATATGCCTATTGAAGAAGTAATTGCCACCATGAGTGTGGGTTTCAGACATGTAAGTATGGATACGCCAATTGCTGATGGCGAAGGCGGCACTTTAATGGATTTGATGGAAAATACCAATGCCGCCAAAACAGATGAAAAATTGGAGCATTTTGAATCCTTGCATCTAGAAATAGCCAGAAGCCTCCAAACTTTAACAGACAGGCAAAAAGCCGTACTCTGCTTTTTCTTTGGAATTGGGGTAGATCATGCGCTCAGCTTAGAAGATATTGGCTCTCGTTTTAACCTCACCCGCGAAAGAGTCCGACAAATAAAAGACAAAGCTATCAACAAGTTACAAAATGCTAAGCGGTCTAAGCAATTAAGGGTTTATTTAGGATAACAATTTCTTTGCTTTTACTCAACCCAGTATATTTGCAGTCTTTCAATAATGGGAGGGTGTAATTATGTTTCAGAATTTATCAGAAAAACTAGAGTCAGCGTTTAAAAACCTCAAAGGTGAATCACGCATCAACGACCTCAATATTGCCAATACGGTAAAAGACATTCGCAGAGCTTTATTAGATGCCGATGTGAATTTTAAAATTGCCAAAGAATTTACAGAGAAAGTAAGGGATAAAGCAGTTGGTGAAAAAGTAATCAATGCCATTAGTCCAGGGCAATTGATGGTAAAAATTGTACAGGATGAATTAACGGAATTGATGGGTGGTTCTGCTGCATCATTCAATGCAGATGGTAATCCGGCCATCATATTAATTGCAGGTTTACAAGGTAGTGGTAAAACCACTTTTACCGGTAAATTGGCCAATTATCTCAAAACCAAAAAAGGCAAATCGCCCCTGGTAGTTGCGGCGGATATATATCGCCCAGCAGCGATTGATCAGTTAACCGTTTTAGCTGAACAAATCGGTGTAAGCATTTATAGTGAAAGAGAGAATAAGGATGCGGTTTCAATTGTACAGAATGCCATTAAAGAAGCAAAAGCAACCAATAAAAATGTTATCATCATCGATACTGCAGGCCGATTGGCCATTGATGAAGTGATGATGACTGAAGTGGCCAATATTAAAAAAGCAGTGAATCCATCAGAGATCTTATTTGTAGTGGATTCAATGACTGGTCAGGATGCTGTAAATACAGCAAAAGCTTTCAATGATCGATTGGATTTTACAGGTGTTGTATTAACTAAATTAGATGGAGATACAAGAGGTGGTGCAGCATTAACCATCAAATACACGGTAGAAAAGCCCATCAAATTTGTAAGCAGCGGCGAAAAAATGGACACCCTCGATGTGTTTTATCCGGATAGGATGGCACAAAGAATTTTGGGTATGGGAGATATTACCTCATTGGTAGAAAAAGCCCAGGCCCAATTTGATGAAGTAGAAGCCAAGAAATTAGAGAAGAAAATTCGCAAAAATCAGTTCGATTTCCAGGATTTTATGGATCAATTGCAACAGATTAAAAAAATGGGTAATCTGAAAGATTTGATGGGAATGATACCTGGAGTGGGTAAGGCAGTTAAAGATATTGATATTAAAGACGATGCTTTTAAAGGAATTGAAGCCATGATCAGCTCTATGACCCCTTTTGAAAGGGCTAATCCAGACGCTCTTTCCCAAAGCAGGAGACTCAGAATTGCCAAAGGAAGCGGCAAGGACATTCAAGATGTGAACGCTTTTATGAAGCAATTTGAGCAAATGAAGCAGATGATGAAAATGATGAATAATATGCCAATGGGAGGAAAATTCCCTGGTATGAGAAGATAGTTTTTTAAAAAGCTTTGGATTTTTATGCTGAAAGGCATAATTTCGCGCTCCTAGAATATCTAGTTAAACCAAATTTAATCACGCCTTTAAATTTCTATTTATGGCAGTAAAAATGAGACTCCAGCGTCACGGGAGTAAAAAAAGACCATTCTACTTTATCGTAGTAGCTGATGGTCGTGCGCCAAGAGATGGTAAGTTTATCCAAAAAATTGGTACTTACAATCCATTAACAGTTCCTGCAACAATCCAGTTAGATCGTCAAAAAGCATTGGATTGGTTAAACAAAGGAGCTCAACCTACAGATACAGTTCGCAGAATCCTTTCATTCAAAGGAGTATTGTATTTGAAACATTTATTACGTGGTGTTAAATTAGGCTTGTTTGATGATGCAGCAGCGATGGTGAAATTCCAAGAGTGGCATACAGAACATGAAGCTAATATCACTCGTAGAAATGACGAACACAAGAACAAGCAACGTGCTAAAAAAGCATATGTTCCTGTAGTGAAAAAAGTAAAAGAAGAAGTAGCTGCTGAAGCACCTTCAGAAGAAGGAACAACAGAAGCTTAATTCATTTTATATTGTTGAGAAAAGGGTTCGGTTTACCGAGCCCTTTTTATTTTTATCAATCCCAACAGGGTTTAATTAACTTTGCAAACAATGAATGATTATATACATATCGGAAAAATAGTTGCCGCTTTTGGTGTGAAGGGAGAAATCATTCTAACCCATTCATTAGGAAAGAAATCATCATTCACTGGAGTCAAAGCATTATTTGTTGAAGAAGTAAAAGGATCTTATATCCCCTATTTTGTAGAAACTGCTAAAGCAAAAGATCAGGTAGAAACCATTGTGAAATTGGAAGGGGTGAATACCAAAGAAGCAGCTGCAAGGCTCAACACCAAACCAGTTTGGTTATTGGATGCCGATTTTAGAAACCAGGCCGGAAAGGATGCGCCAATATCTTTATTGGGCTACGAATTAATTACTGATGAAGACGAGAACTTAGGACCGATTCTAGAAGTAATAGAACAACCTCATCAGGTTTTATTGCAAGTATTATTAGAGGGTAAAGAAGCGCTCATTCCATTGCATCAAGAAACCTTGGATAAGATTGATCGGAAAGCGAAAAAGGTTTTTGTAAGCTTACCGGACGGATTATTAGATGTGTACCGTTAAGTTTAATATTTTTAAGGGTGACAACTCCTCAACGTTATATTGCCCATTTTGACCTCGATTCATTTTTTGTAAGTGTAGAAGTAGTCAACAACCCTTCTTTAAAAGGTAAAGCCGTTATTGTAGGTGGCTCTAAAGACAGAGGCGTTGTAACCACTTGTAGTTATGAAGCACGCAAGTTTGGTGTGAGAAGTGCCATGCCCATGCGCAAAGCCATGCAACTTTGCCCACATGCAATTTTGGTACAAGGAACAAGAGGAGAGTACGCTCGTTTTTCTCGATGGGTTACCGATATCATTGCCGCTAAAGCCCCTTTGTTTGAAAAAGCTTCCATCGATGAATTTTATATAGACCTTACGGGGATGGATAAATTTTTTGATCCCTATCAATGGACGATTGATTTGCGCAATGAAATTATTGATCAAACCAAGTTGCCGATTTCATTTGGATTGGCCACCAATAAAATGATTGCAAAAATTGCAACCGATGAAGCCAAGCCAAATGGGTATTTATTTGTTCAACCTGGAATGGAAAAACAATTTTTAGCCCCATTGCCAGTCAATAAATTTTCAGGAGTTGGAGATAGTTTGCATCAACGCTTAAATGCAATGGGCATCATTACAATCAAAGATTTGAGTGAAACACCTATTGCCATTTTAGAAAAACAAATTGGTAAATATGGCATTGATTTATGGAAGAAGTCTCAAGGCATTCATGACAGTATTGTGCAACCTTATCACGAAGCAAAATCTATTTCAACCGAACACACATTCGAATCCAATCAAACCGATGAAACTTTTTTGTTGAGTGAACTGGTGCGAATGACGGAAAAAATTGCTTTTGAATTAAGGGGAGATAAAAAATTGGCCGGGTGCATTGCGGTAAAAATTCGTTATCCCGATTTTGAAACAACTTCCAAACAAGTTGCAATCGATTACACCATGCGTGATGACGAATTAATTCCTGTTGCCATTAGTTTGTTTCATCAGTTGTACAAAAAGGAACAGCCTATTCGATTATTGGGTGTTCGATTAAGCGAACTAACTAGTCATGTATTACAAGGCAGTTTATTTGCCGATATTGGCAAAAAAGACGAGCTTTATAAAGCTATCGATGATGTAAAGAATAAGTATGGTAAATCTGCATTACAGAAAGCGAGGACTGTAAATCCCAAAAAATAAGTTAATTAGTCTACTTGTTTACTAGGATATTGTATATTTGTATCCTAAATCATTTTTATGAGTTTACGTTTAGGGGATGATGCACCCAATTTTAAAGCACATACTAGCAAAGGAGAAATCGATTTCTATGAATATTTAGGCGATAGTTGGGGAGTGTTATTCTCACACCCAGCTGATTATACGCCAGTTTGTACAACGGAATTGGGTAAAACAGCTTTATTAGCTGCTGAGTTTGAAAAACGCAATGTAAAAGTAATAGCCCTTAGCGTTGATAGTTTGGGTAAGCACGAAGGCTGGATCAATGATATCAATGAAACACAACATACTACAGTTGGATTTCCCATTGTTGCAGATGAAGACAGAGCTATCGCAACTGCCTATGATATGATTCACCCAAATGCTTCACTAACTGCAACTGTTCGTTCCTTGTTTATCATCGGCCCGGATAAAAAAGTAAAACTAATGATTACCTATCCAGCTTCTACTGGTAGAAATTTTGTAGAAGTATTGAGAGTGATCGATTCACTTCAATTGACTGCAAACTATAGTGTTGCTACTCCTGCAGATTGGAAAGAAGGAGAAGACGTAATTGTAGTGCCTGCAGTAAGTACAGAAGATGCCATTATAAAATTTCCAAAAGGTGTAAGAGTAGTAAAGCCATATCTGCGATATACTCCACAGCCAAACAAATAAGATACTACTTGTTTTTATTGATTACTAGGCCCTGAATTTTTCAGGGCTTTTTAATGTAAACACTTTGAAATATGCGTTAACTTTCGGTAAACGAATATCATGAGAAAGCTGCTTATTGTACAATTTCTTTTTTGGGCAGTATTGGCTCAAGCGCAAAGAACTTTCATTTATTGTGGTCAATTAGTGGATGTAAAAAATCAATCCATGTTAAAGGAAATGACCATTATTACCGAAGGAAATAAAATAGTAGATCTACAAAAAGGATACACGAATGCAGGCAATGGAGATAAAATCATTGATTTGAAAAAACTCACTGTAATGCCTGGTCTTATTGACATGCATGTGCATATGGAAAGTGAAACTGGACCAAATAAATACTTAGAGGGATTTACTTGGAATGCAGGAGATTTTGCATTTCAATCCATCGTCTTTGCCGAAAAAACCCTAATGGCAGGATTTACATCAGTAAGGGATTTGGGGGGCTCTGGAGTTAATATTTCATTGCGCAATGCGATCAATAAAGAATGGGTGGTTGGACCAAGAATTTTTACTGCTGGTAAATCAATTGCAACAACTGGTGGTCATGCCGACCCAACCAATAATTATCGAAAAGATTTAATGGGTGACCCTGGGCCAAAAGAAGGTGTGGTGAATGGAGTAGAAGACTGTGCCAAAGCTGTTCGTCAACGATATAAAGAAGGTTCAGATTTAATTAAAATTACTGCTACGGGAGGTGTTTTAAGTATGGCCAAAGATGGCAGCGGTGCGCAATTTACCGAAGAAGAAATTAAAGCTATTGTTAGTACTGCAAAAGATTATGGATTTAAAGTAGCAGCCCATGCGCATGGTGCCGAAGGAATGAAGCGTGCAGTCCTGGCTGGCGTAAACTCGATTGAACATGGCACATATATGAGTGAAGAAGTGATGGATTTAATGAAGCAAAAGGGGACTTATTTGGTTCCAACCATTATTGCTGGTAAATCATCTGCTGACTCTGCAAAAAAACCCGGTTATTATCCTGAGATAGTAAGAGCAAAGGCCCTGGTGGTTGGAAATTATATTCAAGCAACATTTGCCAAAGCGTATAAGCGGGGAGTTAAAATTGCTTTTGGAACAGATGCTGGTGTATATGCACATGGCAAAAACTGGATTGAATTTCAATACATGACCGAAGCAGGTATGCCTATTTTAGAAGCAATAAAAACAGCTACAGTAAATGCTGCTGATCTATTGGGCGATGATCGATTAGGGAGTATAGAAAAAGATAAACTGGCTGATATCATTGCAGTAGAAGGCGATCCAGTAAAAGATGTTTCTAGTATGGGCAGGGTAAAGTTTGTAATGAAAAATGGCACTGTTTATAAAACTGTTCAGTAATCATTGAACCCTTTATTTAGGAAGAATATTCCAAAACAACAATACAACCCTTCTTCTTTCATCATCCACTTTATAATCTGTTACTAATTTGCTTGGATACTCTTCACCTTTACCTTTCTCAACAAATAAGAAGTCAATGGATTTTATGTTTTTGTAATTAGGAATTTTCTTTTCAATGGAGAATTCCATTAAGTCTCCAATACTTACTGCACGCCATTCTGATAATTGCTGATTCATTTTTTCTTTGGTAACCGAACTGTCCTTTAATTTATCCATAATGGATTTATAAATATCAGATTCTGGATTGAATCCACTTGCATCTGCATATCCTAAAATAACCAATGTTGCTTTCTTTTCTACATCGGCATATTTATTATAAAATCCAACCAATGAATCTACTAAAGGGGAAAACAATTTTTCTGCGATATCAATTTTTTCAGCAGGGATATCATATTTGCCTGGCCCAAAAAAAGCAGCCAGATCAAACATGTGTTGTTGATTAACAATGATATCCAATGACTCATTAATCATGGTGAATCTGCGTAAACGATAATTAGATTTGATTTTATAACGATCAATTAATCCAAATGATGAATCAACTTTTGCTTGATTTTTTTTATATTCTCTTCTAGAAGTATTAATGGTTTTGTCAATAAATGAAACAGCATTTTTGAACGAATCTAAATCAGAAGAATATTTTGCAATTTTATTTTTAATACTATCGGCAATTTCGGCATCAATAACCTCTGATTTTAAACGATCATCCACTTTTTTCTTGGTATCTTCTACTATTTTATATTCTGCTTTTTGAACAGAATCTGCCGATTGAACCTGTTGATTCATTTGTGCTTTTTTGCCACTATAACAAGATACGGCTAGCATAGAAATGCTCACTATCGATACAACTGAAAAAATCTTTTTCATGGAAAATTATATTTTGGGGGCAGCTTTAATAAAAAAGTCATCCTTGCTTTTTTGTGGCTTAGCGCTTTTCTTTCTTCCTACAATGATAAAACTTTTATTGCTCTTTTCAGATGAAGAATCTGCTAATTCTTTTGCGGCAAGATCTTCGTCGGAAATATAGGTTACAAATTTTGTTAAAAATTGTTTTTTATTGATTGTAACAAATAACAATGCCTGATTTGAGTTTTCAGTTGATTGATTATTATTGGTGTTTTTAGATATGGCAATGGATTTATTTTTGGTATCAATTATATCAACTAAATAAACTCCTGATCCTTTGCTAATAAATGGTAGACAAATATAAATAATCAGTGCTATTCCAATTAACCAAATGGATAAGAGATATGTCTTATGAATATGTTCCTTATAAGGGTTTTCTGGAGTCATGTTATTTATTGGCTAAGTCGGTTTGTATTTTTTTAATTGCTTCATCTATTAAATCAGTCGCCTCATTAATACTATCAATTTGAATTTTTATGGTAACCCAGTCTGGATCGATATTCTTGTATTTTTCAATTATTTTTAATGGGTTAATTAAAGGTGACTGTGGGCTCAATGTGGTAAACGTTGTTTTTAAATTATGCGCCAACGTATATACCTGTTCCATATTCCTGTTTTCACAAGCATCGTTTAATTGTTTGGTTTCCGAAGGATAGTGTTGATTAAATTGGTTCAGAAAATCAATGATGATTTCATTCTCATCTCCAAAAATTCTCTGCAAATTTTCAAGGTCAACAAATTGTTGGTTTTCGGGGGATTTCATAGCTGCGTTTTTAGGGATGTATTGATTGAAAAGAGCAATTACCTTTGATTCATCTAGAGGTTTCGACAAATAATCATTCATGCCTGCATCCTTACATTTTTGAATTTCTGCTGGCATAGTATGCGCGGTCATCGCTATAATGGGTACTGTAGATTTTTTGGTTTCTCTGATCCATTTTGCAACACCATATCCATCAATAATCGGCATTTGAATATCTAATAAAACCAAGTCGTATTCATTGTTGCTTAATAGCTGAATCGTTTCATTTCCATCTTTCGACAGTGTAATAGAAAATCCCCAATTCTTAAACAAGTATTTCAATAAAATCTGGTTCATTTTATTGTCTTCTGCAATTAATAATTTGGCATGGGTATTGAAGTTCTTTACAACTGTTATTTTCCCCTTAGTTGCAGATTCTTGCGTTGCTAACTGGTTAATACTGTAAGGTATAACAGCAATAAATTCCGAACCAGCATTGATGGCACTTTTAACAAAAATGGTTCCATTTTGTAAAGTAATCAATTGCTTTACAATGGATAAGCCCAAGCCTGTTCCTCCATATTTTCTGGTTGTAGCCGAATCAGCTTGTTCAAATCTTTCAAAAATGGTTTTTAATTTTTCTTCTGGGATGCCAATACCTGTATCTTTTACTGAAAATTGTATGTAAGCGGTTTCATCTTCTTTTTTTATCATTGATATTTTCAATGAAATATTTCCTCCTACACTGGTGAACTTAATTGCATTCGATACCAGATTGGTTAAGATTTGTTTCAAACGGTCATCGTCACCAGTTAAATTCAAAGGCATCCCTTCTTCTAACTGACAGGAGAAATGAACTTTCTTTTCGGTGATCTGTACTTGAAAAAGCATCTCAATAAAATGGCTTATATCTTTTAAATTGAAGGGAGCTTTTGAAATCAATAATTTACCAGCTTCTAATTTTGAGAAGTCTAATATATCGTTGATGATATATAATAAATTTTTACTTGAATGATTGATAAAACTGATATACTCTTTTTGATCAGGGTTGAGTTGGGTTTCTGCAGCCAGATTACTGAATCCAATAATTGAATTGAGTGGTGTCCTTATTTCGTGGCTCATATTTGCTAAGAACTGTTCTTTTATAGATCCAGCTATGTCTGCTTTTTCTTTTGCTTTACCCAATGCAATAATCAATTGATTGTTTTTTACCAAATGCCTGATGATGAGCGTAGACGATAATAAAATAGTGATTAATGCAAATAAAGTGAGTGCACGGCTTATTAACAATACCTGATTAGATATAGTAGAGTTGTCTAATATCGTTTTTTGTAATTCATTTTCATATATAATCTGAATATCGGATGCGGTAATATAAATACTGTCAATTAAATTTTTATTAGCAGGGTTGGTCAATTTTTCTTTAGCAATAATGGTGCTTTTGCTATTCTGTAAAATATCAACTGTTGTATTGATTTTTTCCTGTAATAGTCTATTTAAATCTGCAAAGTTGTTTTTTGCCTTTCCATCTTGTGTTAGTTTATTAACTTCAAGTATCAACAATTTAAGGCTGGCAGAACTATCGGTTATAGATTTAGACAATCCCAATTTGCCCGTATTAATCTGTTTTCTTGTTTCACTTTCTAAAAAATATACATGGTTGATGATTACCTGTAAAGCATTGTTAATCTGGAAGGTTTTTACAGCCAATTCATTTCCCTTTTGCATCGACCGAATACTCTTATCTGATCTTGATTGTACAAAGAACAAAACTACCATCAACAGGATTGATAGCATCAAAATAAAACTTAATGGTCGAATACTGATCTTTATCCTTTCCATTTTCTCAATTGTTGTAATAATGCTTTTATGTCTTTTGGAATAGGCGCTTCCAAATTATATGATTTTCCCTTTAATGTAAAATTCAAACGGTGAGAATGCAAACCCAGCCGAGCCAAGATGGGCTTTTCTTCCTCGGCAGATTTTGCCAATTTAAAATTTCTTTTGATGGAGGAAAGTAAAATTGGTTTAGGGTCTCCATAAATTTCATCGCAAACAATGCTATGTCCTAAGTGTTGCATATGAACCCTGATTTGATGAGTACGACCTGTGTGAATTTGAAATTGAACCCATGAATACAATCTAAATGATTCCAACACTTCATAATCTGTAATGGATGGTTTCCCTTTCACATGGGTAATCATTTTGGTTGTTTTCCCAGGATGCTCGGCAATAGCAGCATCAACTGTTCCAGAAGGATAAATCATTTGCCCATTTACCAATCCTACATAAAATTTTTCCATCTCCCTGCCTTCAAATAATAATGATAGGTCTTTATGTGCTTCTTCTGTTTTGGCAAATACGATGATCCCACTGGTATTTCTATCTAATCGATGTACGGTATAGATATTTCCATACCTTTCTTTCAAAAAATCCTTCAAAGAAAGTTCCTTTCCTATTCTGTCAGGAATACTCAATAAACCAGCTGGTTTATTCAATGCAACAAAATCTTCATTTTCAAAAATAATTTCTAAGTGCATATACTAAACAGCTTCTTTATTTTTTCTGATAAATGATTTGTTCATGAATTTTAATAAACGAATTTCTTTTTCATTTAATATCCTCCATTTACTTCTTTCTACATTCTTTTTGGTCAGGTTGGCAAACATCACCCTGTCCAATCCCTTTACATCGTATCCTAAATGCTCAAAAATTCTTCTTACAATTCTATTTCTTCCACTGTGAATTTCAATTCCAACCACATTTTTGCTTTTTGAATCGGCATAGCCAACAGAATCAGCTTGTACAAAGCCATCCTCAAGTGTAACACCAGTAATAATTTGATCCAAGTCTTTTTTAGTAACTGCTTTGTCTAATGTTACTTCATAGATTTTTTTAACTTCAAATGATGGGTGTGTTAATTTCTGTGCCAATTCTCCATCATTGGTTAACAATAAAACACCAGTAGTATTTCTATCTAATCTCCCAACAGGATAAACCCTTTCTAAAGTAGCTCCTTTGATCAAATCCAACACTGTTTTTCTTCCTTGCGGATCGTTGGCAGTAGTGATAAAATCTTTTGGCTTATTTAAAAGTATATAAACATTGTTCTTTTGTAAGAAAATGGCTTTGCCCTTAACCGTTACTTTATCTGCTTGAGAAACTTTAAAGCCTGGTTCAAAAATTTTATCGCCATTCACTGTAACCTTTCCACCTTTCACTAACTCAGCAGCTTCGCGCCTTCCGCATACTCCAGCATGTGCAATAAATTTATTGAGTGGAATTAATGAATCGCGGTCTAGTGCATCTGTATCAGATGCTTGCTCTGGTCCGTTGATTAATTTGTTTTTTCCTGGCGCAGTATTTCTAGGACCCTTTTTAAAATCTTTTTGTTGATATGGAGTTTTTTTTCTTTCCGGGTTTTTACCAATTGCTCTTTTATCCTCCACTTTTTTAGGTTCTATGGCTTCGCCTCTGGCTTTTGCTTTTTTAAGCATCCTCATTTCTTCTCCAGCAGCTCGGGCATCGGCTTTTATTTTTCTTTTTTCTTGACGATAGGATTCTTTGATTGCTGCCCCTTTTTTCTTTTCAGCAAATTTGCTGAAGTTGTCGGTTCTTTTCTTTTGCATTTTTTTTAGTTTGCTGTTTTACAACAGGAATATTAATAAACTCAATTCTTGTATCTCTTATCTCTTAATTCTTATCTCTTAACTCTTGTTAGCCAATTGTCCGCAAGCAGCATCAATATCTTTTCCTCTGCTACGCCTTAAACGCGCATTCACTTTATTGCTTGCCAAAATATCCATGAATTGTTGCACATCTTCTTCGTCTGGTTTAGTAAACTTAAAAGCATCGATACTATTGTATTCAATAATATTGATTAAGTCTGCTGGAATCTGACGAAACAATTTAGTCAACTCAGCTGCATCTTCAGGAGAGTCGTTTAAATTTTTAAATAAAATATATTCCAGGGTAATTTCATTCCCTGTTTTTTTATAAAAATAATTCAAGGCATCTACCAACACTTTAATGTTATTGGTTTCGTTGATAGGCATTATTTTATTGCGCTTCTCATCATTGGGTGCATGCAAGGATAAAGCCAGTTTAAATTTAACCTGGTCATCGCCCAGCATTTTAATTTGTTTGGCAACACCAGCAGTAGAAACGGTAATTCTTTTAGGGCTCATAAACAATCCATCTTCTGCTGTAATTCTTTCAATCGCTTTCAAAACATTACTATAATTCATCAATGGTTCACCCATTCCCATGAAAACGATATTCGATAATTTCTTTTCAAAAACCTGTTCACTTTGCTGATTAATTAACACCACCTGGTCTACAATCTCATCAAATGTGAGGTTTCGTTTTCTGTCCATATATCCGGTTGCACAAAACTTACAACTCAAACTACAGCCTATTTGAGAAGATACACATGCTGTTTTTCTTGCTTCAGTAGGAATTAATACACCTTCAATAGAATGACCATCAAAAGTTTTAAATCGGCTTTTTACGGTTCCGTCATTGCTGTATTGTGTAGCATCCACTTTTAAAGCGGGTAATGAAAAATCGTTGGATAGTTTTGCCCTTAAATCTTTACTAAGATTACTCATTGCATCAAAACTATGAGCATGTTTTTGCCAAAGCCATTCCTGCACTTGTTTCAGTCTAAAATTCTTCTCGCCAATCTCGTTAAAGTATTTTTCCAACTCATCTTGGCTCAGGTGGCGAATATTTGGTAATAGGGCACTCATGTGGCAAAGATAGCCCGATAAGCCCCAAACCTGTATTTATCCTATAAATTATATCTTGCAAGCTCATTGAAACCATTATTATATGTCAAATGCTTGTTATGTGATAGATGCGGTAAGAACGCCTATCGGCAGATATGGAGGAAAATTGAGTAGTATCAGGCCTGATGATTTATTGGCTCATGTTATTACTGCTTTGATGCAAAGGAACCCGAATATAGACCCAAATGCTATTGAAGATGTGATTGCTGGAGCAGCTAATCAGGCAGGAGAAGACAACCGTGATGTGGCAAGAATGGCTGCTTTATTAGCGGGTTTACCCATTTCTGTAGGTGGCAATACCGTGAATAGGCTTTGTGCTAGCGGATTACAAGCTATTATGGATGCATCCAGGGCCATCATGTGTAATGAGGGATTATTCTATATTGCTGGAGGGGTAGAAAGTATGACCAGGGCCCCATTTGTTACTGCGAAATCAGACGGAGCCTGGTCCAGAAAAATAGAAACCTACGATACAACTATTGGCTGGAGGTTCACCAATAAAAAATTGGCATCAATGTACCATCCGTTCAGTATGGGTGAAACAGCAGAAAATGTGGCCAAACAATGGAAAATTAGCAGAGAAGAACAGGACCTATTTGCGTTTTCTTCTCAAAAGAAATATGCAGCAGCATTGGCAGAGGGAAAATGGGAGGATGAGCTGGTCGCTGTTGAAATGATCAATGATCAATTAATTACCTGGTTTAACCAAGATGAACACCCTCGAACAACTACATTAGAAAAACTGGCCAGCTTAAAACCTGCATTTGCTAAAGATGGTTCAGTTACCGCAGGCAATTCTTCAGGTATTAATGATGGAGCATCTGCTTTATTATTGGCCAGTGAAGAAGCAGTGAAATTATTTGATCTTAAACCTTTGGCGCGGATTGTAAGCATGGGAGTAGCAGGAGTGGACCCATCCATAATGGGTATTGGCCCGGTTCCCGCATCACAAAAAGCATTGAAAAGAGCTGGTTTAACAGCAAAAGATCTTGATTTAGTGGAACTCAATGAGGCATTTGCTTCCCAAAGTCTTGCTTGCATCAATGATTTGGCTTTAGACGCTTCTAAAGTGAATGTAAATGGGGGAGCAATTGCATTGGGCCATCCACTAGGATGCAGTGGGGCGCGTATTTCAACCAGTTTGCTACACGAAATGTTCAGACAAAAGGCAAAATATGGGTTAGCTACCATGTGTGTAGGTGTAGGTCAGGGGGCAGCGATCATTTATGAGGGAGCGTAACTTTTTGGGCTAATATTTGTTTAATATCAAGGAGTTTAAAAAATCCTTATTTTGTACAAAATTTAAAAACATTTTTATGAAGAAATTGATTCTGTTTTCCTTAATGATAATCGGATTATCAGTTGTAGCAAGCGCACAAACTGATACTACTTTACAACAGTATGCAGGTAAATACAAATTTGGTGAGGGCAGTGTAATTGCAGAAGCTACTGTTAATGTAGAAAATGGTGCTTTAGTTGTAGTTACTTCTTATGGAAGTTCTCCAATGGTAAAGCAAGCGGACGATGTGTTTGCAGTAACTGCTTTTCAAGGAACTGCAGCTTTCAAAAGAAATGATGCTAAAAAAGTTGTGGGTGTAAGTATCAATGCAATGGGCTATACTTTAGAAGGTACCAAAGAAGAAAGCGGACTGAATAATTTATTCCTGAATCGGAAGAGCTGGAAAAAATAAGGTAAGCAATAGATTTAATTTGATTTTTTTGTTTGAAATAAATACATCGTTCGCTGCTGAGAAATGCATTTACTCATATACTGACTCTCTATACTAATGCATTTCTCAAAGGCTCACTCTTGTATTTGTTTCAAACATTTCAATATCATAAACAATGCTTTGAAAAATTGCATAAACGAGCCTTTTAGAAATGCTAAATTGTAGAAACCAAAATAGCGGAACTGCATTTCTAAGCAGCGAGTGATGCAAATTTTCAAAGCTGCAATTTGAAAGCATTAAATAAGCCTCAATATGTGGGGCTTATTTTTATTTAAAATAGTTGTTGTGCAAGTTCATTTTGAGGAATGGTTTTTTGCTCACCAGTCTCAATGTTTTTAATATTACAAGTACCTTCTGCCAATTCTTTTGTTCCTAAAATAATTACATAAGGGATGGCTTTTTTCTCTGCATATTTAAACTGCTTATCTAGCTTTGCATTTTCATGAAAAAGCTCCGAAGCAATTCCATGATTTCTTAATTCCTGCATCAGTTCATATGATTTTTTGCATTCTGCTTCTCCTAAATTAAAGAACAATACTTTAGTACCTTTCTGCACTTCATCAGGAAATAATTGTAACTCCTCCAGCACATCATAAATGCGATCAACTCCAAAGCTGATGCCTACTCCAGGTACATTGGGCACTCCAAACAAACCGGTTAAATCGTCGTACCTACCACCTCCGCCAATACTTCCCATTTGTGCTCCAATGGCTTTCACTTCAAATATAATTCCTGTATAATAATTTAATCCTCTGGCGAGGGTTAAATCAATTATGAGTGAAGAATTAAGAGTTTTGAATGATGAATTAATCAATACATGTTCTATTTCTTCTATACCTGCTTTGCCTATTTCATTTTCTCCAAGAAGATTTTTTATCTGAACTATTTTTTGGTCGTTTGTTCCATTGATCAATAAATATTTTTCAATGGTATTTATTTGATTAATCGTTAACCCATTATTCAACAATTCTTCCTTTACTTTTTCCAATCCGATTTTATCTAATTTATCAATAGCAATAGTAATAGGAATGAGCATTTCCGAACCACCACAAAGAGCAGCCAAAGCGGCTAAAATTTTTCTACTATTAATTCGTATTTCAACAGGCAAATGCAGTTTTTCAAAAACCGCTGCATATAAATTGGTTAATTCTATTTCATTTAACAAAGATTGACTGCCTACTACATCTGCATCACATTGATAGAATTCTCTGTACCTCCCCTTTTGAGGTCGATCGGCCCTCCAAACTGGTTGTATCTGATATCGCTTAAATGGTAATGTTAATTGACCATAATTCATGGCCACATAACGGGCAAATGGAATGGTTAAATCGTAGCGCAACGCACGCTCTGTTATTCCTTTGTTATTTTTCCCGGCTAAAATTTTATCGAAATCAACTATTGCCTGTTCTTTTTTAGTGGGATTATCCAGACCGTTGTTTAAAATTTTAAAGATTAATTTATCTCCCTCTTCCCCATATTTTCCCATTAAAGTCTCCAAATTTTCCATAGAAGGGGTCTCCAAAGGCTGAAATCCATATAATTCAAATACAGAGCGAATTGTATTGAATATATAATTGCGTTTTTGAACAACTCCAGCATTAAAGTCCCTGGTTCCCTGCGGTATAGATGGTTTACTCATGGCGCAAAACTAATTCATTTAAATTTTTCAATGATTTTATCGCAGGCTTTGTTTAATAAATCAAATACTTCGTGAAATCCTTCTTCTCCTCCATACCAAGGGTCGGGTACTTCTTTATTTTCAAAAGGGAATAACTCGTTTAATATAAGATCAACTTTTTTTTCATTCCAATTGTCATCACTCATTTTACGAATATTGGCATAATTGGATTGATCCATTGCATAAATGTGGTCGAAGAAAATCAAATCTGTTGCTTTAAACTGCCTGCATTTTTGTTGGCTAATATCAATTCCATGAAGCAGGGATACTTTTTGAGATAGATGATGAGGAGCTTCTCCTACATGATATTCCGCAGTTCCAGCACTTTCAACTATCCAGTTTAAGCCATTCTGTTTAATTTTTTTTGATAAAATGCCTTCAGCCATTGGACTGCGACAAATATTCCCTAAACAAACCATTAAAATTTTCATGTATATAAAGATATTATTTAACTGTTTTTCTAACTAACAGTTATTAGTTTAAGATATTCTTCTTATGGAAATATAAAAACCCTGCATCTCAGAAGAAATATTTACTAAATTGCCCATCCCAAACTCAGCAAATGGAGAATAGTTACAGAGAAAGAAGCAATAGGGGGTTTAATAATTTCAGACGAGTCTATGATATTACCATGGCAGTTCTATTTATATCGGTAGGTGTTGGCATGTTTATTATGGATCGTTTTAAGTTGAACTTTGCCGTTGAAGAAGATATTTGGTTTAGGTACTTTTTTGGGTCTATTTGTTTGTTGTACGGAGGTTTTAGATTGTATAGAGGATTTAAGCAGCAGGAGAAAATATGAGGAGCAATTACATTTTACATTCATTCATCATTATTGTGCTAACCCTTGTTTCTTGTAATGCTAACAATGAAATAGAAGATACCAGGGATACCCCAACAAAGGGGAGTATCAATATTAGTGTAGATGAGAGTTTTAAGCCGGTAATTGAAGAACAGCTGAGGGTTCACCATAGTTCTTTTCCAGCAACCAAGATCAATGTTAGCTATAAATCGGAAGCAGAATGCTTTAGGGATTTGCAGAAAGATAGTACCCGAATGATCATTGTTGCCAAAGGTTTAACGGAAAAAGAAGCGGAGTATTACAAAAGCATATTATCTTACAAGCCTCAATATGGAGAGTTGGCTTATGATGCTGTTGCGGTGATTGTAAATAAAGATGCCAAAGACAGTATTTTCAGTTTCAAAGACATGCAGGAAATATTGAGTGGAAAACAAACGCTTACCGCGGTGATGGATGGTAAATCAGCAACAAGTACTGTTCGTTATTTAAAAGACAGTGTGTTGAAAAAAGGAGAGTTTGGAAAAAACGTTGTGGCGGTAAACAATAGTCAAGAGGTCATTGATATAGTTGCTCAAAGAAAAGATGTAATCGGTTTTGTAGGATTGAGTTGGATCGGAGATTCATACGATCCTAAACAAGTGGCGTATTTACAAAAAATCAGGTTGTCGAGAATCGAATGCACTGCCTGTTTAGAAAAAAATATTTACGCAAAGCCTTCACAGGCAACGATTACAAGAGGAGAATATCCTTTGGCACGGCCCTTGTATTATATACTGAAAGAAAATACTGCTGGTTTAGGAACTGGCTTTATGAATTTCATGAGTTTAGAAAGAGGGCAATTGATTTTCCGGAGAGCTTTTTTAGCACCAGCTAAAATGGCATTTCAAAAAAGATTAAGTACAATTAAACAGGAATAAAGAACAACTATAAAAAAAAGGAAACATGAAGAAGAATGTTGCTTTGCTATTTGCAGCTTTGTTTGCAGTGCAGATTTTAACAGCACAATTGTCAGAAGGCATTAAAATGCTGAATTACGACAAACAGAAATCTGCAAAAGAAATGTTGCAGAAAGTGTATGATGCGAACCCAAAAGACCCTCAAAATATATATTGGTTGGGTCAGGCTTTTTTAGCAGGTAGCGGAACTGTGGTAACTAAAGAAGATTTAGCGGCAGCAAAAGCCATTTACCAAAAGGGATTACAGGAAATAGGAAGCGATCCATGGCTTTTGGTAGGTATGGGACATCTTGAATTACTAGAAGGAGGAGACCTGAATTCTGCAAAACAAAAATTTGAGCAAGCAGTTACTGCTTCTACCGAAACAAAAGGAAAGAACAAGGGCAAACCCAATCCAGCAATATTAAATGCTATTGGTCGTGCCAATGCCGATGGAGCATCTACAAAAGGAGACCCTATTTATGCCATCGATAAACTTAAACAAGCAGGTTCAATTGATTTGTTGAATCCAGATATTTTTATCAATATGGGTATCAACTATCGTAAAACTGGTGGCGAAAATGGTGGTGAAGCAGTAAAAGCATTTCAGGAAGCTATTTTAAGAGATCCAAAAAGTGCGATTGGTAATTTTCAAATTGGAAAAATCTATTTGAGTCAAAATAATAAAGAGCAATTTGAGCAATATTTCAATAGTGCAATAGCTGCTGATCAAACATTCCCTCCTGTTTATTATGCCTACTATTCCTATTATTCTAATCGAGATGTTTCAAGAGCAAAAGAATATTTAGATAAGTATTTAACTTATGCAGATAAAGATCCTCGCAATGATTTATTTCGTGCAGATTATTTGTTCCGTGCTGGGCAATACGACGAGTCATTGGCAAAAACCAAGGAACTAGAAGCGGCTGTTGGTTTAAAATCATTGCCTCGTTTAGGAGTGGTTTATGCCTATAACTACGACAGAAAAGGGGATTCAGTTCAAGCGAAAAAATACATTGACGAATTCTTGCAAACCGCACCAGCAGAAGAGATTCAGCCTTCTGACTACGAATTAGGTATTAAAATCGCTACTAAATTTCCAGGTAATGAAGCCCTTGCTTCTAGTTATGTAGAAAAAGCGGTGAATATGGACACGGTTAAAGCTAATAAAATTGCTTTAATGACTCAAGCTGCCGCATCGTTTGGAAAATCAAAAGCCTATAAAGAACAATTGTATTGGTTAACAAAAGCGGCTGATTTAAAAGGAAAAATGTCTGAAGCAGAATATTATGCGATTACTTCAGCAGCATTCAATGCCAAAGAATATATTCAGACTATGAACTTTGCAAAAGGGTATATGACTGCATTTCCTGATAAATCTCAGCCTTATTCTTTCTTTAAGAGAGCGGCAATGGCACATAGTACCGATTCTGCCATGATTATTGTTCAATTGAATTATTTGGATTCTGTTTATGCAGCTGTAGATAAGGAAAAGAATAAAAAGAACATTTTTGTGG
>JBAXUV010000070.1:0-2098 GCA_037129425.1 Sphingobacteriia bacterium
AAGATAAGAGATATAAGATAAGAGATATAAGATAAGAGATATAAGATAAGAGATATAAGATAAGAGATAAGAGTTGTCCAATAACCAATAACAAATACTAATCAGTGAAAATAGTTGCTGCATTTTTTAGATTAATAAGATGGCCCAATCTCTTATTTATTATTATCACACAACTATTATTCGAATACTGCATTTACGAAAGAATTTATCCGGAGTTAACTGGATTAGATGCCAGAGAACAAATTCATTTTTTTGCATTAGTCCTTGGCTTAGTATGTATTGCTGCTGCTGGATATATCATCAATGATTATTTCGATTATAATATCGACCAGATTAATAAGCCCGAAAAAGTAGTAGTCAATAGAATCATCAGCCGACGTTGGACTATTTTCTTGCATATGTTTTTGAGTTTGTTAGGATTGTATTTAACCACATATGCTTTACCTATCAACCAATATTGGCATATTGTGTTAGGTAATTTGGTTGTAATCATTGCTTTATGGGTTTATTCAACAACTTTTAAGAAGAAATTATTAATTGGGAATGTGATCATTTCATTATTAACTGCATGGGTAATAATAGAATTGTTTTTTTCAAAATACCCCTTAGATGGATCTTTAATTGGTACCGACCAACACCAGCGTGTTCGGTTTTTTAGGCTGATGGTGCTCTATGCTTCCTTCGCTTTTGTTATTTCATTAATTCGAGAAGTAATAAAAGATATGGAAGATGTTTCGGGCGATCAAAAATATGGATGCACTACAATGCCGATTGCTTGGGGAATTAATGCAACAAAAGTTTTTGTAGCAGTATGGATCATTGTGTTGATTGCTGCGCTGGTTATTTTGCAATTATATGTATTGGGCATGGGTTGGTGGTTAAGTGCTTTGTATTGCATTGTGTTAATTGTTTTACCGTTGCTATTTGTATTAAAGAAATTATATAAAGCAGAAAAACCAGCCGACTATCATCAACTGAGTACTTTGGTAAAAGTGATTATGTTTACAGGAATTTTATCAATGTTCTTTTTTAGGTATTATCAATAATATTTACATGAAGGAAATTATTCTGGCTTCTCAATCTCCTAGAAGAAAATTATTGTTGGAATGGGCTGAAATTCCATTTAAAATAGTTGTTAAAGCAACGGATGAATCTTTTCCTGATGATTTAGAAGTTGAAAAAGTGCCTATTCATATTGCTATGAATAAAGCAAAAGCGGTCATTGAGTTTTTAGAAAAATTACATAATTCAGAACCCGAAACCATAGTACTAGCTGCTGATACTATTGTTGTATTAGACAATCAGGTGATCAATAAACCTGCAGACCGGGCTGAAGCAGTTTCGATACTAAGCAGATTGTCTGGACAAAACCATCGGGTCATTACCGGAGTTGTTTTAAAGAATGCGTTTAAAGAACATTCTTTTTCAATTACTACCCATGTACAGTTTCATCCGCTTACCACAGAGCAAATTGAATTTTACGTAGACCAATATAAACCTTATGATAAAGCAGGAGCTTATGCCATTCAAGAATGGATAGGAGTGGTTGGCATAGCAACAATCAATGGTGATTTTTACAATGTGATGGGCTTACCAGTATCTTCTGTTGTACAGGCTTTAACTTTATTCGATAGTGATTAATAGGCAACGATTAACATTAAATTGGGCTCTAATTACCAATTGAAACTGAATTCACGTTCACAATCAGGATGTAAAGTTCTTTCAACAGGGCAGGTACGGGCGGTATTTTCCAGAATGGCTTTTTCTTTATCATCAATTTGAAGACTTTTTGGAAAATGGATATGAACTACAATTTTGCTGATTCTTCTTGGGTCGGAAGCCATTATTTTAGTTACATCGGCGGTTGTTCCATCCAGTAAAATGTTCATTGAACGGGCTTTAATACCCATGGTGGTAATCATACAAGTGGCCAAAGCAGTAGCTACTAAATCGGTTGGGGAAAATCTTTCTCCCTTCCCTTGGTTATCGGTTGGGGCATCGGTTTCAATGATGGTTCCACTTTGGAGATGGGTAGCTGTGGTCCTTAAATCGGAATTATAAATAATTTGTGAAGTCATTGCATCAATTTTGACCTAAA
>JBAXUV010000071.1:0-1892 GCA_037129425.1 Sphingobacteriia bacterium
CCGCAATTGCTTTCTCTGGAATAGCTATTCTCGTATCATCTTTGGTTTTAAAAGGGTCTACTAATAAACAAAAAGGAGAACCTTATGAGTGTGGTATTCCCACCACAGGAAAAACCTGGGTTCAATTGAATGTAGGGTATTATTTATTTGCGTTGATATTTTTAATTTTTGATGTTGAACTGGTATTCCTGTATCCTTGGGCTGTTGTTGCCAAGAGTACAGGCTGGCTTGCTTTTGCAGAAATTGTTGTTTTCTTTTTTATATTATTCATGGGCTTTTTATATGCGCATAAAAAAGGTGCGCTTAAATGGATTTAACCGGTTAAAATATGATGGAAGAAAAAAATAAATCAATTCCTTTTCCTGGTCAGGTTCATGAAATGCCGGGAGGTGGAGTAATGCTTAGTAAATTAGATGATGTGATCAATTGGGCAAGATCCAATTCTTTATGGCCACTTACTTTCGCCACCAGTTGTTGTGGAATAGAATACATGTCGGTTGCAGGTGCAAAATATGATTTCTCGAGATTTGGTTTTGAAGTAGCAAGGGCTACCCCCAGACAGGCTGACGTAATTATTATTGCAGGCACCATTGTAAATAAAATGGCTCCGGTACTCAAAAGATTATACGATCAAATGGCAGACCCTAAATATGTAATTGCCATGGGAGCATGTGCAATAAGTGGCGGTCCATTTTTTTATAATACTTATTCAGTAGTGAAAGGAGCGGATCATGTGATACCCGTAGATGTGTATGTTGCTGGATGTCCGCCAAGACCAGAAGCTTTGATCCATGCATTGTTATCGCTTCAACAAAAAATTAAATCTGGTTTAACCAGAGAACAAATAAGGGTTTCACCAATTGAGCCAATGGCTCTGTGATATAAAGAAACAATTAATGCAAGACGAAGAAATAAAAGCTAAACTAACCGAACTACTGCCCGAAGCAATATTTATTGAAGGTGGTGAATGGGTGAATATTAAAGTAGATGCTTCTCAATGGCTTGCTTTTGCAAAACAATTAAGAACTGACCCTGTATTAAATTTTGATTTTCTTTTCTGCTTAACCTGCATCGATTGGAAAA
Organism: Sphingobacteriia bacterium; assembly: GCA_037129425.1. Taxonomy (GTDB): domain Bacteria; phylum Bacteroidota; class Bacteroidia; order Chitinophagales; family Chitinophagaceae; genus Sediminibacterium. The sequence continues at coordinate 1,084 of JBAXUV010000071.1, forward strand.
CACATTTAACGATGGTATATCATTTATCATCTACACAATACCGACATAATATAGTAGTGAAAGTAGATCTGGATGCCATTAAGCCGGAAGTAGAATCATTGGCTGCTATTTGGAGAACGGCTGAATTTCACGAGAGAGAGGTGTATGAATTATTTGGCGTTAATTTTTTGAATCATCCCGATCTGCGTTTATTGATTTTACCGGATGGTTGGGAAGGGAAGAATCCGTTGAGAAAAGATTTTGAAGATCCTATTAATATGATCAAACTCTAATATGGTTGAAGAATTAGGCAGAACACTGGAAGGAGATTTACAGATCAATGTTGGTCCGCAACACCCTGCAACGCATGGAGTGCTGCATTTAGTGATCACATTGAATGGAGAAACCATCAAGAAGGTAGAGCCACATTTAGGATATATTCATCGTTCCATCGAAAAAATGTGCGAGAGCTTAACCTATCGCCAGTTCATTTATGTAACGAGTAGAATGGATTATTTGTCTTCTCATATTAATAATCATGCTTGTGCATTGACGGTTGAAAAAGGAATGCAAATAGAAGTTCCTTCGAGGGCACAAGTGATTCGCGTTTTAATGGATGAGCTTACCAGAATTGCATCACATGAACTTTGGTGGGGCGCGATGGCGATGGATCTGGGCGCATTCACGCCTTTCTTTCATGCATTCAGAGAAAGAGAAAGCATCAATGATATCATGGAAGAAACCTGTGGTGCAAGACTCACTATGAATTATATCGTACCAGGAGGTGTGATGCAGGATATTCATCCTAATTTTCAAAACAGGGTGAAGGC
>JBAXUV010000072.1:0-1815 GCA_037129425.1 Sphingobacteriia bacterium
TAAATAAGACTCGTATTCATTTTTTTCTTTTTCTACTACAGTAATTCTTAAATGATTGTCTTCATTCACCCAATCGCTTACATATCTTTTTTCTTGCGCGTAAATGATAGGGCTGTTGATAGCAGCTGCATCAAATACCGGTTTTGTTTCTGCAATAAATTCTCCAATAATTACTGGTATATGTGCTTTGATGATTCCTGCTTTTTCTCCAGCGATGGCTTCCAATGAATTACCCAATAGATTCATATGATCCCAGCCAATATTCGTGATAATGCTTAATTCGGGGTTGATAATATTGGTACTGTCTAAACGACCGCCTAATCCAACTTCAATTACGGCAATATCTACTTCCTCCTGCGCAAAATAATCGAATGCCATCGCTGCCGTGATCTCAAAAAAAGAGGGTTCTAGTAATTCTATTTGCGGTTGAATTTTTTGCGTAAAGTTTACAACAAAATCTTCTGTACACAGTGCACCATTGATTTTGATTCTTTCTCTGAAATCGTGTAAATGCGGAGATGTATATAATCCAGTTTTATATCCTGCGGTTTGTAGAATGGCTGCCAACATATGACTGGTAGAACCTTTTCCATTGGTTCCGGCAACATGAATGGTCTTGAATTTTTTCTGCGGATTGCCAATGGCTTCGCATAACAAAATGGTATTGGTCAGGTCTTTTTTATAGGCAGCTGCACCTAGTCTGCTAAACATGGGCAGTTTATTAAAAAGATATTCAACCGTTTCTTGATAAGTCATTGCATTACAAAGATGCAATTAAATTAATTACGCAGTTTAAAATTGAAAACCAATGTGCCAGTTTGTTCTTCTGTATCGCCACTATTGAGTTTAAGTGTTCTGGCTTTGCGAAGCGCTATATTGCGAATATTGGTATTGGTGGTAGTGGTTCCTTTAGGATTCACCATCGCAGCAATAACATTACCTGACTGATCTACTGTAATATCAACCGCTACTTTGGCATTTTCATTGAAATCATCTTCAAAAGCAGGTAATTTGGTAATTCTTCTTCCATCTAAACCACTTCTAATGGCTACGCCTCCTGTACCTGCTTTTCCACTGGCTGCATTTCCATTATAACTATCCGAATTAGGGTTGCCGTTAGGATTACCTTGATCTCCTTTTCCTCCCGCTATGCCTTGATTGCGAACTCCATTATATGAATCAGCATTATTACCACCAGGTCCCTTGGTATTGCTTGCTTTGAATATTGCTTTTGGAGTAGGTGCTGGTGCGGGGATTGGTTTTGATTCAACAATTGGTTTGTTACTGGATTTTGAAGGCTTTTTATTGTTTACATCAATATCATCTTCCAAAGGATTTTCGATTGGCTGAATGGGTTGGGTAATTGACTGGTTGATTGGAGTAGATTTGGTAGCTGCTTTTTCAGCGGATTGGCCTGGGGCTTGCGGAGCAATTGTTCCATAACCTGTTTCACTGTTTCCTAGATTTACTTCAATGCCTTCACCAATAATGGGTTCGGGTGGAATGGGCTTTTCGTAGTGTACATAAAAGAAAATCAAAAACAATACAATCGTGATTGCACCAGTGATAGTGATTGCTTTTATATTTTTTTCTTTTTCAAAACTCAAGTCCATAAAATGCTGCTACCGTAAAATTAGGGCTATTGTTGGGTGAATGCTTGAAAAAAACGTTAAATAACCATTCGATGCTAGGATCAGTTTAATGATTTTGCCATTTCTAGAATGGATAAACAAGTTTTCCAATTCCTGGTAGTTGAAACCAGTCCTAAACTTTTATCAATTAAACTATTGGTCAATTTAGATTGGCTATAACCAT
>JBAXUV010000073.1:0-1751 GCA_037129425.1 Sphingobacteriia bacterium
GTCAATTCCAATATCATCAACCTCAATAATGGTGGGGTTAGCCCTTCACCTCGGGTGGTTCAAGAAGCTGTAGAAAGATATAATTCCTTGTCTAATCAAGCTCCTTCTTACTATATGTGGCGTATTCTGGACCAGGGAAGAGAGCCTTTGCGCAAAAAACTGGCATTATTGGCGGGCAGTAGTGCAGAAGAAATTGCCATTAATCGAAATGCTACAGAAGCGTTGAATACGGTGATTTATGGGTTGAATTTTAACAAAGGCGATGAAATCATCGGCACCAAGCAAGATTATCCAAATATGATTCATGCCTGGAATCAAAGAGCACTGAGAGATGGCATAGTGTATAAACAAATCAGCTTTGATTTTCCGATAGAGAACGATGATGCAATAGTGAGTGCATTCGAAAAAGCCATTACACCTAAAACCAAATTATTGCATATAACTCATATCATTAATTGGGTAGGTCAAATTTTACCAGTGCAAAAAATTTGTGCAATGGCACATCAAAAAGGTGTGGAGGTTTTGGTAGATGGAGCGCATAGTTTTGGATTGCTCGATTTTAATGTACCTGATTTGGGCTGCGATTATTTTGGTACCAGTTTACATAAATTTTTAAGTGCACCTATTGGGAGTGGAATGTTATGGATCAAAAAAGAAAAAATTGAAAAAGTTTGGCCGTTGATTTGTGCAGAAAAGCCCAATAGCGCAGACATCAGAAAGTTTGAAAACCTTGGTACCCGTAGCTTTCCGATAGAACAAGGAATAGGAGAAGCCATTGCATTTCATACTGCTATTGGCAGTAAGCGCAAAGAAGAAAGAATCCGGTATTTAAAAAATTATTGGGCTACCAAAGTAAAAGATGTACCTGGTGTGCGCATACACACTTCCTTAAAAGATAATTATTCTTGTGCAATAGCAGGGGTAACAATTGATGGATTAACTCCAGCAGAATTGGATCAACAATTGTTTGCTAAATATAAAATACACACGGTAGGGATTGTTTGGGAAAATATCCGCTGTGTTAGAATTACGCCGCATGTATATACCAGGCCCGCTGATTTAGACGTATTGGTAGATGCAATCACTACCATAGCAAGATCAACCTATAAAGATGCTTCGCTGATTAAAAAGCAACCATGATAAAGGAAAAAGGAACAGTTGAAATTGTTCATACAGCTTTCAACTGTTCCCTATTTACTTACTAAGAAGCTTTCTCTTCTGCTTTCTTAGCTACTTTTTTTCCTTTGGTTGGAGTTACTGGTCTTGACTTACCAAATGAACCCTGGAAACTCTTTCCTTTTGCTGTTTTTTTGTCGCCTCTGCCCATAATAAATTTTTGTAATAATGATGATTAAAGTGCAAAAATAGAAAAACCCCGCCAAAGCGGGGTTCAATTCTTTTTGTTAGATGGAATTAGAGCTTTCCGCTTAATTCTTTACCAGCCTTAAAGCGAGCAACTTTCTTCGCTTTAATTTTGATGGCTTCACCAGTTTGTGGGTTACGGCCAGTACGAGCAGCACGCTTAGATACAGAGAAAGTACCAAAACCTACTAAAGTTACTTTATCTCCTTTTTTCAAAGTTTTAGTAACTGCATCAACAAATGCATCTAAAGTTGCGTTTGCTTGAGTTTTAGTGATACCTGCATTGTCAGCCAATACTGCGATTAATTCAGCTTTGTTCATAGATGTGTTTTTAGTGTTTTTGTTAACTAGAACAAATTTATCTTCTTTTTAATAGCAACAAAATATTT
>JBAXUV010000074.1:0-1738 GCA_037129425.1 Sphingobacteriia bacterium
CCATGTATCTGTATTCCATAGAGAATTATGAATTATGAATTAAAAATTATGAGTTATGAGTTTATAGTTATCAGTGAATAGTTGTCTAATCTTTTATCTTTTATCTTTCATCTTTTATCTTTCATCTTTTATCTTTCTGCTTTCTTAATTCTTAATTCTTAATTCTTAATTCTTAATCGGTGCTGCTGTGCTATCTGGTAAGATAAGGAAACTTCCTTCTTGAAGAAGGAAAAAAGTATAGTCAGTAAACTCTTGGTTTGCAGTAAATCCTTTTTGGGCGTATATTTTTTGACGAGGTTCTCTTTGAGAAATTTCTACAAATTTATCGGTGTAAAACCTTCCTAATGTTTGATCCCAATACAATTCGCTTGTAAATAAAGTATCTCCATTCACGCGTATAATAATCACACTATCTCGCAAAAATACTTTTCTATCCTGCTCAAGGTATCTTCCGTATTTAGCCCTAAGTCTGGTTCCAACTTTAGCACTGTCATTGTAAAATTCTACATACAAGGAATTGGGAAATTCCGATTTTAGGGCACTGTCTCCTTGATAACGCAATAAAAGGGGGGCCATTAATTTCGCCTTCATAACTCCACCCACACTTAAATAACTTACAATGTCTTTACCCTCTTCTATACCTGGCTTTTTAATGCCTAATTGTTTTACTTCATTCACATCATTTTCGCATCCAACCATAAAAAAGCAGCCCATTAAAAAGGCTGCAATCCATTTATTAGTATGATGAATGTTAATCATATTTACGTTTGATGAACCAATTGTCGTTTAAGCTCAACCCAAAAGTAAATTGAAGGAAATTTTCTGTAATGTTATTTGTTCCAGAACCTCTTTTGCCAATTTGAAATGAAGTTTGTAGAACTGTGTACTGTGTTTCGTATGCTCTCCATTTACGAATAGGGAAGCCTGCTCCAAAAGAAGCGCTCATGGTTTTTAAACCTTTACCATCGGCATTAACATAATCTTGTCCAAAATTAAAACCAACTCTATAATTTACATTATTCAAGTAATTTCTTTGTGCTAGCGGATTAGGACTGATTTGACCGCCAATCTTTACCATCCAGCTATTATTCAATGCATCTGGCTGACCATAAAAGCGATAATTTTTCCATTGTGTGGAGCTATATTCTACACCCACTGACCATAATTCGAACAAGCCGCTTGTGTTACTAAGGGTTTTATGAAGAACAAATCCAGCTTCGTAAGAAGCAGGTAATACAACTGTTCCTCTGATATTTTGTTGTTTAAAAACTGTATCAATACCAATAGATGCCCCTACTGAATTTAAAGCAAAAGTTTCTTTGTTAATGTCTTGAGTAGCATTCAATGATTGTTGCAATGTGCTGGTTGCTCCAAATCTCAATAAATAATTTTGAGTAGACTTAGTGATTTTATTCACTTTTTTGTACACTGAAAATTCGTATTGTAAACCTAAATGTAAAAATACATTTCCAAAATTAGTTTTGGTGGAAGAGCTTGATTGAGAATAGGATACAGTATCGTTTAAAAATGTTTTAATCGTTTTGGTTTCTTTACTACCAAATGCATATCCAGTGTTTAAACCAATTTGCAAGTTTTTCCATCTTTTACCGATACCAACAAAAGCTTGATTTAATCCACCATTACCATCATACACAGTGCCAATACTATCTCCTGCCGCTCTCTCTCTGGTAATTACCTGGTAATTGATTTTGCTGACTGGCTTTATACCAAATGCTAA
>JBAXUV010000008.1:0-122293 GCA_037129425.1 Sphingobacteriia bacterium
ATTTAGTAGCAGAAGAAAATGCAGGTGGCGATATACAACACCATCAAGGAATACTTTCACCTGGTTTTATCAATGCACATTGCCATTTAGAATTGAGTCATATGAAGGGGCTCATTCCTGAGCATACAGGCTTACCTGAATTCATTTTAAAAATCGTCAATGAAAGACATCATTCAGAAGATATAATTCTTCAAGCAATTGCCGATGCCGAAGATGCAATGACCAAGAATGGAATTATAGCTGTTGGAGATATTTCGAACAATGCACTTACGTTAAAACAAAAGCAATTAGGGAATTTAACCTACCACAATTTTATTGAAGTGAGTGGATGGAAGCCCGCTATCTCATTGCCTAGATATGAAAATGCAATGCATATATATGGAAGTTTTAAAAATGCATTGAATATTGAATTAAGAACAACAACCAATTCTTCAGCAAACATTTCTATCAACCCACATGCTCCCTATTCGGTATCGGCAGAATTATGGGAATTGATTCAACCTCATTTTGAAGGCTCTGTTATTACAATTCATAATCAAGAAACCCCGGCAGAGAATCAACTCTTCAAAGATGGAACAGGCGATTTTATTGGGATGTATGAGGCGATGAATATTGATCAAACACATTTTATGCCAACAGGTAAAACAAGTTTACAATCTGTTTTACCGAAGATGCAAAATGCCAATAATATTTTATTGGTGCACAATACAGAATCAAACCCTCAGGATATTTTAATGGCTAATCAACAAGCCATTCAAAACAATCAAAGGATTTTTTGGTGCTTATGTCCGAATGCTAATTTGTTTATCGAAAATAAAATGCCTCCAATAGAAATGTTGAGAAGGTACAACGCCAACTTAACCATTGGTACCGATAGTTTGGCCAGTAATCATCAATTGAGTATACTCAGTGAACTCAAAACAATCCATCAACATTTTCCCGAAATTCCTTTGGAAGAATTATTGCGATGGGCAACTTACAATGGCGCCAAAGCATTGAACATCGATGATCGATTCGGAAGTTTTGAAAAAGGAAAAAAACCAGGTGTGTTACTATTGAATCATTTGCTATTAGAACAATTACAAGCTTCAAGTAAAATAAATAGGTTGATTTAAAAAGTAATTTAATTATAGATATTGTTTATGCGCTTATTAATGGCGATATGCTTAGGTTGCTTTTCATGTTTAAGCCAAGCTCAAGAAATAGAGCGAAGCTTTGGGATTTCTTTTGGAAATGGTTCTATTTATGCCCATACCAAAGATGTAGAAAACACATCAGGATCCAAGCCATCTGGATTTCAGCTTAGTTATAATTGGCGTAAACTCGATTCGGCAACTTTTCAAAAATTTTCGGGATTACCAACTCAATCTGTTTTTGTAAATTATACCAATTTCGATAACAGCATAATTGGAAATGGAATTATTGCAGCTTATGCCATTCAACCCAATATTCGGTTTTCCAATAAAGTAGGTTTGCAATTTCAAACAGCTGCAGGTTTTGCTTACTTAAGCAACCCATACAATCCTATTCATAATCCTACCAATAGTTCCTATAGTACCACAATCAGTGCATATTTAGATCTTGGATTAAATGTTTATTGGAATTTTGCAGATCAATGGCAATTATCATTGGGGGGCCATTATAGGCACCTCTCTAATGCTGGTATTAAATTGCCCAATAAAGGGGTTAATTGGACTACCGCTGATATTGGTATTCGTTATGCATTAACCCCCTTCAAACCATTAACTCAACTCATTAACCGGTACAAACAATTGCCTTACCAAAAATACAAGTATTGGGAATTGTATGCATTTGGTGCTGCTCGAAGCATTAGTAATGAATTAATAAAAAGGTATCCTGTATATGGTATGGGTATTACACATAATTGGCAAACAGCTCGTTCACATGGATTTACAGCAGGAGTTGAAATATACCATGATGGTGCACTTGCAGAACAATTATTAGAATCCAATCAAAAAACAACTTTAGCAAATGCAATAAGTGTATTGGGTGGGCATGCATTTCTTTGGGGCAAAGTAGCTTTCACACAACAAATTGGGGTCTACCTTATTTCACACGGCTCCAATTTTCCTGGCTGGTATCATCGCTGGGGATTACAGTATCAAATGAATAAAAAATTGGCTTTAGGCATTAACCTCAAAGCCCATAAACAAATTGCACAATTTCCTGATCTACGATTGATTTATCGGTTTGGAAATTCAACTGTTTCGAGAAAGCAATAATTCTTCAACAATTAATCGCTTGAATAAAAATCAAGCCAACACTTCCTGCAATATCTTATAACTTTTCATCTGCCCAAAATTGGAAATATGCAAAGACAAATACAATTGATATGCTTCAATTAAATGTCTGCGTGTTTGTTGGTTTAATAAAATAGTTTCGAGTTCATTGTAAAAACCCAAATTGGCAATTAATGAAGTTGTTTGTGCAAGAGCGCCTTCTAGATAATAAGGGTGTGAAGGCTTATCTGCTACAAACATTCCTTCTTGCAAGTCAACTATGGGTGTAGAAATGGAATAAGATCCTTGCAACTGAAACCCCAATTCTGCCGCCAAGTGTAAAGTGAAATACAAAGGCAAATTTCCTGTTAGTGTAGCCGACCCCTTATCCAATTGCTTGAGGGTATCTTCGATCAAATAAAATAATTCAGGATTGGCTTCTGGTTGTTTTAAGCTGTGTTGCAACAATTCCATTACATACATAGCAACGGTGTTTTTTACTACATCAAACAATACTTGCTCATACATATAGGCCCAACTAAATTCTTTAATGAATTGAAGTTGTTTCAACTCATTATGATGAACTTCCAATGCCAAGATAGCTCCTGGTTGAAAATAACTGGCTTTTCCTGCTGAAGTTTTGCTGCTTTGCCTTACCCCTTTTACAATGTATTGTTGAATACCAAATAATTCTGTGTAGATACTCGTAATTATACTCGTATCTCCATACTTCACTGTACGCAACACAACACCTTTGGTAGCATGAATCATATTCAGCAAGTTAATCGTAAAATAATTAATTTTAAATAATAGAAATTTTGTAGAAACCAACAAAGATGCGATCTATCCATAAAATTCTAGGCTTACTATTGATTTGTTTGATGCTATTTAACAATGCTTATTCATGGGTATATCCAGAACATAGGAAAATATCAATATATAGTATTCTTCAAATGAATAGTGCTTATCGATTACAATTAGATGCATTGTGGACAAAAGCAATAATGGGTAATGAATCTAGATTGACGGCATCAATTGTCAACCAATCGCTGGGTTTAAGTCCACAGCAATTGGATTTTTCATCATGGTCTGGTATTGCAGGTGATCATAGTTGCTCACCTCAAAATTTATTATCTATTGTAAATAAAAGTAACTGGATTTTAAAAGTAGCATCTATTACTGCCAATTTAGAAAAAGACTTAAATGCTGCCAATTCAAATAGTAAGATTTCTGCTGCGCTTCATAATTCTGATATGCGTTTGCAAAGAGCCGATCAAGAATACTCCAGCAGAGCGAGTGCCAATTATGCGCATTTCTTATTAACCAGACAAAAAGTAGATACAGATGCCGCTAATTATTTTGAATCCTGTTTAAAGGAAGGTACTCCAGTAAATGCCATTGGATTATTTACTTACTATCACTTCATAGCCTTGAATAAAGCTTTTAAAGCAAGGGATCCACAATTATCCAAAGAAGAACAATCTGCATTGTTATTGTCAGCATTTGCAAACGAGGCCTTTGCTGAACATTTTTTACAAGATGTTTTTGCTGCTGGACATATAGCGGGTATATGGGGATCGGCTTCGGTTAGAAAAGGAACCCATGATTATTATAATGAAAAGGGCCTAGAAGTTTCTACATGGAATGGCGAAAGAATGATTGTAACTGGCGATGGATATTTAAAAGATGTTGAAGCCCAAAAATTGGGTGAAATAATTAGATTAAGTCTGGAACAAATGATTGATGCAGCTTTTGGGAAACTTAGCATTCAACAAAAAAACGATCACGCTTTTTCAAATAAAGTTGAAGAAGATTTAAGTATTTGTACATCATCAACCATTCAATTATTGAATTCTGATTTAAGTATTGTACAACCCATTTTAATTCAAACTCCTATTCCAGGATTATCTAGTGGACTTGGTGCTTTGCCAAGAACAAACGCTGAAATTGGTTTATTTATCGGAATTTCATCAAGTTTAAATATACATTCAATCAATGGTGGTTTTGGAAAAGAACAAACTGATAACGGAGTAGTGGGTGGATTGGAAGCCAATTTCAGAATTGGCTATGGATTAGAAGGAGTGTTGAATCAATCAGGGGATGGCTTGTTTTTTTTACAATTCGGATGGACCCAGAATTCTGCCTCTACCAACCGATTTGCAGAAGATGGGGGCGGGTTTGCCAACAGTACAATTGGTGCAGCCATACCTGGGCGTGGCGCCTATAATATTCGGCTAAGAATGCCTTTTTACATTATACCTGGAGATTTGATATTGGCTGCCCCTCTATTACTTTTCGCACCAAAAACTTATCAGAAGATGGCAGTGCATGCAGGAAATGGAGGTTTGATTCCTTGGCAATCTGCAATATCTTCTTCGGTAGGAAGATTTCAATTTATACTAGGGAGAGAAATAGGTTTAAGTTTATATGGCATTGGTAAAACCAAAGACAATCTTATTCTTCCCATACAAAACACTTCCAACAGTTTACTATTAGAATATAGTTCGATAAAATTTGATTTTCCAATAATAGAATACCGACCTTACCGATTTTACTCTGCTCAACAGAGTTCTAGTTTTATTTTTCAATTAACAGGAGGATTTGATAATCCGATAAAAAGTAAAATTGTACTGCCAGCCAACACAACTATCCCTACTCCACCTTTAAATACAGTTTGGCATATTGGATTAAGAATGGTGTTTAACTGGAGGAATTATCTATAAATCGATTTCTCCTAATCTAAAATTATGCGTATTTGATTATCCGGTTTTGGCTAATGGAACTTTGTTGGTAGAAACCTCTGGAATCGCAACTGGAATGAATCGAATAATCCCTACTGCATTCAAGCCTCGCATCACAAAAAAAGTAAGATCAAACTCAAACCATTTCTTGGCAAAATTGGCATCGTCTTTCGCAAAATGATGATTGTTTTGAAACAATTCACCCATCAATAAAATTCCCCATGGAGAACTATTTTTAGAATGATCCCCATTATCATAATTACTATAGCCGTATTTATGACCGCACCAATTCACCACAGCTCCTTGTATTGGGCCCATTAAAAAATGAATCGGCAATAATAAATACCACCATGCATTGGGTGCGAAAAAATAATAGAAAGCAATATATCCTACCATGAAAAAAATTCTAGTGATCGGATGGTGACCAAACTTGTCCAACTTATCCCAAACGGGTAAATAATCTTTGGTAAACTGTGCTTCAGGTAAATTCTTTCCTGTTAAAAATCCACGAAAAATAACAATCGTGCTTTGCATCATTTGATACACATCTGTAAAAAAATGTGGCGAATGTGGATCTTTCTCCGTATCGCTATATACATGATGCATTCGATGCATTACGCCATAAGCGCGAGGAACCAAAAAAGAAGAACCTTGTACAAACCAGGTAGTTAAATAAAAAAATCGTTCCCAGTTTTTAGTGGTTGTGTACATTTTATGAGAAGCAAAACGATGCAAGAAAAAAGAATGGAAAAACAAAGACAGGAACCAATGGGCTCCAAAAAAAATAAGGATTGCAAGCATCGTTGGGAAATTGAAGTTTCGGAAGGTAGTTGATAAAAACTACAATCTCACTTAATTCAACAACTTGCGGCTTATTTAAACAAAGGCTTAAACAACTCCTGTAAACTGTTTCAGAAAACGAACATCATTCTGTGAATACAATCTTAGATCATTCACCTGGTATTTTAACTGTGTAATTCTTTCTACACCCATACCAAATGCAAAGCCAGTATACTTATTAGAGTCAATTCCAAAATTTTCCAACACTTTTGGATGTACCATTCCGCTTCCTAAAATCTCTACCCATCCTGTATGTTTACAAATATTACAGCCCTTGCCTCCACAGATCAAACAACTGATGTCCATTTCGGCACTTGGCTCAGTAAAAGGGAAATAACTTGGTCTGAAGCGTACTTTCACCTCTTTGCCAAACATTTCTTGAACAAAAAAGTACAAAGTTTGCTTTAAGTCGGCAAAGCTTACATTCTCATCTATATACAAGCCTTCTACCTGATGAAAAAAGCAATGTGCTCTCGCACTGATGGTTTCATTTCGATATACTCTACCAGGACAAATCACTCGAATAGGTGGTTTTTGATGTTCCATCACCCTTGCCTGAACACTACTTGTGTGTGTACGCAGCAACCAGGTTGGACCATTTCCATCCTCAGGCTTTCTAATATAGAAAGTATCTTGCATATCGCGTGCAGGATGGTCTTCCGGCAAATTCATGGCGCCGAAATTGTGCCAATCATCTTCAATCTCCGGACCTTCTGCTACTACAAAACCCAATCTTTTAAATATGGACACCATTTCATTTTTCACCAAAGTCAATGGATGTCTGCTTCCTACAGCAACTGGATCGCCTGGTAATGAAAAGTCATATGTAGCTGCGCTGGCATGATCAACTGGCGCAAAATTGCTTTGTAATTGGTCGAATTTGGCTTCAGCAAAGAGTTTGAACTCATTCAATAATTGACCAAAAGTCTTTTTTTGATCGTTGGGAACATTTTTCATTTCGCCCATGATGGATTTTACCAAACCCTTGGTACCCAACCATTTGATGCGAAATTGTTCCACATCTTCCGCCCCTGAAGCCACAAAAGCTTCCATTTCTTGTTTATATGCTGCTATTTGATTCAACAAATGTTCCATAGCGCGAAGATAAAAACTAGATTCCGTAGACTGAAAAATGATTTGAAGCCCCCTACAATGTGTATATTTGTTACTGCAACAAGCAATTTTACATGGATTATAATACAAGTAGGAATTTTTTAGGGATGAAGGAGTATGGCCGCCACGTTCAGAAAATGGTGGAATATGTACTCACTATAGAAGACAGAGAGAAGCGCCAACAGCAAGCGCAAGCGGTGATTGAATTAATGGGCTTTTTGAATCCACATTTAAAAAATGTGGAAGATTTTAGGCATAAATTATGGGATCATCTTTTTTTCATCAGCAATTTTAAGCTGGATGTTGATAGCCCTTATCCTATCCCTACAAAAGAAACCTATAAATTAAAACCAGATCCTTTACCGTATCCAAAGCGTCATCCAAAATATGCGCATTTAGGAAAGAATTTGGAAGTAGTGATAGATAAAGCGTTGAAAGAAGAAGACCCGGAGAAAAAAGTAGGTTTTGCCAATGCCATTGCTTACTACATGAAATTATCTTACAGTACTTGGCATAAAGAATTGGTTCATGATGATGCCATTCGTTCCGAATTAAATAGCATTACTGGTGGACAGTTGGAATTTAGCAATACACCTTATATAAAACACCGTAACCAGAATTTTGTAAGTGACGATTATCCACCTGCTAGAAGTGGTGGAAGATGGCAGCAGAATTTTGGAGGAAGAAATAATCGTCCTGGTGGTGGCCAGCAACGCAATAACGATAACAGAAATGGCCCAAGAAATAATCGACCAGGTGGAAATGGTGGTGGCCAGCAACGCAATAATGACAATAGAAATGGCGGAGCGCCTCGCAACGACAGAAATGCAGGTGGCGGATTTAAGAAAAGGTATTAATTATTTTAATCGACATTTATACAGCATCAGTAAACACTGATGCTTTTTTATTTAACTTACTTCCAATAATCTAATAATTTATAATGAGCAGTTTCGAAGTCATCGGCGGAAAAAAATTAAGCGGCACGATTGTTCCACAAGGTGCTAAAAATGAAGCTTTACAAATATTATCAGCAGTTGTATTAACCGATCAAGTAATTACCATTTCCAATATTCCTGATATTGTAGACGTAAATTTATTGATTGAATTACTCCATGAGATTGGTGTAAAAATCAATCGCATCAATGCAGACAGTTATTCTTTTCAGGCAGATCAAATTGATATTGACTACTTAGCTTCAGCAGATTTTAGAAAAAAAAGCGGAAGACTAAGAGGCAGTGTAATGCTTGCCGGGCCTATGTTAGCGAGATTTAAAAAAGCATATATTCCAAAACCTGGTGGAGATAAAATCGGAAGGAGAAGATTAGACACCCATATCATCGGTTTTGAAAAATTGGGTGCTACATATGCATATGATGATGCATTGGGATGTTTTACTTTATCGTCCAGCCAATTGAAAGGAACATTTATGTTACTGGATGAGCCATCTGTAACTGGCACTGCCAATATTGTAATGGCAGCTGTTTTAGCAGAAGGTATAACCACTATTTACAACGCAGCATGCGAGCCTTATTTACAGCAGCTTTGCAATATGCTCAATCGCATGGGCGCAAAAATTGCTGGTATTGGAAGTAATTTATTGACGATTGAAGGTGTATCAAAATTAGGAGGAACTGAACATCGTTTATTGCCCGATATGATTGAGATAGGCAGTTTTATTGGATTAGCCGCGATGACGCAAAGTGAAATCACCATTAAAAATGCAGGTGTTGCACATTTGGGAATTATACCTGAAAAGTTCAGGTTATTAGGGATTGAATTTGATATAAAGGATGATGATATTTATATACCTGCCCAAGAATCATATACTATTCAAACTTTTATGGATGGAGGCATCTTAACTATTTCCGATCATCCATGGCCAGGTTTTACGCCCGATTTATTGAGCATTGTTTTAGTAGTTGCCACACAAGCAATTGGCAGTGTGCTCATTCACCAGAAAATGTTTGAAAGTCGTTTATTCTTTACCGATAAATTAATTGATATGGGAGCACAAATTATTTTGTGCGATCCACATCGTGCAACGGTTATTGGTTTAGGAAGAAAAAATAATTTAAGAGGAATCACTATGAGTAGCCCCGATATTCGAGCAGGTCAAGCTTTGCTGATTGCAGCATTAAGTGCAGAAGGTAAAAGTACCATCCAAAATATCGAGCAAATAGACAGAGGGTACCAATTTATTGATACCCGCCTGCGTGCACTGGGTGCGGATATTCAAAGGAAATAAAAATCCCGGCTGTAATTAGCAACCGGGATTAATGCATCTGTGTCAACTTATTTAGTCTGATTCATACGTTCGTTCACCATCCTAATTTTTAATATCTTTCATCAACTCTTTCACTGCAGCTTCTAATTGTTGATCCACCCCTTTCTTCACTATTTCGTATTCATTCATCAATTTGATATCAGGTTCAGTTTGGCGATTCTCTAAATATTGGCCATTCATGTTTTTAACTCCAACAGATGGAGCACCCCAACGAATGCCTGTATCCATTAAAGATTCCCATGCTGCAAAAGTACAAGTGCCTGGCACTGGCATTCCTACCAGCTTGTTTACTTTTAATTCCTGCACCATGAATGCATAACAATGTCCATCACTGTAATTGGCTTCATTGGCTAATGATATACTAGGCTTGGTCCATTGGAAATTTGGTTCATAGCCATTGCTTCTAACATCATTGGTATAATTCATAAATTTCTTTCCGCTCAAGAATACTGCTAAATCTGCTACTAAATCTCCACCACCATTATTACGCGTATCAACAACAACTCCTTTCTTATCAAAAAACTTACCCATGATATCTTCGTAAGTACTTCTAAATGCACCGTCATTCATTCCTGGAATATGAACATAACCCAATGTCCCATTACTCAAACGATCTACTTCATCAGCATTTCGTTTGATCCAACGCTTGTACAATAAACCGTTTTCTTCGCCAGTTGAAATTCCTTTTACAGTAATTTCTCTTTTATCTGCCCCTTCTATGATAGACAATAAAATAGTTTTTCCTGACTTGCGATTTAAATATTGTGCAAGGTCTTTGTCTGCAGTAATAGTTTCTCCATCAATAGATTCTATAATTGCACCTGTCTTTATATTAAGACCTGCTTTATCCAATGGACCATCTTTAATGATCTCTTCAATTTTTACACCTGCGCCTTTATAAGTAGCATCATAAAAAGCGCCTAATGATGCAGTAATATCTCCATTGGGATTAAAACTACCATAACTGCTTCCGCTATGGCTCACATTTAATTCGCCTAATAATTCAGCCAGCATTTCACTGAACTCATAATTATTTCCTATAGAAGGAATGTACTTTTCATAATCGGGTTTATAACTATCCCAATCAATTCCATGATAGGTTTTGTTGTAAAATGTTTTTTTGGTTCTTCTCCAAACATGATCAAACATAGCCTGACGTTCTGCTGTAGCATTCACCATCATTTCTCCATTAATGCCAACTCTGTCTTGTTTGCTTGTTGCAGGATCTAGTTTAATAATACCTCCATCACTGCTAATGAAAATATTTTTCTGATCCTTATCCCATGCCATACTAGCTCCTCCGGCATTCAATGGAACCAACATTTTGGTTTCTTTGGTTCTCAAATTGGTTGTCCAAAGATTCATTCCTTTTTCAAATCTTGCTAAATAGTACAATGTTTCTCCGTCTTTGCTCAACAAAGCATCACTCATTGAAGATGAGTGAATGGTTACTTTAGATTTACGTTGAGACAATCCTTCCCACTCAATTACTACACTGTCTTTTACAACCGTTTTTTTCTTTGATGTATCTGCTTTTGCTTTGGTCTCTTCCATATCTTTCACCAATGCAAATTCATCTTTGGTTAATTTAAAACGATCAAATGATTCTTGAGTAAAGAACATCATGTATGCATCACTTTGAGCTCCTCCACTCATTGCAGCTGCACGCAATCCATCTCTATTGCTTTGCCAAAGCATTGCTTTACCACCCATTACCCATTTAGGTCGGTAATCATTATAACCACTTTCGGTAATATTCATCACTTTCTTTCCATCTACACTTGCTAAACCAACTTCGCCAACAGCACTTCCTGGAATAGAATAATCAAACAACAACCATTTACTATCTGGGCTCCATTGGTAATATTGGTCGTTCTCTACAAATGCAAATATTTGATTGATCCCTAAAATTGTTCTGGATTGTTTAGAAGCTACATTATAAATACGAATAGTGTTTCTATTTTCTACATACGCTATCTCTTTTCCATCAGGAGAATACAAGGGCTGTGTATTATCGTTGGTGTTTTCTAATACTGCAGTTTCTTTGATTAAAGTAGATGCATAAAAATAGGGCTCATCTGATCGAACTATTTTAGATTCATACACACTCCATTTATTATTTCTTTCTGAAGAATAAATTATTGACTTACTATCAGGAGAAAAACCAACACTTGTTTCTTGTTCTGGTGTATTGGTAATTCTTTTGGTGATTCCACCATCTACACTGGTTACAAAAACCTCTCCTCTAAATACAAAAGCTACTTCTTTACCGTTTGGTGCAACACTAATTCCACTTCCTGTTGCAACTCTAATTACTTGTTCATCATTCTTTCTATTATCTGCCAAAATACTTACTGCTACTTTCTTTGCGCCAGAACCAGCTTTCATGGTATAAATTCCTCCATCGTATCCAAAGCAAATAGTGCCATCATTGGCGCTGCTTAAAAAACGAACAGGATGCTTTTTGTAAGAGGTAAGCTGTTCGCTTTTACCACCGGATAAATTCATTTTATGAATATTAAAACTCCCACTTTCTTCACTTAAATAGATCATCGCTTTTTCTCCGTCTGTAAAAATAGGTGTACGGTCTTCTCCATTGAATGAAGTAATTTTTGTGTGCTTTGAAGCTTTTACATCATATACCCAAATGTCTCTGGTTATTGCAGATGTGTGGTGTTTTCTCCAAGTATTTTCGCCTCCTTTTTTATCATGATAAATCCATTTAGATCCATCCTTACTCACTTTCACATCTTCAGCAGGTGTAGTTAATAATTGAGTTGGTCTGCCTCCATTCACTCCTACACTGTATAGTTCTGGCATAGATCCTGTTGGAAATTGACGGTTCGTTGCCAGATCCATTCTGGAAGAACCGAATATAATATTCTTATCATCCTGGGTAAAATCGTAAGGATATTCTTGTGCTGAATGATAAGTAACTCTTTTGGCTTCTCCTCCATTCACGGAAATAGTGAAAATATCAAAATTGCCATAACGATCACTAGCAAAAGCAATGGTTTTACTATCATGACTCCACACAGGCATAAAGTCGTGCGCTTCATGCATTGTTAATGCAACAGCGGTACCTCCTGCACTTGCTACTTTATAAATATCTCCTTTAAAAGTAAAAACAATGGTTTTGCCATCAGGTGAGATGGAAGAATAACGCATCCAGGTAGGATCGGATTGCGCTGATACAAAAGCGGTAAATAATACCAACACTCCAAAGGTTAAAATTTGTTTCATAAATTGATTTATGACTGAAAGATAAGTACAAAAATTATTCGTTGAAAAGGATTATCTACCTTTCTATTATGAATGTTTCCAATTTAGACATTTATCCATTGGGAGATCAGGCAATCACTATTCAATTGGGCGATTCTATTAATGCGTCTACTAATCAGGAAGTGATACAAATTTTTAACCATTTACAAAATCATCCAATCTATGGAATTACCGATATTATTCCCGCTTATTCCAGCATTACCATTGTATATGATGTAGCACAATTTTCGCTTCCTACTTTGTATTCAAGCAAATTTGATTGGATAAAATCAAGATTGCTGCAGGAACTTGAATTAATCAATCCTACTCAAAATATAAGTAAATCAATAAAAATTCCGGTCTGTTATAATAATGAGTTTGGGCTCGACTTAATGGACCTTTCGTTGCATACCAAACTTTCCATTGAAGAAATAATTGAACGGCATACCAATAAAATCTATACCGTATACATGATCGGATTTTTACCTGGCTTTCCTTATATGGCTTCTGTTGATTCTAGCATACAAATGAATCGCAGAGCATCGCCCAGACCAATTGTACCAAAAGGTTCCATTGGAATTGCTGGTGAACAAACAGGTATTTATCCATTGGATTCTCCTGGTGGATGGCAATTGATCGGGCAAACTCCATTGAATTTATTCGATGTCAGTAAAGAGAACCCTTGTTTACTCTCCCCTGGAGATCATGTTGAATTTTATGCTATTGCAGAAGAGGAATTTTGGGAGATTAAAAAAGCAGTAAACGAATGAGTATCCTAATTATAAAACCAGGAATATACAGTACTATTCAAGACGAAGGCAGAAAAGGCTTTCAGCATTTAGGTATTAATCCAAACGGGGCAATGGATACCTGTGCCATGCAAACTGCCAATGCATTGGTGTTAAACGATATTTCAGAAGCTGTATTAGAATTTTATTTTCCTGCACCGGTTTTACAATTTAATCAACCAGCATTTATTGCTTTGAGCGGAGCTGATTTTACTGCAGAGATCAACGGAATTGATATCCCTATTAACCAACCTGTTTTTATACCAGCAAATGCGGTACTTCAATTCAAAGCAAAAAAATGGGGTCAAGTAGCCTATTTATCGGTGCAAGGTGGATTCGAGTTAAGTGAATGGTTAAACAGTTACAGCACTAATGTAAAAGCCGCTGTAGGTGGGTTTGAAGGCAGAATATTAAAACAGGGCGATAATATTGATTTAAACCTTAAGAATGCTTCAAGGAACAACAGTAAAGATTGTTCAGTATTGCCCTGGAAAGCATCCGTTCAGCAATTGTATCATAACAATGCTTTAAGATTTATTCCAGGACATGAATTGGAGCAATTAAATGCATCATCTCAAACAATATTATGTGCTGAAGATTTTAGCATTTTACCACAAAGTGATAGAATGGGTTATCGATTGCAAGGCCCAACACTGGAACAATCTAATAAAAAAGAAATGATCTCTACTGCTGTTACAAAAGGAACTGTTCAATTATTACCCAATGGACAATGCATTGTTTTAATGGCCGATCATCAAACAACTGGAGGCTATCCAAGAATAGCACATATCATCTCAGCCGATTTACCAACACTTTCGCAAAAAGGCAGCAATGATACAATTCAATTCATTCCTACAACTATTGAAGAATCCGAAAAAATAATGATGTTGCAAGCACAACATTTGCAACAATTAACAAATGCCTGTATCTTACAACTCGATGCATACCATAGACATTAATTGCGATTTAGGAGAAGGGTTTCCACATGATGCCGAACTGATGTCATTTATTAGTTCGGCCAATATTGCTTGTGGTTATCATGCAGGAGATGATGACACCATTAAACGAACCATTGACTTATGCTTGATAGAAGAAGTAGCTATAGGAGCGCATCCTGGGTTTAAAGACAAAGCCAATTTTGGGCGAACCAATTTGGTTTTATCTGATTGCGAATTATATGATCTGGTTGCGGAACAAATTGTATTGATGCAAGATCATTGCAGAAGAGAAGGTTGTTTATTGCATCATGTAAAACCACATGGTGCTTTGTACAATATGGCAGCAGCCGATGAAAAAATGAGTTATGTTATTGCATCGGTAATAAAAGAATTAGATGCTTCATTATACTTATATGGTTTGAGCAATAGTCATTTAATCAAGGAAGCAAAAAAATTGAGCATCAAAACTGTTTCAGAAGTATTTGCGGATAGAAGGTATCAGCCAGATGGGTCACTTACTCCCAGATCAAAATCAAATGCTTTAATTGAAAAAACAGCTGATGCTTTGAACCAGTGCTTGCAAATGATTGAGCAAAAAAAACTAATTGCTTCAGACGATTCCATCATAGATATTTATGCAGAAACCATTTGCATACATGGAGATGGAGAAAACGCAGTTGAATTGGCAAAAGCCCTTCATCATGGTTTTATTAAAAATAATATCCACCTCAAAATACCAGGCGAATGAAAAAAAATAAATCATCCGCTATCACAGGTGCTGCATTTTTAATGGCCACTTCTGCAATCGGGCCAGGCTTCCTTACACAAACAACTGTATTCACTCAACAGTTGGCCGCTAGTTTTGGTTTTGTTATTTTACTATCGGTGTTATTAGATATTGGTGCTCAATTAAATATCTGGAGAATCATTGCAGTAACCGAAATGAGGGCACAACTGATTGCCAATACTTTAGTGCCAGGCTTGGGATATTTTTTAGCAGGATTGATTGTATTAGGAGGCCTCGCTTTCAATATTGGCAATATTGGAGGATGCGGATTAGGACTTCAAGTATTGACGGGACTAGATCCATTGTATGGAAGTATTATTAGTTGCATTATCGCATTATTGATTTTTTGGAATAAAGAAGCAGGCATTGCGATTGATAGATTTACTAAGATATTGGGCATGCTCATGATATTGCTAACACTCTATATTGTTTTTAAAGCAAACCCACCCATTGTTGCAGCTGTTCATTATAGTTTTTTCCCGGAAAAATTATCTGCATTGGCTATTGTAACTTTGGTGGGTGGAACGGTTGGTGGTTATATAAGTTTTGCAGGGGGACATCGATTATTGGATGCAGGTATTAAAGGTGTGGATGCTTTAAAAGATGTAAATAAAAGTGCGGTCACCGGAATTATGGTTACAGCTACCATGCGATTTTTATTGTTCCTGGCTGCACTGGGTATTGTTACGCAAGGGTTGATACTGGACCCTGCTAATCCTCCTGCAGCAGTCTTTAAATTAGCGGCAGGTGAAATTGGTTATCGCTTTTTCGGAATCGTTATGTGGTGTGCTGCTATCACATCGGTTATTGGTGCCGCATACACTTCTGTTTCATTTTTAAAAACATTTCACCCTGCGATCGAGAAAAATGAAAAAATGGTCATTAGTGCATTTATCATTTTATCTACCCTTGTTTTTAATTTGATAGGTAACCCAGTAAAAATTTTGGTTACTGTAGGGGCTTTGAATGGATTGATTCTGCCAATTGCTTTAGCAGTGATTTTAGTTGCTTCCAGAAAAACCAAATTAGTTCACCAATACAAACACCCGGTTTGGTTACAATTGGTAGGTTGGATAGTGGTAATCAGTATGAGTTGGATGGGATTTTTGACGATTGCTAAATGGATTGCTCAATAATCGCTAATGCATTTTTTTGGTCGTCTACTTTTTTGCAAGGAATTTTTTGAACCATTTTGATTACATCCTCTCTACGCATCAACCCTTTTTGATACAATTTATCATAATAATGAAGCAGCACCCTAAAGCATGAAGTAATATCATCTTCTATCAATGCATTAATAGCTGTTTTGGTTTCTAAGCCACCGAGTTTTTTCTTGATGCGTATAATGGCATTCACCAAATTTTCTTTTTCAAATTGACCGTAATGCGCAGTGATAAAGGCCAATCGTTCATCGAATGGAATATCTAAAAAATAAACTTTTGTTTCTCGCATCTGTTTAAAAAAAACAGTAGGGATATTTACATCTCCAATTCTTTGACTTTCGTCTTCTAACAGTAAGATTCTCTTATTTGAATCTTCAGGCAATAGATTTTTTTCGGTTTCGATTGACGTAGTTTTTGTTTTACTAAACGCCGCCAACGCTTTAGCCAGTTTATTTTCAAACTGCTCCTGTGTTGGTTGAGGAAGTTGACCCAAGCTACCAAAAGCAGAACCCTTATGATGTGCCAGTCCTTCTAAATCAATTGTTGAAAAACCTTTGGAAGCGAGTGATTGCAGCACTTCTGTTTTTCCTGATCCAGTATATCCCCCAATAATTGCAATTGGATATTGTTTTTCAAATTGTGCCAGTACCCAATTACGATATGCTTTGTAACCACCAACCAAAGTATACACTTTAAAACCATATAGATCTAATAACCAAGCAACCCCAGCACTTCGCATTCCTCCGCGCCAGCAATGCACTAAAACTGTTTTCTTGTCGGAAGGATCATTTTTAGTAAGTGCTTCTACTTCATTGACCATTTTTACCATCTTGGTCCCAAAATATTTCAGCCCTATTTTAATGGCTTTCTCTTTGCTTTCTTGCTTATAAGCTGTTCCAACTATTTTACGTTCTTCATCCGAAAATAAGGGCAAACTATTGGCACCAGGAATATGTGCATGAGCATACTCTCCAGGACTTCTTACATCCAATACAGTATTTGTACTAGCGAAAGCTAAAAATTCTTCAACCGTAAGTCTTGTGATTGCCATTGGTACAAATGTACAAGGCATTTTTTGTAACTTTTCAGCATGAAACAATTATTGCTGGTCAGACATGCCAAAAGTAGCTGGGCCAATATAGGTCAGGATGATTTTGATCGACCATTGAATGATCGAGGTTTGAAAGACGCCCCTTCAATGGCCAATCGAATAAAATTAAAAGGAATACAAGTAGATCAATTTATTTCTAGCACAGCATTAAGGGCAATTACCACCGCCAGATTCTTTGCTGTAGCTTATGATCAAAAACCAACACAGATTTTTCAACTCAAGCAATTATACCATGCAGCACCTGCTGTTTATTATCAGGTGATTGAACAGATTGATGATTCCATTAATACTGCGGCAATATTTGCACATAATCCAGGTATTACCGATTTTATCAATGAGCTCGATTTAAATTATGTTCCCAATATGCCTACTTGTGGAGTATTTGCAATTAATATTGAAACCAATCATTGGGCTGATTTTAATCAATCGAAAAAAGCATATTGGTTTTTCGATTATCCTAAGTTGCAGTAGCTACAGGCTTTTTAAAATTCACGAGATAGACTCCAGTAAAAATAAGCAATGCTGCAATGGCTTTTGAAAGGGTAAAATGTTCTCCAGCAAAAATGGTGGCAACCACTGCAGCAAAAACGGGTTGTGTATATATAAATGCGCCAGTGGAAGAAGATCCAATTGCAGAGATTGCATAGACTGTTAATAAATAAGCAATAAAAGTTGTTGCAATGGCTATATAGGCCAATGCAATTAAATGACTTGCTTCAAAAGTGGACCAGTTGGTTTCTAAAAAATGTGGTAATCCAAAAGGAATAATTCCAATAGCTCCAATAGTAAAGACCCATCTCAATACTTGAATACCAGAATATTTGGCCATTAATGGTCTTACAAGTACCAAATAGAATGCATAAGAAATTGCGTTGATTAAAATAAACAAGTCTCCAATCAACATATTCGAACTTGCTTTACTATTGTCTTTCATTAATATTAAGATGGCAGCACCGCTAATTCCTAAAACCAGGCCAGCTGCTTTTGCAACATTGAATCCTTCTCGCAATAACCATGCAGCAATAATGGTAATGAAAATGGGTGTTGCTAATGAGAGCAATGAACTGTGAATAGCTGTTGTTAAGGATAATCCTTTGATAAAAAATATTTGATTAATGGTTACACCAGTAAGTCCGCATAATAAAAACCGAGGGATATCTTTTTGATCGATGCGTGTTTTGCCTGGTTTAAATAAAAAGAGTATCCAAAATAAAATAATACTCACCGTTACCCTAACAAAGTTCAGTGCAAAAGGATGAATAAAACCAGGTGTAATGTATTTTACAACCGCATAACTGCTACCAAAAATAAAATTGGCTCCAATTGCTGCAGCGTAAGCTTTGTTTTTGTTTTGCATGCTTTACAAAAGTATAAGTAGAATATTAAGATTCTATCTTTTTAATCAAATTTGCTAAACTATTTTCATCGAATACCTTAAAAGATGTTTTTTTGAAAGCAAGTGATTTAGCTTGATCAAAAAGATGAGCAAGGTCAATATTCTGTTGATTGGCAGACAATACTATTCCCTCTTTTGAAAGTTTATTGGCCAGATATTCCTGCTCAGTTTGCCCTGGTGTTGGCACAACAATCATTTTCTTTTTCAATATCAACAAATCCATGAGGGTAGAATAGCCGCTTCTACAAATAATGTATTCACTCTCCTGAATTACTTTACTTAATTCAATTGCATTCAAGTGATTGTATACAGTTATATGATCGGCAATAAAAGGAATAGATTTTTCCAAAGGTTTACCCCTTACCAATAAAATAGATCCTTTTATTTTTTTGATCGATTCAATAACAATATTTTCAAATACAGTCCTTTGAGGTTCTGGCCCAGAAAGCAGAATACAATATTCGAATTTTTTTACTGTTTCAATCGGCGTAAACCTGCTCAATAAATTGATATAATGAACTGCTGTTGTAGGCATTTGAAAAGGATGAGACAATTCACCAGCAATATTTTCCGCTCCTTCCATGTCTGGCACCCAACATTCAGTAAATCGATTAATATAGGAATAATTTATTTTCCTCAACAAATATTCCAACCATTTAAAAGGTGCTTTAATGGTCAATTGGTGGGTTATAAATATGCAAGGAATTGCTTCATTATTTAAACCATAACGATTATCGGAAATGACTACATCAATTTGATGCTCTTTAACTATTTGCTTCAACCATTGATTTTCATATGCAATAGATCGAAGTATTTTGGGTATTTGTGTTCCTATTTTAAACGCAAAGAATCGGGAATCAGCACTGTATTGAATTTGGTATCCTTTCAATGTTACTATTTTCAATTCGGGAAAATGTTCATTTAAAAGTGCAGCTTGTGCCCCATCTGAACCAATAATTACCTGGTGTCCCAATCGAAGAAGATGAGAAATAATAGGAATGCAACGGGTAGCATGGCCAAGTCCCCAATCCAATGGAGCAACTAAAATTGTATATTTTTTATCATTATTCAATAGCTTCTCCATGCTCAAATCGGTACTAATTCCTTAATTTGTAGAACAAATATGAAACTCAAATTAAACCAAATTATTCTTTTGTTGTTACTTACTAGTACAATTGCCAGTTCTTGTGGAATTTTTAAAAAATCGAACAAGACAGCATTTTGTGCTTGTCCAAAACATTAGCTAACACACAACTATGCCAAGAGACCTACTGGTTCTATCAACAAAGCACCTGATTTCTCAACAAGAAATTGATCGGCAAATGGAATTGTTGAACCTGGTGTTGGTTCCTGTAGAAAATTGGGGTTGCTTTTGTGTCGCCAATGAAATCATTGATATCAATCGCAGAAAAATAATTACTAAAGAGCATTTAGTGCAAAAATTATTGAAAGACCATCCCAATAAGCCTTTTGTTTTTATTTGCAATAAAAATTAACTCAATTGCTCCAATGCGGCTTCTAATTTAGCCAGCATAGCAGGAATTTCTTCTTTAATACAAGTTCCCACACTCAACCTGTACCAGCTATTATCGGCACTTGCACCAAATGCTGAAAAAGGTACTACTGCAATTTTGGCTTCTCCTAAAATATAAGAAGTAACAGCTGATTGACTTTCCAACACTTCACCAGTTCTCGTTTTTTTACCTACTAAATTCAATTGAATAGTTAGATAAATAGCAGCTTGAGGAGAGACAGCATCAACAGAATAGCCTTTAGATTTTAATGCAACAATTCCTGCATAAATAGTTTGTAAGCGATATTCAATCTCAGATTTAAAATGGGTTAGATAAAGATCGATAGCAGTAGTCATTGGAAGATATTTAGCTACTGCTTTTTGTTCTGCCATTGGAGCCCAAGCACCCAAATGACTAAGTATCGCTTTCATTTTAGCGATTACATTCTCTGGACCCAATGCCCAACCTACTCTAACACCAGTTGCAGAAAATACTTTAGAAATTCCATCAATGTAAATGGTATAAGGTTTCATTGCAGGATTCAATGAAATGGGATCATAATGAACAGTATCTCCAAATGTAAGTGTCCAATACATTTGGTCGAACATTAAATATAATTTTTTTGCATCATCGCCACGCTGTTTATTTTCTTCAATAATCAGATCGCAGATGGCTGACAATGAATCTTTCGAAAGAGTTGTTCCTGTTGGGTTTTGAGGAGTACACAAACAAATCAAAGTAGCCCCTTTTATATTTGCCTTGATGGCTTCAACAGTAGGCATGAAATTATTTTCTACACTACAGTTTACCAAACAGTGTTCTCCATCGGTTAAATGAACATAGTGATTATTATTCCAAGACGGTACTCCATAAATTACTTTATCGCCCTTATCTACAATTACTTTAAACAATGCATAGATCAATGGCCTTCCACCAGATGCCACTTGAATTTCGCTTGGAGAAAAATGCAAGCCTTCTCTATCTTTAATAAACTGACTAATTGCTTGACGTAATTCCAAAATACCTTCTGCTGCAGGATAATTGGTATAGTGGTGCTGATAGGCCTCAATTATCAATTGCTCTAA
Organism: Sphingobacteriia bacterium; assembly: GCA_037129425.1. GTDB lineage: Bacteria > Bacteroidota > Bacteroidia > Chitinophagales > Chitinophagaceae > Sediminibacterium. The sequence continues at coordinate 21,262 of JBAXUV010000008.1, forward strand.
TTCAGCAGGAATGGGAAATATATTTGGATTAAAATCTCCAATGGTAAAATTGTAAATGGTTTCGCCATTGCGAATTCGCTCATTAATAGCGTTACCCAATTTTACAATTTCACTCCCAATTAATGTTTCTGCTAAATGACTGAGCTTACTCATTGACGATTCAATTTTCGGCGAAGTTACAGTTTTGGAATATTGTTGCCTCGATTATTCCTTTCTTTTAAGCAGAATGATCACATTAATCAATTACAATAAATTGATTAACTTTAAAAAAATTAATACCATGGGAAAAGCAAAATCTACTAGAAAAAAAACGAATAAACCAACAACCGCTTCAGGAATGGTATCTAAACCCTCAGGCCCTACCAGTACTTTTGGAAAAGCAGCAGGAGTAATGGGGAATAAGAATTTTTCTTCTTCCAAAAAAGGTGGTGGATTTTCTGTAACACCTAGAAAAGCATCATAAACTAAAAAACCCTATACAAAAAGCCCTCTGTCTATTAAAACAGAGGGCTTTTTTAGTAATAATTACTGAATACGCTTTTATTCAATCGGCTTATACTCCTTAAACAATTTCACCGGAGCAGCTTCTGCCAATGTTCTGTATTGTTTCCATACACCATCAAATAATGTGTTGGCCTTCTTAATTACACCATCCAACGCTTCTTCTCCATAACTCATTAATCGATCTTCTTGTGGACCAGGTATAGCCGTTTTACCCATCACCACTTGGCGGGCTTCACCTAAAATGCCTGTTACAGTTTCTTGTGGAATATTGCCATAGCCTTGCTTTAATTGAGGTTTACCATTGAGCATTTCTTTGATCTCTTTGATTCCATCAGCAACTTGCTTACCTACTTTGCGCAAAGTATCTGCGTCTTTGCGTTCCATGTTACCATAGCCAGCTTCTACTTTTTTCATGATATCTTCTGCTTCTGTAATCCGATCATTCAATGAATTTAATTTCAAAGTAGACTTTTCCATTCTTGCATTGGCTTTGCGCATTGCATCCCTGATTTCTTTTGAAGTTGGTGCATTCGGATCGTCATTCACCACCACCATCATACTATCCGTCATGTCTTTTCCTAAAGTCAACACTACCTTATAAGTTCCTGGATCTACTGGAAGGCCACCTGGTTCAGCAGCTCCACCGCCGCCACCACCAAATCTTCCACCACCTCCGCCACCTCTTCCACCGCCACCGCCTTGGCGAATACCTCTACCTTCCATGCCCCAATAAAAGCGATTGAATCCGGTATCGGCTTTAGCGCGTAGATTTCTTACGACTGCTCCACTTGCATCTACAATTCTAACTTGAACCGTATCGGAAATTTTATTTTTTCCGGTATCTGTTGCTAATTTATTTACGAAGAAACTCAAAGGCGCACCTGTTCTTTTATTCTCTCCCTCATAAGTTCCATAAGTGCTGTACTCAATGCCCGAAGCATTTTTCATTTTTGCTTGATACGCTAGCGGGGCATCAAATGCGGTCAATTTTTTGGCAAACACTTGCCCTTTATTAGCCGCTGCTTTTCTTAAAGGTCTGATATCATCTAAAATCCAAAGTGCTCTACCGAAAGTGGCTATTACTAAATCAGCTTCTCTTTCTTGAATAGCAAAATCGTATGTTGAAACTGATGGATAGCCGTTTTTGAATTGCTGGAAATTGGTTCCGTTGTCTAAGCTAATCCAAAGACCTTGTTCTGTTCCAACAAAAATCAAATTCGGTTCAACCGGATCTTGAATAACACATAATGCATACCCTACTACTTTCTTTTCGTCAATCATTCTAGTCCATGTTTTTCCAAAATCAGTAGTACGGAAAATATAGGGCTTCATATCGCCACGGCGATAATCGTTTGCTACAACAAATGCCTCACCTGCATTGTAGCGAGACGCCCTGATCTGTGGAATCCAAGCTCCAAGCGGCATTCCAGGGATTTTTCCGCGGAAATTGGTCCATGTTTTTCCGCCATCTCTGGTTAATTGTAAATTACCATCATCGGTTCCTACCCAAATCACCCCTTTCTCTTTTGCTGATGGTTCAATGGCCAGAATAGTACAATAATTTTCTGCACCAGTAATATCAATAGTAATACCCCCATTGCTGCTTTGATCGATTTTTGCAGAATCATTCGTAGTTAAATCGCCAGAAATTTGTTCCCAAGAAGCACCTTTATTGGTACTCTTATTTACAAATTGACTTCCATAATATATAGTGGCTTTATCAAATGGATCTTGCGCAATAGCGGCGTTCCAGTTAAAACGTTGTTTCACATTTTTATCAGGTCTTGGCGGACGAATACTCCACTGCTCACCAGTTGCTCTATTATAGCGAGATACAGATCCACCTTGGCTCATGGTATAAACCCAATTAGGATCTTCTGCATCAGGCATTACATCAAATCCATCTCCACCACTCACGCCTTGCCAGAATGCATTGCGCAATCCACTACGCACCCAAGCATATGCAGGACCATGCCAGCTACCATTGTCTTGCAAGCCACCCATAACATTATAGGGTATTTGATTGTCTACATTGATATGATAAAACTGACCCAATGGCAACTTCTCATCAAACTGCCAAGTCTTACCGCGATCACGTGAAATGCCTATTCCACCATCATTTCCATCGATAATAAAATTAGCATCATAAGGATGAATCCACCAAGCATGGTGATCCGGATGAATACCGCTGTAAGGAATTACTGATTTGAAAGTTTTTCCGCCATCATCACTTACTGAAATTTCTTGATTGATATTATAGATTCTGTTTTCATTTTTGGTATCTACTGCTATGTCTTGGAAATAAAATGCACGATTGGTAACAACCGCTGGATCATTATTCACCATCTCCCATTTAACACCGCCATCATCTGTTCGGTACAAAGCATTTTTAGTAGACTCTACCAAAGCATACACTCTATTTGGTTCTGATCTGCTAATGCTAATACCAATTCTTCCATATTCACCATCAGGTAATCCATCAGCCTTACCTAATTTCTTAAATGATTTACCACCGTCATAGGTAACATAGAAGCCACTTCCAGGTCCACCACCTTTTAAACTCCAAGGGGTACGTTTGTGCTGGTACATGTTCACGAATAATTTATTCGGATTCACCGGATCCATCACCATATCTCCTACTCCAGTAGTATCATTGGTATGCAAAATCAATTTCCATGTTTCTCCACCATCGGTGGTTTTATACAAACCTCTTTCCGGATGCTCCATAAAAGGATTGCCCATAACACCTGCATATACTACATCCGGATTGGTTGGATCTACAATGATGCGATGAATGTTGCGGGTTTTTTCTAAACCCATGCGCTTCCATGTTTTACCACCATCCAAACTTTTATAAATGCCTTCTCCTAAGCTGATTGAATTTCGTGGATTGCCTTCTCCAGTTCCAGCCCATACGATCGATGGATTGCTTTGAGTAATAGCAATGGATCCAATATTTTGAATTGGTTGTTCATCAAAAACAGGGGTCCAACTTGCTCCACCATTTTCAGTTTTCCAAACACCACCACTTGCTGTTCCTAAAAAAATAGTATTTGGACTATTCCAGACTGCATCGATTGCAGTAACTCTGCCACTCATACCAGCAGGTCCGATATTGCGAGGCTTCATTGTTTTGAAATGTTTGGAAAGATCTATTTGTTGTGCAGTGGCACTTAGAACAAATAGTAACCCTGAAAGGGCAATCAGCAATTTTCTCATATTAGTTGATTATTTGGAAATTGAAATATCTGAAATAATCGGCCATTTACCAAATAGTTAGGACGAGAGGCTTATATTTATAGGTGAAAGCCCGATTCACTTAAACCGAATAAACTGCATAGCTGTGGCAGATAATGCATCAACCAAACCATTTCAACTCAATTCATTTCAAACAGGTATTTATGCTGCTGTGGTGGCCTTCTTATCATATACCATGATTTTTGGTTTCAGAAAATCCTATACGGTTTGCACATTCGATGGAATGGCTTTTTGGGGATTGGGTTATAAGACGCTGTTGGTACTAAGTCAGATGATGGGCTATTTGATGGCCAAGTTTTATGGGATCAAATTTATTTCAGAGTTAAAAAGATTGGGCAGGTATAAAATTGTTTTACTCTTAGTAGGCATTGCCTGGATGGCCTGGTTGTTTTTTGCATTGATACCAGCGCCTTATAATATGGTGTTTTTATTCATCAATGGATTTCCGCTCGGCATGTTATGGGGAGTGATCTTTTCTTATATCGAAGGAAGAAAAACAACCGATTTCATAGGTGCGGCATTAGCAGTGAGTTTTATTTTTTCTTCGGGATTTGTAAAGTCTGTTGGAGGATGGTTGCAATTGCAATTTCATTTAACGGAGTTCTGGATTCCGTTTGCAACAGGATTGGTATTTGCATTGCCCTTGTTATTCTTTATTTTTTTGATGGAAAAAATTCCACCACCAACCGAAGAGGACATTGCATTGCGTATGAACCGAACACCAATGGATGCGGCTCAGCGGAAAGCGTTTATTAAAATCTATTTACCAGGTATAGTTGCTGCTGTTTTAATTTATTGCTTCGCTACAATATTCAGGGATATCCGCGATAATTTTAGTGCAGACATGTGGAAGGAAATGGGTTATTTGAACCAGCCTGCATTGTTTTCCAAAACAGAAACACCAATCACCATTGCTATTTTGATTTTGATAGGAAGCATGGTAATGATCAAAAATAGTTTTAAGGCGTTTATGCTGGCCCATTTTTTTATTGCATTGGGATTTATTATTGCAGGTGTTTCCACTTATTTATTTACCAAAGAAATAGTTACCCCATATTGGTGGATGACACTCGTTGGGCTTGGATTGTACATGGTGTACATTCCATTTAACTCTGTTTATTTTGAAAGACTGATCGCTACATTTAGATTCACAGGCAATGTGGGCTTCTTGATATATGTAGCTGACTCATTTGGCTATTTAGGGAGTGTAAGTGTTTTGTTGAGCAAAGAAATTTTTAAAGTACAATTAAACTGGGTGCACTTTTTTTCAAATAGCGTGATGGTGTTATCAATAGCGGGGGTTATTATCAGTATTTATGCAGCAAGGTATTTTTCTACAAAACAGGCAGAAAAATCAACTTTTTTATAGTTAACTATCAATTTATCGCTATACTTTATTTGATACCTGCTCAACTTTTACTAAATTTAAAGTATGAAAGTTTCAAGTGTTGTTTATAAAGGCGATTATTCTGTTCAAGTATCATTTGAAGATGGTACTGAAGGGATAATTAATTTGAGCGACTTGGTTGAAAAAGGCATTTTTAGTTCATTAAAAGAAAAAGAAAAATTTTCAACTGTTTACACCACAGGCTATTCAATAGCATGGTCTGAAGAATTAGAAATTGATGCAGCAAATATTTATGCTGAACTATCTGGTAAAGATCCATTAACTAGCTTTTCACCTTCACCAATATATGCCGCAGATTAGCTATTTTCTAGGGGTAATAATTAGAATGTTTTATCGTGATCACAACCCTCCACATTTTCATGCGGTTTATGGAAAATATGAAGCACTAATTGATATCAATAATAATGAAGTTATTGGAGGCTATATACCCCCAAGAGTATTGGGGCTTGTTACAGAATGGACCGCATTACATCAAAATGAATTAATGGATAATTGGGAAAGAGCAAAAAATCATCTGCCACTGCTTTCAATAGAACCACTAACTTAAAGTATTAGGTATAATTCCTTTAGTAATATTTTGTATCTTACTAACCTTATATTTTTTACATGAAGCAATTACTGGTGTTCTTTTGGATGATTCTTTCATTATCTACAAACGCACAAACCCGAGTAATCGATTCTGTTCGGAAAAGTTTATTCCCCGATTTTAATCCGGCAACTTCTGCCTTACTGTTGAAGAAAGATAAAAATGATCCAATCATTGATACTGCTTTACAAAAATTAGCAAAAACAACTAATCCAAAAGAAAGAGCCAATATACTTGGCCAAATAATGGATCAAAGACTATTGGGAGCAAATTTTGATCAAAAAACATCAGATTCATTTCTAATAATGCTCAAAGAATTAGTCAGTTTAAAAAAGCAATTAAAACAAGAAGATTATAAGGCATATAATAGCTATTATGAATTGGCTTCGATTCAAGAAAATATTTATAATAGAAAAAACTTAGAACGTTTTGCACTGCTTAAACAAACCATTGAATTATTTGATCAGTTCAATAAACCTATTCCTGTATTACTAAGTAATATAAGATCGTATTTTAACTCGTTGAATTTACAAGAAGAACGATATGTTTATTATGAACAGAAATTAAAAATATACATTGTCAAAAACAATCGAACCAATATGGCAGCTTGTTTCCATGGGCTTGGAGGATATTACAATACTAAAGCCGCCTATAATAGAGCTATTTCACATTATTTAAAAGCTGCTGATATCTATAAAGATTTTAATACTATACAATTTTGTAACGACTTATCTGTTAGTGCTCAGCAATATGCCCGTTGGGGTAATTTTAATAGAGCTAAAGAACTAAACGATTCTGCCATTTCCATTGGTTTGAATTTAATGAAAATTGGTATTTTGAAAATTAGTTTTTTACAAGGCTCTGAAATTGCAACTATTTCAAATGCTTGGAGAGAAAGTATTGCTTATTGTGATAGTTTAATAAAATATTCAAATGTTGTTAGTGATTTAGATTATTATCCTGTTGCTTTTGCAAGAAAGGGAGTTTGTTTAATCGAATTAGGTGATTTTTCAGATGGGATGAAAAACATTGAAATTGCAGAAAAATTAGCGGACAGCATAAAAAAGCCTTTTTTTTCAGCACAAGGTGCTGTAGAAGTTGATTATGGAAAGTTCTTATTTTATTCAAAAAACAATCAATCGCAAAAAGCATTGGCTTTTTTAAATACAGCTTATCAAAAAGCAATAGAAGCAAAAGTAAATGATGAACAAAAAAAATATTTAACTGCTTTTAAAAACTATTATGCATCTATTAATGATTTTGCCAATTTTAAATTGTATAGCAATAAATTAGATGCATTAACCAAAGAGATGGATGCCACATTAGCTCCATTTAAAATAGCCTATTACGAAATTGAGAAAAAAGAATTACAGCAATTGGATAGTTTAAATGCCATGAAGCAACAAAAAGCCATTCAGGATGCAGTGATTCAAAAAAACAATTTATTGTTATGGCTATCATTGGGAGGTATTTTAATTGTAGCAATAGCATTGTATTATGTAAACCGTCAATTACAAATCAATAAAAAGAATTTAGAGGCCTTAAAAGCTACCCAATCTCAATTGGTTCAATCTGAAAAAATGGCCAGCCTGGGAGAACTCACAGCAGGCATTGCGCATGAAATTCAAAACCCATTAAACTTTGTCAATAATTTTTCAGAAGTGAGCAATGAACTAATTGCCGAGCTCAATGAAGAAAAACAAAAACCCAACCTAGAAAGAGATACTGCATTGGAAGAAGATTTACTCAAAGACATTTCAACCAATCTGGAAAAGATCAATCTTCATGGTAAGCGAGCTGCTGATATTGTAAAGAGTATGTTACAACATAGCAGAACCAGCTCAGGGCAAAAAGAGCCTACTGATATCAATGCGCTCTGCGATGAATATTTTAAATTGTCTTATCATGGCTTGAGGGCAAAAGACAAATCATTCAATGCAACACTAGTAACAGACTTAGATCCATCCAATCCAGTCATTAATATTATACCACAAGATATTGGAAGGGTTGTATTGAATTTGATCAATAATGCATTTTATGTGGTGGATGAAAAAGCCAAATCTTTAGTACAAGCGAATCAGTTAGGCAATTTTGAACCATCTGTTACAATAAGTACCAAAAAAATGGGCAATAAACTAAGCATTGCTGTAAAAGACAACGGCAACGGCATCCCACCAAAAACGCTCGAGAAAATATTTCAACCTTTCTTTACTACCAAACCTACAGGCCAAGGAACCGGCTTGGGGCTGAGTTTAAGTTATGATATGGTAAAAGCCCATGGTGGAGAATTGAAAGTAACAACCAAGGAGGGAGAAGGAACTGAATTTATTATTGAATTGCCTTTATAATATTTAATGATTTATTTTAAAATAGTTTGAATCATTTGATTGGGTGAAATTCAAAAAAAGTGCGGGAGCATTTGGCAGAATTACCAACACTCCCACACTTTGTAAAATCTATCACCCATCAACCCAATATCTCATAATTCACCTCTCTTAACTCATAATTCTTAATTCTTCTTCTCATACTTCTTTTCAATCTCTTTCGCTTTTTCAAAATCCAACACTACTCCATTAATACAATAACGCAATCCTGTTGGAGGTGGGCCATCTTCAAACACATGTCCCAAATGCGATTTACATCTTCCACATTGAACTTCGGTTCTTTTCATTCCCAAAGTATTGTCGGGTAAATAAATGATCGACCCTTTAGAAATAGGTTCGTAAAAACTTGGCCATCCACAACCGCTATCAAATTTGGTATCGCTTTTAAACAATGCATTACCACAAACAGCACAATAATAAGTGCCTGCTTCTTTAAAGGCTTCAAACTTGCTAGTCCATGCACGCTCGGTTCCTTTTTCTCTGGCTATATAATATACATCTGGAGACAAGACTTTTTTCCAATCTTCTTCTTTTACTGCCAACTTAGATTGATCTGTTTTGGAGTAATAAGGGTTCTTTGATTTTTCGGTACTATCCATTTTGTTGGTTTTAGATTTGTTGTCTTGCCCATTACAAGACTGTAGGAGGCAAATAGAACATATTAAATAAATAAATAATTTCATAATTTTATTGCTTTTGTTTCTCTATTTACGTTCAGAGCTCATTTTAGTTTGTTATCTATTTGCTAAAATGGTCATTTATTTTTAATAATGAATGATTTCAATCATTTCACGCAATTGTTAAATGTTTTTTAACCTACAGGTCTTATATTTGCTCTTCAATTAAGGTTAGTACGTCCATGTTCAATATTATTTTATTCGGACCTCCGGGAAGTGGTAAAGGTACACAAAGCGAAAAACTAATTGCTGCTTATGGACTAAAGCATTTATCCACTGGAGATTTACTCAGAAGTGAAATAGCCAACAAAACCCCTCTCGGTATTGAAGCCAAAACCATTATGGACAAAGGCCAATTGGTGCCTGATGAAGTAGTGGTTGGCATGATCAGTTCTGCCTTAGAAAATAACCCTCAAGCAAAAGGTTTCTTATTTGATGGGTTTCCGCGTACAACTGCTCAAAGTGAGGCTTTAGACAAATTACTTAAGCTAAAAAACACTGAAATTGGAGTTGTTCTAGCCATGGATGTAAGTGAGGAAGAATTGGTAAAAAGATTGCTCAATAGAGGGTTGACCAGTGGTAGAAGTGATGATACCAACGAAACCGTAATCAGGGCAAGAATCAAAGAATACCAGGACAAAACAACCGTTGTTGCCAATTATTATAGTCAATTCAATAAAGTAGTGCATTTAAAGGGTGAAGGAACAGTAGAAGAAATTTTTTCTATTCTTTGCAGCGAAATAGACAAAAGGATGTCTAATTAGCAAGACTTTTAAAGTTTTTGACCAATAACCAACTGCTTTCCCGTCCCGGATAACCCTAGGACGGGAATTTTTTTGCTCCTTACTCAGCTTATAAACTATCAATCGTTAGCTTTGTACACATTAAAAAATGGCTATGTATACGGTTGAAAACTACATTTTAGGGGATTGGATTAAAGGAGATGGAGAAGGGCAGTTATTGTATAATGCTTATACGGGTGCCCCCATTGCGAATGCAAGCACCAAGGGGATTGATTTTGCGCAAGTGGTACATTATGCGAGAAACCAGGGAAATCCGGCATTACGAAAAATGAGTTTTCACGAGAGGGGGTTAATGCTTCGGGCTCTGGCACTTCATTTAAGAGAACATTTAGACAAATTATATTCAGTAAGCTATCAAACAGGTGCAACAAAAGCCGATAGTTGGGTAGATATTGAAGGGGGCATTGGTAATTTATTTGCTTACGCATCTCTCAGAAGAAAATTTCCAGATACTCCATATTGTTTAGATGGGGAGACACATCCATTAGGAAAAGCCAATACATTTATGGGACATCATTTATTGATTCCCAAGGAAGGAGTAGCCATTCATATCAATGCATTTAATTTCCCTGTTTGGGGAATGCTCGAAAAAATTGCCGTGAATTTATTGGCAGGAATGCCAGCGATTGTTAAACCTGCAACGGTCACTTCTTTTTTAACTGAAGCAGTAGTAAAAGAAATTATTGCATCGGGTATTTTACCTGCTGGTGCATTACAATTGGTATGTGGTAGTGCAGGAAATTTATTGGATCAGGTTGGGTCTCAAGACGTAGTAACATTTACCGGATCTGCAACAACGGGCATGATGCTTAAATCAGGTAAAAAAATATTGGAAGAGAATGTTCCATTTAATATGGAAGCCGATTCTTTAAACTGCATTGTTTTAGGGGAAGACGTAAATGAATCAATGCCTGAATGGGATATTTTTATTAAAGAAGTTAGAAAAGAAATGACCACTAAATCTGGTCAACGTTGTACTGCTGTTAGAAGAATATTTGTTCCAGAAAATAAAATAGAAGCTGTTCAAACAGCATTGAAAAAAGCATTGGCTCAAACTGTAATAGGAAGCCCACTCAATGCAACAGTAAGAATGGGATCATTGGCAGGAGAATCTCAACGCATTGAAGTAAAACAGCAAGTACAAAAATTATTGGCTAGCTCACAAATTATTTATGGCTCATTGGATAGTGTAAATGCAGTTGATGCAGATGCAGAAAAAGGCGCATTCATGAGTCCGCTATTATTATTGAATGAAAATCCATTCGGCAGTACTGATGTACATGAAACAGAACCATTTGGTCCGGTTGCTACATTAATGCCATATAAACATACAGAAGAAGCAATCGTATTAGCTAAAATGGGAAAGGGTTCATTGGTTAGTTCGATCGTAACTGCTGATAAAAATATTGCGAAAGATTATGTGCTTGGTGCTGGTACCTATCATGGCAGAATTTTGGTATTGAATGAACAATGTGCTAAAGAGAGCACCGGACATGGAGCACCATTGCCATTATTGATTCATGGAGGGCCAGGCAGAGCTGGTGGCGGAGAAGAAATGGGTGGACTAAGAGGGGTGAAACATTATATGCAAAGAGTGGCTATTCAAGGATCTCCTGATATGATCACTGCTATCAGTCAAGTATACCAGCAAGGTGCAACTGGCAATACAAACACCATTCATCCATTCAAAAAATACTACGAAGAATTGGAAATTGGTGATCAATTGATCACCGAGAAAAGATTAATCACAGCAGAAGATATCAATCAATTTGCCGATTTAAGTGGAGATCATTTTTATGCGCATTTAAATAGTACCGATTTTACAGGAACCATGTTTGAAAGACAGGTTGCCCATGGATACTTATTAATGAGTATGGCTGCAGGATTATTTGTAGATAGCTATGAAAAGAATCCTGTGTTGTTAAATTATGGAATTGATGAACTTAGATTTACCAAACCGGTTTACCCTGGAAGTGAAATGCATATTCGATTTACCTGCAAAGAAAAAATTCGTCAGGAAAAGAAAGAATCTACAGATATTGATAAAGGAATAGTAAAATGGATGGTTGAAATGATTGATGAAACCAATGAACTGGTAGGCATTGCAACTATATTAACCATGGTTGCAAGAAAAAACTAACTTTATATTCATTATGATAGAAGAAATTAAAGAAGGATACGTTAAAGTAGAAAGAGAACATGGAATTGCTACGATAGAATTTTTTCATCCACAAAGCAATTCTTTACCTGGAAAAATCTTGGATGCGCTGGCTAAAGAAATTCATAGCGAAGGAATCAATGATAACACTAGAGTAATTATACTTAGATCTGGTGGAGAAAAGATATTTTGTGCAGGAGCTTCATTTGATGAATTAGCAGCCATACAAAATGAAGCCGAAGGGTTACAGTTTTTTAGTGGTTTTGCAAAAGTGATTAATGCGATGCGTACCTGTGGCAAAATCATCATCGCAAGAGTTCAAGGTAAATGTATTGGTGGAGGAGTTGGAATTGCAGCGGCCGCCGATTATGCCATTGCCTGCGAAGGTGCGGAAGTTAAACTCAGTGAATTGGCTGTAGGCATTGGACCTTTTGTGGTAGGACCAGCAGTAGAGCGAAAAATAGGTCTATCCGCTTTTTCTCAATTGACCATCGACGCCAGTATGTATCGTCCGGCAGACTGGGCCAGAAGAAAAGGATTGTTTGCAGAATTACATGCCGACTCTGCTGGAATGGATGATTCAATTATTCGTTTATCCACTACTTTGTCTCAATCGAATCCTGAAGCATTGAAAGAATTGAAAAAAATATTCTGGCATGGAACAGAACACTGGGATCATTTATTAAAAGAAAGAGCTGGCATTAGCGGCAAGCTCATTATTAGTGAACACAGCAAAAGTTTTATTGCAAAATTTAAGAAGAAGTAGCTCTTAACGCAGAATACCTGCAGACCATTCGATTGAATAATTGGCTTTCAAATATTTCAATCTTAAGCTGATTAATTTTTCTGCCGTTTCTATTACTTTGTTCTCTCTTGTATTAATTAAAAACAAAGAACTTTCTCCGTTTTGAAATCGAAGATTTTCTGCTCTTAGTAAAGCAGTGAATCCATTGAATGCATTTTGTGTAACCCTGATTTGCTGTTGCAATAAATTGGTTTCAGTAAAATAATTTCTTACTTTATTTTCAATCTCCCATTTTTTAGCGGCTAGTTCATAATTGGTTTCTTCAATCTTCAACTTGGCTTTTCTGTACTCTCCTCGTCCTTCTCTTAAGAATAAAGGCACTTTGATATCGATTCCCCAAGCATTGTTGTTTTGCAAGAAAGCGCCATTAAAGCCCTTAAAAACATTATAATTTTGATTTAGCAAATTGGCTTTCAAATTAATGGTAGGCAATATATTTTGAAACTTTAATTTTCTTTCTACTTCTAATGCATTCAATTTAAAATCATAGGATTTTAAAATAGGGTTTTCTGTACTGGCTCTTTGTAATAATTGCTCTAAAGATTGGGGTGATAAGTTTAATGCAAAACGAATAGTATCTGGCACTGCTTTCTCTGGCAACAAATAGGCGCTATCCTGATTGGTCCACAAAAAATTGGATAGTTCTAAACTCGCCGTATTCAACTTCACTTTTGCATCGGCTTGCAACATTTCAAAATTTTGAATTTGCGTTAATGCTTCAATGGTATCAATGGCGGAGCGGTCTCCATTTGCGAAAGCCAGTTTTACCAATCGGTATCTATCAGTACTTATTTGTAAAAATTTAGTGTATACACTATAGATCTGATAGGTACTGGTCCATTGCCAATATCCTACATAGGCATCAAACAATAAATCGTTGAGCATTCTATTTCTTTCCTGCTCACTCATCGATCGATAGATTTGTGCTTGCTGTAAGGCGGCTCTTTGTTTATCTATCACCAAGCCTTTTGCAACTGGTAATTCCAAACCGAAATAACTCGATTGCCCTGGAGTAACTTCAGATTCTAAATTAGCGCCACCATTATTTTCTAAACCGGTTTTAATATTGGCCCCAGCAAATCGAGTAGGTATTTTTAACTCGGGATTAGAATAGAAATAATAATTTTTCCCGTCAAAAGTTTTTCTACTTGCTTCATATGTAAAGGAAGGATCAAATCCACCACGTGCACTTAATAAATCTGCTTTTGCCTTTTCAATTTGAATAGCTGCTTGTTTGGCAACAGGATGGTTTTGTCGAACCTGTTCTATAAAAGCTTCAGGCGTAAGCACCTGAGCCTTTAAACAATATCCAATCAACAATAAAAAAATGAATGCCGTTCTTTTCATGCCCACTATTTCTTATTTTTTGATTGTTCTTTTGAATTATCGGAAGGTTTATAATACTCTGGTGGAAAGCCATTGATATTTCGCCAAATTTCGTAGCCAATCGGAACATCATTTAATAAGGCAATACCATTTGCTCCTCCACCCATTCTCAATTGCTTTGGCCATGGTTTTTCATTTTTATCTTCAACCACCAATAAACGGAATTTTCCATTCTCACTTACCGATGTTTCAACTGCAGCAATTACTCCACCAAAAGTTCCATAAGATGCTTCTGGCCAGCCTGTAAATACAATGGCAGGAAATCCATCAAAAATAAATCGTACTTGTTCTCCAATATGGAGCAAAGGCAAATCCATTGGACTTACAAATAATTCAACTGCATATTGAATTTTATCAGGTACAATTTCTACGATCATATCTCCTTCTTTCATCATTTCGCCAATACCAGCTTTTCGTGCTTTGGTTATTTGACCACTTTGAGAAGCAGTGATATAATATAATTTATTTCTGATATCATAATTGCTATAAGCATTTTCTAATTTGGCAACATCCGCTTCTCCTGAAGCAACGCTAGATAGAGAACCAAATCGGTCACCCTGAGCTTTGGCTATTTTATCGGTATACTCTTGAACAGTTGCATTTTTTTCAATTCTTAAACTGATGAATTCTTGCTTAGCCTGCAAAAATTTATTTTCGGCATTTGTTTTTTTAGCAACTGCATTTTGAAAACTTACTTTTCTTCTTTCATAATCTACCAGAGAAATCACACCGCTGTCTAACATTTGCTTGGCAGCATCTATTTGACGTTTTGCCACACCTAATTCGTTAATGGTAGCAATCAAATCGATACTATCACTAATAACTTTTAAATCTTGTTGACGTAACTTAATATCAATTTGAGACAATTTTAATTTTTGTCCCTCTTCCAATGCAGTTACTTGAGAAGCAGCGGTGGTTGCTTTATTTAGATACCCTTCATTGGCTATTTGTTTGGAGTTGATTTGCTTTTGGGTTCTTTCTAATAATTTAGGATCAAAATAATCCACTTTCACCTCTCCTAATTGAAGAATTGTATCCCCTTTCTGAACAAAGTCTCCCTCTTTTACAAACCATTTTACTACTCTGCCCGCCAACACTGTATTTACCTCTTGTGGCCTTTGTTCCTGACGCAATGTTGTTACTAAGCCTTTTGCTCGAATATTTTGCGTCCATGGTAAAAATAAAATAATAACCAGCCCAATTAAAACAGCCCAAAGCCATTTTTTGGCATTGCTTTTCCTGCTAATCTGATAAACAGATTTATAGGATTTGATAGTTGATCCTTCAACTGCTGATTCAATTTCAGTTGATATAAATTGATTGGCCATATTCCTAATTTATTAATGAAGCTATTTGGCTCCATGTTCCATTTGCTTTTATATTTCCATTTTCTAAATAAATAACCAAATCACATTGCTTAGCAATGTCAATATCATTGGATGCAATAATAACTGTGGCACTATCTGCTCCCAGCATAAATTGTGCAACTTGTTTTTTATTGGTTTCTCCCAAAGAAGCCAAAGGTTCCTCTAATAACAACAATCTTCTTTTTCCTAATAATGCCCTTAATAATAAAATGTCTTGTCGAACAGTTGAAGACAATTTATTTCCAGTAGGATCTAATTCTGTATCGTATCCTTTTGGCAATTCATCTACATAAGAAGAAAGTCCACATTGCTTTACTAATCCAGTTACTTCATCATAGGAAATCTCTTTGTTGCCCATGGTGATATTTTCCCAAATAGTTCCATTAAAAATATCTTGCTGACTCAATAAAATACCAGTTTGAGATCGAATAGAATCGATGGAATAATTACCAATCGGAATATTGTTAATTAAAATTGCTCCGGAATAATTTTTGAAAGCTCCAGTTAATAGTTTTAATACCGTTGATTTACCAGAACCCGAAGGACCCATGATGCAAACTTTTTGTCCGGCCTCAATACTAAAATTAATCTTGTGTAATATTTTACCTGTATTGGCATATCCAAAACTGATTTCTTTAAAATCAATTGCCACGCCCTTTTGTGCTTCAGGTAATACTATGGTTCCGTCGGTTTCAACTTCACTTCCAGCAATCTTATCTAATTTTTCTACAGAGGTAAGTACATCATATACTTTATCCAAATTCCCGATTAACTTTTCAACTGAAGCAATCACAGAAAGAATAACAATATCTGCTGCAATAAATTGGCCAATATTAATTTGTTGATCCACTAAAAGCACCGAACCAACAATGAGCATGGCAGCAGTGATCAATAATTTAAAACCGATTAAACTCCAATATTGAGTCATTAAAACTTTAAAGTAGCTGGTTCTTGCAAAAAGATATTTTTGAACTATCCCATCTGTTTTTTCAATATTCAAAGATGTACCTCTTGAATACTTAAATGTTTTAATCACTCGTGCCATTTCTTCTAACCAAGCTGCAGTAGCAAACTTTTCATTACTCGCTTCAATACTTGCTTCAAACCCTTCAGGCAAAGTGTACCTTAATATTAAATAAAGAATGAGTAAGAGCACAGCTCCAAATGCAATAAATATTGGGTGATAAAAACTCAATAATACAACTCCAAACAAAATTTGAATGACAGCAGCAGGAATATCTAGTAACAATTTTTCAATTCCTTTTTGTAATGTGGAAGTATCGAAAAAACGATTCACTAATTCTGGCAAATAATAACTATCCAATTTTTCAATATCCATTTTAGGTAATCGATCAGCAAATTCTAGTGCATATCGTACAAATATCTTTTGTTGAATTTTTTCTGTTACCTGTTGTTGCCTTACTTGCAATAAGCCATTGATAAATAATGCAATTAAAACCAAGGCTATTAAAATAGCAATTGATGTAGAAAAAGATCCGGCCATTACAAAATTGATAATGGTTTGGATACCCAATGGTGTAGCCAATTGTACCAAACCCGCTAAAATGGCAAAAACATAGATAGCAGAAACGTCCTTTTTATCTAGTTTAAGGATGGAAAAAATTTTTTTTGCTGCTCCCGTAGGAGATACTTTGCTTTGTGTAGCCATAATTGGTTAAGTTCGGTATAAATCCTCATTAAAGGATGGACACATCATTATCAATCATTGTGCCATTTTTAATGTTTTTTTAATGTTTGTAAAATTACAACCCATTTTGACATGAATTTGAATATTTTAATCAGTAATATCACCAATCCGGTACTATTATTCTTCATTTTAGGGGTTTTTGCCACATTTGTTAAAAGCGATTTGGAAATTCCTGCTGCCAGTGCCAAATTCATTTCTCTCTATTTGCTTTTTTCCATAGGATTTAAAGGTGGCCAAGAACTGGTACATAGCGGCATCAATCAACAAATAATAATAACCTTATTAATAGCACTTGCATTCTCATTATTTGTTCCATTGTATGTTTTTCACTTATTACGTTTAAAACTAAATGTATTTGATGCCGGCGCAGTGGCTTCGGCCTATGGTTCGGTGAGTGCAGTTACTTTTATTTCTGCTGCATCTTTTTTAGAAATGAATAATACTCCCTATGGGGGCCATATGGTTGCCGCAATGGCATTAATGGAGGCTCCGGCCATTGTTGTTGGGATGGTTTTAATTCGCAAATATGATAAGTCGAGTAGTGAAAAAGGAAGTATGAAATTGGTTTTGCATGATGCATTTACCAATGGTTCGGTTTTGATGATTTTAGGCAGTTTAGTGATTGGAATTATTGCAGATACCAAGCAGGCTGAGGGAATTAAACCCTTCACTTCAGATATTTTTAAAGGCTTTTTGGCCATTTTTTTGCTTGAAATGGGTATCGTGGCAGCAAAAAGATTCAAGGCATTTATTCAATATGGCTGGTTTGTAAGTGCTTTTAGTATAATTATTCCATTGTTCAACGGAAGTTTGGCTATTCTTTTAACTAGTTTTTTGAATATTGAAACAGGTAATCGGTTCATGCTGGCCATATTGGCTGCTAGTGCTTCTTATATTGCAGTTCCAGCTGCTATGCGTTTAGCAGCCCCCAAAGCGGATCCAGGTTTATATATTCCTATGGCATTGGGTCTAACATTTCCTTTCAATATCACTATTGGAATGCCACTCTATTGGACCCTTATTCAATATTTTCCTAGTGCAAGCATATAAAGAGAGGAGTGCTTAAAGATCATCAAATTCATACAAAGGATCGATATGCGTTCCTGCTGGCATTTCAAAAACGGGTTTTGTAATTCCATCATGTAAATCATAGACCCAACCATGAATGTCGGGAGCTTGATATTCTTTCCAGGCTTTTTGAATAATAGAAGTTTTGGCTAAATTCATAACTTGTTCTTCTACATTGAGTTCAATCATTCGATTTAAACGCTCATCTTCATTTTCAATAGCATCTACTTCTTCTCTGTGAAAACGATGTACATCCTTTATATTTCTTAACCACTTATTGATGATGCCTAAATTATGATTGGTCATGGCCGCTTTAACTCCACCACAACCATAATGACCACAAACAATAATGTGTTTTACTTTTAATGTTTCAACTGCATATTGCAAAACACTTAATAAGTTTAGGTCGGTATTTACAACCATATTGGCAATATTCCGATGAACAAATATTTCACCTGGTTGAGTCCCTGTAATTTCATTTGCCGGAACCCTGCTATCACTGCATCCAATCCATAAAAATTCAGGCGATTGAATATGAACGAGCCGAATAAAATAATCTGGATCCTCCGCTAATTTTTTTTTAGCCCAGATCTTATTTTCTTGTAAAAGCCGTTCGTATCTGTTCATCTTGAATTATCAAATATTTAATCCACCGCACACACTCAATACCTGTCCGGTAATATAAGAACTTAAATCGCTTGCTAAGAATAAGGTTGTGTTAGCAATTTCTTCTGCTTTGCCAAATCTGCCCAAAGGTATTTTTTGTAAAAATCCAGTTGCGGCTTCTCCTTCTTTCAAATAATGAGTCATATCAGTTTCTACAAAACCTGGAGCGATTGCATTGCAACGAATATTGCGTGAACCCAGCTCAGCAGCAATTGATTTAGTGAAACCAATAATGCCTGCCTTACTGGCTGCATAGCTACTTTGACCTGCATTACCGCGTATGCCAATAATTGAACTCATATTAATGATTGACCCTTGTTTTGCTTTCATCATCGGACGGATCACTTGCTTGGTCATATTATAGATACTCTTTAAATTAATATCCATCACATCATCCCACTGATCTTCGGTCATTCTTAATAATAAATTGTCCTTTGAGATTCCAGCGTTGTTTACACATATATCAATCGCACCAAATTCTTTAATGGTTTCATTCACCAGAGCTTCACAATCTGAAAACACGGCTGCATTGCTTTTTACTGCTTTCACTTTTACACCTAATGCTTCTATTTGTGTAACCAAAGCTGCTGCTTTTTCTGCACTACTGTCGCTCACATAAGTGAATACGATATTACTTCCTTGTTCTGCCAATTTTAAAGCAACTGCTGCGCCAATTCCACGTGCAGCGCCCGTTACAATGGCTGTTTTTCCTGCTAATAATTTCATAAATAGATGTTTAATAAACCTAGTAAAGGGCCAAAATAGTAATTAATACTAAGAAATAAAAATAGTAAAATACAAAACCACTAATCTGTATAAATAAATGACTACCTCACCAAAACCAATGATATATATAATTGCTTTTAGACTTGTCCAAAACCAATTCTGTTTATAAAAAGTTTTAAATGCGTTGATTACAATTATCAAATCAATCAACAAGGTAAAAATGGCAAGCCAATAATTATCGTCATAAAAAAATCTTACCCAATCATGATTAATACTTTCAGCAACAAAAGAAACAAATGGAATGAATAAAAAATGTAACCCGATATAAATACTACTTAATTCTAGACTAATGATCGCATGATCAAAAAAATAATAATATTGTCTATAAAAAAGAAGCAGCAAAATAGAAGCAGCCAATGGAATTATTAAAAACAAACCGATTTTAGAAATGGAAGCAGATTTACTATCATACTTTACTGCCAATTGTTTGTAATCGATGTTTTTTGATTTCATTTTTTCCTTAATTAAAGGAACTGCTATCCAAGTAAAGCCATATTGCTCAGTTGCATAAGTATCTAATCTCATATTTAAGCCTTGAAATCTTGGAAAAAGTAAATACAAGACAACAAAGAATAAAAACAAGGAAACGGGTTTGAAATATTTTTTCCTAATACCATTGCAATAATCCAAAGAAAACTTACCTGGATTGGTAAAAACTGTTTTAATGGTAGTTAGAAAACTTCCTTCGAAATGCGTTACAAAATGAAACACCTCTTCTAAAAGATGAACAACTTTTTTATCTTGAATGGTAAAAACCTTCTCCCCACATAAATTGCAATATTTACCAACAAATTCATTGTTGCAATTTTTACAAATATGCTTTTGTTGTTCCATATTTAACCTTGAGTAATAATTTTTTAATTCAATTTTTTATTACGGGTTTATATTTTTTAAGTTGCTTATTAACAATCCCTATGCAACCAGCCATTGCAATGACTGAATAGTTAATAAACCTTGGATTAAAGTTGGTGAAAATACCTATTACAATGATGATAATAAAAAAGAACAACATTATAAGTGAAGGATAAATAAATTTTTTATACTGATATATTTTTTCTGGTTCATTACCTGGTTTTGAAAGCCTTGGTTTAACCTTTATTATATAATGCGTAAGTATGGCATTGCTTAAAAACAAAAGCACAATATTACCAATATATAAAATCAAAGGAAAACTAAAACTTGGATTAATATGCGTTACTCCCGTTGCAACAAATGGGAATGTAACTACAAAAAACAGGTTTAATAGATTTAAAAAAATTACACCATTGTCATAGCTTCTTAAAAAACTAAATAATTTTAGATGCCTGGCCCAAGAAATGCCAATGAAAAAGAAACTAAGAATAAATGCTGCAAAATGTTTTAAAACAGGCTTAAACATCTCCAATAAAGAATAGCCCTCTTTATAATTTTCTGGCAATTCTGGAAATTTAATTTCAATAATGAGGAGCGTAATAGCAATTGCAAAAACCGCATCACTGAAAAGAATCAATCGTTCCAGTTCAAACTCTTTTTCAATTTCCTTTTGTACATCACTCATACTATGATTGCATTAACTTTTTTATTTCATCTATATATATCCGCTCATTACTTAAGCGAGGTATTTTATGTTGTCCACCCAATTTCCCTTTTTGTTTTAACCATGTATTGAATACTCCTTTATCTAATGCATGCACAACTGGCAAACTCAGGGCAATATCTTTATATCGCTTGGCTTCATAATCGCTGTTCAATGATTTTAACGCACAATCCAATTCGTAAGCAAATGATTCTGTGTTTGCTGGTTTTGTATCAAACTCAATCAACCATTCATGAGCACCTTGATTGTTATCTCCGAAATAAATAGGAGCTGCTGTATAATCATTTACCAATAGCCCTGTTTTTGCTGAAGCAATGGCAATTGCCTTATCTGCATTATCTGCAATCACTTCTTCCCCAAAAGCATTAATGTATTGTTTTAACCTGCCACTTACTTTTATTTTATAAGGATCTAAAGAAACAAACTGAATGGTATCGCCTACCAGGTATCTCCATAGTCCTCCATTAGTACTTATTACCAAAGCATAGTTTTCACCTATCACTACTTTATTGAGGCCAATTGTTTTTGGGTTAGATTTTCCATATTCAGCAATTGGCATGAATTCGTAAAAAATACCATTTTCTAAAAACAACAACATACCATCTTCATCAGGATTATTTTGTGCAGCAAAAAATCCTTCACTGGCGTTGTACATTTCTAAATAAGTACAGCCTTCTCCAATATATTTTTTAAACTGTTCTTTATAAGGTGTAAATGAAACACCTCCATGTATATACAATTCTAAATTGGGCCAAACTTCTTTTAGGGTTTCCTTTCCTGTTATTTCTAAAATTCTTTTTATCAAGATCAATGTCCAAGTTGGTACACCCGAAATAGAAGTTACATCTTCTTCAATAGTACTTTGCGCCAACTGCTCAATTTTATTCTCCCACTCATCCATCAAAGCAATAGAGAGCTCTGGCGTTCTGATCCAATTGGCCCACATCGGTGTATTCTGCAATAGCACTGCACTTAAATCTCCATATTGCATTTCTTCATTCACCTGACTTATCTGATGGCTACCACCAATGACCAAAGCTTTACCTGTTAGCAAATCGCTTTCTGTATGCGTGTTATAGTATAAAGTGAGTACATCTTTGGCACTTTGAAAATGCCCATCTTCTAAACTTTCTTGGGTTATGGGGATGAATTTACTTTTGTCGCTTGTTGTTCCACTACTCTTGGCAAACCAGCTCACGGGAGTATTCCATAATATATTTTCCTCCCCTTTCATGATACGTTCTATATATGGCTTTAAGTCTTCGTATTCATGTATAGGTACAGACTCTTTGAATTTTCGGATACTGAATAATTCGTTGAATCCATATTTTCTCCCAAACTCAGTATACTGGCCATGGGTAACCAGGTCTTGTAAGACTTCTCTTTGAACGATAATGGGATTACTCAACCATTGCTCTATCCGCCAGTATCTTAGGCGGGCTAATCTTGATATGGAAGAACTCAGCAAATTCATATTGGGGTATGGCAAAATACACATTCCCAAGCATATAATCAATATCCCAGAAAATGCATTTGAAAAAGGTTAATAAGCTTCCATGGAAGAACTAGGATTGTCCCTGGCCATATCAATAATCCAGTCTTTGCGTTTTAGTTCGAAATTGGTGCCTAAATACAAGCGACGAACCTGATCGTCTTCGGCTAACTCTTCGGCAGTTCCATGTTTAAAGATCTTTCCTTCAATCAATAAATAAGCCCGATCGCAAATGGATAGGGTCTCATTTACATTATGGTCTGTAATAAGAATGCCAATGTTTTTATATTTTAAACGAGCTACCACTGTTTGAATATCTTCCACCGCAATCGGGTCTACTCCAGCAAAGGGTTCATCCAATAAAATAAATTTAGGATCTACCGCTAATGCACGCGCTATCTCAGTTCTACGGCGTTCTCCCCCACTTAAACTATCTCCATTATTGCCTCTAACATGGTGTAAATTGAACTCGTCTAATAATGATTCCAATTTGGTTTGGCGCTCACCCTTGGTGAGTTTGGTCATTTCTAAAACTGCCATGATATTGTCTTCCACAGTAAGTTTACGGAAAACGCTTGCTTCTTGAGGCAAATAACCAATGCCCATCTGAGCTCTTTTATACATGGGGAGTTTGGTAATATCCTGATCGTTTAAGAATACGGATCCTTCATCTGGTTTAATCAATCCAACTACCATATAAAAGCTAGTGGTCTTTCCAGCTCCATTGGGGCCTAATAAACCCACAATCTCCCCTTGCTTAACCGAAACCGATACATGGTTTACAACGGTTCTGCCTTTATAGCTTTTTACGAGGTCTTTAGCGTGTATGGTGATGTTCACAAGATTACTTTCAACAAAAATAACGTTTATTGAATAAGCCCAAAGCATCAAATTATACTTTAACAGATGCTTTTTAAGCAATGATGCGTTGTATATTGCAGTCCATTTAACTATTTGAGCAAGCATGAAAGTTACCGAACACATTAACCAGTCCAAAGACACACTCATTTCATTTGAAGTTTTACCTCCATTAAAGGGTAAAACTATTCAACATGTATTTGATCATTTAGACCCTTTAATGGAGTTTAAACCGTCTTGGATCAATGTTACTTATCATAGAAGCGAAACAGCTTTCAAGAAAAAAACCGATGGCACATTCGATAAAGTAGAAGTTCGTAAACGTCCAGGAACGGTGGGTATTTGTGCTGCGATAATGAACCATTATCAGATAGATACGGTTCCGCATTTTATTTGTGGCGGATTTAATAAAAGAGAGAGTGAAGATGCACTGATTGATTTGAATTTTTTAGGGATTGATAATGTATTGGTTTTGCGTGGAGATGCTGCTAAGAACGAAGCCAGCTTTGAGGCTGAAGCCGATGGACATAGATATGCAATTGATTTACAAAAGCAAGTGGTGAATTTAAATCATGGCATATATTTAGACGAAGACATACAGAATGGAGGTAAAACCAATTTCTGTATTGGTACTGCGGGTTATCCTGAAAAACATTTTGAAGCGCCCAATTTAGAAATTGATTTAGGCAGATTAAAAGCCAAGGTGGATGCAGGTGCCGATTATATCATGACCCAGATGTTTTTCGATAACCAAAAGTTTTTTGAATACGTAAAAGCTTGTCGAGATATGGGTATTACTGTACCAATTATCCCAGGCCTTAAACCTATTACCAATAAAAAACAACTCTCTGTTTTACCAAGAATTTTCCATGTAGATATTCCTACCGATTTATCCAATGCCATCATGAAATGCAAAACCGATCAGGAATGTGAGCAAGTGGGCACTGAATGGTTGATACAGCAAAGTAAAGAGCTAAAAGCTTTTGGTGTGCCTGTTTTACATTACTACACTTTAGGAAAACCAAAAGTGATTTGGAATGTGGTGAAAGAAATTATATAAAATTTGAAATATCATTTTCTTGTATGAATGATTTATTAAAGAAAATAGCTAAAATCAATAGTATTTTACTTAATGAATCAGAATTATCCTCCGCAATTAATCAGTTGTTGAGAGAACTAGGTACTGGATCATCAGTAGACAGAGCTTATGTTTTCAAGAACAAAGAAGTTAATGGAGAATTAAGACTATTTTATTCATACGAGTGGTGTAACAATAATATTACTCCATATATAAATGAGCCTAATTTAAGCAATCTGAGTTATAAAGATTTTCCAGGTTTATTAGAAACCTTTTTAGAAGATAGGCATTTATATGGTCTTGTAAAAGATTCAAATAATCCTTTTTTTAGAGAAGTGATGGAATTACAGGGAATTATATCCTATTTATTTGTGCCCATTTACTCAAAAGATTTTTTATGGGGGTGGATGGGTTATGACAATTGCTCTACTGAGTATCATTGGACAGAAGAAGAGGCAGATGCATTACATTCCGTTGCTAAAAATATTGGTTTAAGGATAATCCGGGATGAACAAGAAAGAGAAAAAAGAAAATTATTAGAACGCTTTGAATTAACTGTAGATGCTTCACAGCAAGGTTTATGGGAATGGAATATTTTAAATAATTCAATTGAGTTTTCGGCTAACTATATGAAGATGCTTGGATATACTCATCATGAATATGAACATACATATGAATTTTGGGCTACTAGATTACATCCAGAAGATAGAATTAAAAAAGAAACTTATTTAAAAAAATATTTAAGTAGGCAGGTAAAAGATTATAATCTGGAGTTTCGAATGAAACATAAAAACGGTTATTATAAATGGATAAAGAGCTCAGGAATTGCAAAATGGAACGAAAAAAATGAAGCAATATATTTAATTGGAACTCATATTGATATTTCGGAAATTAAATACAAGCAAGAAATAATAGAAGCACAAAAAAATGAATATGATTTTTTAGTGAATAATTTAAATGAGGTGGTATTTAGACTTGATGAATATTATAATATATTATTCATAAATAAGGCAATTAGAAAAACTTTAGGTTACCAACAAGAGGAATGTTTGAATTTTTCAATAAAAAGATTTATAAAAAATAAATATTGGAACGAAATAGAAAGGATTTTATCTTACCCTAATAATCTGGAAGAACAAAGTGTAAACATTGAATTGGAAGTTATGCACAAAAACAAGTCTTTTAGATGGGCTGATATTTCCATTAAAAAGATTCAAACTAAAGAAGGGCAGTTTTTTCTCGGTAGTTTAATTGATATAGATGATAAAAAAAAGGCTTTAATTAAGGAGAAAGAATTATATGATTTAAAAAAGAACTTTATTGCAGTAACATCGCACCAATTTAGGACTCCACTCACAATAATTCAATCAAACATAGAAATATTAGAATTAAAAATAGAAAAGGAAGAATACACTAAAGATTTTTATAAAAATACTGAAACCATAAAAAAACAAATAGGCAGATTAACAGATATGATGAATAATATGTTATTGATTGAATCAAGTAAATTTAATCAAATTGGATATAAATTAGAGGAAATAGAATTACTTGAATTTATTCAAAATATCATTAGTGTATATTTTAGTAATGAAAAAGATGGTAGAATAATAGAATTATTAGTTCAAGCAAATAATTTAAAGATTAAAATAGATGATACTTTATTTACTCAAATTTTAATTAATATTATATCTAATGCATTTAAGTATTCGAGAGGTTTTGAGAACCCTCAATTAATAATTAAAAAAGATGACAACAATGCTCAAATACTGATAAAGGATAGTGGGATTGGAATACCAGAAGAAGATATGAAAAACATTTTCACTTCATTTTATAGGGCAAAAAATTCATTAAGACATGAAGGAACTGGCTTAGGCTTGTTAGTAGCAAAACAGTTTGTCGAATTATTAAACGGAAATATTAAAATTGAAAGTGTTTTAAATGTTGAAACAAAAGTTATACTCTCATTTCCTGCAATACTATAATAGAAAAGGATATACTATTTTCTATAAACTTTAAGCCAACTAAATAAGAGTTAATAACCATTTTTCATGAATGCAATAGGTGTAATGCCAAATTCTTTTTTAAAACAATTAGAAAAATAATTATGGCTTTTAAAGCCTACATGTTTGTGTACCAAATCTTTAGAAATTACATCTTTATAAATTAGTTTTCGAGCTTTTAATAATCGAAATAACTTAAGATACTGGACAGGAGTTTTACCATATTTAGCTTTAGTAACATTATTTAAAACATGGTTATTTGCGCCAAGGTATAATTCAATATCTGTAATTTTTAAATCGCTATTTTTATAATTATTTCTAAGAAATTCATTTAAATTTTTAATAATTAACTTATATTGATTATTAGATTCGATGAAAGGTTTATGAAATTCTGATTTACTTGCAGAATTTCTATTATAAATCAATTTTAATAAATTAGATATTTTTAGAGCAGCGTGTTGAAGTCTAAAAGGTTTAATTAAATAGTCATTGGCGCCTAGCTCAAAAGACTTAATAATTAAGTCATCATCGCAAACGCCTGAAATAATAATTACTGGAATATTAGCTGTTAAAAAATTGGTTTTAATTTTATTTAAAAATATCAAGCCATCATTTTTAACAACTAAATTTAAGTCTAAGAGAATTATATCAGGTATAATAGAATAAGTTAACTTTATTGCCTCAACCCTATTTGTAGCTGTAAATATTTTAAATTTATGTGCAAAATAAATTTTTAATTGATTTAAATATTCTTCGCAATCATCTATTATTAAAAGTTGATAACTATTTAATTTCATTTTTATTAACTATTCGGTTATAAATATCATCCCACAAATTCAAACGCATTTCTAAAGATTTAATGGCAGCTAATTCAGCCTCTTCCCAAAAAACAGGATTGTTATTACATAAATCTTTAACCATTTCCAATGCTAATTTACTATGATGAGTACCATCAATTTCAATATGTCTTTCTAAATAGTATTTAAAAATGGAAAGTTTTTTATCATTAACGTTATTCAAATCATTAACAAATGATAAAAACATTTCAGGAATAAGATCTTCTCTACCAAATGTAAAAACAGCAGCTTGAATGTGTGGTTTATTACTATTAATTATACTAAATGTATGATTCACAAATTTTTTTACTGTATTGGATATTCTAATTGACATTAATGAATACTCTAACGATCCAGTCAACTTTAGTTCTGTCATAAATTTTTGAATATTCTCTGTATTAGCCCCCGTTTCCGACATTGCTGATAAATAAAGCTCAAAATGGCTTATCCTATTTCCAGAAGCATCTATATCAGACTCTTCACCACATACAATTTCATTTATTAAATACCTGGTATTTGCATTTCCTTTAGGAATCCAAGGAACTGAAGTACATGTTAATAGATTTTGTAAACTCTTTAATAAAGACATAAAATCCCACACAGCAAAAACATGAGACTCCATAAAAATATTAATGTCGTTAATATTTTTAAGCACAGAATATAATTTATGATTTGCTATTTCATAGTTTAAATTTAAAATGTTCTTACTAATACTATTTATTTCTTTTGATATCATAATTATTAATTTTTCTTGGAATTATTTGTTTGAAAGTATTTTGGAGAAAATCCAAATTTCTTTTTAAAGCAAGAACAGAAATAGGAATCAGAACTAAAGCCAAGTTCGTATGCAACTTCTTTTATTCGATATGAATGATTTTGTAATAATTTTATAGACTCATTAAGTTTTTTATTAATAATGTATTGTTTTGGAGTCAAATTATGTTTTTCTTTAACTTTTCTTTCTAAGGTAGAAATACTCATACATAATTTTGAAGCTATATTTGATATACTAATGTCATATTCTGTTGAAATATTTTGATTTACTATATATTCGAAACTTAAATCGATATCTTCATTAGGTAATTTTATTCTGGAATTATTTGAATTAGTTTCTTCAAAATGTATTATATCAAGTAGATTTTTTACTTTAAATAATAGAGTATTAATTTTTATTGGTTTGATTAAATAATCATTTGCTCCAAACTCCAATGCTTTATTAATAATAAATTCATTTTCTACACCCGAAATAACAACTATTGGTATTTTAGAAAATGAATAAGATTCCTTAAGATTTTTAATAAATGTCAAACCATCATTTGGATCTCCATGTGAAAACATTAAATCTAATAGTATTAAGTCTGGTGTTTCTACATCGAATGCTTCAAGTACATTAAATGGTGAAGAATATTCAGAAACGAAATAAGTAAAGCCAAGCATTTGCGACAAGGTTTGTCGAAATTCAATATTATCTTCTACTATTCCTATTCGATTCAAAATATTATAATAATTTAAAGTGGTAATAATAATCTTACAATCAAACCATGCGGAATATTGTTATCGAAAAACAATTTGCAACCCAATACTTTTGCAATCTTCTTCACTAAAACAATTCCAATACCCAATCCCTGTTGTTCATATTGTTGACGTTCAAATTGATTAAACTCTGTCATTTCGGAAATTCTTAAAGCTTCTTTATTTAACCCTTTATCAGATATAGTAATACAAAGCGTGTTAAGGTTTTCTATAGTGCTTGAAATTTTAATTTCAGTATTGGGCTTAGAAAATTTAAAAGCATTTTCGCAAATTTCTGCTATTAGACAACTAAATAAATATTTATCAATTTTAATTGAACATCCTGATGTTAAATAAACATGCAAATCATTTATACGATTAAATCGCTCTGCATTTTCATGAAAAATGTTTAATATAAAATCATCTAGATTTGGCAATAATGTAGGTTCTTGTTTCAAATAAGTACCATCAATAAGTTGATAATATAATTGGGCTTTTGAGAAAGTGCGCTGAAGCCTTTTTACCGATAATTCAAGGTAATTACAGTACTCATTTAAATCGGCATCATGAATAAGATTTGATTTTTTTGCAATCATATTGCTGAAAAATTCAATACCATGCATTGGTGTATTAAACTCGTGCCCTACCATGAGCTGAATGGTATTCTCCAAATTTTTAATTTTATCTTTAATATCAACAGATTTGGAAATCCGAGATTCAATTGACAGCAGCAAGTCCTTAGTAGTAAAAGGTTTAAATATATAATCATCTGCACCGTTAATCATTGCTTGTCGTAAATCATCATATTGAGCTTTTGCTGTTAGAAAAATAAAAGGAATGTTTTTTTTATGGGTTTTAAATTCTAACAACACGCTCATTCCATCTCTTTCAGGCATCATCATGTCACATAAAATCAAATCTTGATTCAAAGAATCAAATTCATTTAAGAAACTTGTACCATTATCAAAAATATTAGTAGCGTAACCGTTTAACTCTAAAATAGTTTTAAGTGAATCTAAAATTTCGGCATCGTCATCAATTATAGTTATGTTTGTCATATTAGTTTACATTAAGAAAAGGAATTTGTAAGTTTATAATAGTATATTTATCCTTAGTGCTTCTAATTAAAATTTTACCAGAAGTATATTCTACAAATTGGTTAACATACATAAGTCCAAAACCACTGCCAGCTACTTTGTCTACATTCGATCCTCTTGCAAATGGCTTAAATATGAGTGAATATTCTGATTTTATAATACCGATTCCAAAATCGATAATTAAAATGGAATAATATTTTTCTTTTATGCTTACTCTTAATATTGGAGATTTTTTTGAATTAGCGGAATATTTAAAAGCATTTTCGATGAGATTTGAAACAACTACCTTCAAATTGTCTTTATTCCCATCTATAATTTCAGCATTTTTGCATTTACGATTCGATTTAAATGTATATGCTAATTTCCTGCCATCTATCCAAGGCATATATTCATTATTCACAATCTCAGAAAAAAATTGTTTCAAAATAATTTTTTCTTGATCTGGCTTATACAACAAGGTTTCTAACTTGTTAAGAAATAGATATTTTCCAATCATTTCAATCATTTTATTTATTTGGAAATATATCTTATCAAAGTTTTTCTGAAAATCAATTTGCTGGTGTTGCTTATGATTAATTATTATTTGAAGTATTTCAATATTAGAGAGAATAATTGAAAGAGGGGTTCTTAACTCATGAGAAACCATTGAAATAAAATTTGACTTCTGTAAATTCAACTTTCTATCATGTATTAATTGTTGATGCAAATTATTGTTAACAACAATATCATCTGTAATATCTGTTAAGAAATAATAATTATTATACCCATTGTTTTGTGAAATGATTGATTCAATAATTTGAACTTTGAACTGGTGTGTGATTCCCTTTGGACTTAATGTTTTAAATATTTGATGCTCATCACCAAATGTTTTATTACTTTCAGTAAAAAAGAAATAGCTTAATTTTTTTGAGTTACAAATTTCATTCTTTGGCATTTGATAAAAATCTTCAAATGCTGTATTTACGAACCTTATGATACCATCAAGGTCAACAGAAATTATTATAGATGAACTGTTGTCAAAGAATTTTTCTATATTATTTATAAACAATTCATTTTGTCTTTTTGTTAATTTTGTTGTTGAGATATTAATACCATATCCTGCAACCAATGTAACAGCTCCTAAATTATTCTTAATTGGCAGAAATATTCTAAGATGAGTTTGGCTGGTTTCATCTTTTAAAATCAATTCTTCTTCAAAATCAATTTGATTTCCTGATTTAACAGCTTCATTAAAATAATGCCGACGCATTTCTGCAATATTGATTGACTTACCAGTGTATTCACAATAATCAAAATCATTTTTACCAATGATCCATTCTTTCATAGAATTAGACCTTACACCAACATTATTAACAAATAGATATTGATGGTTTAAATTGAATATCGCTATATCAGCTGGAATTATATTAAGTATATCGGTATTTAATGAATTTATCATCGATTCATCAAAATCGAGATTTATCTGCTTTATAAATTTAAAAGACCAGAGTTTGAACTCATTTAATTCAGCATCGAAAATCCTATTATACTTCCTCGAATATTTATATTTATTATTTAATAGAATTTCATCTTCAAAATCATTCTTATTATTGAAAGTAAATGGCTTGTCATTTTTTGCAAGTTGTGCATTCATTTCAACAAATAAATTATCTACCGGACAATTAAGTAATCGATTTTCAAGATTATTTATATTAAAGACTTTTGCTAATTGATGATTCAGGTATAAAATGCTACCATTATAGTCAATTAGCAAACTGATATTTTCAATATTGTCTAAAACTGATAAAAGAAGGTCATTATTTCGCTTATACATAATAACTTTTAAATAGAGGCTAAAATAATTTGTTCGATAAGTTCATCCTTATTTACAGGTTTTTGTAAATAATAAAATATATCATTTTTATATCCCTTGCACTCTAGCTCAGCCGGATTTCCTCCGCTTACAACAATTATTTTAATGTTCTTATATCGATATGAATCTTTCTTTAAATATTCAATAACTTGATAGCCATTCATCACAGGCATGTTAATATCTAGTAGTACAATTATGTCATCATCAATATGTTCATCAATAAAATCAATTGCTTCTTTTCCATTTTCACAGTATTCTATGCGAACTTGAATGCCTCGTAGCATATGCTTTATAACAGTTCTATTGATAAAATCATCATCTACAACCAGTATTGTAAAATCATTTTTATGTAAACTATACATGGGTCTTTTCTTTAGTGGGGTTGTTTAAAAGTTTTGCAGATAATTGAGTTTTTGATTTTACTTTAAATTTTTTATAAATATTTTTAATATGCTGATTAACCGTTGCATAACTAATTGATAAAAATGTAGCTACTTCTAAATAGCTATATCCTTCCAAAAGAAAATCGACAACTTGTTGTTCTCTCTTTGTAATTTTTGATTTCGAAGACCGATTATGAGCAGCTCGCTTCTTATTAGCGCCTCCAATTTCAATGATTTTTCTTAAGGATACTGCGTCAACTGAAACGCCACCATTTTTTACAACAGTCATTTTATTTAATATATCAGAAAAATTAAAAGGCTTTGTAATAAACCCATCTGCGCCATCTATCAATGCATCCCAAATTGTCAATGGGTCACTTTCTCCAGATATGAAAATGATGTTTGAATTTTTATAAAATGACTTTAATTGAGCTAGACCTTTTATACCAGAAATACCAGGCAAACCAATGTCGAGCAAAATAAAATCAGGAATGATTTCAGAAACATGTTTTACCCTAATCCATTCTTCAATACTCCCACATGAGAATATGATAAAAAAAAGGTTGTTTAACTTTGCATACTCGTCAAAACTATCTCTTAGATCTTTGTCGTCTTCAATAATACCTATTGTATACATGAACGTCTATGAATTTAGGCAAAGTAAGACAAGGATTTTGATATAAAAAATAGCTATAACTAGGGATTGTTTGTGGAATTTTATCGCAAGATATTTCTCAAAAATCTAAACATTTAATTATAAGATATCCTCAAGTTATGTTATTATAATTATGGCAAGTATCTATAAACTTTAAAGTGCTAATTATTAAAAAAACCTATCGAATTTAAAGAAAAATATTTTCTTCAATTAGACAATAGGTTTTCGGGGGTTAGAATTCAACATTTAGTTTTGGCTGGATACAACTAGCGACACTTGGTTAAGTTTAGAAAAAGCAAAAATTGCAATTTTTTTATAAATTGACACAAATAATATGGAAGCTACTATAGCAAGAACCATATTTCGAATAGATTTCTTCGTCTTTTTTAACTCAAGCACATATAGAATATTAGCGTTTTTTTCCATTAATTGAAGTACGCATATTCTCTTATCGAATAATGTAAATTTTTATTTAAAAAATGATACTTATTCATCAATTTTCAAAAAATAAGTTTTTATTTTTTGAATTTATAATTATAAATAGTCATGAATTTTTATCGCAGAATATATCTAATGATAAAGAACTTTATATACACTTGAAAACCCAATAATTAATACTTGAAATTTGATTTGTTATTGAATCAAAATTTATTTTAAAAGAAACTATTATATACACAATTGAATAGTGGCAATTACTCCTTTAGGATGATTATTGGAAAAACTAATACTGGAACCAAGCTCTTCCAATGCCAATTTGACCAAACTAATTCCAATTCCTAACCCTTGTTGTTCTTTTCTTTCTCGGGTAAGCTGCTTGAATTCATTTATAGAGTTTAATGCAGCTGCAATATTTTCAATACCATAATCTGAAATAGTTAATTGAATTGTCCTTTCTGAAATCAACTCAGTTGCAATGGTAACTAATTCATTATTTTTTGAAAATTTAAATGCATTTTCAATCACTTCAGTAATAACATCTGATAATAAAAAACTGTCTTTTGTTAATGATGCATTTGACTTAAGTTTATAAACCACATCCGCAGTTCTATTAAAGTGATTGGCAACCGAGTTTGTTATTTCATAAACAAATTCATCAAAATTTGCAACTAATGATTGAATTGGATTTATATATTTTCTTTCTTTTATTTCATAGTATAAATTAATCTTTTTAAAAGTATTCTGTAATCGTTCAACAGAAATTTCCAAATAATTGCAATACTCTAACAAATCATCATTATTCAATTCTTTGGATTTATTTTGAATCATATTCATGAATGCCTTTATTCCATGCATAGGAGTTTTGAATTCATGACCAAGCATTAAGTGAATAGTGTCTTCTAGACTTTTTATTTTATTGGTTATTTTACCAATTCTATTTAATCGAGCATTAATGGATTCTATTAAAACTTTCGCTTTAATTGGTTTGAATATATAATCATCGGCTCCAAGAATCATACTGGTTCTTAAATCTTCATATTGCGATTTAGCTGTTAGAAAAATAAAAGGAATATTATTACCGGATTTTCGTAATAGCTGCAGAATCGTCAATCCGTCGATTTTTGGCATCATCATATCGCATAATATCAATTGGTAACCGATCGAATTTCTATTCAATAGAAACTCATTTCCATCTAAATAACGAATTGTTTTAAAACCACTTAATTCTAAAATTTTACATGTTGCACTTAAAATTTCTTGATCATCATCTATCACTACAATTGTTTCCATTAATGTTCAGTTAAAAGTTAAAGATTTTTATATAAAGTATAGTATACTTATTCAATACACTTCTAAGCATAATACTAGCTCCTCTGATATCAACCAGTTGTTTTACGATCATTAATCCAACACCGGTTCCAGGTGCATTCCCTACATTGGTTCCTCTATTGAATACAGTGAAGATTTTGTCC
This sequence comes from Sphingobacteriia bacterium, assembly GCA_037129425.1. Taxonomy (GTDB): domain Bacteria; phylum Bacteroidota; class Bacteroidia; order Chitinophagales; family Chitinophagaceae; genus Sediminibacterium. The sequence continues at coordinate 56,075 of JBAXUV010000008.1, forward strand.
AATTCATCTTTAGGAATCCCAATTCCAAAATCTATTACAGAAATAGTCCAGAACTTTGCATGACCTTTTACACGTAATATTGGAGATGAGTTGGATAATAATGAATACTTAAATGCATTTTCTAACAGATTGTTAAGTACAGTTTTAAGCATAGTTTTATCAACTTTTCTTTTTGCTGCAAAACCACATAATATTACAGATAATTTTCTACCATCTTTCCATGGGTTGTAAGATTCATTAACTATTTCTTTTACACATAATTCTATATCTGTTTCTTGATATGAAGGCTCAAATGTTGCTGTTTCAATTTTATGCAAAAACAAATAATTAGAGATCATCTCTTGCATATGATCAACCTGTGTGATAATTTTTTCAATAGACAAATTAGTTTCTTCTTTTTCTAAAGACTGCTTTTGCATTAAACTCATTCCCAGTATTTCTGCGTTCGAAAGAATAATAGAAAGCGGTGTTCTTAAATCATGTGAAACCATCGAAACAAAATTGGACTTATGCCGATGAATTTGTCTTTCGGTTAAATTAGATTGAAATAAATCTTCCTGCACTTGCATTTCCAATGTTATATTGGTTAAGAAAATATAATCCAAATCTGACCCATCCAAATAAGAATGAATTTTTTTAGTATAATACCTGAATTTTTTAATTTCTCCTTTTTGATTTTTAAGTGAAACTATTAAACGTTTTAATTTTTTATCGGAATTTGAAAAACTATACATCTGATTTACATAATCACTTTTGCTGAGGGCATCATCTTGAAAATATAAAAGGAAGTCTTTCCCAATAAAGGCTTCTTTTGAACTATCGTAAAAATCTGCCCATTTGTTATTTACATATTGAATTAAACAGTTTTGATCAACTGCTATGATCATCAAGTCGATTGATTCAAATAAATCAATGTATTGTTTGAAAGCCCTTTGAATTTTATATTCAGATAATTTAATGCTAGTTAAATTCACTCCACTAGCTAGCATTGAACAGATAATCCCAAAACTATTTTTAATAGGTGTAAAAGTTCTAAGAAAATATTCAATTGATCCATCTTGATTTACAATTGTTTCTTCAAACTGAACATTCTTTCCAGTTTTAAATGCTTCATTAAAGTAACTTCTTCTCGATTCAGCTAATTCAAAGGATTTATTTTTATATCGGCAATAATCAAAATCGTCTTTCCCAATTAACCAGTTGCGCGTATGGTCATCTTTTACACAATGTTTATTTAGAAAAACATATCGATGTGATAAATCAAATAAGGCAACATCTGAAGGAATATTATTTAATAACTGGTGATAAATAGTGTTGAACTGGTGAGAGGCATTCTCCAGAGCCGATAAATTTTCTACAGAATACAACCAGAGTTTACCGGCTAATTGTCCATTTTCAATCATAGGAAAATACTCCCGAATTAGTACTTTGCCATTATTTAAAAGTATTTGGTCGGATGCACTTATATAAGAGGTATCGTTTATTTGAGATAAATTACCCTTAATTGCTGATTTATCTATAACCATATTTTCTAAGAGTTTATCCAAGAAAATGGATGATGTACCTATTAAACTTTTAGGAGAATTTTCGATACTAAAAAGGTCGCAAAAAAACTGGTTGATGAAAGTAATTTCCCTTAGATTGTTTTCAAACAAAATAGCTTTACCAATATTATTTAAGGCATGAATTAAATGATCTTTTTTTAAGGAAATCATTTTATACAATTTATTTTGTAGCTGATAAAATACTCTCTGTCAAAGTATTTTTATCAACAGGTTTACTTAAAAATCCAAAAACATCTTTGTGAAAGTTTTTTTCAACCACTTCCTCATAATTACTAGCACTTACTATGATTGTTTTAATATTTTTATACTTCTGCTTATCATTTCGCAATAATTCAATCACTTCATACCCATTCATTTCCGGCATATTAATGTCTAATAAAAGAATGATTTTATCTTCCAAATGCGCATTAATATATTGAATAGCTAATAATCCATTTTCAGCAGTTTCAATTTTCATAGATATATCTTTGAGCACTCTTTGTATTACAATACGATTGATGTAATCGTCATCAGTGATTAATAAAGTAAAATTGCTGAACTGAGTTGTTTCCACTTAGAATACAGTTTTTTGTTCGTTTAATAACTGCGCAATAAATGCAGATTTTGAGTTTACATTCGTTTTGCTGTAAATATGTTTAATGTGAGAATTTACTGTAGTATAACTAATGCTCAAGATTGCTGCAATATCTTTATAACTATATCCTTTGATTAATAATTCAGCTAATTGCAATTCTCTTTTAGTAAAGCCCATTTTGATTAATCTATTCACCTCAGTTTCATAAACATTTCTTTGCTCTCTTTCTATAACTTTACTCAATAAGGTTGGATCTAAATAGGTTCCTCCTTCAGTAATGATTTGAATTTTTTCTTTTACTTCAAGCATTCTGAATGGTTTTACTAAAAACCCATTTGCTCCATTCAACATAGAATCCCAAATAATCTTTGGATCATTTAGTCCAGAAATGATAATTATTTTACTGGATTTATAAAACTGCTTGATTAGTAATATTCCATCTACTCCTGAGATACCAGGTAGTTTGATATCTAATAAAATGATATCTGGAACAACAACAGATTTCTTTTTGAAATTTAACCAATCTTCAATACAAGTCACAGAAAAAACTAAAACAAGCTCATTTTCATTAAAAATGTACCTAGTAATACTTTCTCTTAAATCATCATTGTCTTCAATTACTCCAATTAGCAACATTGCATTTATTAATTATAAACATGAATCAAAGTTCTACTTAGTACTAATGACTTGATATCACTACAAGTAGAGATACAGTAGAATTAATTTATAATTAAAAGTGGGGGCTCTTTATATTATGTAAATGCAATATACATATATGAAAGGCGTTCGTTTGTCGTTATATCACGGTAATTTTGTAGTATAAACTCTACGAAAAGAATTAGATAAAAAATAAGAGTGAATTTTTATTGCTATCAATTATTGCTTAGCCTCCATGATCTTATCAAACTGCTCTAATGATAATTGTTTAGCTACAATTCTTTTGTCTTTATCTAACAAATAGATAGTAGGTGTCTTAGAAATATCATAAAGTTGTCGATAGTTAGGTATCCCTGCTTTTTCTTCTGCCTGCTTAGCATCTTTAGTTTGAAAAACATGCACCCAGTTTTTAGAAAGATTTTTTTCTGCGATGAATTTTTTCCAGGCCGGCACTTCATTTTCATAAATATTTACAGAGTATACAGCAACCCCTTTTGCTTTCCATTTTGCTATATACATAGAATCTAAACGAGGAATTTCTTCTTTACAATGCCCACAATTAGGATCCCAAAATGCAACAAAAGTAAAAGGCGCAACAACTGAATACAAGGAAATATTTTTACCAATTGTGTCGGTTAAATTGAGCGCTGGAGCTGGTAATCCAATTTGATTGGCCATCAGGCTATATGCTCTTTCTGTAATGGTTTTACGAGATGCTGCATTTAAAATGGTAGTATCCCCTTTGGCATAAAAGTTTTCGAAAATATACACAAACACTTTATCCTGCCCCATGTATTCTGGGTTAATGTATTTGTTGGTAAACTTGGTGAGTAAATAAGGATAAATTTCTTTCCCAGTTCTTGCCGACAACAGCATGTATTTTACTTCAGCGATAATTGAGTCGGGTTCTGGTGAAACATAATATTTATAATAATCATCTAGTTTGGATTCGAAAAACGGAGTACGTAATAATCGATCATCATTAAAGCTTACTTCATCCCAATAATGGTCTTTTACAAAACGATAAGGATACAATGAATCAGGTTTCCCTTTTACAATTGGAATTGAAGGTGGTGTAGGCCTTTTCATGGTATTGAATAACATGGTCAATAAAGACTTGGGATACTTTTTTACTATATTATTTCTATATGCATCTACATCATTGTCTAATTGAAGAATCGCATTCCTTAATCTCAACGAGTCCGCAGGATTACTCAGTTTAGCTTTATACTCCAATTCTAACTGTTGTCTTTCTCTTCCTTTTTGAGTTGAATATTGAGAATACTGTTTAAAAATATCATTATCTAATGAACCAGTTATGATGAATTTTTCTTTCTGAGCCGTATCTGCACTAATGGTAAACTGCTGCACATCATCCATCAACAATTCAAATTGAATGGTATAATTAGGAGATACTACAAAATAGATTCCTCCTGTTAGCTTTTTATCTCCTTTAAATACGCCCATGCTTTTTTCGTTCAGCTTACAGGAATCTACCAAAGTCATGCTTTTTCCAAAATGGCTACCTAAATAAACCGTGCAGTTTTTTAATGGGGTTAAACTGATGGGAATCAAATGACCCTTATTAGAAGAAGCTTTGGAACCAGGTATTAAAGCTGGTTCCGCGGTTTTGGCAACAGGAACAGAGGCTTTAGTGGTTGGCCCAGTGGTTTTGGCCCCTGGCACTGTTGGTTTTTGGGCCGATGTTGCAACAGTAATCAATAAAAAACAGCATTGAATCAATAAAAAACGCATAGACTTAAATTGACGATAAAAATAAGTAAATATTCGGGCTTACCTTTGCGCCAGTGAGAAAGCAACGAAAAACAGTAGTATTAGAAAAGATTCTGGTACAAGACTATGCCGCCGAAGGAAAATCTTTGGCGAGAGTAGACGGTAAAGTGGTATTTATTGAAGGTGCAGTACCAGGAGATATTGTAGATGTTCAATTATCTAAAAACAAGGCTGACTGGGCCGAAGGGCATACCATACATATCCATGAACTATCATCGGATAGGGTCACCCCCTTTTGTGAACATTTTGGTGTTTGCGGAGGATGCCAATGGCAAATGCTCCCTTATGAGAAACAATTGTTTTACAAGCAAAAGCAGGTAACTGATAACCTTACGCGAATAGCTAAAGTAGCTTTACCAACTATCGAACCCATTATTGGCGCTGATTTTACAGAACAATACCGCAATAAGATGGAATATACTTTCGCTACCAGAAAATATATTCCAACAGAAGAATTTCGCAGAATGAAAGCTGCAGGAGCTTCTTTCGAAAACCAACCAGGTGCAGCGGGTTTTCATGTGCGTGGATTTTTTGATAAAGTGGTAGAGATCGATACTTGTTTTTTACAATCCGAGCCAACCAATTTTATTCGTAAAAGAATTGCATCATTTGTGGTTGAGTGTGGCCTTCCTTTTTATGATATTAAAAAACATGAAGGTTGGATCAGGAATTTATTGGTTCGCAATAGCACTATTGGAGAGTTAATGGTAAATGTGGTAATTGCCTATGAAGATGAAGCTAATCGCATTGCCCTTCTCGATATACTATTGAAAGAATTTCCGCAGATAACTACCCTGCTTTATACCATCAATAGCAAGAAAAACGATAGCCTTCAAGACCAAAACCCCATTACCTATTTTGGCAAAGGTTTTATCATGGAGCAGTTAGAAGACCTTCAATTTAAGATCAGCCCTAAATCTTTTTTTCAAACCAATACCAAGCAAGCTGAAAAATTATATGCTGTAACCCGTGAGTTTGCAGAACTAAACGGGAGTCAACTTGTTTACGATTTATATTGTGGTACGGGCAGTATTGGATTATTTGTGAGTAAGATGGCTAAAAAATTGATTGGTGTAGAAATGGTAGCAGACGCCATTGAAGATGCAAAAGAAAATGCAGCCATTAATCATGTAAACCATGCCGAATTTTTTGCAGGAGATGTAATTGATATTTGCGATGATGCGTTTTTTGAAAAACATGGAAAAGCCGATGTGGTCATTACAGATCCACCGAGGGCTGGAATGCATGAAAAACTAATCAAAAAATTGCTGGAAATAGCAGCACCTACCGTTGTATATGTAAGCTGCAATCCGGCAACACAAGCGAGAGACCTTGGATTATTAAGTGAAAAATATCAAGTAACAAAAATTCAACCAGTAGACATGTTTCCACATACATTGCATATTGAGAATGTAGTTCAACTGAAATTAATTTAATACGATGACCGAATTCAGACCCAGTAGATTTGAAATTTTACCTGCGATTGTAAAAAATCTGTTGATCATTAACGGACTATTTTTTTTGGCTCAAAATACTTTGTCTGGGCCAAATGGGTTTTTTGATTTTGAAGCCATTTTTGCATTGCATGGATGGCAGAGCCCATTATTCAGACCTTGGCAATTGGTTACCCATATGTTTTTACATGGCGACTTTGGGCATATTTTAGGAAATATGTTTGCCTTATGGATGTTTGGATCGATACTGGAAAACCTATGGGGACCTAAACGATTTTTGACCTTTTATTTGATTTGTGGACTAGGCGCTGCATTGATTCATTTATTGTTTTTGAGCTATGAATTTATTCCATTGACCAATAGCTTTGAAGCAATTGCTCGATTGCAAGATTCGGGAGGTGCTGCATTTAATAATGCCATGATCCGTTTCATAGATAAATACAATATTCTGTTTACAGAGCACCAAGCGGTAATTGACAATTTAAAAATGAATCCAGACGATACTGCTTCTAGTGCGCAGATGTTTGAATTATTAAAAAACTATTACGAACGCAATATCAATACGGCAACTATTGGAGCCAGCGGTGCGGTTTTTGGGGTATTGGCTGCATTTGTTTACTTATTTCCTAACACCTATATATATGTCTATTTCTTAATTCCGGTTAAAGCCAAATGGATTGGGTTAATGTATTTTGCCTACGAATTAATTTTTGCCGTAAGAAATACAGCTGGAGACAATGTGGCTCGCTGGGCCCATGTAGGAGGAGCCATTGTTGGGTTAATCATTGTACTTACTTGGAACAAAACCAATAAAAAAACGTTGTATTAGTATGTCTACAGATTCTTACAAATCAACGAAGAAGATATTATTGGGTCAAGACAACAATGCATTGGTGATGCTGTTTGCCATCAATACTTTGGTATTTGTATTGATCAACTTTGTAAAAATTGTTTATTTCCTTTCTGATATTCCGATTGAATTCTTCTATAAACAGATACTTGACTGGTTTACCATGCCCGCCATTCCTGCATCTTTATTGGCAAAACCATGGACCATTCTTACCCATATGTTTACCCATTACAGTATCTGGCATTTATTGTCTACTTGCATGTGGTTATGGGCCTTTGGGTATGTTTTACAAGATTTAGCGGGCAATAATAAATTAATTCCGATCTATCTATATGGTGGATTTGTAGGGGCATTAGCTTTTTTGTTAATGAACAACCTATTTCCTGCCATGGAAAGAAATATTGCTACCACAGCTCCTTTATTAGGAGGAGGAGCAGCTGTTATGGCCGTAGCAGTGGCAACAACCACTTTAGCGCCAGACTACAGAATTTTCCCCTTGATTAATGGTGGTATTCCTTTGTGGGTACTCACATTGATTTTTGTTGCAATAGATTTTGCATCACTGGCAAGTGGTAATGCAGGAATTGCTGCCGCTCATTTGGCTGGTGGAGCAATGGGTTTCTTGTTTGTGAAAGCCTTACATAAAGGATCTGATTGGGGTGCATGGATGATTCAGTTGGTACATTGGCTAGACGACTTGTTTAGTCCAGAAAAAAAGCATCAACAAAAAAAGCATGCTGAAAAACATTTCTATAGGAATAATAGAAAGCCCTACGAAAAAATTGCTCATATTACCCAACAGCGATTAGATGAAATTCTCGATAAAATCAATCTACACGGCTACTCTTTTTTAACTGACGAAGAAAAAGCATTTCTTCAACGAGCCAGTAATGATGAGGACTAAAATCATTTCCCCAATTTAGTTTACAAGTAACTATCAAACTGTTTTTTTGGTATTTTTAACCATGGCTAAAAGCTGGTTAAGAAGAACTACTAAATCAATCATCATTTCAATCAATATTGTATTGGCAATGATTTTTTTGATTGCAGCATTATCGCCCTATATTAATCCCACTCGTTTTTGGTTACATGGTTTCTTTTCGTTGATAACTCCTTACCTTATATTGGTATTGATTTTGTTTATTTTATTTTGGTTAATCAGCCGGCCAAAATGGGCCCTGCTTTCTTTAATTGCCTTATGTATTGGATGGAAACAAATTCCAGTCGTTTTCGCCTGGAGTGGAGATTCGGGTTTTAGTAAAAGAAAAGCAGAAAATACTTTTAGAATGGTTGATTGGAATATTCAAAGTTTCAATGGGCTATCTAAAAATAGCGAGGCCAAAAAAAGAAATCGGATTGAAGTAGCTGCCTCTATCTTACAACGATATCCTGATGTCATTTGTTTGCAAGAGTTTAATACGGCTCATTCAGAAAATAATATTGATTTGTTTAAGCAAACCCATCCCTATTATTATTTTTCGAAAGATTATGTTGGCAATTCAGGTGATTATCAATCGGGTTGTATCATCTTTTCTAAATATCCAGTAATTGATACAGGTAAGATTAAATTTCCATTGGCAGAGAGTTTAATTTATGTAGATATTGTAAAAGGCCCGGATACACTAAGAATTTTTACTACTCATTTACAATCTTTCAAATTCAAGAAAGGCGATTACGATGATATTGAAAAAATCAAAGAAACCAATGATCAAACTTTCTCTGCAACAAAAAGTTTAATGAGTAAAATGAAAAGAGCTTACCAAAAAAGAGGTGTTCAGGCAGATATGGTGCAAAAAGCAATTGCAGAGAGCCCTTACCCAACTGTAATTGCAGGTGATTTCAATGATGTTCCCAATTCTTATACCTATTTTAACATTCGGGGAGATATGCAGGATGCTTTTTTGAAAAAAGATTTTGGGATAGGAAGAACCTTTATTTCATTGGCTCCTACTTTAAGAATAGATTATATTTTAGCAGGCAATCAATTTGAAATTAAGCAGTTTGATATGGTAGACGAAGCATTAAGTGACCATATTATGTTACTTGCTGACATTCGTTTAAAAAAATAAAATACTTTCGCGTACATGTCACTTAAAGTATATAATTCTCTTACAAGACAAAAAGAAGTATTTCAACCTATTAATCCTCCTTATGTAGGCATGTATGTTTGCGGCCCAACAGTGAGTGGAGAAAGTCATTTAGGGCATGCAAGGCCCTTTATTACATTTGATGTATTGTATAGATATCTTCTGCATTTGGGCTATAAAGTGCGTTATGTAAGAAATATTACCGATGCAGGACATTTTGAGGAAGAAGGAAGAGAAGCAGAAGATAAAATTAGTACAAAAGCTATTTTAGAGAAATTGGAACCGATGGAATTGGTACAGAAATACACCAATCTTTACCATTGGGCCATGAACCAATTCAATAATCTACCTCCAAGCATCGAACCCACCGCAACAGGACATATTGTGGAACAAATTGAAATGATCAAAAAAATCATTGCAGATGGATATGCTTATGAAGCCAATGGGTCGGTTTATTTTAATGTAGAAAAATACAATATCGATTTTTCTGCAAAAGGCCAGCCTTATGGAATTTTAAGTGGAAGAATTGTAGAAGATCAAATAGAAAGTACTCGTGAACTAGATAACCAAGACGAGAAACAAAATAAAAATGATTTTGCGCTTTGGAAAAAAGCCCCTGCAGAACACATCATGCGCTGGCAAAGTCCATGGGGAGAAGGTTTCCCAGGATGGCATATTGAATGTTCTGCTATGAGTACTAAATATTTAGGAGATGAGTTTGATATACATGGCGGCGGAATGGATTTACAATTTCCACACCATGAATGTGAGATAGCACAAAGCACTGTATGCAATCATAAAATGCCTGCGCGTTATTGGTTACACAATAACATGATTACCATCAATGGTAAAAAAATGGGCAAGAGTTATAATAACGTTATTAAACTCAGCGAACTATTTACAGGAACACATCCAATTTTAGAACAAGCATACGCTCCATCTACAGTTCGGTTTTTTATACTTCAATCTCAATATAGAAGTACACTTGATTTTGGAAACGATGCTTTGCAAGCAAGTGAAAAAGCATTGCGCAGATTAATGGATGCATTCGAATGGCTGATGCAACAAAATGATTTAGGTGCTGCTGGAGCTGCTGTTGACATCGCTCTCGATGAAAAAGTAAACAAACTCATTCAAGAGTTTGATGAATTTATGAATGACGATTTAAACACTGCTAAAGTAGTTGCGAGTATGTTTGAATTAGTCCCTGTTATCAATTCAATAAAGGATAAACATATTGCTGCCAATGCATTGAGTTCCACTACTATCGCATTGTTAAAAAAACAAATGAACGCTTTCATTGTAGATATTTTCGGGCTACAAAACAGCAAGGCCGACAATAACGATAAACTGGAAGGTGTAATTCAATTGCTGATCAATATTCGCAAAGAAGCCAAAAGCAGAAAAGATTTTGTTACATCTGATAAAATCAGAAATGAACTGGCTGCCTTAGGCGTTCAATTAAAAGATGAAAAAGATGGTGGTATGAGTTATAGCATTGCATAACTATTCACCCGGTCTGTAAATCTTTTCTTTATTTTTCAGCACATCTTCTTTGTAGAAAAATATTTCTTTAAAATTTCCATTAATAAATCCTGGGGCCTGATCAGTAAAATGATTGGATGCAGGATTATTGCTTTGCCCGCCAGTAACAATACTCTTGGCTTTTAAGCGCGGACCAAATTCAACGGCTGCAATAAAACTATTCCCTGAGAAACCATACCTGCCCTTGGTTCCATTAAAACTACGGCTTTCGAATGCAGGCAATGAGCCTAATTTAGAAGTGGTTAATGCAACTGCTAAACTTCTTTTGGTATCATTGTATTCCTCGTCGAATTTACCTGTTAATCGTTGATAGCGATTAATGGTTCCCCACGGTACTTCCCAAAATCCATAGATTTTATTTAAGTTGTCTATAACACCACTTAATAATTGCAATTGTTGTTTGCCATCAGTTGCTGCAGCTTTCGTTAATCTTCCTATAATTTCTGTTCCTTCTTCTCTTGTAGCAGCAGGTGGTAAAAGGGTATTCATTTTTGCAGCCCAATCAACTCCCAAAGTGGTTGCAATAGAAGTAGTATCCGAAACTTTGTTCCATGCTTTTAAAATTTCAATCGGCTTTTTTAATTTGACCTTATTAGAATCGGCTTCTTCCAATAAATCATACGCCTTAAATAAGGAAGGCAATAAAATATCGAAAGCAGTTAAGTAGCGGTTGTATCCAATTTCGATGAGTCCGTCCAAACTGATATTTTGTTTGTCCTTTAATAATCGGATAGCGTTTAAACCACGAGCGTTTTGCCCATCGGGCGCCATGTATTTGGGGTAAGCATTTTTATCAGGGCTACTTTCTCCTGAACTAGTAAAAGGTGTTGCGTTACAATTTTGAATCCATCCAGTTGCAGGATTGATCACATGAACCGTTTGCGATAAAGCATGTATTCCTTTCCACTCAGTAGCAGCAATTGTGCCATCTACTGGTAATTGCCAATTAAATGAAGTATCCCTCTTTGGAACAAAATTGCCATGCCAATAAGCGATATTGCCTTTATCGTCGGCATACACCGTATTATTAGTTGTATTTGAAAGCCCTTCCATAGCTTTGGTGTATTCTGCAAGATTATTTGCTTTTGTAGTTGTCCATGATTGAACCAGGGCTCTTAGAGAACGATTGTATTCTTTTAAACTCAACCATTTACCATTTCTTTTTGCAACAACAGGACCATGATGGGTATAAAACCCTGTAAAGGTTTTAGAGAGCAATTGCCCGTCTTTTTTATATTGAATAGTAATGGTTTTTGTTTTTACTGATCGTTGTTTGTTTTCATATTCATAAGACCATCCATTTTTGGTGGGAGTTACTTTTTCTTCATACAGATCAGCAACATCAGTATAACCCGAAGTGTGCATCCATCCACAATGTTCATTGAAACCCTGGTAAATAAAAAGTTGACCCCAGGTAGATGCACCATATGCATTCAATCCTTCTTCACTCACCATTTGTGCTTCATTTCTAAAATAAAAAGGTACATGTGGGTTGATGTAAAGCATGGCGTTTTTAGAAGCGCTTTTAGAAGGTGCAATGGCAAATCCATTGGAGCCTCTGTCTTCAATATCTTTATTGATGGAAATAGAACTGGCATTATTAGATGCCGTTGTATTTGCAATTGGGTTTTGATAAAACTGTTTGATCTCTTCAACACTTGCCCCACCGGTACTGGTTGCAGAAACCGAACCATCGGTATACATCAAATGAAACCATGGTTCAAATCTTTTCAACACTACTGGATGTACTTCAGGATGTTTGAATAAATAATAATTGATACCATCTGCATGGGCAATCAATAATTTTTTTAGCCAACTAGGGCTTTTGAGAAAATCTTTTTTCGCATCATTACTATCAGCTATTAAGCGCATCAATAAATCATTGTACAATACTTTCTCTCCTTCCATCTCGGCTCTTCTTCCTAACATTTCGAGATAATTACGTTCTAACCTTTCAAAATTTTCTTCGCATTGTGTATACATCAAACCGAATACCGCATCTGCATCTGTTTTACCATAGATATGTGGTACACCATATATATCTCTGATAATGGTTACTTGTTTGGTTTGTGCCTCCCATCGGGAAATTTCATTTGCACTAAATGTTTGCGCAAATACTCCTAGTGGCAACAATGCAAAAAATAATAATGCTTTCATATGATCATTTTATTAAAAATTAATAACCCCAACCCTTCATCACTGCTAAATCTTGTTTAACACATTCCAATGGAGCAATTCCTTGATAAGCTTCTTGTTCAATAATTAAGTGCTTGGTTCCACCTGTTTTTAAACCTTCTGCTACCAATTCTTTTACTACTTGTTCACCTTTTCCAAGAACAGTACTTTCCCATGCAGATCCTTTAGCATTAATTACTTCATCTTTCACATGCAAGGAAACAAATCTTCCAGGATTGTTTTTGATGATGGCCATTGCATCGGCCTTGGTTTCGTATAGATTGCCAAAATCCAATTGTTGGGTAACTAAATTAGGGTCGGTATTTTTTAAAATGATTTCATAGACCGTTTCGGTTCCCATCATTTGTGTAAATTCAAAATTGTGGTTATGATAACCAAAACGCATTCCGGATTTTTTACAAAGTTCACCTGACTTATTAAACACTTCCATATAACGCAGCATATCATCTTTGGTCTTTCTCAAACTTTCATCTAACCATGGACTTATTACAAACTCCTGCCCAAGTATGGCAGCATCTTCTACCGTATATTTCCAACTATCAGAGAAATCTTTTTTGGTAGCATCCCAATGACTTGGACCCATCACTGTGTGTCCGCTTGGCATACTGAGTCCAAGGTCTTTTAATATTTTCTTGAATTCTTTAGCAGTATACCCATAGAATTTTCGATCCACATAATTGGCATGTTCTACATGCTCATAACCCATTTCTGCTAAGGCTTTTAGCGTTCCCAACGGATCAGCTTTCATATCTGCTCTAACAGAATACAATTGTATTCCTATCAGGTATTTTTTCTTAGCTGCTGCTTGTAAAAAGGCTGGAGACAATGCAGTTGCTGCTGCTGCTAAAGCAGTTTTCTGTAAAAAAGATCGGCGGCTAGTCATAATCGTTTATTTATTTTAGACAGTATACAAAGTACACAATTTTTAAATGAAAGCCTAACTTGCTGATATGAAAACTGCAACGGTACATGAAATCAAACAAGAATTACTGGCAAGCCCCGATAAATTGCTGGTAGACCTTTGTTTGCGGCTCTCCAAATTCAAAAAAGAGAACAAAGAACTGCTAACCTATTTATTATTTGAAGCACATAACGAGGAAGGATATATAGAGGAAGTAAAGGTTGCCATCGATGAGACTTTTGGGGAATTAGAGCCAGGCACCAATTTGTATTTTGCTAAAAAAACAATCAGAAAGATTTTACGAATTGCTAATAAGCATATTCGATATACAGGATCGAAGCAGGCAGAAGTAGCCATTTTACTTCATTTTGTTACAAGCTTAGCGTCTCACGGAATTCCATTTAAAAAAAGTACCGCACTCAATAATTTATACCAACAGCAAATCAAAAAAATAAAAACGGTACTCGCCACATTACACGAAGACCTCCAATACGATTATCAAAGAGAACTGGACGCTTTGTAATTATTTTTCTTCATCGAAAAATAATTTGTAATAATGTTTGCCTGTTCTTTCGTCGTAACCCTTTTCTATCAAGTCTTTGCGGCCATGTATATACACATGAAAATTTTTATCGAGCTTTAAAATGCTTTTAAAAAAACGTTGTTGTTTTTGTACAGCATGTAAATTAATATCAAAATTGTCCTCAATATTTACTTGTTTTGCTACTTCGTATTGTTGTTTGTATTGGGCAAAACAATCAATTACTTCCGGATGATGCAACACTTCTTTATTGAACTCGTTTAGTTCAAATTGATCATGGGTTTTAAAATAATCCATGCTGCGTTGCAACATATCTATCTGATCGGATTTAGTAGTTTCAAATTGTTCATTCAATTCATTACTGATGAATAGTTTACACATGCCTAATGCTGCGTTGGTGTGATGATAACTATTTTCAATAGGAGAAATTTTTAAAAACATTTTCTTCCAGAAATCAGCATCGGCTTGTTTGCTCGATGCAGATTCAATGGCATATGCTAAATAGCCTAGCTCTTTTTCTTTTTTCAGAATCAGCACCCCTTTTTCGGGTTTCTTTAAATCAATGCCTTCCTCTAATAGCATATTGATTGCTGAAGTAGATTGGGCAATTTTGAGGTAGTTTTCTTTAGTGGCGCTATGAAAAATTCCAATACCGTCTAAAAATTGATCGGCAAATGGTATTTGTTGGAAATATATAAAGCACAACTGGCCCGATTTGGCAAAAACACTGCTCGATTTCAAGTGAAAATGCTCAGCCAGCAGTTTGGTTTTTGCTTCAAATAGGCCAGCATCCTCAAAAATGGCATCAATGGCAGTAAAAACAAGGTTATCTTCCGTATCAAAGCGGAACTGTTCCGCCTCATTTAGGGGTTTTAGCAGGTATTGAATCAAAGCGGCTTCTAAATCATTTTGATTGGTTTCCCCGGTTTTTTCAGACAAAAAAAGTCGGCCTCCTTGCGCTGCATTGCCCGCCTGGTGTACAATCAGCGATTTTATCAATACGGTAGATAAATCATTCATAGTGTTGCGAAGATAGCCGGATTCAAGACTTTTATAAACCAAATTCGGAAATAGGCAATTTTTTTCGGAACTTCACCGGATTAACAATTAAACTACTACTGTACATGTACGCCCAAATCTGGACAAAATACTTACCCATTATTCGAATTTTATTGAAGCGTACCAAGCAAGAAGGCCAGGTACTGGACCTCAATAGAATAGATTTTGAAAGAATGGGGTCTGGAAGAAAAGCAGGCTACAAATTCACTATTGAGTTTACCAAAGGCAGAGTGAGTAATTTAATCAGCAGTTCGGCACTCGCTTCGGATCTTGCTGCAGTAATGTTAGAAGATAAAGCCACTAAAGAATTTTTAGACGGTGGAGAATACACTGTGTCTTTAAACACAAAATTTCAATTATTAATTAAAAATGTTGCTCCTGCAACCGAAGAAGGCGCATAGTAATTGCCTTTTTTACTTCTTCTGAAACACTTCAATCATCAAACCATTGGGGGCAAATAATGTCATAACCCTGCATGAACCAATCCAAGGATCTTTGTAATCGGTTGGCTTAACAATTATTTTTACACCGGCATCTTTAGCTTTATTATATACCGAACGAATATTTTTGGTTTCGAAACTAAACATCCCAATTCCTCTGTTAGGCAATCTGGGAGCGGCATTGGGGCTGATACGCTTATTGTCTTTAAAATCTAAAAACAATAAATGACCGCTTTTTGCTCCTTTTGCATAAACAATGGTAAATCGAAAAGGAATATTGGGTTCCATACCTAAAGCAGAACCATCCCCTGTTTTCCATTCAGTGTCTTTTCTGATTTCCATACCCAATACTTCGGTATAAAATTTTATCACTTGCTTGCTAATTCCAGTAACCACTTGTGCAGCATATCCAGGCCCACCGATTAAACTGATCGGATCATAAGCCGATAATTGAGGCATTCCATTTCCTCTCTCAATACCAACTGCATGAATAAAATCCGGGGCTTTATAAATAGTTTCAAGGTATTTATATTTTGAACCGTCGGGTTTTGTAAGCATTGCTGCTTGTAAAGGCGCCATCGACGAAAAACCCAATTCATGAATTATTGAATCTAATCGTTCTTCATCTGCATTGGGGAATCCCAAAGTAAAAGGCCCCATTTCTCTGCTATTATAGGATTTATGTATCAATGGAGATTTATTACCCAATACCAATACCCTTAATTTGATGTTTTCAGGAACATTAGGGCGATGTAAGTAGTATAATTTATAATCGAGTGAACCAGGTAAATCCCAAATCTCTATTTGTTGTTGCCTTTCTTTCTTGGTGAGCTCTATTGGACCAACAAGGGTCATACCCATTCCTTTTACATAAAAGAGTTTTACACTATCTAAATTAGCAGTGCAAATAGTGACGGTATGCAAAGGGCTACAAAGCGCATCAGAAGCTTTAGATTCGGGGTCGGTAATGTCTTTGACGTATACAGGAATTTGTGCTACAATGCTTTTGAGAAAGCAAGTAATACAAATTAGCAATAGGTATTTCCTCAAGACAGTGATTTTAGTTTTTAAATCTACAAAAAATAGTTAACTTCATTAACTATCTATATGAGTCAGCAACACATCATTATTGAAGAACAAGGCCTTCGCGACGGAATGCAAACCATTCCGTTAAACGTTGAACCGGAAAGAAAATTGTTATACATCAATCAATTGATAGATGCTGGTGTCAAACGCATACAGGTGGCGAGTTTTGTGAACCCAAAATTAGTGCCTCAAATGGCCGATGCTGAGATTATTTGTAGAGGATTACCAACAAATAAGTCAGTGATTTTCAGCGGACTGGTTTTAAATTTGAAAGGAGTAGAAAGAGCCATTAAAGTGGGGCTTAAACATTTGGCCATTTCTCTTTCGGCAAGCAATACTCATAGTATTAAAAATGCCAATAAAACCATTGAAGCTGCTAAATTGGAGTTCAAAGAAATGGTTCAACTAGCCCAAAGCGAGGGTATTACGGTGAGAGGGGGAATTCAATGTGCTTTTGGTTGTAGATACGAAGGAAATATTGGTCCTCAGGTTGTTTATGACTTAACCCAACATCATTTAGATTGTGGTGTGCCCGAAATAGCTTTGGCAGATTCTACTGGTATGGGAAATCCTTTTCAAATTAAATCGATGATGCAACAGATCAAAACATTTAGCGGCAATACACCGATTGCACTTCATTTACACAATACCGAAAATAAAGGATATGCCAATATGATTGCTGCGATTGAAGCAGGGGTCTTTCAATTTGATACAGCTTTCGGAGGCTTAGGAGGATGCCCTTTTATACAGGGAGCAACAGGTAATATTGCAACAGAAGATGCGGTTCATCTTTTGCATCAAATGAATTATGATACCGGTATTGATATCAATAAAGTGGCTGGTATCAGTGCCGATTTCGAAAAATTATTCGGAAAAGAATTGCCCGGCTTATTGTATAAACTCATGAATCGTTCAGACATAAAAATGAATTAGAATATGGGTCAAACCATTGCAGAAAAAATATTATCCAAGCATGCAGGCAAGGCAGTATTTGCGGGAGAGTTATGTATAGTTCCTGTGGATGGATGTATGGCAACAGATACTACAGCACCATTGGCATTAAAGGCTTTCAAAGAAATGGGGGGTACTCAATTATTCAATAAAAATAAAGTACACCTGATCATAGATCATGCAGCACCAGCACCTAATGAGCGCATTGCTAATTTACATATGCTGATGCGCAATTTTGCAAAAGAACAAGGCTCATCTTTGTATGATATTGGTAGTGGCATTTGTCATCAGGTGATGGTAGATCATCAAAAAGTGCAACCTGGTGATGTATTTATGGGAGCGGATAGTCATACCCCAACGTATGGTGCATTGAATGCTTTTGCCTGTGGAGTTGGAAGCACCGATTTAGCTGCAGTAATGCTCACTGGAAAAATCTGGTTGAAAGTACCGCAGAGTATTAAAGTGGTATTTCATGGAAAAAAATTACAGCCAGGCGTTTCCGCAAAAGATTTGGTTTTGGAAGTAGTGAAGCAATTGACCATTAGTGGTGCTACTTATCAGTCTGTTGAATACCATGGCGAAGCTGTTGCTGCTTTAACCTTGTCACAAAGAATGGTGCTTTGCAATATGGTGGCTGAGATGGGTGCTAAAACTGGAATTGTTTCCCCTGAAGGATTAGAACTCCCCTATGCATTCACTCCAACTTTTGCAGATGCAGATGCAAGTTATTGCAGGGTTATAGAAATTGATGCTTCAGCCATTCAACCAAAAATTGCCATCCCTAATTCTCCTGATGATGTACATGATGTAAAAAAATATATTGGCACAAGAATCACTTATGCGTTTATTGGTACTTGTACCAATGGACGATTAGATGATTTACAAATAGCAGCTTCCATTCTAAAAGGAAAACAAATTTCACCAGGAGTAAGAATGGTAATTGCTCCAGCAAGCAGACAAGTATTGATTGATGCATTAAAAGATGGAACTATTCAAACTCTAATTGAAGCTGGTGCGACCATTATAAATAGTGGATGTGGGCCATGTGTAGGTAGTCATGAAGGAGTACCGGGCGATGGAGAAATTGTGATTAGTGCAGCCAACAGAAATTTCAAAGGAAGAATGGGAAACCCGAATGCGCAAATTTATTTAGCAAGCCCTGCAACAGTTGCAATGAGTGCATTGAAAGGCGAAATCGCAGAACCAATAACCAATAACTAATATATAGTATGCCATTCGCTCATGTATACGGACACAATATAGACACCGACCGAATTATTCCGGGCAAGTATACCAAAACATTGGATATTACTTCTTTGGCGCAACATGTGATGGAAGATTTAGATCCTGCCTTTCATCAAAAATTTAAAAAGGGCGATATGATTGTTGCTGGAGATAATTTTGGCTGCGGTTCTTCTAGAGAGCAAGCCCCCATTGCATTAAAAGCTGCTGGTGTTTCGGTGGTGATAGCCAATTATTTTGCTCGTATTTTTTTTCGCAATGCCATCAATATTGGATTACCTGTTTTAGAAATTCCTGATCACGATATTCAAAATGGCGATCTTTTGGAAATAGATTTATTAAATGGAATAGTGAATAACCTCACTCAACAAAAAAAATACAACGCTACTAAATTGCCAAAAGTAATGTTGGATATTATGAAAGAAGGCGGATTGGTAAATTATTTATTAAAACACAAAGATTATATACTCGAATGAGTTTGCCTCTAGAAAATATACGTGTATTAGAATTCACTCATGCAGTGATGGGCCCAACAACTGGCTTATTATTGGCTGATATGGGTGCTGAAGTAATTCATATTGAACCTCCGCAAGGAGATGAAACGCGGAGACTCAAAGGGTTTGGAACTGGGTATTTTCCATTTTATAGTAGAAATAAAAAAAGCCTTGCCATTGATTTAAAATCGGCAGAAGGAAAAAAAATCATTGAGCAATTGGTGGGCACTGCCGATATAGTAGTAGAGAATTTTGGACCAGGTACAATGGAAAGATTAGGCTATGGATACAATCATTTAAAATCAATCAATGCTAAATTGATTTATTGTTCATTAAAAGGTTTTGCTTCAGGGCCATATGAAAAAAGACATGCCATGGATGAAGTAGTGCAAATGATGGGAGGCCTGGCATATATGACCGGAAGACCAGGAGACCCTTTGCGTGCAGGGACTTCAATAATAGATATCACTGGAGGAATGTTTGGATATATTGGTATTATCATGGCTTTATACGAAAGAGAAAAAACGGGAATGGGCAAAGAAGTGAAAGCCAGTTTATTTGAAACCACTGCATTTTTAATGGGGCAACATATGGCATATGGGGCTATTACCAAAACGCCTGTTCCGCCAATGCCAGCTCGTGTTAGCGCCTGGAGTATTTACCAAATTTTTGATACCAAAGACAATGACCAGGTTTTTGTTGGGATCATCAGCGAAAAACATTGGGAACGTTTTTGTGAAGTTTTTGAAAAATTAGATTGGAAAAATGATCTGCGTTTACAAACTAATAATTTAAGAATAGACAATAGAGAATGGTTTATACCAGCAGTAAAATCATTATTGTTGAATTATACCAAGCAAGAAATAATGGATCGATGCGAAAAAGCAGGAATCACATTTGCTCCTATTGCAAAACCAGAAGACTTATTTGATGATATTCAATTAAATGAAGGCAATAGTTTGTTGACTACTACACTTCCAGATGGCACCATTACTAAATTGCCCAAAACGCCAATTGAATATGAAGGAGCAGATATTGCATTGAGAATGAATCCGCCTACAATTGGAGAACATACCAAAGCTATTTTAATAAGCTTAGGATATTCCGAAGGAGAAATTGAACAATTCAATCACCAAAATATAATCGCATTATGAAAAAATTATTAACCATTACATTTTTAATGTGTTTGACTTTTAGCTTAGTTGCTCAAAATGAAAAGAGTCAAAGTGAGAACGCAGCAAAAGAAAAAACAATATTGCAATTACACGAATCGAAATTTGAATGGCTCGTAAAAAAACAATACGATTCATTAAAATCGGTGTTGGATGAAAGTTTGGTTTATATCCATTCAAATGGATGGACAGAATCGAAGGATGAAATCATTGCCGATTTAAAATCAGGTAAACTCAATTATTTAGGAGTAAAAGTTACAGAATCAAAAGCGAGAATTTTTAAAGGTACAGGCATAGTTACAGGCAAGGGAACATTCAATGTTGTAATGGATGGAAAACCAATTGAGTTGCAATTAATGTATACGGAAGTGTATGTAGAAAAAAAGAAAGGCTGGAAATTAGTAAGCAGACACGCAAATAAAATATAAAGTAAAAATTGATTGACTATGTATGATTTGTTGATTAAAAATGTTCAGATAGTTCGTCCTAATGAATCAGGAACTATAGATGCATCAATTGCCATCAAAGATGGGAAAATTGTAAAAGTTGCTTCAGGCATTGCTGAAGCAGAAGCAGCACAAGTATATGATGGCAAAAAACAATTGGCATTTCCAGGAATCACTGATGCCCATATGCATACAGGTATTTATAATCCATTAGAAGAAGATGCAGTTACAGAAAGTAAAGCAGCTGCAATGGGGGGCGTAACTTCTTCTTTGAATTATATAAGAACGGGGAAATATTATTTAAATAAAACAGGGCCTTACGCTGAATTTTATCCTGAAGTATTGACAATTTCTAAAGGGAGATTTTTTGTTGATTATACTTATCATATTGCTCCTATACAATACAGCCATATTGATGAAATAGAATTATTGGTTGAAAAATTTGGGGTTACCAGTTTTAAAATTTTTATGTTCTATGGCAATTATGGTTTGCATGGAACAAGCAATTCACAAAAGGATTTTTTAATGACCCCGGATGGAGAATATTATGACTATGCGCATTTTGAATTCATTATGCGAGGAGTTAAAAAAGCAATGGATCGTTTCCCAGAAAAAGCCAATTCAATCAGTTTAGGCTTGCATTGCGAAACTGCAGAGATCATGAGGGCTTATACCAATATCGTTCAAAAAGAAGGAAAGTTGCAAGGTCTAAGAGCGTATTCTGCAGCCAGGCCACCCCATAGCGAAGGCTTAGCTATTTTTATTGCATCCTATCTAGCACACGAAACTTCATGTGCCAATATCAACTTATTGCATCTTACATCAGCTAAAGCGGTGGATGCTGCTTTAATGATGCAACAGGTTTTTCCTCATATCAATTTTAGAAGAGAAGTAACATTAGCACACTTGATACTGGATTATGATTGCGAATGTGGTTTACACGCAAAAGTTAATCCTCCCATCAGAAGCAGGGAAGATGTAGAATATTTATGGGAACACGTAATGGCAGGAAATATTGATTGGGTATGCAGTGATCACGCATGTTGTAAAGCAGAATTTAAAACAGATGCTCACGAAAAAGAAAATGTTTGGTTAGCCAAAAGTGGCTTTGGTGGTTCAGAATTTTTATTGAGTGGATTATATACAGAAGGAACAAAAAGAGGATTGAGTGTAAACAGAATGGCTGAGCTGCTTTGTTGGAACCCTGCTCAACGTTTTGGATTACAGCACAAAGGTGATATTGCAGAAGGTTTTGATGGAGACATTGTTTTAATTGATCCTGATAAATCGTTTACCGTTAATTCAGGAGATTCTCCAAGTACACAAGGATACAGTGTTTTTGAAGGACATACTTTCAAAGGTCCTGTAACTGCTACATTCTTAAGAGGAAATTTAATTTATGAAAATGGAGCAATTGTTGGAGAAGCCAAAGGACAATACTTACATCGACCATATTAATTCAGAACCGTTTACACATTCAAACCATGAACTTAGAAATTAACAATCAACTTTTTATTGTAGGCGGCGCAACTTCTGGATTTGGAAAAGCCATTGCAGAAGCACTGATTGCTGAAGGAGCAAATATTATTGCCATTGCTAGAGGGGAAGAAAAATTATTGGCATTACAATCCGTTACACCCAAGCAAGTGGAAATAGTAGCTGGCGATTTATCTAAACCTGAAATATTGCAATCATTAATTAATAAAGTAGGTAATCGTCAGGTACATGGCATTTTGGTAAACGCTGGTGGCCCTCCTGCAAAAACAGTGATGGAAACTACGCTAGAAGATTGGGACAACGCATATCAGACACTACTGCGCTGGAAAGTTGCTTTAACACAAGCTTTTGTTCCTGCAATGATGAAACATAGATATGGAAGGATCTTATTTATTGAAAGCTCTACTGTTAAACAACCTTTGGAAAACTTGGTTTTGAGTAATTCATTACGAGTGGCGGTTGTAGGCATGGTAAAAACATTATCCCAGGAAATTGCCAAATCGGGTGTTACATTGAATATTATAGGACCAGGTTCGCACAATACACCCGCAATTGATCGGATATATAAAAAGAAATCGGAGCAAACAGGCATTCCTTTTGAAGAGGTAAAGGCTACAGCGATTCAACAAATACCAGTGGGAGCATTAGGAGAAGCAACTGATTTTGCATCATTGGCTATTTGGTTATTAAGTCCCCTGAGCAGATTTATTACTGGACAAACAATCACCGTTGATGGAGGTGCAGTAAAAGGAATTATGGGTTAAAATAAAAAACAGTTAACTAGGTTAATTAATTTTACTAACTTACTTTAACAACTTTCAACATTATAATATGAAAAAATATTATTGCTGGGTAGTATTGGCCTGTTTGTTTTTAATGTATATGGCCAGTAATGGAATTGTACTCAATACATTCAATTTATATCTACCTGAATTTGCTAAGGAATTTAATGTAGATATTGCTAAAGCAACAGGACTTGCAGCAATACTTTATTTAGTATTGGCATTGCCACTGCCATTTGTAGGAAATTTGCTGGAACGCTTCTCTCCAAAAGTATTGATTGTTACTGGAGCCATCGGCGTTTCTGGTGGGTTGTATTTTTTATCCAAAGCAACCAGCTTTGGAATGATCCAGATTTTTGTAATTGTTTACCCGCTGTTCCTTTGTTTGGTAGGATTACTCACCAGTATGTATGTGATCAACAATTGGTTTGTAAAGTATAAGGGTATTGCAACAGGAATATTGCTAATGGCCAGTAGTGTAGGCCCAGCCATATTTGCTCCGATAGTTGGTAAATGGATCAAAACTTTGGGTTGGCACACTGCTGCTGAATATCAATTTATACTTTGTTCAATTTTAATCATTGTACCTGCATTATTGGTTTTTAGTCACCCATCTAAATTCAATACCTATGCAGATGGTATTCCTGGAACTATAGCTAGGCAACCAAAGGTTGATAAAGCAGAGAGCAAAGCATTATTGAAGAAAGCTTTGGTTTCGAGAGAATTTTATATGGTAGCATTGGTAACTGCAGCATTATGGTTTTGCATTGGTGGATTTATTCAGAACCAGCGTAACTATCAAGTAGATTTAAGTTTAGATGTTGCACAAAGTGGCAAATTACAAGGCATTTTTTTCTTATGTGGTTTATTAGGTAAACTATTATTTGGATTTTTAGGTGACAAATTTGATGTAAAGAAAATCATGTTGATGAGTGTAATCAATATGTTATTGGGTTGTATTTTCTTATACCTGAGTTTAAAAGATCAGCATTTTGTAATTCCATGCGCCATTGTTTTTGGATTGGGTTATAGTGGTACATTTACCATGATTCAATTGTATATCATTAATCTGTTTGGCGGGGCTGCATATGGGACCATTTTAGGCTTATTGTCTTTTATCGATACCATTTGTGCTTCAATTGGTGTAGCTGTTTTAGGCGGAATGCGAAAAGCAAATGGCAGTTATGAAAATGCTTTTAAGCTCATGATTGTATTAACTGTTTTTTCTTTGGTTGCAACTTATATTATCAATCAACGAGCCAAGAGAGGTGTATTACTAACTTAATGTATTTGTATTATGATCAAGAAGAATATCAATGCCTCGGTGATTTTTCATATCATCAAATTATCTGAAACCTGGAAACGCAACGGAGATAATATTACTCAAGAATTTGGCATCACTACTCAACAATGGTTTATTTTGTTGTTATTGGTAAAGGATCCTAATATTCTTTATTTTAAACTCAATCCACACGAAAAACCTTTGATGGCTAAAGAATTGGCAGAAGCATTGAATGTTAGCAGGGCCAATGTGACCAATCTTTTAAATATCCTCATCAAGAAAAAATTGGTCGCACAGGTAGAAGATAGTTTTGATAAAAGAAGAAAGCGTTTATCTTTAACAGATGCAGGTATTCGCATGGTAGAGAAAATAGAAAAAGTAAGAAACGAATACAACAAACGGCTATTTGCCAAATTCAGCAAAGCAGATAAAGAAACGATGATTGAATTTATGAATACCTGTTTAATGGGTATGAACAATCAAGTGTTATTGAAATAATTTTATTTAGTTCTGATATAGAGTATCGGGGTATTCCAAGCAGTAAGCAATTTTCCATCTTTCTCTACTTGTTCCAATACAGTTAATTGTTTGTTGGTGAATTTTTCTGTTAGCGTAAATTTCATGCCATTTCCCAGATCGTTGGGTGAGACTGTATTAAAAGTTTTATCGCTAGCGTCCCATGTATAATCAGCTCCTTTAAATGTAGGCGATGGTTGTAATTGATTGAAGTCAAATTGCAAAGAAGCATTATCGTTGCGCACTTCTTCTTTTTTTAATCCAGTTAATTGAAATGTGGTCAGGTGAACAATACCCGTTACTTTTTCTTCAAACAAAAACAAATAAGGTTTTAAGTCGATGGGCTTTCCGTCGGCTAAATAATAACTTTCTTCTATTATAAAGAATCCATTCAGTCCGGTTGGAATATTTTTGACTTTGTCATTAGCTAATCTGTTTACGTGAACAGCCAAAGGGTGAATCTGTTTACCGGCTTTAATTTCGGCAATCACTTGTGCGCTATTATCAAAATCGCCAGTGATAAATTCCTGAAAGCGATTGATCAATGCAGATTTTTTTTGAGCAAATGCTGCACTCGAAAACGCAAAAACCACAATTATAAAAAATATCTTTTTCATCATTTTGACTTTAAATCAATTCAAAAACTATTTCTTTCAACTTAATAACTAATAACTATCGACTACTCCTCATTTACTATCAACTGCGAAACTTCGCGCTCGTCCATGGTGCTACAATCGGTTGATTTTTAATAATAAATACTTTCTGCCTCATAAAACGCTTAATAGCAGAAGGCCCCATTCTTGTTCCCCCAATGCCACTCATTTTAAATGAATTTTTTTCTCCTTCATGCATGATGGCAGTTAATGCAGCATCATTGATGCTGATTGCTCCGCCATGAATATGTTTTCCAAATTCCATGGCTTCGTCAACAGTTCCTGCAAATACAGCAGCACTCAATCCATAGATAGTTCCGTTAGCCAATTCAATCCCCTCTTCTTTTGTATCGAATTTCATTACAGGCATGATAGGACCAAATGTTTCTTCGGTCATTATTTTCATTTCATGTGTAACATTAATTAAAACAGTAGGCTTGCAATAATATCCACCATTGATCATTTCGCATTGAGTACTGCCTGTTAGAATTTGAGCTCCTTTATCCAAAGCATCTTTTAAATGTTCGTTAATGATGGCAGCTTGCTTTTCAAAAATGATGGGGCCAATTTCTCCATGAGCAATATTGCCTGCATTAATCAGTAGATCATTCGCTTCTTCTACCAATAATTGAACGAATGAATCAAACACTTTATCCTGAACATAGATTCTTTCTATACTTAAACAACTTTGTCCTGCATTGGCTGTACTTCCCCATGCGATTGCTTTTGCAGCCAATAAAAGATCGGCCGATTCCAATACTACTGCAGGGTCTTTCCCACCTAATTCTAAAAACACAGGAATCATTTTTTTACTGGCAGCATCGTACACTTTTTTTCCGGTGGTAGTGCTCCCTGTAAAACAAATCAAATCTGCTTGCTGCACTAAATCAGCTCCTACTTTTCCATCACCAGGAATATAGGCCAATACTTTCTTGAGTGTTGGAACTTCATTGATGATATTTTGCATCACAGCAATAAACCGAGGTGTTACTTCGCTGGGTTTAACCACAACTGCACAACCTGCAAGCAACGCAGGAATTGTATCAATCAATGAAAGTAACAAAGGGAAATTCCAAGGAGATATTACACCAACCAATTCAAAAGGCACTAAACTCTGTTGCAGTTTTATAAATGGAATAGAAGATGAATGTTGAACTTCTTCTGTAAAAAATGAAGCAGCAATACCACACCATCTATCAATTGAAGATGCCACTATTTGTACTTCCAATTTAGTTTCCCAAATTCTACCAGTATCAATAGTAAGTGCTTCAATTAGCGCTATTTCATGTTTGGTAACTGCTGTTTTCCATGCTTGCAAAACATCAATTCTTTGCTGCACCCCCTTGCTTGACCATTCAGCTTGATTTTGACGCAATTCATCGCAAATCAGATTTACTTGATTAGTTGTATAATCAGGAATCTCATAATCCATTTCCCCAGTGCGAGGGTTTCTAATTTTCATTTAACATCGTTTAACTTACTCTACCCAATAACTAAATTACTTTCTTATGTCGTAATGCTTCAATCACTCCCAACTGAGTTTGAACAAAATGAGATCGATTGGGTTGTTGATCTTCGGCTAAATTATTTGCTGGATATATTGATTGATTATAAGTAGGTGCAAATAATTCAAAACGTTGACGCGATAAATAATTGGCCATTCCTGGTCGGTTCCTATATTGTCTTAACGCATCTACATGAATAGTTGCATTGGCCACCATACTCTCTCCAAAACCTGCTTCACATAATTTCAATCCTTCGTAATTCACTATTTGCGAATGGCCATCTGTAGAATTTGCTGGTATAGCATATCCATTAATACCAGCACTATTAGCACTGATCACATATGCCATGTTTTCGATTGATCGGGCTAGTTTAGCTATATTTTTTGGAGTGAGCATTAGTGATCCTACTTCAGAAGTATTGTGTAAGAATATTTCAGCTCCATTCATAGCCATACAACGCGCAATCTCAGGATATAGAATTTCTTCTGAAGCAATGCATGCTAAATTTCCAATAGGCGTTCTTGCAACGGGAAACAAAGACTCCTGTCCATAAATCATAATGTATTTATTCAACACATCATGTGGAGTTGGGGCATACATGCTGTTTAATCTTCGATAGCGCAATATGATTTCGCCTTCTGGGTCTATAATAAAACAAGTTTGAAAATACAACTCCGGAAAATGGGGATCTAACTCGTATACATTGCCACTGAAATAAACTTGAGCATCTATGGCAATTTGTTTGATGGAATCATATACATCTCCTTCCATATCAATGCAAGCTTTTTTACGCCATTCTTCCATGCTTTCTCCCATTGGAAAGCCTGTTAAAAAATATTCTGGCAATACCACCAGTTGTAGATCAGCGCCAATAAATGCCTTTGATGCTTTGATTTGTTTTCCAACACGATTGATGGTATCCATCATGATGGGTTTTGCTGCTGTATAATCTGCACAAGCATTTACAGCTTCTGTACTAATTTGTAAAGCAAGGGCTTTAAAAGGTTGAATAGTCGTTTGCATAATGTGTATTAAAATTAGTTAACTTCATTAACTAAATCAAGATTTGTATTCCTCAATTTAAGCCATGTTAGCGGATATATTGATAATTGGTGCAGGTAGTGCAGGAATGACCTGTGCAATTCGTGCTGCACAAATGGGCAAGAGGGTTTTAGTGATTGATAAATCGGACAAAGTTGGAGGAACTTTGCATTATACTGCCGGGCATTTAAGTGGAGCAAACACCAAAAGACAAATTGGGAAAAGCATCATTGATAGTACAGAGGAACATTATGCAGATATTGTTCGAATAAGCCGAAACACCATGAACCCAATTATTGCTCAAAAAGCAGTAGAATTGGCGACTTCAACCATTGATTGGTTAGATGAATTGGGTTATCCTTTTCATGAAAAAGCTCCACTTATTATTTATGGGCATGAGCCATACAGTAAGCCCAGGACTTATTTGGGAGAGATGGATATCAGCCCAACAATGACCAATTCCGGAAAAACCATACTTCAACTGTTATTGCCATTATGGAATCAATTGGTTAAGGATGGTTTGATTGAATGCAGGCTTTCAACCAAATTAGTATCCATAGAAAAATCGGGTGAAGAAATTACCAGTGTAATGGTTTCGAAAAACAATGAGCAAGAAAAATTAAGGGCAAAAAATTATGTACTAACTACTGGGGGGTATGCTTCCAATCCTGCTTTTTTTAAATCTGTAACCGATGGAGCATCTCGCTTAATTAGTACCGCCAATCCTAACTCAACTGGAGATGGAATTATTGCTGCTCAAGAAATTGGTGCAGTTTTTAGTGGCGTTGAAAAACACTCATCTACGCTGGGAGCAATAGAATTAATTCCGGGAAGTGGAAGGGTTGATTTTTGGGGAGCTTGGGCTAGAGTGAGCAATGGCATAGACAGAAAGCAAAGGGAAATTTATGTGAATGAATTGGGTGTTCGATTTATGAATGAATACGATTTAAATGTGGATGAACGAGAAAGAGTAGTGTTGCAACAACCCAATGCAAGATTTTGGCTAATCTTTGATGACAATGCACTTAGGGATGGATCATCTGTTGTTCCTCAATGGACTATTGAAGATTTGATAGCAGAAAGCAAAAAAGAAAATGCAGTATGGCAGGCTGCAACAATTGCTGAACTGGCCATTAAAACCGGATTGCCAATGGAGGCTTTGTTGAATACAGTAAATGAATACAACAGTATTTGTGAGAACAAAATTGATCATCAATTTAATAGAACCTATTTAGAGTACCCAATCAAAAAAGCTCCATACTATGCCATATTGGTGTATGCTTATTCATTGATCAGTTTCGGGGGCATTGAAGTAAATAATTCATTACAAGTAATCACAACCGATAAAAAATCAATTGCCAACTTATATGCTGCCGGAGAAATCTTGGGGGCAGCAGCCACAAGCGGTCATGCATTTTGTGGAGGCATGTTACTCACACCAGCATTGAGTTTTGGCAAGTGGTTGGGGGAAACCTTGTAAGAAGAAAGAAATTAGTTTCCCTTTCATCAGCCTAAAAAATCATTATTTTATTCATCATTTCATATCGATCTTTAATATCTATAGGCGTTTCAACAACTTGAATATTTGTCGGAACTGACTGTTCAATCAATGCATCAATATGTTTTAAGATGGGGCTGCCCTTCCATCTAAAAATAATTGTAGGCACTTGCAGCGCTTGTACTTTTTCTGCACGCTCATGTAAAAATGCCGCTCTATAGGCATTGGCATAATTGGGGCCTGCTAATAGATAATCACGCACAATAGAATCTATTATGTTATCTGGCGGAAGTATTTGAGCAATTCTGTTGTTCTCGATTTGATCATACCAGGGGAAAAATAAACAGCTCGCTTTCACATGCTGGTATAAATACTCAATATGACTATTATCAGGTTTGGGTATTAGATCAATAAAGTAATGTTGCAAAATTTGGTTTCGCATTTCATCTTCAAAATGTGCAGCATTGTCTAAAAATAAATGAGCTATATGATCCCGAAAACGCAATGCATAGGCAATCGCCAATTGCGCTCCGCTTGCTGATCCATAAAGGGTAATCTTATCCGTCTTAAAATGCTTTCTTAATCCTTCAATAAAATAGGTGTAATCATCCATTGAAGAAAGATGATCTATTGGTGCTCCAGATTCACCATATCCAGGTGTGTCAGGTGCTAACACAGTAAAATGAGTTGCCAATAAATGCATTAAAGGCTCCATCATTTCGCCTGATCTAGGAGAAGGATGTAACAGCATCATTATCGGCCCTTCCCCCAGTCTACGATAACACAATTGACTGCCATTTACCTGAATATAATTTTTTTCGATAGCGTTCATACTCACGTAAATTTAGTTAACTTCATTAACTATTTAAAAATAGTATAAATAATGAATAAGCAAGTACTGTTGGCAAAGAGGCCTTTGGGGATGTTAAAGGAAAAAGATTTTTCTATTGTAGAAACAGCAATTCCTGCATTACAAGAAAACGAAGTATTGGTTCAAATTGAATATATCTCACTTGACCCTGCAATGCGTGGCTGGATGAATGCAGGAACCACTTATATCAGAGGAGTAGAAATTGGTGAAGTAATGAGGGCTTTTGCTGCAGGAACAGTAGTAGATTCAAAGCATCCAAATTTTTCAAAAGGTGATAGTGTAGCTGGTACAATGGGAGCACAATCTTTTGCTGTTATGCAAGGAAAACATTTAACCAAAGTTGATGCAACAAAAGTTCCATTAAGCTGGTATATAGGTGTTTTAGGTATGCCTGGCTTAACCGCTTATTTTGGATTGCTTGATAAGGGAATGCCAAAAGCTGGCGAAACCGTATTAGTGAGTGGCGCTGCTGGAATGGTGGGCTCTGTTGTTGGGCAAATTGCTAAATTAAAAGGATGCACTGTAATTGGAATTGCAGGCGGAAAAGACAAATGTGAAGTATTAACAAGGGATTTTGGTTTTGATAAAGCTATTGATTATAAATCAACCGAAAATATCGGCAAAGCAATCAAAGAATTAGCTCCTAATGGAATTGATATTTATTTTGACAATGTTGGAGGAAGCATATTAGATGCCGCTCTTCTCAATCTAGCGATGAATGCAAGGGTGGTTATTTGTGGTGCAATATCTCAGTACAATGCAACCGAAGTTCAAGGAATTAAAAATTACATGAAGTTGATTAGTGCAAGAGGTACCATGTCTGGCATCATTGTATTTGATTATTTTCCAAGAGCTGCAGAAGCGTTGACCGATTTAAGTACTTGGTTAAACGAAGGAAAGATAGTTTACAAAGAACATGTGGTTGAAGGCTTAGATCATTTTGCGAATACGCTTAACATGTTGTTTACCGGAGCAAATACCGGAAAATTGGTTATTAAAGTTTAAACGATATGAAAAAAATCATTTTCGTGCTTGTGTGTCATTTATTGTGCAGGAATGTTATTGCACAAAAAGAAGCCATTCCCAATACCGGAATCAGTGGCGTGTACGAAGTGGTGATGGGTGCCAGCAATGCAGCATATACAATCCAATATTTTAATGAATTCGGATTTACCCTAATTGATTCTGCTCGATTAACAAAGGCACAATCAATTGCTCTATATGGTGTAGCAAGTGCAGCCAAAATTTTTCGATTACAAAATGGAAAAATAGATTCACATGGATTATTAAGAATCATTGAATGGGAGCAAGCCTTAGGAAATGGAGTTGGTTATGCAGAACCTGAAACCGTTGGGCAAAGAATGAGTGTAATGCTCACTTCGGATATTATTCGATTAGAAGATATTTATAAAATACTTCGATCTCAGCAATTAAAATGGTTGCCTACAGTTCCGATTTTTGATGACCCATTGAGAATCAATAAGTCAACCGACATCAGTTTTTTTAAAAGACCTGTTGGGGTTAGAGAGAATGCTGTTTACGGTGAATTGTTTAATCATGTGTTTTTTCAACGATATGGCTATACCATTCCAGGATATGGAACCATCAATGAAAATGCACCATTAAAGACCAGCGAATTTACCCATCATGATTTTATGATTTTGGTGGATAGTATGCAACAACTCATGTATTTACAAACTGCATTAGGATTAAAAGCAGAACGCGAACCCACTACCGATGGCGATTACTTGAAAGGGCCGAAAGCTACTTTTTTAATGCCAGATGGATATAGCCATCAATACCAGGGATTTGTTAGCCCCAATAATATATGTGGCAAGCTAAAATTTTTCATGGCTTCCAATAAAAATAAACCAAATGCATCTGCACATCAACGCTTAGGTGAGCCTGGAATAACCATGCACAGTTTTTATACTCCTAAATTATCGATGGTACATGATTTAGTTACTAAGCATGGATTAAAGCCATCCAATATTCAAAAAAATGAATTTGGCGAAATGAGTTTTGTGTTTAGGGGGCCAGAGGGAGCAACATGGCAGATTATTGAAAAAACAAGCACTAACAATAAACCGGTTACTGAATTAAAAACCATTATTAGTTATTAGGTTATTAGGAGTACTGGTTGATAGTTATTGATTATTAAGTTATTGGTTAATTTAAAAATAGTACAATGAAAAAAATTCTTACTGCTGCTGCATTGTTGATTGTTCTAATTGCTGGTGCACAAAAAAAACCTGCATTCGATTTAAGCAACCCAAAAGATAATATGGATGCCTATGTAAAAATGCGTGCTTCATTAGACCCTAAAGAAGAAGTAATTTTTTATGCAAAGGGAGCCATCTATGCATACGACCCAGACAAACCATGGAAGCATGTTTTTAATTTTGAAATGTACAATATCGGCAGAGTAGAAAAAATGGCCGGAGATAGTGGATGGAAATTAATCACTAGAGAAATGTTGGTATATCAAGATCCTAAAACCAACGAAATTTTAAAGACTTGGAAAAACCCATGGACCAACGAAGAAGTAGAAGTAGTGCATGTTTGGAACGATCCTGTAAATCAAACTTTCAAATACGGTGCCTTTAAAGTACCCTTTGAAAAATTAGGGAATGACCGAATTTGTTTGTACAACGATGTACCCCTTTCCTATCCTTCTCCATTAAGAAAAGCAGATTGGCCGGAGAATACACGTAGCGATGTTTATCAAGGTGCTGAATTGTTCAATTTCTTCCTAAGTGAAAAAGAATTGATGAATCCCAAAACCAATAATGCATCAGCCGATATTTCATGGACCCGTTTCAGCGATTTTTTACCTTGGATGAAAATGTCTAGCAGACCAGGTAACTTATTATACCAAAGCCGTGGCTTTAAATTAAAAGATGGCTGGAAAGACTTGCCTCAACCAATCAGGGATTTTGTAATGGCCAATTATCCAGAATATCAACATGCTCCTGATACTTATGTTGCACCCAATATGACCAGTTGGAAATACTATAAAAAAATAATGGAAGAGAGAAAGAAGAAAGGGAATTAATTAAAACAAAACTGCCCTCTTTTCAGAAGGCAGTTGTTGTACTTGTTTATCAAAACTAAAAATCGAAAGCAATATAAGCTATCCATCTTCTTGGAAGCTGTAAATAACCTTGAGACCAAATAGGAACTCCTGCATTAGAGAATTGAGGAGTAGTTTGTAACTGACCCATTGCAGTTGCATTCTCTGCTAAACCAGCAATGTTCTGCAGTCCTTCTCTATTGCCAATATTTTTACATTGTAAACCAACTCTAACTTCTTGTCTTCCTTTAAATGGAACCCTGATATAACCACCTGCATTCAATACAGTAAGGCCGCCTAAATCAATTAAGTTAGTTGCATCTGCATAACGCTTTCCGCCAACAATATTAGAAGAGAAATCTAGGCCAAACCATTTACCCTGATACAAAGCTGTACTGTTCCAAATAAAATCAGGAACACCAGGTAGCTTGTTGCCAATTACATTTATAGAAGTTTGGTTATTCCCTTCATTAATAATTTGTAGGCCAAATGTATTACCATTAACATCAACATCAGGTAGATTAGATTGACGTCCGATAATTCCTCCAGATACACCATTAGAAATTTTGAAGTCGGTAAACTTAGCACTTTGCAATGTTAAACTGGTTCGAACACTTAATCCACGTAAAACAGTAGATGGTGCATAAGACAAAGAAATCTCTGCTCCTTTAATTCTATTAGACCCAAATGGTTTTGAAACCAATAATCCATTTTCGAAAATAGATGCTAATCTGTTTTTGATATCGTTATGATATAAAGCAAGATCTACTCCAAAGTCTCCCATTTGTTTTCTAAAACCAACTTCAAAAGAAGTGATAATTTCATTGGCAGATAAACCATTTGGCAAACGCAACAAAGTACTAGCAGTTGCATTATTAGCTGTTGGTCCAACATATTCTAGTGAAGTAAAGGCAGAATAATCTGGCATTCTGTATGCTCTATTAAAGTTGGCATATGCAGAAGTAGTTCTGTCGAACAAATAGTTAAATCCAATTGATGCTGAATAGTCGCCAAATTTTTCTGTTCTTTTAATAGCACTATCAAAAGGTGCTTTGGTTTCTTGTAGATCCATGAACAACCAATCGTAGCGAGCTCCTAAATTCATGGTGAACTTGTCATTAAATTTCACTTCATATCCTCCAAAGATTGCATTCACTTGTTCTGTATAAATACCTCTTCTGGTAATTGAACCTCTTTGTGGGTTAGCAGAAGCACTTGCAATTGTGATATTTAAAGGAATAGTTGTGACTGGAGAAAGAGCAAGTCTTCCAGGAATAACACCGTCAATTAATTTAATATCCCATGCGTTACTCGGATTTACGAAATGAGAATAGCTATAAGTTGTAGGACGCAAATTGGTACTAGAGAAATAATACCCTAACTGAAATGTTTGTTTGGTAGTTCCTTTACTCCAAGTTTTTTTAATACGCATTTCATTCATCAAATCATTATCCGCAGCATCTCCGTCCAGCATTAAACGGAATGCCCCTCCACTGGAAGTGTAAGCTGTTCCTGGCACCAAAGGCGTAGGTAAGATGGGAGCAGAATATCTTCCATCACTATTATAAAAAGAGGGGATAGAAAATGGATATTTGGTACCACTGGACAATGCTTGATACCTAAATTTATTTTCGAAGTACCAGTTATTGCCTAAATCTCTTTCAACTGCGAAATTGATCTGTACATTTTTTGCAATATTATTATTGGCCAATTCATTTCCAATATTGCGTGTGATTTGAGCGCCGTTTGCATCAGGAACTGCAATACCGCCCGGTCTTGGCAAAGTAGTACTGCTTCTTGTTCCAAATACAGAATAACCAATATTAGTAAATGCTGGAAAAATAAATGTACTAGTGTTTCTCCATCCAAAAGGTAATTTCTTTGAAACCGGATCAATAGGAACATCGGTTAAGTTTTGGAAACTGTAATTAGCAAAAAGGAATCCTAAACGAATTTTTCCTTTTTTATCTGGATTGATAAAATCTAAATTACCTCTTAATTGATACCCATTATCGTTGTATCCAGTTTTTCTAAAGCCCCTATCATCCATAATCCAACCACCAATATTATATCTTACCATTTTATCTTTTGTCAAAGAACCGTTTAGATTCCAATCAAAACGATAGTTATAATAACTATTGTCCGTATGAATATTATCGTAACTACTCAATTTTACTGAACCCTTTGTTTCTTCACCTCCTGTTTTGCTGATCACATTAATAACACCTGCTGCTGCAGAACGGCCGTATACAGTAGCAGTACTTCCACGAACAACTTCTACTTTTTCTACGTTGTCATCAAAACCAAAACCTTGATCTGGTAATCTTCCAGCACTACCAAATGCTGGTAGTCCATCAATTAAAATACTTGTATAAACCAATCCTCCTAATGGGTTACCATCAGGGAAACCACGTAATACAACACCACCTCTTCTACCTTGTGAATTATTTGCAAATACCCCTGGCGTGAGCGTTACAGCTTCAGCAAAACTTTCAGGCTTAATTGATTTTAATACTTTATTGCTAATGATATCTACTGCTTGAGTGGTTTCTAATTTACGAACTGGCTGACGACCAGCAGTAACACTCACTTCGTTTAACTGGTTGGTTTCTTCTTGCAAAGTCACATCAACTGTACTACGACCATTTAGCGAAATTTTTTGTTCTCCAAAATTAATGGCAGATACATTCAACACTGCATTGGCTGATTTTACTTTAATCATGTAATTACCATCGCGGTCCGTTACTACTCCATTCTTTGTACCCTTCTCTGTTACAGAAGCGCCTTCGATTGGTTTCTTATCGGCTGCAATAACTTTTCCCATTACGGAAACCTGCGATATAGCAACCTGTGCAAATAGCAGCGTAACAGATAAACATACAAATCGTAGAAATTTGTTCATAGCAATAAATTTGGTTTACAAAACAGTTAACGTAGTTAATCAATTTTAAAAATAAGACTTTTTTGTTATTACTACTAATTTTAAAATATTTTTATTTATTCGTCAAAATGGTTAACTTAGTTAACTAATTTTCATTTCAATCTTTTTTATGAACTTACGATTGTTCCCCAAACATACCGGCATTTGGGAAGGCGTTTATACGCGCATAGATGCTAAAGGCAATAAATACGACCAGTGGAAAAGCAGGTTGACTATCAAACTGTATGATGGTAATAAATACCATCAAGTGAACGAATATTTTTGGGAAGATGGGCACCACGAATTACATGATTTTGGTGTTTGTGAGTTTACCGAAGATGGAATATTGATTTTTGATAACCCCCGTATTTTAGGCAGGTCATGGGAAACACATGATAGCGTTTGTTTAGTATGGTCTTATAAGAATCGCCCTGGATCTAATTTATATGAAATGATAGACCTCATTGGGGATGGCACTCATAGAATCAGAACATGGAAATGGAGCTTAGGAGATGAATTCCAAGGTAACACAATGATTGAAGAACGCAGAACAGCTACTCAAGATCAAATAGATCCGGCATTTTGGGTAGACTTAGCTGCTAGAAGGTTTACTGGTGCATCAAGATCTGATCATTAACAAACCATCTATTTTATTGGACTCCATTAGCATAAACTCAAATTAATATTCTTGAAATGGCGATGACGATAACAGAAAAAATAATGGCATTCAACAGTGGCAGAGAATCGGTGGTTCCTGGTCAATTGGTTTGGGTAGATGTTCATAGTGTTATGACAATGGATTATTTAGGAAAGCAATGTTTTAAAGCTTTTGAAAGTCTTGGAGCAAAAACCTTGTTCGATAAAGAAAGAGTGATTTGTGTAAGCGATCATTTAGCTCCTCCTCCTTCTCAAGAATATGCCACAATGCTTAATGAATGGAGAGAAATTGTAAAAAGCTACGATATACCTTATTTCTATGATTTAGGAAGACAAGGAATTGCCCATCAGGTTATGGTAGAACAGGGTCATGTTTTACCCGGTAAAATTTCTATTGGAACAGATTCTCATGCCAACACTTATGGTGCAGTAGGTGCGGTTGGAAACGCAATAGGAGTAACAGATGCAGCTATTGCAATGGCAACAGGTAAATGCTGGTTCAGGGTTCCTGAAACGGTAAAATTTCATATCACTGGAACATGGCAACCCTGGGTAATGGCAAAAGATTTGAGTTTGCATATTATGGGGATGATGCATTGGAATGGTCACTTAATTTACAAAGCATTGGAATATACTGGCCCTGCAATTGATGCATTAGAAGTTGCAGGTAGAATGACCCTTTGCAATATGACCGTTGATTTGGGTGCAAAAAATGGAATCATAGCCCCAGATGCAAAAACAGCCGCATATCTTCAACCTGTTCAAAAAGGTGATTGGCAAATGATTGCAAGTGATGCAGATGCACATTACGATGCAGTATATGAAGTGGATGTAACTAATGTAGGTCCAACTGTTTCCAGGCCAGATAAATTAGACGATACAGTTCCTGTTGAGCAACTCATAGGTACTAAATTTAATAAAGCTTTTGTTGGTACATGCACCAATGGCAGAACGGAGGATTTTGCGATGATGGCTAAAATTTTAGATGGAAAACAAATTCATCGGGATGTAAATATGATTTGCATTCCAGCTAGTCAGGCTGTTTATTTAGAATGTATTCAAAAAGGCTATTTTGAAATTTTGGTAAAAGCTGGAGCGGCCATAGAAACCCCTAGTTGCGGGCCTTGCGCTGGAATTCATACTGGAGTTGCGGGAGATGGAGATGTTGTATTGAGTGCAGGAAATAGAAACATGAAAGGCAGGATGGGAAGTAAAAACGCGCAGATTTATTTAACTTCTCCAGCAGTAGTTGCAGCAAGTGCAATTAAAGGTGAAATTACTGATCCACGTTCCGAAAAATGGTAACCATAATAAATTAATTACATGGCAATAATAACAGGAAAAGCTTGGGTAGCTAAAACCTACGTGATGAGCTTCGACATGATCATTCAAAAATTCTGGACCTCTCCTATTGATAAAGAAGAAAATAGTAAATGGGTAATGGCTGGGGTTGCAGAAGAATTTAATAAAGAAAACGGGTTTAAAGATTGTGGCTATACATTTATTGTTGCAGGTCATAATTTTGCTGGCGGCGGAAAAAGCATAGAACATTGCGTTACTGGTTTAATGGGTGCCAATATCAAAGCAGTTTTTGCAACAAGTTTTGCAAGGCTTCAATTTAGAAATGCCATCAATTATGGTATGCCCTTTATTACCAGCAAAGACATGAACTTAGATTGCGAAACTGGCGATGAATTATCTTATAATACCGACAATGGTGAGATAACGAACCTTACGAATGGAAAAATATTCAGCAGCGTTCCGGTTGCTCCATTCGTAGCAGAAGTAGGTGCAGCAGGCGGTTTGATGAATTTTATTAGAACCAAAATTGCAGATGGTTCAATTGCTAATTTACATTAGTTCCAAATTGATTAAAGTGTTATGAGAGAAAATAGTTTAAGAAAAAGATTGCTAGAACAAAAAACTTCCTATGGAGTAATTTCTCCAACAACCGACCCAATTGTGTGCGAATACATTGGTTTGAGTGGGATGGATTTTTATATTATGGATGCAGAACATGGCCCACTTACAATGAGTGATGTGGCACATATGATTCGCGCATGTGAATCAGCATGTATCACTCCATTGGCTCGAATTAATTCCCTGGATGAAAAAATGATTTTACAATACTTCGATGCAGGTATTATGGGCGTAATGATGCCAGGAACCAATACTGTAGCCGATTGTAAACGTTTGGTGAATGCAGTAAAATATTTCCCTGCGGGAGATAGGGGGCTTGGTCCTGTGCGTGCATCCGATTATATGGCCGGCAGAATGAATCAACAACAATACATTGCTTTTGCCAACGAACAAACATTGGTTTTTCCAATGATTGAAACGGTTGAATGTTTAGAAAATCTGGATGCCATGTGCGATGTAGAAGGTGTTGATGGATTTATTTTAGGACCACGAGATTTATCGTTGAGTATGGGTTTTGTTGATGGCCCAGCCCACCCCGAAGTAAAAGCGGCAATTGATAAAGCGATTCAAACAGTTGTTTCAAAGGGAAAGATTTTTGGTACAGTTGCAGCAACTGCAGAACAAGGAAAAGAATTGAGCGATAAAGGAGTTCTCTTATTACTCAATAGTGTACAAGGATTATTAGGAAGCAGCATCAAACAATTCATGAGCAACAAACCACAATAAGAAAGATAAAAGATAGAAGATAGAAGATAAAAGATGAATTATGAGTTATGAATAACCCAATAATTCATATCTCATATCTCTTATCTCTTAATTCATAATTCTTAATTCAAATCTCTTTATGCCTACAGTCCTAGTACTTTTCAACCTCAAAGCCAACGCTTCAATTAGTGATTATGAATCTTGGGCAAAAGCAAAAGACATTCCTACAGTGAAATCATTGGACTCCATCAATGATTTTAGGGTACTAAAATTGGGCATGCTATTAGGTTCAGACAAACCATCTCCCTATCAATATGCCGAATTAATAGAAATAAATAATATGGAGGCTTTTTTTGCCGATCTTGGTAAGGAAGAAGTGCAAGCAGGTGCAAAACAGTTTAATGAATTTGCTGATAATCCTATATTTATTGTAGCGGAGCCTCTCTAAAGGGGGAACTAATTAATTAGATCATGCAAGAGATAAACACTCAAAATACAGCAACTCAAGCCTCCCATGTAGGAAGGTTTAGAGGGCAGGTAGCCGTAATTACTGGTTCTGGAAGACATAATGGAATTGGTGAAGCCATTGCATTAAGGCTTGCATCCGAAGGTTGTAATTTAGTGATCAGTGATATTGGTGAGGCAAAGGGAGAAGCTTTTTCAGCTGAACATATTGGCGCTACAGCAGAAATGAATGAAATCGCTTTGGCCTGTGAATCTTTTGGGGTCAAAGTAATAACAGTACCCTGTGATGTGAGGAATGAAGCGGATTGTGCTAACCTAATGGCTCAAGCCGTAAAAGCATTTGGCAAAATTGATATTTTGGTGAACAATGCCGGTGTTGGATATATCATGGAGCCATTTACAGAATTCAAAGAAGCCAGTTGGGATGCAGTTTTAGGCGTTAATTTAAAAGGTGCTTTTTTATGTAGCAAACATGCAGCCATCCAAATGCAACAACAAGCCAATGGTGGGAGTATTGTAAATATTGCCTCACAAGCCGCTAAGTCTGGTTTTCCCTTTGCAGCAGCATATACTGCTAGTAAACATGGCTTAATTGGATTAACCAGGAGCAATGCTGTTGAACTAGGTAAATATAAAATAAGGGTAAACGCTGTTTGCCCCAATCATATCACAACTGGCCTTGGCCATTGGCAAAACAAGTTCTTTAGTGAAAAACTTGGCATGAATTATGACGATTATTTACAGGCCATTGTAGATAAAAACCCGCTTGGAAGAACCGGAATAACCCAAGATATAGCCAAAGCAGTAGCTTTTTTATGCAGTGAAGAAGCTTCTTATATCACAGGAGAAGCCATGAACGTAAGCGGCGGGGAAGAATACCATTAATTCAAGGTTTACTTCTATCTTTATAAGCGGTCAAATTATTAATGAATGACCGCCTTATAATTGCGTCAGCTATTTACCATATTATTGTTGATTTTATTGCTCTTCAGTAATGATGTGCTTGCACAAAAATGTGCTACCAATCTTGATTTTGAAAACGCAGATCTTTTATTTTGGAATTGTGATACAGGAAGGTCCTCAGTAAATGGTAATACCTATTTTCCTGTATCCGACATACCCAATCGACATACTGTTATCAGAAATAATCCTTTGA
Organism: Sphingobacteriia bacterium; assembly: GCA_037129425.1. Taxonomy (GTDB): domain Bacteria; phylum Bacteroidota; class Bacteroidia; order Chitinophagales; family Chitinophagaceae; genus Sediminibacterium. The sequence continues at coordinate 97,670 of JBAXUV010000008.1, forward strand.
ATTTAGATCCTTATGGAAAATTCCCAATCAACTGTCCTAATGGAAGTGGTTATTCACTTCAATTAGGCAATAACGGAACTGGGGCTCAAACCGAAAGAGTGAGTTATACATTTACGATTCCTGCGAATCTTAGTATTTACAGTATGGTTTATTGGTATGCTGTTGTATTTCAAAACCCGGGTCACGCACCACAGGAACAACCCAAATTCAATGTAAACGTTACTGATCTTACTACAGGTGAAGTGATTACTTGCGCTTCCTTTGAATATGTAGTGAGTAAGAATTTACCAGGTTTTCAAACCTCAACCGTTCAAGCCAATGTAGAGTATAAACCATGGACTCCAGTTACTGTTAATTTATCTAATAGAAATGGTCATTCCATGAAAATTGATTTCTCTACTTCAGATTGTACAAGAGGTGGTCATTTTGGATATGCCTATATTGATATAGATAGTGATTGCGGATTTCCTTTAAAAGGTGCAGGCTACTGCAATGATGTTGATAGCGTAGAATTAGTAGCACCTTATGGATATAAAGCTTATCAATGGTATACCAATAATTTTAAAGATTTGGTAAGTAACGAATATAGAGTAGTGCTAAGACCTCCTCCAACATTAGGAACTAAATTTTCAGTAATACTTACCCCCTATGATGGATATGGATGCACAGATACATTAAACAGTGTTGTAAAAACAGGATTTATCCCTCCTTTTAATCTTTCCGACAAAACAGTTTGTGAGGGCGACAGCACTGTGTTAGATGTTGGAATAAGCAATCCTGGCCTCAGTTTTAACTGGTTGCCTGTTATTGGAATTCGGAGCCCCGATGCCAGTAAAACTGTTGTGGTTCCAAAAGAAACCATTCTCTATAAATTAAAAGTGATTGACACTGCTTCTGGTTGTACCAAAGAAAAAGAAATTAACATAGAAGTAATAAAACAAAATCCAGCAGTAGTCATTAAAGGAGATACTGTTTCTTGTGGCACAAAACCATATAATACAGAATTGAATATTGCTTCAGGAGCATTTATTCAATGGTTTTTTAATGGTTCACCTATTGCGGGCGAAAATGGAACAAGTATACTTCCAAGAGTAACTGGATTGTATAAAGCAACTTTACAAAAAGCTGGCTGTTTGGTTAGTTCCCGAAATATTCGATTAAGGAATAGTCCTGCACCTGTTGCTTCTTTTACTATTAATAATGAGGCACAATGTTTAACCGGAAATAACTTTTTAGTAAATGCAGGAAATGCACTTGTATATCCGATTCGAAGGGAATGGAATTGGGGTGATGGCAGAATCGATACAGATAGTGTTCGGTCTTATAGTTACCCCCAAGTTGGAGTATACAGATTAACATTAAAGTTTACTTCAGTAGATAATTGTATTGATTCTGTAAGTAAAACAATCAATGTTTATGCGCCACCTAAACCCAATTTTGATGTTGAGAATGCTTGCGAAAACACCAATACAAAATTTACAAATACTACTCCTGCAATACCAGGATCAGTGATTGATTTTACTTGGAATTTTGGAAACGCCACTCCATCATTTAATGCCATTAATGCTGTAAATAGTTTCAACAAGTCAGGACCTTATTTTATTAGCTTAAAAGCAGTCACTGCTGAATGTCCCGTTCCTATTGAAATACAAAAAAGAATAACCATTTTAGCATCGCCTCCAGGAAGGAGAAAGATAATTAATACAGCATTAGAAGTTCCAACAACACTAGAAACCATTAACAAGGGAACTTCATACAAGTGGTTTCCTACAAATAATTTAGACGACGCGTTAATTAGCAACCCATTATTTTCCGGCCCAGCAAGTGCCAAATATTTGGTGGAAATAATTAATCAAACGGGTTGCATTATTGTTGATACTGTTGAAGTGAAATTATTTGATAAAATATCCATCTTATTACCTACCGCATTTACGCCAAATGGAGATGGAAAGAATGATCGACTTTCGCCAATATTAATTGGTATCGACAAATTGGAATATTTCCGAATATGGAATAGATGGGGAGTGTTGATTTTTGAAACCAAAACACCCAAGCCTGGATGGGACGGAACATTCAATGGAGTTAATCAAGAAACGGGTTCTTATGTTTGGGAAGCAGCAGGTTTAGGTATTGGTGGAGCATTAGTTAAAAAACAAGGATTATTTACTTTACTCCGATAAGTATTCAATTAATATAGGTTCTCTAGATTAAATTAGTTAATATTGTTAACTATTTTTATCTTGTAGTATATGCATAAATTAGGCATTGATATTGGTGGAACTTTTACCGATTTGGTATTGTTGGATGAAACAAACAGTTTGCTGTATTTTGGAAAAACACTCACTACTTACCCTGATCCTACTTTAGGAATTTTAAACGGTGTAAATGAGTTATTGATACAACACGGAAAATCCGTTAGCGATGTTGCTACTTTGGTTCATGGAACTACTTTGGTTACCAACGCAGTCATTGAAAGAAAGGGTGCAAAAACTGCATTACTTACAACAGAAGGTTTTGAAGACGTTTTAGCAATCGGAAGGGAGATGCGTTATGATATTTACGATGTTTTTATCACAATGCCTAAACCATTGGTTCCGAAAGAATTAAGAAAAGGAATTGCAGAGCGTATCGATAAATCAGGAAAAATTTTAACTAAACTCAATATAGTAGCTGCCGAAAAAACAATTCTTCAACTACAAAAAAAAGGCATTCAATCGGTTGCTGTTTCTTTGTTGCATTCTTATGCAAACACTTCACATGAACAACAAATTGGGGAATTACTTCGTAAAAATTTTCCTGCACTAACTTATTCGCTTAGCTGCGAAGTTATGCCTGAGATAAGAGAATATGAGCGTAGTAGTGCAACTGTTATGAATGCTTATGTACAGCCACTCACCGATCAGTATTTAAAAAATCTGCGCACTAAATTAAATGTATTGGGCTTTGAAGGGATAATACATATCATGAATTCAGCTGGCAGACTCACTACTTTAGAAGGTGCAAGAAAAACGCCTGTTCAATTATTAGAAAGTGGTCCTGCAGGAGGAACAATGGCCGGTGTTTTTTTTGGAAAATTAGTAGGTAAAAAAGATTTGGTTGCTTTTGATATGGGAGGTACAACTGCAAAAGCATCGATGATTAAAAATGGTGCACCAGAAATTACCAATCATTTTGAAGCGGCAAGAGAAAAAAGATTTAAAAAAGGAAGCGGTTTGCCTGTGCGAATACCTGTAATAGATATGATTGAAATTGGTGCAGGTGGTGGAAGCATTGCACATTTAAATCATTTAGGATTACTCACTGTTGGTCCAGAAAGTGCATCTTCTACACCGGGGCCTGCTTGTTATAACAGAGGAGGAGAAAATCCAACAGTAACAGATGCCGATTTAATATTGGGATTTTTAAACGAAGATTATTTTTTAGGGGGAACCATGAAGCTGCATAAAGACAAAGCTATTGCAGCAATGAAAAAAAAGATTGCCGACCCCTTAAAAATTTCTGTGGAAGCGGCGGCATGGGGAATACATAGAATCGTCAATGAGAATATGGCGAATGCTGCACGAGTTCATATTATTGAAAAGGGATTAGATCCTCGTTTTTTTAGTATGCTTGCTTTTGGAGGAGCAGGTCCGGTTCATGCATTCAATGTAGCCAGATTAATGAATGCGCCTCAATTGATTGTACCAAGTGGCGCAGGTGTATTAAGTGCATTAGGATTTTTAGTGAGTCCTGTTGCTACTGAAGAAATCACCAGTTATATCTGCAGACTCGATCAGATGGATTGGAAAAAAATAAATACCATCATCAAAGCAATGGAAGCTAAAGGCAGAAGCTTTATTGATAAAGCTGGTATCAAACAAAAAAACGCTACTACTTCTATCGTAGCAGATATGCGTTATTCAGGGCAAGGACATGAAATTACTGTATCCATCCCTTCTGGTAAATTATCCAATCAATCGATAACTACAATAGAAGCAAATTTCAAAGCTGAGTATTTATTAAGATATGGAAGAGATATAGACAATATTCCTATTGAAACTGTTACTTGGAGGGTATTGGTTAGTGGACCTTCACCTGAACTAATTCCCAATCAAGCAGTAGTAGGAAAGCACAGCAAAGCATTGAAAGGAACACGTAAAGTGTATTGGGGTAAAAACTATGAAGAGACACCGGTATACGATCGGTATAGTATTCCAATAAACAAAAAAATAAATGGGCCTTGTATCATTGAAGAATTTGAAAGCACAACAGTTGTTGGAGATGATAGTACTGTTATGATCGATCGTTTTAAGAATATTATTATTGACATGAAGTATTAGATATGAAAAAAATAATATTGTTGTTTTGTTGTATTCCTTTCTTGTTAAATGCCCAATCAAATTTAACAGGTAAAGAAATATTGCATCAACTAACCATTGCAGCTGGCGGCGATTTATGGCAGCAGCCTCAATCTCTTCAACTAAGCGGAAACGCCACATGGACCCCTTTTGGAAAAACAGATCCTTCAGAATCAATACATTTTGATACTTATAAGATGTATCGAGTATTCCCTTCGCAAAATCTTGCAGCACATGCGGCAAATGGAAAAATTCGTTTTGATGCAAAGTATAATGACAGTACTTACATGCAATTGATATTCGATGGACAAAAAACCTTGAACTACTTGAGTGAAAAAGCAAAACCCTATCAAAAATATTTTTCCTGGAGCAATAATTTTGGGTTTGGCATTATTCGCTTTGCAGATAAAGATTCTTTTTCGGTAGTAAGATTAGCAGATGATCAAATTGAAGGATACCCTTGCTATGTTGTTCAAATAACAGATCCGAAAAAAATGGTTACAACATTTAGTATCGATCAAAAAACTTTTTACATAAGGGGTGTGAATTTTATAACTGATATCGGCTTTCACAATCGAATTTATTCTGATTTTGAAAAATTGAAACCAGCAAACAAATCAGGTGGTTATTTTATTCAGGCAAGAAGAATTCGTTTGTACTTTGATGGAATAAAATGGATGGACATTAATTGGACCAATAATAAAGTGAATGGGATTATTCAAGATGAAGTATTTGTAAAATAAAACTGGCCATGAAAAAACAATTTGACGCAATAGAATTAAGTGTACTTTGGAGCAGACTCATTTCTATTGTGGATGAATCTGGTACAACTTTACAAAGAACCGCATTTTCTTCTGTTACAAGAGAGAGCGCAGATTTTGCTGTAGTGTTAATGGATACAAAAGGTCAATCATTGGCACAAAGCAGTGTGAGTGTCCCTTCATTTTTAGGAGTTCTTCCTTTTTTAGTGAAAGCTTTAGTAAAAGATTTCTACCCAATCAATACTTGGAAAGAAGGTGATGTTGTAATTACCAATGATCCCTGGCTTTGTGCTGGGCATAAACCCGATATCGGAATTGTTACTCCCATCTTCCTTCAAAAAAAATTAATTGGATTCATAGGTTGTATTGCACACTCACCTGATATTGGTGGTACGCTTTGGGGAGCAGGTGCTAAAGATTATTACGAAGAAGGGCTGTATATACCTCCATCCAAATTATATGATCAGGGCAAAAAAAATGACACCCTTTTTCAAATCATAGAAACCAATGTAAGAGCTGCCAGGCAAACCATTGGTGATATCATTGCACAAGTGGCTGCAAACGATCAGGGCATCAGGTCATTACACCGAATGATGCAAGAAAATCATTTAACCGAAATTGATGCGCTCGGTAAACAAATCATCGATGCCAGTGAGAAAGCCATGAGAGCCGCAATCAAAGCTGCGCCCGATGGAACTTATCGATCAGAATACAATGCAGATGGCGACGGATTAAAAGAGCCTGTACATTTTAAATGTGCAGTTACTATTAAAGATGATGAGATCTTTGTTGATTATGCCGGAACATCGGCAGCGCATTCATTGGCCATCAATGCAGTATTGAATTATGTTTTTGCATATACAGCCTATCCTATAAAATGTGTATTTAGTCCGGAAGTACCTAATAACGAAGGTAGTTTCAGACCCATACATGTTACAGCACCTGAAGGCAGTTTATTGAATGCCAAAAAACCTTCACCATTAGGAGCAAGAAATGTAACAGGAAATTTGTTACATGGTCCAATTATGAAAGCTTTATCAAAAGCAGTTCCTGATAAGGTTCAAGCCGATTGCGGAGCAGCTGTTTGGGTAATGGTATTGAGTGGTAAAAAAGAAAATGGAGGAGAGTTTGTAGAATATTTATTTTTAGCTGGAGGATATGGAGGAAGAAAAGGTTTGGATGGAGAACCCACACTTTGTTATCCTACCAATGTTGCCAATGTTCCAATTGAAGTTTTTGAAAATGCTGCCCCGGTTCTGGTCACCGAAAAAAGTTTAATAGCCAATAGCGGTGGATTGGGAAAATACAAGGGTGGAGCAGGTCAACGATTTGCGTATAAGAATATTGGAAAATTTCCCATTCAAATTAGCAATGTAACCGAGAAGATCAATAATCAAGCATATGGATTATTTGGTGGAAAAGAAGGAAAAAAAGGTGCTCTTTATATCCGAACTTTAGCAGGCAAAAAACGTTTCACTCCTCCCAAAGGCCACGACAAATTATTACCAGGAGAAGAATTGGTAATGGAATTGCCAGGTGGTGGAGGTTATGGTAAAGAGAAGAATTAAGAATTATGAATTAAGAGATAAGAGATATGAGATACAATTTATGAATTATGAATATCTGAAAACCCAATAACTAATAACTAATATCTAGTTCATGTCATACCAATTACCACCAGTTTGGACAAAATTGCAACAGCATGCAGTTTTTCCTGAATTCAATCACGATGAAAGAGCCAGGTATAATTTCTTGGCTAACCTCAATCGATTTGTAAGTACAGTAATTGCACCAGGCAATAAAACTGCCTATGATCAAAGAGTGGAGCCTGCATTTAAAAAAGAAAATGGGAGAACGTTTAATGATCGTTTTGAAGTGGGCGAAGCAATGAAGAAAGATCCTGTTTATCAAATGTGGGCAGCACTTCGAAGAAGTACTATGGAGATGCGTCAACAAAATGGAAGAGCAACTGTACTTCGTCAGGCAAGTGCCTTAGCTCAAAAAACAGCTGAGCAACTAAAATTGCACAACAATCTTCAATTGAAGGATGGCTTTATTGTGCCACCTTATTTAACACATGTAGACAACCACTTGATGCCAGGTAGTTATCATACCGCCTATTTTAAAGGTGATGTTGCCAATGCTGCTAATTATGATAGTGGGCTGTTTGTAACCAGCGGTGGAATGTTAGGCAGCTTAACCGATGGTGGTGGAAGAGCTATTGCAAAATGGGTGAAAGAAACCTATCCCGACTTTAAGCCTAAAAGAATTTTGGATATAGGATGTGGTTTGGGGCATAATATGTTACCTATAGCAGAAGCATTTCCGGAGGCAACAGTAATTGGAATAGATGCTGGTGCACCAATGTTAAGATATGGTGCTGCAAGGGCTAATGCAATGGGAATAAAAAATGTACAATTTATTCAATCAGATGCCGCTTCGATGAAAGAGTTTGAAGATGGAGGTTTTGACTGGGTTCAAACTACTATGTTCTTACATGAAACTGGTGGTAAATCTATTCACAAAATATTTAAAGAAATCAATCGGGTATTAAAACCTAAAGGCCTCAACTTACATATTGAACAACCTCAGTATACGCCAGAAATGAGTATGTACGAGCAATTCATGCGTGACTGGGATGCCTATTACAACGCAGAGCCGTATTGGGGTCATATGCATGATCTGGAGCCTATTGATTTAATGAGAGAAGCGGGTGTGCCTAAAGAAAATTTTATGCAAGTTGGCGTAAAAGCGGTAAATGACTTAGACAAGAAAAAACAGGATGGAAATGTAAAAGAAGATTATGGCCGAAGTCCTATATGGAATGTTTTCGGGGGCTGGAAATCTTAATCCCACATAACGAATTACCAATAACTTAATAACTAATCGATGGCAACAGAACTAAGCGGCTCACATTCAAGTGGACAAATAAACGAAGAAATGGATGCTAATGCAGTGAATGATATATTAATGGCAGGCGATAAAAGTAAGGGAGCAAGGCCTTATTTCTTTGATGACCCTGCAGTAGAGAGAGTATTGAATATTGCAATGGCAGTGGCAACAGAGGTAGCAGTAGTAAGGGAAAGAATGGACACCATTGAAAGATTATTAGAAAGCAAAGGTGTACTAATGCATAGTGAAATAGAAAACTTTGTACCTACAGATGAACAAGCAGAAGAAAGACAATTATGGCATGCAAGATTTGCAGCTAGAATTATGCGGATTGTTCAGCAAGAAGTAGATGCTATTGCAAAGCCTGAGAATAATGTACCAATGCGCAAAATTGCGGATGATATCAATGAAATGTAAATGAATGCAATTCAACAAATAAACGAACACTATCAAGTAATCATTGATAAAAATCTAGAAGGTATTTGTAGCAAGTACATAGTATCGGAAGATACTTATGTAGTACTGGAAGGGCCGAGATTAACTACCATTGGATATGAAAAAATAAAAAAGGGTTGGACAGATTTTTGCGCCTCATCATTACAATTGATTTCTATTGAATGGATTGAAGGACCATTTGCAGAAGAAAGAACAGATATGGCCTGGGTGGCAGGTATCATAAAGTTGTCCATAAATGTAAATGAACGAGCATTCGAAAATATTTTTCGCTCAACTTTTGTATTAATAAAAGATGAAGGGATTTGGAAAATTAAACATGAACATGTTTCTGTTGTTCATCCAGATCCTTACGGGATTGGCGATTGGTTAAAAAAATAAACTTATGCAAAAAGAAGGTATCACAAAAGCAGCCATCATTGGTGTGATTGTAGCTGCGCTTGGCTTTTTTGTTGACCTCTATGATATCATCATTTTCAGTGCTGTAAGATTAAACAGTTTTATTGATTTAAGAATTCCAATTAACGAATGGCCAATTCATACACGAAACATTCTCAATGCGCAAATGTTTGGTATGTTATTAGGCGGGTTTATCTGGGGTACCATTGGCGATAAATTCGGCAGACTAAAAGTATTATTTGGTTCTATATTTATGTACAGTGTTTTTACATTGCTCAATGCATTTGTAAAAGATGTGGATGCCTATATGTGGTGTCGATTTTTTGCAGGCATTGGCTTAGCAGGAGAACTGGGTGCAGGCATTACACTAGTAAGCGAACAAATGGATAAAAAATATCGAGGCTTTGCAGTGGCATTAGTTGGTGGACTGGGCATGTTTGGTGCTGTAACCGCAGGCACTGTAGCTTCTTTTTTTAGCTGGCAAACCTGTTATATTATTGGCGCAGGTCTGGGTTTTGTTTTATTGATTTTAAGATTTGGGGTTATTGAAAGTGGATTGTTTAATGTGATGAAAGTAGAAGGAATCAGCAAAGGAAACTTTATGTTGATTTTAAAAAATAAAAAGCGTTTATGGAAATTCATCTGCATTTTATTAGTAGGCATGCCAGGGTGGTTTGCAACAGGAATTTTAATTACGTTTACTAAAGAAATTGCCACCAGCATGGGAATGACTCAATTACCTTCAGCTGCAACAGTCATTTCATTAAATTTTTTCGGCTTTGCATTTGGCGACCCGCTTTGTGGATTACTGAGTCAAAAATTACAGAGCAGAAAAAAAGCGATTTATGTATTTTTATTTGGCTATACTTTTTTTATAGCCCTCTTTTTTCTATTTGCGAAACAATCCATTTATATCTATAACGGTCTATTTGTGTTAATGGGTTTAGGGGTTGGGTTTACCATTATGTTATTTACCCTAGCTGCAGAACAGTTTGGAACTAATATCAGGACATTGGTAACTAGTACTTCTTTGAATCTTGTTCGTGGATGGGTAATACCTTTGAGTTTTGCCTTTCAATGGCTGGCTACCTTATACGCAGGCAATTATTATTATAGTGCTGTTACTATTGCAGCAGTGGCTTTGTGCCTGGCTTTTTACGCTATGACACAGCTAGAAGAAACCTATCACAAGGATTTGGATTTTTATGAGGAATAAGAAATTTCTCCCCTAGATGCAACATTCTTTTCAATTCTGCGATTATTAGAATATACAAGCACTGCAGGCTTTTGAAAGATAGTGAACCAATATTATACGATGAGTTACTGAGTCAATGCAAGAAAGGCAACCCTTCTGCCTATACTGCATTGTATGAAAAGCATGCTAAAGAGTTGTATAATACTATTTTTAGAATAGTTCAACATAGTGGGGAAGCGGAAGATGTTTTGCAAGACACGTTCATAGCTGCTTTTAAGGGAATCGCTCAATTTGAACAAAGATCAAGTTTTGCAGCTTGGATTAAAAGGATTGCCATCAATCAATCCATCAGTGTGTTAAGAAAGCGAAAAATCAGGTTTGTAGAAACAGAAATAGATGTTCTTGGAGAAACGGTAGATGAAGCTTCATTGGATGAATCAGATTTTCAATTTAAAGTAGATGCTGTAAAAGATGCAATTAATCAATTATCGCCCGGGTATAGAACCGTTGTGCAGTTATACTTACTTGATGGAATACCGCAGGAAGAAATTGCTCAAATATTAGGAATAACCAATAGTACAGTCAGAACCCAATACCATCGAGCAAAACAACAAATTATAATGACTTTAAAAAAGAGCCGTGTATATGAATGATCCATTTGAAAAATTTGTATCCGATCACAGAGAAGCATTTGATGACCGTATGCCAAATGTTGCCATTTTACAAAGAATTCAACGTGAAATGCAGAATGAAACAAAGCACGAAACTAAAATTGTTCGTTTTACAGCATTCAGGTTAATGGCCGCTGCATCAATTATTGGGATTATTATTGTTGCTGCTTTTATGTTGCAAAAGCCATCGCTTTCAAATTCAGCTGTTATTGTTAAAAATGAAGCACCAATAAAGAAAATCGAAGATCCTGTTTTGCAAGAACAGCGCATAACAAAACCATTTGTTTCAGCACCTAGATTTCAAGCGGTAAAATCAACAATCAATAAAGATAAAGAGCAATTATTCCATTTACTAAGCAACGATTTATCAGCAAGTGAAAGAATTGCAGGAGCTACCAAAGCATATTTACTAAAAAATCCTGACAAAGAAATTATTGATGTACTTGTAAAAACAATGGACAATGATCCTAACAGCAATGTAAGACTAGCTTCATTAGATGCTTTAAGCAAATTTTATAGAGAGCCTTATGTAAAAAACAAACTGGTAAAATCCTTAGAGAAACAAAAAGATCCGGTAGTTCAAATTGCTTTGATTGAATTATTAACAACAATGAAAGAAGCTTCAATTGTAAATGAATTACAAAAGATTTCGAATGATGCCAATAGTATTAAAGCAGTTAAAGATCAAGCATATGCTGGCATTCAAAAATTGAGTTTATAAACCATATATACAACCATTTATTTTTTACGTAATGCATTCGGAAAAAATAAAAATTATTAAAAAAATTAATTAAAATAAAACAAATGAAAAAACAAATATTTACAAGCATCCTTGCAGTATTTCTTATATGCAGCGCAAATGCACAAGAATTCAAATTGGCAAAAAACACTGGTAAACTCAATATCAATTTAAGCGGAGCTACCATAGAAGGATACAATGGAAATGAGATCATATTTTCCTCTACAGAAAAATCTTCTGAAGTAGATGAGCGCGCAAAAGGTTTAAGAGCAATTAGTGGCTCAGGTTTCGAGGACAATACAGGAATTGGCATTAGTGTTGTAGACAAGGGCAATACAATAGAAGTAAATCAGGTGAGCAAGAAAAACCCTGGACAGATAAAAATCATGGTGCCAAAGGGTTTGATTGTATCATTTACACATGATAAAGCAATTAACCAATCGAAAGTAAGGTTTAAAAATATTGAAAACGAAATCGAAGTTTCTGTACAATACAATGAGATAGATTTAGAAAACGTAACAGGCCCTATGACCATTAAAACAGTTTATGGTTCAGTGGACGCCAGTTTAGGTGCAAATATGAAAGGGCCCATTTCCATTGTTTCAGTTTACGGACATGTTGATGTTGCCATTCCTGTAACATCAAAAGTGAATATTAATATGAACACTTCATGGGGAGAATTATTTGCAGCTGGAGACTTTAAAATAGACATGGAAAAATCGGGAGATTATGTGAAATACAATAATGATCAGGTTAAAGGAAAGATCAATGGTGGTGGAGCGGACTTATCTTTAAAGTCTAGCTACGGAAAAGTATACCTCAGAAAAAAATAATTCTCCAATCTATCAACTAATTAATCATGAAAATACTAATCATGGGACTACTGAGTATATCATTACTCAGTAGTACAGCCCAAACTACTATCAACAAAACCTATCCCATAAAACCTGGCCAAAAAATTGATTTAGCATTTGATTATCCCAATAAAATAAAAGTGAGCACATGGGATAAGAACGAAATTGCTATTACCGGTAAAGTGAGTATCAATGATGGAGAAAACGATGCGGCATTTATTTTAGAGGATCAAACAATTGACGGCAACATTCAAATAAAAAATAAAATTGTTGGTTTAGCTGATATTCCAAAACGATACATTGTTTATGAAAACGGAGTAAAAAAAGTGTTTCGTACAAAAGAATCTTATAATGAATATCGAGCGAAAACTTCTTTACAAAATTATTATTCTACTCAAACAGATATGGATATTCAACTAGAAATTAAAGTACCAGCCAATACAGAAACAACTTTAAATGCCATTTATGGAATTGTTGAATTGATTGATTTTAACGGGCCAATGAACTTAAATGCAAAGTACGGAGGCATTGATGCTTCCATAAAATCTGCAACCTTGGGTAAACTGACAGCTACAACTGGTTATGGGCAAATATTTTCTAATCTTAACCTTCAACCAACCAGTTTGACAGATAAAAATTTCTTTACATCTATTACAGCCGAACCAGGAAAGGGGCCAACATATAAATTAGAATCTACTTATGGTAATGTGTATCTGAGAAAGAGTAATTGATACTCTTTCTTACTTCATCAAAATCTTATAAAACTTTTCTACTTCTGCTTTCTCCGTTGGGGAAAGCAGTTCGTTTTTAGTATACTTCGCATACAAAAAAACCAATCGTTTATGTTGGGGGTATTTTAGGAGAATCGTTTCCATTTTCTGGCCAATGGCTTCATCTTTTTCAAACAGAGGAGTATTGATAGTTGCAGGTGCTTTTTCTCTGGTATGCATTTTATTAATAGTAGCCTGTAAAGTAGCCAACCAGTTGGGGGGCATATCAGGAATAAGTTCGGCTTTGAGGTATAAACCTTCTAATTGTTTTTTGCTTAAACTTCCTCGGTCTTCGTATTGATGCATCAGGCTCATTACAAACAAAGCATCGGGGTTATGCTGGTAACAAGCTTCCAGAATTTTATCAATGATATCTAGCTTGCCTTTTCCATTCATATACAAATATAACCCCTCTTCAGAGTTTATAAATATTATTCAATTTTTAATTATATTACAAATGCAGAAAATATTTAAAAACAATTATTCATCAATCAATTCATTTTATGCAACTAGTCATTTCCAATTTGTCTAAAAGGTATTCAAATGGGGTTCAAGCACTCAATAATGTAAGTTTTACTATTAAAGAGGGCATGTTTGGATTACTTGGTCCTAATGGGGCAGGAAAATCTTCCTTAATGCGCACTATATCTACACTACAAGAAGCAGATAGTGGCAGTATTTTTTTGGATGACCTAGATGTATTAAAAGAAAAAGAAGCTGTTCGTAAAATTTTGGGATACCTACCTCAAGATTTTGGGGTATATCCAAAAATCAGCTCTGAACAAATGCTCGATCATATTGCCTGTTTAAAAGGAATCAGCAATGCGAAAGAAAGAAAAGAAACAGTTGATAATTTATTGAATAGGGTAAACTTATATGCTGATCGAAAAAAAGGATTAGGAACATATTCGGGTGGTATGAAGCAACGTTTTGGAATTGCACAAGCATTACTGGGTAATCCAAAGCTGATCATAGTAGATGAACCTACTGCAGGATTGGACCCTGCTGAAAGAAATCGTTTTTATAATTTATTGAGTGAAATTGGTAATAATACCATTGTAATTCTTTCTACGCATATTGTAGAAGATGTAAGAACACTTTGTAATGATTTTGCCATCATCTGCAAAGGAGAACTATTAAGGCATGATCAACCAGATGAAGCGGTAAATGAATTAGAAGGAAAAATATTTACGCGTTCAGCTGATAAAGCTACCATTCAACAATTGAAAGATCAATATCAAGTGATTAGTGTACAAATGAAAAGTGGCAGTTTAAGTGTTCGAATTTACAGTGACACCAACCCAGGTGATGATTTTAAACCGACTGCTCCAGCATTAGAAGATGTATACTTTCATCAGATTGCATCTAAAATGGATATGGTAACTATTTAAGCTAACTCTAAAATTAAATCTATGTTTTGGCAAATTTTTAAATTCGAGTTGGCTTATCGTTCTAAAAGACCAGCTTCTTATATTTATTTTTTTATTTTTTTCTTGATTGGTTTTATTTCGATTGCAACAGGATCATCGCCAGCTTCGGAGAAAGTATTTCATAATGCACCATGGACCATTGCAGATGGTACCATTACTTTTAGTTTATTGATGATGCTGGTATGTTCTGCAGTAATGGGTGTACCATTATACAGAGATATAGAACATCAAACACGCCAGTATTTATTTAGCTACCCTATTACCAAGGGTGGTTATTTTTGGGGAAGATTTTTTGGATCCTTTTTTTATGTGGTAATTATCGGAACTGCGTTTAACTGGGGCTGTTTGGTGGGAGCATATTTGGGGCCAATTATGGGTCAGGTACCTGCAGAAAGAATTGGACATTATGGATTGTGGAATTATATGCAGCCTGTATTCTTATATGCATTAGGCAATTTATTATTGGCTTCCTCTATTTTCTTTGCACTGGTAGCAGTAACTAGAAATGTAAAAGTGGTATATAGTGCCAGCATTCTATTATTTATCGGTTATTTATTATCTAATTTCTTAGTACAAGATCTGGAAAAAAGAGAGTTGGTTAAATTGTTAGATCCTTTCATGATCAATACATTTCAACTTGAAACAAGGTACCTCACACCTTACGAAAAGAATCACTTGGTCTTGCCTTTTACAAAAGTGTTTTTATTCAATCGTTTAATTTGGATTGGCATTTCAGTAATTATCACAGCGATTGCTTACTGGCGATTTAGCTTTACTGCATTCTTAAATGCAGAAACCACCAAACAAAGCAAGAAAAAACAAGCAGATGAAAAAGCACCTATCGGCCAACCTCTTAAAAAAGTAGTTCAAGATTTTTCGCAAGGATACATGCGAAGGGTTTGGTGGCGTTTAACTAAAATTGAGTTTGTGAATATTATTCGCGACAATTATTTTAAAGCCATTTTATTAGGGGGGTTGATTTTTTTGATTTTAGATTTTTGGATCGGCAATCTATTGTATAGTGTACCTGATAGACCATTGACTATTTTTTTAATGGACTACAAGAGTTACAATTATAATTTATTCATATTTATTATTTTATTGTTTTACTCTGGAGAAACAATTCATAGAGAAAAAACAACCCGCTTTGATATCATCAACGATGCAATGCCAGTTTCGAATGTGGTCTTCTTGTTTTCAAAATTCTGCAGCATGGTAGGGATTGCCTTTATTTTAGTGACCATTCCTATGTTGGTGGGTATAATCATTCAGCTACTTAAAGGACATACAGACTTCAATTTTTCAGTCTACTTTATTGAGCTCTATGTTTTAACTTTCCCAGGGTTTATTCAAATGATTCTGTTATCATTTGCCGTTCATCTTTTGGTGAATAATAAATTTGGAGGTCATGGAGTATCAATGATGATTTGGATCAGTTTATTCTTGCTCAGAACTTTTGGAAGAATGGATTATAACCTCTTCTTTTATTTTTATACTCCAGGATATCGCTGGAGTGATATGAATGGAATTGGCCATTTTATGGAACCACAATTATGGTTTAACTTTTATTGGCTGAGCTTGGGTTGTTTGCTAACTGTAATTGCCTATTTGTTTTACCAAAGAGGAATTGCGGGTGGTTTTAAAGAAAGATGGAAGATAGCTACAAGTCGGTTCAATGGAACACCGAGACTGTTGGTGACTATGTTTTTTCTTACATGGATTGGCTCAGGTGCTTTTATTTATTATAATGTGAGTTATATCAATAATTATGTGAGTGATTCCAAAGCAAAAACCAATCAAGCATTATACGAAACTACGTTAAAGAAATACGAGAAAACCCTTCAACCTAAAGTAACCCAGGTATTAATGAATGCGGATATTTTTCCAGAAAAAAGAATGGTGCAGATCTATGCAAAGGTTTCTATAAAAAATAAAAATGAAGTTGCTATTGATTCTTTGCATTTATTAGCAGATGCAAATGTTCATTATCGTATTTTATATAACGGTAAGCCATTGCAATACCGATCACCATTGGCATATGGTCATGCAGCCTTCAATTTTATGAAAAAAGGAAAAGACACTGCCAATTACAGAATTTATGGATTACCAGAACCCATGCAACCAGGGGACACCGCTTTATTAGAAGTGTATTCCGAAATAAGTAACAAGGGATTTGTAAACAGTGGTTTTTCAAGAGAAATATTATACAATGGTACTTTTTATTCGGGCGGCATCCCTTCTTTTGGTTATGACCCAAGTAAAGAATTGAGTGGAGATGAAGATCGCAAGAAATATAAATTACCAAAAAAAGAAGATGAGTTTCCTGACCAGAATGATCCGCAAGGAAAAGCTACCATGCTCTTTAATGATGATGCTGATTTAATTCATTTTGAAGCAACGGTTAGTACTACTAAAGACCAATTGGCCATTGCACCTGGCTATTTACAAAAAAAATGGGAAGTGAATGGAAGAAAATACTTCCAGTATATTCAGGATACACCCATTGATTATTTCTTTAGTATTCTTTCGGCAAAATATGATGTATTGAAAGATTCAGTTACAATTTCTAATGGAAAGAAAATCAATATTGAAATATTTCATGACGCAAAACACAAATACAATCTAGACCGATTTAAGGGAGCATATAAAGATGGTTTAGAATATTTCTCTAAGAGCTATGGCGATTTTCAATTCAGACAAATGCGATTGATGGAGTTTCCGCGTTATGCAGGATTTGCACAAAGCTTTCCTAACACAGTTCCATTTGCTGAAAGTTTTGGATGGGTTGCTGATTTTAGAGATCCCAATTCATTTGATTATGTCTACTATGTTACTGCTCATGAATTAGCTCATCAATGGTGGGGCCATCAAGTAGTGCCTAATAAAACCAGAGGTTCAAATTTAATTTCGGAAGCTTTGGCTGAATACACTGCTTTGATCTTAACCGAACGCAAATATGGAAAAGACAATATGAAGCGTTTCTTGAAAGATGAGTTAGATGGTTATTTAACTGGAAGGGCCAATGAATCTAAAAAAGAAAATACATTTATCAATTGTAATCGCCCCTATCAATGGTACCAAAAAGGAAGTTTGATCTTGTATGGTTTACAAGATTTAATAGGCGTTGATAAATTGAATACCGCCTTGCATGAATTCAGGGACAGTTTTGCATTAAAAGAAAATCCACCTTTTGCAGGTTCCAATGATTTGTATGCTTTCATTGATAAACATACACCTGATTCGATTAAGTACTATTTAGAAGATACCTGGAAAAAAATCACATTGTACGATAATAAAACCATTAGTGCCAAAGCAGTCAGTGCTGGTAAAGATATCTACGATGTAACCATTCAAGTAAATTCAAATAAATACTATGCGGACAGTTCAGGAAAAGAAAGCCTTGCAAAAATGAATGACTATATAGATATTGGTGTATTTGCGGCAGAGTCAACCGATAAAAATGGCAGAAAAAAAGTGAACCCCATTTTTTTACAGAAATATAAATTAACCCCTGGGCAAAGAACCATCACTATTCGCGTAAAAGGCAAGCCGGTGAAAGCAGGTATTGATCCATACAATAAATTAATTGATAGAATACCTGATGACAATACGTTGAATATTGATTAGAGCAACTTCAATTAATTTGAATCTGCACCCAGAGTTTGTAAATATTTATAAAAAAAGCCCCGAATTCGGGGCTTTTTTTATCGTTCTAATTTAAACCCAATATCTGTTGCAGGTCGTTTAGGCGCATTCGCTACTTTCCAACCTAGCCGGTATATCCATTCAGTAATTTTTTTCAACTTAACGTAGTCAATTCTTTCAGCATTATCTAATGGTGTATGATAATCGGGGTGTAATAATGTAGTAAACATTAATGATGGAATACCCAGCCTTGCATAAGGAACATGGTCACTTCTGAAATACCAACCTTCGGGATGGGTAGTTTTATCCCACAAAGTATCTAGTTTAAATTGAGGGCCTTCTTGATTGGCTTGGTTCAACATATCAACCAACTCGCTAGAATTTTTATGTGGTGATTGAGTGCCCAAAACAGCAGCACTATCTGGATGATTTCTACCAATCATATCAGCATTTAATACCGTAACAATATTATTAATAGGAACTGTTGGGTGAGCAGCATACCATTTAGATCCCAACAAACCTCTTTCTTCTGCACCATGAATCACAAATAAAACAGATCGTTTAGCAGGGTTTTTTTTAAATGCTCTTGCGACAGCAAACATTGCCACATCTATACTTGCATTATCATCAGCGCCATAATAAATACTGTCTCCATTGATGGCATTTCTGACACCATGTGCATCTGTATGGCCACTGTATAAAAGATATTCTTTAGATAAAACAGGATCTGTACCATCAATTTTTCCGATGATATTTACAGATGGATAATCATAATGATCAATACTGATTCTTGCTTTTAAAACTGCATTATTTGCTTGCAAGATATTTCTAGCAGATGATCTTACCCAGATAACTGGTACAGTTGTAGTTACTTTCATTGCAGGACCGCCATCAACTTCATAAGCACCTCTTTTAAAATTAGCAGTTGCATCTTCCCAAGTACGCTCTCCAATTTCATCAGCAATAAAAATGATTGCTATTGCACCTTTGGCAATCAGTGGATTACCGTATTTGGTCTGGACACTTCTAGAATAGCGCCAGCTTGGTAAAGAAACATTTGGGTTATACATGGCAGGATCCGCTTCCATTGCAATTACTTTTCCTTTTACATCATTGGCTTGTAAGTTTGCAGCAGCAGATTTATCTACAAACAATATTGGTGCATCTATATTGCAATTGGCCATTTGCGCAACAGCTGCTTCCGACCACATTTGTAATGTTTGATTATTTATTTGAATTGTACTTTGATCACTGATACGATTTCTCCAAATGTTGAAATATTGAAAGTAGGTTCCATCATCACCTGCAGGTTTTAAACCAATGGACCGATATTTTTCAGCGATCCACATTGCTGCTTTTAATTCATCTATTGTACCAGCTGATCTTCCTCTAAAATGGGCGTCTGCTAAATCATAAAGGTCTTTTTTTAAATCAGCTTCTGTGATTGAAGTCAGTGCTGGCGGAGCTTGTTTTTTTGCAATAGACTGAGCATTCAACAAATAGCATGATGCTATTAGTTGAAATAAAAGGAAACTTTTTTTCATGTTGGAAAATATTAGAATTAATCTATCACTTCGTAAATCGTAACAGGTAGTTGTTTATTTTTCAAACTTACTTCGCCAATTTTTTTACAATTGAATGAATCTTTGATTTGCAAATAAGCGTTTTCTGAGATGATGATCTGATTGGCTCCAGCTGTAGATTGTAAACGAGAAGCTGTGTTAGCAACATCACCTACAACTGTATAATCGAGGCGACGTAAATTAGATGATCCGATATTTCCAGATATCAATTCACCAGAAGCCAAGCCAATAGAAATTTGTGGTTTGAATTTACTTTCGGTAGATTCAATAGGGAGTGATGCTATTTTATCACGAACAGCTAGGCATGCATCCACAGCTCTGTCTAAATGATGTTTGCCTCTAAATACGGCCATCACCGCATCTCCTATGAATTTATCTACATGACCTTCTTGTGCAATGATTTCTTTCACCATTACATCAAAATAGTTATTCAACATTTTAACCACTATATCAGCAGGCTCTACTTCTGTAATAGCAGTAAACCCACAGATATCAATGAATACTACCGTTGCATCGATGGTTTCATTTTGCATGATGGAATCTTCAAATTCGCGGCTGCCCATGAATTTCAATACATTCTCATCCACATACATTCTTAAAATATTATTTTCCTTGATGGCTTGCAGTGTTTCTTTAATTTGCAACACATGTTTCAAAGTTTTCTCAATCGTTAATTCTAAATCTTCAAAACCAACTGGCTTACAAACAAAATCAAATGCACCACGATTCATTGCTGTGCGAATATTATCCATATCGCCATAGGCTGAAACCATTACAGTTTTTAACATCGGGTTACTGTCGTTCAAGAGGCCCAATAAAGTAAGCCCATCCATTTCGGGCATATTAATATCACTCAACACCAAATCTACATCAGGATGATCTTTTAATTTCGCAATAGCATCATTGCCATTAAGTGCAAAAATAAATTCGTACTTATCTTCTCTAATTTGCTTCCTAAATTTTTGTTTGATGAGGGTTTCTAAATCGGTCTCATCATCTGCAACTAAGATTTTAGCCATTAGTGTGTTATATGAAGTTTTTCTTTGAGTAAATTAAAATCAACCGGTTTGGTTAAAAAAGCATCCGCCCCTAATTCCATTGCTGTGTTATAATTATCGGTATCTCCATAAGCTGTTATCATCATTACAATTGGGGGAGGCGCATTGTATTTTTGTTTGATTTTTTCGAGCAACTGTAAACCACTCATACCAGGCATATTGATATCTGAAAGAATCAATACTGCTTCATGGTTGTTTTTACTCATGTATTCTAAAGCCTGTTCACCAGAGTTGGCAAAAGCAAAATCAACGGTTCCCTCTTTTATTTCTCTTCTAAAACGTTGCAAGAACAAATTTTCCATGTCTTGTTCATCGTCTACTACCAATATTTTCATATTCTATATTTATTAAGGTAAATTTAAGTATCTAAATTGATAAAACAATACTGAATTCAGTCCCTTCTCCCTCTTTGGTTTCCACTTTCAACTCTCCCCCATGTGCCTTCACAATATCATAACTCAAACTCAATCCCAATCCGGTTCCCTGCCCTGTTGGTTTGGTGGTGAAGAAGGGTTGAAATATTTTGTCGAGAATTTTTGGAGGGATGCCATTACCGTTGTCCTTAACACTTACAAAAACTTTGTCGCCTAATTTTTTTGTACTAACCCAAACAGTTGGCTCATAAATCTCAGCGTCTTTTAATGCGCCCCCTTGAGGGGGCTGGGGGTTCTTCTTTTTCTCATTAACAACATAGAACGCATTCGTTATCAAATTCAACACCACTCTTCCGATATCTTGCGGAATAATATTGACTTTGCCAATCGATTCATCAAAATCCGTTTTCATGGTGGCATTGAAAGTCTTATCTTTTGCGCGGAGGCCATGATAAGCCAAGCGTAAATATTCATCTGCCAAAGCATTAATGTCTGTTGGCTCTTTTACACCACTGCTACTGCGGCTATGTTGTAACATTCCTTTTACAATATCTGCAGCACGTTGACCATGATGATTTATTTTTTCGAGATTTTGTTTTACATCATCTGCAATAGCTTTCACTTCATCAAAATTGCCTTTATCAACTTCTTCTACCATTTCACTGATCAATTCACCACTAACCTCCGAAAAATTATTCACGAAGTTCAACGGGTTTTGAATCTCATGTGCAATGCCTGCAGTGAGTTCTCCGAGTGATGCCATTTTTTCGGATTGAATCAATTGCTTTTGAGCAGCTTGTAAATCGGTTAATGTATTTTCAATTTGTTCTTTTGCATCTTCCAGTTTGATAAAATCTTCATAGCGGGCATAGGCAGTAGAAAATGCATCAGCAACTGATTGAATCACGTTCAGATTATCAGCAGATAATGGTTCCGTATTTCCTACATACAACATCCCCTGTAAAAAAGGAAGTAAGTGCAAATGAATTCCTTCTTTTGGAACAGAACTTAAATAATGTTCAGTATTTATTACACTTCCTTCATTTGCTATCGCTTTTGCAAAAGCAGCATAGGTATCCAATCCCCAATGAGTTTGATATATTTTTTTCGCTCTCCAAGATTCAATAGAATTAACCAGAGGAGTACTTTCATAAGGCAAGTGTAAGGAGGCAATGGCTTTACCGTCTGGTGTTGATAAGAATGTATGAATCATTTCTTCTTGTTCATCCATTATAAATACACCACATCGCACAAATGGAATATTCAGTATCGTTAATTCTTTCCAAATTACCGGGGTTATTCTTTCTAAATCATTGGTATTTCTCATGGAAGCAATTTCAGCACGAACTCTATCAAGTGAAGCACTACGTAATGCTTCTAATGCATTGGCTTCAGCATTTTGCAGTTCAATGTATCTTCTAAATGTGAGTGCTACAATGGCCCTGAACCTTTTAAGGATTGATTTTTCTGATTCTGTGAAAGCTCTTTCTGACCAACCATACAATACTCCTTCAGTAAATGAAAGGCTATACCCATATTGTTTCAATTTATTCCCTTTTCTAATATTTATTGGAATTTCCATTTGATTGAATGCATAAAAGGAACGAAGCGCCTTCCCTTCAAGCTCAAAAAAATAATCTTCCTGATTACTCCATTTATCGTAAAGTGTTAATAACAATTCATGGCTATCCATTTTAGCTTCTTTGATTAAATGAAAGTTTTCTTCTCCATTATAATTTCCAGAAGAATAATATTTTATATTCCTTGAATCTTTTTCTATTAAGCCTATTCCACTTCTAAAAGATTGTATTCCCAATTTTTTAATTTCTTCAAAAACTACTTCAATGGTACTGCTTATATCTAAGCTGGAATGCATGGCCATCGCCTTTCCTCTTACTCTTTCCAATGCAGCTTCAATTTGTGATTCTCTTGCACTGGATTCTGCTTTTTGCAAATCGAGGTAACGGCGATAGGTTTGGCCAAATACATTGGCAAACCGTTTAAAAATGGATGCTGCTGCATCTTCAATTGGTGAAGGTGAAAAGGAAAAAATAGCTCCATCTGAAAAATAGAAATCTGTATGAACTTCTTGCTCAGGAAGTTTTTTTAAATTAAAATTGGTAGGATAATATTTTGAATTGTTGATGGCTTTGTAATAAGATACCATATCATCTCCCTTTAAAGTATAAGAAAAAACTTCTTTCTTTTTTTTCCAGGAACGATAAAATCCTTCGATCAATGGATGCAGGTTTAACTCCAGTTGACCCGTTATTAAAGTGGCATTTCCATCAGAATTTGATTTTGCTGTCCATACTTCAGCATGTGTTTTACTTTCTCCGCAAATAAGAATACCACAACGATTGGTGTGAACTCCTAATTTCACCAACTCATCAAATAGTGTAGCTACCGTTTCGCCTACATCATCGCTATTGTGCATGGCCATTGTTTTACTTCTCACTCTTTCTAAGGAAGACTCAATCTGTGCTTCTCTAGCCTGTGTTTCAGCAGCCAATAAATCGGTAAATCGCTGATAGGCCAATTGAAATACATTCCTAAATCTTTTTAATAGGGATAGCTTTTCATTGTCAATACTTTCAAAGGTGGATATCCCAATAGATCCTATTCCGATAGAATAAAAATAATAATGAAGATGGTTGATGCTATTGAGTCGTTTATCATCTTTTTCGCCACTACTTTTTCTAAAACTCCTCCATGTTTCAAATTCTTCTCCAGCAAGTGCAATATCCAAAAATGCATCATGCGTAGAACGACATTGCATTACTAGTTGATTGATAATAGGGTGAATATGATACCCATATTTAGTAACTGCTTTTCCAGCATAAGCAGAGTAATCATAATTTAAAAAAGTTTCATCAGCATCGTTGTGAATATTAATCATGGTGTTGCGTAGCTCAGTCATATTCAGCTTCAACAACTCTACATATATCGATTCACAAATACTCAATAGCTCGTTAGAATGATGCATGCTCATTGCAACAGAACGTACTTTTTCCAATGCCGCTTCTATCTGCGCTTCCCTTGCTTGTGCTTCCGCCTTTTTTAAATCAAGGAAACGGATATAAGCCTGTTCAAAAACATTTGCACAGCGTCGTAATAAATTTCTGGCTTGAACATCAGTTTCTCCATAAGTTACCATAATTATTGCACCGCCTAAAAAATCTGCAACAGACCAATGAGATTTTGTTTGCTTACCTATTGATTTTATAATGGATGCATGCAGCTCTGGTGCATTCTTTTTCAACAGATTTAACCACTCTACACTTTTTTCGCCTTCGTTGACCAATACATAATCTTTGCTCCCGCGTTTGTTGTGTTTCATTAATTCATCAACAATCTTTATACCTTTATTGGGAAAGCGTGCCTGCGTCTGCAAAATTTTACTTTCTTTTCCAGGGGCTCTCATGGCACTCCAGGATTCAAAAGAGTTTTCTTCATCATACAA
>JBAXUV010000009.1:0-110099 GCA_037129425.1 Sphingobacteriia bacterium
TAAAGACATAGGGTATTATTTGCCTTGAAATAACGCTTTTGTATTCATTTTATTGCTTAAATAAACGATTATGAAATGACAGACTAGATAAGCATGCCTTTAGACGAACGGTGTGGTTTGAATTTTCGGAAGAAAATTCAGCCGTTCGGATGAGCAGGCGTTCTAGTCAGCCATTTCATAATTCTGTATACTTATAACCCATACCACGGACTGAATGGAAATAGCGAGGATTGCGGCTGTCTGACTCAAAATATTTTCTGAAACTCAAAATGAAATTATCAATGGTTCTTGTTGTTGGATAAACATTATAGCCCCAAACTACCTGTAAAATCTTTTCACGAGTGACTACTTCGTTTTTGTTTTCTACCAATAACTTCAACAACATCGCTTCTTTTTTGCTAAGTCCAATGGTAGTGCCATTAAAATTGATTGCCTCCAGTGATTTAAAGTCAATTTTATTATCACCAAAATGATAAACATCTCCAACAGATTCTTTGACCTGGATTTTTTTATTTTTGGTGATCAGTTTTGCTACTCTAAGCAATAATTCTTCTAAATTAAAAGGCTTTGTAAGATAATCATCTGCGCCCTTTTTTAATCCTAAGATTCTATCTGAAGCAGCGTTTTTTGCACTCAATATTAAAATGGGAACTTCATTATTATGTACTCTTACATTCTCTGTTATGCTTATTCCATCTAGATCCGGAAGCATTATGTCCATAATAATCAAATCAAAATAAGCCGATTCTATTTTGCGTAATGCTTCTGACCCATCATATGCAGATGTAACTTCATACCCCTCTAATTCCAAATTAAGTTTTAAGGCCTCATGTAAATTTTGTTCGTCTTCTACTAAGAGTATATTGGGTTGATCATTATTCATATCAAGCATTAAATTGAACGTTAAAATTACTTCCACTAGGATGATGATCTGTCACAGCAATTAATGCACCATGCGCTTCACATATTTTTTTACACAAATACAATCCCAAACCTGTTCCCTGAGACCTTCTTGTATTTTCATCACCAATTCTATAAAATTTGATAAATATATTTTTCTTTTCCTCGTCTTTAATGCCTAGCCCTCCATCAATAATCTCTAATTTAATAGTCGTCATTTTTTTAGATAAAACCACTTGTATTGGTTTTTCTTTGGGAGAATATTTGATGGCATTTTCCAATAAATTATTGATGAGCATTTGTAATAAAAAAGGATCTCCTTGCAGGATTATTTCAGATTGAATATTTTCTTCGAATTGTCTTAACGGAAATCGATTTTTACATTCATCCACACTGGTTTCCAATAAGTCAGTTAAATTAATGGTCTGTTTGGCTGCAGTATAGTTTCCTCCATCAAATTGAGCTGCAAATAATATATTATTGCATAAACTATTTAGTCGATTGGCTTCTTGTAAAGTATTGGTGATTAATTTTTGTTGTTTGGCTTCATCCAATTTGTGTTTCTGTAATGTCTCTAAGTTCAATTGAGTTACTGCAATGGGTGTCTTTAGTTCATGAGTAATGGCCATCATGAAATTTTGTTGTTGGGCAGATAATTTAAATTGGCGTCGGGTAGCCCTAAAAACAAATATGGCTCCTATCAAAATCAATATTAAAAAAGTTAATCCTTCCCCTATATATTGAGCCGTTTTTCTACTATTGGCCTTTTGAATGGCTGAATACTGATTGAAATAAGCAGGGTCATCTTTTTTTAACTCTCCCAATTTGATTTGGGTTATAGTAGTATTTTGATTTTCAAGTGCAATAAACCACCAAGCCAGTGCTGCTATCATATAAAACAACAGGAACCAATAAACAAAAGTTACAAAGACTAATTTTTGTTGCCGAGGTTTACTCATGGCTGTACTTTTTCTATGCGTATACCAACATTCAACACTCCACTTAAAGGATCTTCTCGCATAATTTGTTGTAATGTAAATGTATAATTACCAGCCTTTAATTTTTGTGGACTTCTGGTTAATCTAATTCGATGATCGAAAATATCATCCATACCTGTACCTAACCAACCTTTCTTGTTGTCGGCTAATAATAGATTTACTTGTTGAGATTTAGCTGTATCATTTGGCGCTATTGTAATAATATTTAGCCAACAATTATTGTATCGATAGCTGTCTTCATGACGAATTATTGCATAGATCTGATACAATGAAATAGTATCTGTAATGGTGAATGTAAAACTTGGTTTTACAGCACTACTCCAGCTATGCTCCTTGAAAAAACTATTTTTCTCGAATATACCAATGGTATCGCAACTCACTAAAAAGACTATTAACAATAAGCACAAGCCTAGTTTTTTCACGTCCTGTATTTTTAACGAAGATAAAGAGAATCACCAATTCTATAGAACGTTTAATATTTGTTCTTTGGCTTTTTCTAATTCATCTTTCATTAGAATGACTGCTTTTTGAATGGTAGAATCATAAGCTTTTGAGCCAGTTGTATTGATTTCTCTGCCAAATTCCTGCAAAATAAAATTGAGCTTTTTGCCCTTTGCCGTTTCTTTTTCGGCAAGAATAGACCTAAAATAGGCACAGTGATTGTTTAATCTTACCTGTTCTTCACTGATATCAATTTTTTCTATGTAAAAAATGAGCTCTTGTTCCAATCGATTTGGATCGTAGTTTTCCTTGCCTACATTGTCTTCCAACACTTTCTTCAAACCTTCAAGAATTTTAGTTCTCCTTAATGGCTCTAACTCAGCTACAATTTTTTGTTGGGCTTCAATATTAGACAATCGCAATAATAAATCAGCTTCAATTGATTTGCCTTCGTCTAATCTGTGTGCATTCAGATGAGCGATTGCATCATTGATTAATTGAGCCAGTGATTTCCACTCTTCATCGGTGAGTATTTCGGTTGTAGGAGTAATTACTTCTGGAAATTTAAGAATAGTACTGAGTATATCTCCTTTTTCTAGATTGAGTTCATCGGCCAAAGCAGCAACAGGCAAGTAGTAAGCTTTTGCTAATTCAGTATTAATAGTAACTGGTTTATTAGAACCATTTAATTTTAAATTGATATTGCACTCTACACTTCCCCTCTGCAAACCTTCGCTGAGTAAATTCCGCACTTCAAATTCAAAAGGTTTAACAATTGAAGGGATATTCAATCTTAAGTCGAATTGTTTACCATTGAGCGACCTCACTTCTACCAAAAAATTCTTGTCTCCGATAGCTTGTTCGGCCCTTCCATAACCAGTCATTGAATGCAGCATATATACCTGTTTGCGTAAAAGTAATGGAACAAAGGGAGATTTTACTAAAAATCAATACCTACCCATTTACGTTTGCTCTTTTCGTATTTCTCAAAATTAAATTTGTAGAGTTTTCCGGGGCGGTGAGATACATCTTGTTCTAACTCATTGATATCAATCAACAAATCCATAGAAGCAAATTTTTTACGGAAATTTCTTCTGTCTAAAGTAACGCCCAATATAGCTTCGTATAAATTTTGCAATTCCCTCAAAGAAAATTTATCTGGAAGTAGGTTAAAGCCCAAAGGATGTTCCTGAATATTTTTTTGAAGCCAATTATGACAATATTCCATGATTTCCTTATGGTCAAAGGCAAGATCCTTAATGGCATGGTAATTATACCAGTCAAGTTCATGATCATGTATATTCAACGCATGGTGTTGAATATTTAAAAGGGAACAGTAAGCAATGGTAATTACCCTACCGCCAGGATGTCGAGCTGGTTTTCCGAATACACGAACCTGATCTAGAAAAACATTGTTCATTCCGGTTCTTTCCTTCAGAATTCGGTAGGCCGCATCATCAAGGTCCTCATTGTCTTTAACAAAATCTCCTAATAAAGACAGTTTATTTTTATAGATTTTTAGGTCACTTTTGATGAGCAAAACTTTGAGTTTATTCTCTTCAAATCCAAAAATTACGCAATCTACTGTAAGTGGCACTTTAGGGTAGGAAAGCACCAATGGAACAGCATCATGAATCAGCTGTTTTGAAGAAATATCCTGATCCCGTTTTACATTCATAGTAGCATCATTAGAAAATGAGGTTAGCCCAACAATCGTTTAGCAATATACAAAATTTAGGATTTATCTTTATCAACCCAAGAAAGAAATATGTTTACTACTGAGCAAGTGAAAGAATTACAGGCCCTCGCAACTAACTGGTTGAACAACCAAAACAATCTTATTTCCATTAAAGATATTGCCCTATTGCGTAATGTGCTTCGCTTCAATGAATATCGTTATTATGTATTGAACGATCCATTATTGTCTGATTTTGAATATGACCAATTATATAAACAATTAGTGGCCATTGAAACGGCTAATCCATCCTTGATTGTTGCTGATTCTCCCACTCAAAGAGTAGGCAATAGTTTGAATCAGCAATTTGTAACTGTACCACATTTGGTGCCCATGTTGAGTTTAGACAACAGTTATAATGCAGAAGACTTAATTGATTTTGACCGGAAAGCATTGGAATTAAGCGGTTTAGCGCAAATTGAATATTGTGTAGAACCCAAGTTTGATGGGGCAAGCATTTCTTTGTACTATGAAAACGATTTATTGGTAAGAGGAATTACAAGAGGCGATGGTGTAGCAGGAGAAGACATCACACAGAATATTAAACAAATCAAATCCATACCCTTATCTGCTCCTTTTTCATCCGTTGGAATTCAACAAATAGAGATCAGGGGCGAAATTATTTTACATAAAGCCGCTTTCGAAAAATACAATCAACAATTGATTGATCAGGGTTTATCTCCCTTAGCCAATCCAAGAAATGCTGCATCAGGAAGCTTACGCATGAAAGATCCGAAAGAAGTTGCAGCCAGAAACCTGGATGCATTTTTGTATCATGTGAGTTATGTAATTGGAGGAAATGGGTCAGAGAAGTTGAGCAGCCATTCCAATACTTTAGATCTTTTGTGGGAAATGGGTTTTCGCTCTCCCAAAGAAGAAAAAAAAGTGGTAACAGGTATTCAAAATGTTATCGATTATTGTTTGGCTTTCGAAGCAAAAAGAGATGATCTTCCTTATGAAATAGATGGAATGGTGGTGAAAGTAAATAGTATTGCCCTACAGGAACAATTGGGTATGACTTCGCATCATCCAAGATGGGCAATTGCGTTTAAATTCAAAGCAAGACAGGCAACCACAAAACTTATTGGGGTTGAATTTCAGGTAGGCAGAACGGGGGCCGTAACCCCAGTTGCAAAACTCAGCCCCGTTTTTTTAGGCGGTGTAACCGTATCGAGTATATCTATTCACAACGAGGAATATATTCAACAAAAGGATTTACAATTAGGAGATACTGTTTTAATTGAAAGAGCTGGGGATGTTATACCGCAGATTGTTAAATCATTACCGGAATTAAGAAATGGAACAGAACAAAGGATTGCATTTCCAACAAACTGTCCAGTTTGTAAAAGTGAATTATTTAAAGAAGAAGGAGAAGCAGTATGGCGTTGTATAAATATTGAATGTGAAGCACAGGTGGTGGAAAAGATGATTCATTTTGTAAGTAAAGATGCATTGGATATTAAAAGTTTTGGAGAAGCCAATGTGCGGAAATTTTATGAATTAGGGATATTAAAAGATATACCAGGTATTTATCAATTAGACTTTGTAAAAATTGGTGGCTTAGAAGGGTTTGGAAAAAAATCACTGGAGAATTTAGTTGCAGCCATTGAAGCCAGTAAGCAACAACCATTGTATCGATTAATCTATGGATTGGGTATACGATTTGTGGGAGAAACTACTGCCAAAACTTTAGCCAATGCAGTAAATCATTTATTGGATTTTGCCACTAAATCAGAAGAAGAATTATTGTTATTGGACGATGTGGGCGTTAAAGTGGCGAAGAGTATTCAAGGGTTTTTTCATAACCCTCAAAATATTGAGATGTTGAAGCAGTTGGAAGTATTGGGTTTACAACTGGTCAATACAAAAAAAGAAGTAGTTGAAGGAGGATCCTTAACAGGTCAAAGTTTTTTATTTACAGGAACTTTGAATCAGCTAAAACGAAGTGAGGCAGAAGCTTTGGCCGAATCAAAGGGAGGTATCATTTTAAGTGGGGTGAGTAGTAAATTAAACTATTTGGTAGTTGGAGAAGATGCAGGTAGTAAATTAGAAAAGGCGAAGAAAATAAATACGATAAAAATTATAAGTGAAGAGGAGTTTATACAATTAATCAAATAAAACAAGATGCTTCAAAATACAACATTGCAATTTTTAAAATTGTTGAAAAAGAACAACAACAAAGCCTGGTTTGATACCAATAGGCCAAAATACGAAATAGCTAAGGCTGATTTTACAGAGTTGGTGAAAAAAACATTGGAGGCATTTATTAAAAAGGACAAGACATTAGACACACTTACATTTAAAGATTGTATGTTTCGGATAAACAGAGATGTACGATTTAGTAAAAACAAAGACCCATACAAAACTAATATGGCTATGTATTTTGTTAAAGGTGGAAAGAAATCAAATTTAGCTGGCTATTATTTTCATTGTGAGCCTGGAGGTAAAAGCTTTGTGGGAGGAGGGTTGTATGGAGGAGAAGCAGATCAAATAAAAAAAGTGAGACAAGAAATAGATTATAACTGGAAGGAATTCAGTGAAATTATTTCTAATAAAACATTTAAAAAATATTTTGGTGATTTATCGAGAGATATGGCCAATAGTTTACAACGAGAACCCAAGGGTTACGAAAAAGACAATCCAGCCATTGATTATTTAAAAATGAAAAGTTGGGTGGCTTCTATGCCCATCAGCGATGCTGATTTAACCGACCCCCATCTTTCTAAGAAAATAAATGATGCATTTGCTGCAATGCAACAATTGAATCACTTTTTTAATAGAGCGCTTGAGGAATAGAGACGTTATTGGATTATATATAACTCAACCACCATTTTTTATGGGTTGATTTGTATCGATCGTATCTTTTACAGATTGGGTATAATACGATCATTAGTAAAATCCATACTAGATACACTACCCATAGCGGATATCCCCACTGCATGTTTCTAAATAAGAAAGGTGAATTGTAATCAATAATATCTTTTACACCCTTGCCCGATATAAAAAATAATACTACACAAGTAAGGTGCACTAAGAAAAAATGCCAGAGATAATAATAAAATGCAACACGTCCGAACTCACTTACTTTTCTGGTCCAAGCAGCGGATGTTTTCTCCAATAGAGACAAAGCAACCAAGGCTGGCCCTAAAGTAATACAACAATACAGCAAAGAAGGTGGGTATTTAGTTACATTGAAAAATGAAATGATGGTAAAAGCTGTTCCACGCGGCTGAATAGCCCATTTACTAGGGTCTCCATATAAATTGGTGTACCGTAAAATAACGAAGAAGATAATTGTTGAAATACCTGCCAAGAGAAGTAGTTGCTGTCTTTTATTGGAATCATACTCTTTATTATACCATATCCCCATACAATAACCCAACATCATCACTCCTATCCAAGGAATAATGGGATAACCAATTGCTAAAACCTTATTGGTGCATATTGAATAAATGCCTGTTGATGAATCATAGCAAACCAAACAGGTACTTTGGATGGATCTGGATAATTGAATTGGTCCAAAAGATTATGGCCAAAAATCATTGTAATGGCAATCAATAATATAAGCCTAAAAGGCAAATAAATGATGGCGGCCATTAACGCCATCGAAAGCCCAATCACCCAAATAACTTGTAGCATTACAAAATTATACAAAGGGTTAAATGACATTAATAAATTTACTATTGCTATTTCAGCAAACATGAACCAGAGCCCTCTCTTTAACAAAAAAATGGACAGCTCTTTTTTTTGATTTTCGTTGAGCTTGCAAATAAATGGAAGTGCCTGAAAGAAAAACAAAAGTCGGTGCACAATAATGAGTGATGAATCTCGTGAAGAAAACTGCTGGAGAAGTGGATGCTAAACTGGTAGGATCCTGATCTATTCCATGAATATGAATAAAGTCACGTATGTGATCAAGGGCCATGATCATCATTACTATACCTCTAAGGATATCAATACTTAAGATGCGTTGTTTGGATGGTAACGATGTATTCATATTACTAAGTTAGAAGAATTGTTTATTGTTGTGTCATTATTTACTAATTTACTGCTTTATTTAATTATGATCACCCACAAAACCATTGCATTGATTGCACACGACGCCCGAAAGAGCGATATGATTCAATGGGTGATATTCAATGCAGATACATTATTAAAAAATAAATTGGTCTGCACTGGTACTACCGGTGGATTAATTGAAAAAGCTTTAGCTGAAATTGTTGGACCTGATTTTGAGTCGAATGTAACTAAAATGTTATCTGGGCCAATGGGTGGTGATGCACAAATTGCCGCAATGGTGGTAGAAGAAAAAATCGACTTATGTGTTTTTTTGATTGATGACTTAACAGCTAATCCTCATGAAGCGGATATTCAAATGTTGTTGAGGCAATGTAGGCTTCACAATATTCCCGTTGCCATCAATAGGCATTCTGCCGACTTAATGATTACTTCATCTTTATGGGGAACCAAGTACGCTCCTACCGATCCTACTTATAAAAAGTTTAAGCGGTAGGAATAAATTTCAATACCTGATTACATCTGCATGCTCCTCATCCGATAAAAGTCTTTTTAATATTGGATCAGTCATTACAGCTTTATATTCCATCCATTTCCCATTCACTTTAATTTTCTGATACACCAATCTAATTCCATGACTATAATCGGCATACCAGTTTACATGCCCAGTGTATAAGGGTTGAATTGGTTTCCCATTTAATTGATGCCATCCATAAATAGCTAATCTATTGGATTTAGAAGATCGGGTTAACATATCACTGATCACGACATCTTTTTTGATACCGGCTATCAATCCTTTTCTTCCTGCTCTTTGTCCTTCAATGATTAAATGATGTTGCCACATGGTAATGCTACTGTCTCGATAAATATACATGGGCATTGGCGCTAGTTTTACTACAGAAGCTGCATAAATATCATTCACCATTTTTCGGGTTGGTAAAAAACAGTTCAAACTATCTGCAATAATTTGTGCAGTTATTGGGGTTAAAGGAATTCGGGCCCAATTAGCATTAGTTCCTACACTTAAATAATCGGGGCTAACGTAATATGTGGCGGATATTTTTTTATTGGACACCGAATCTATTATATACACATCAATCGGAACAAGTTTATATAAGAATGTAGGCATGTTGCCCGAAAGTATTTCTTTCAATGCAAATGAATCTCTTTGCTTCCATTGCATGCTTAATGCTGAAGTATAAAACTGTTCTCCAGAAACACGTGATTCTTTGATTGTATGATTCAACTTAACTGTTGAACAACTCATCAGCATTAAAAAACAAAAACTTGTAACAACTTTTTTCATCTGTTACAAGTTATAAATATTTATGCAATAATTCTTGCCATTCAATATTTAAACTTCGCTATTCCCTCCCATTTCTGATACACTAAGTGTTGTAAAATATACCTTCAATCCTTCATTTTCTCCAATCTCAAAGTTTGATTAGATTGATACATTGTTAAGTGAGTAATTAAATTATTTTTATCTTTTCCAACTGTTAGAATTATACCTTCCTGGTCATTTAAGAGCCAACCATTTTTTAATGAAACAAGGGGTAATTTTTGATACCCGTTTAAATCCATATCAAAATACAATTGATCTTTTTTGATGAAAATTTTTGCTATTGTCCCATTTCTTAATTGGAATTTTCCAATTAGTGATTTTAAAGAGTCGGTTTTTGGAATAATCGGAGTAAAGTCAGGAAAGACAAACTGTTCATTAAAATATATAGAAGCCATTGAAAAGAATATTTGCCCGAAAGGGTAATTCATTCCATTTAAGCAAACAGAAATGCTTGTACTATCTTTAATAAAATAACTAACATTCGAGAAATATTTATCGACTCTTCCTGTAGTACCATAGAATCCACCAAAATCTTCTTGTTTATTAAACCCTGACCCAGTTTTGATTAAATATTCAAGAGAACTTTGATTAATCAGTTTTCCTCCAAAAACAGCATTATAAAAAAGACTTATATCCGAAGAGGTAGAAATGATCGATCCAGCTGCACCAGCAATGCTTAAATGAACAGAAGGCCATTTACTCCATCCATTCTTCTTAATATATGAAAACACCTCATTCAAACTAGTGTCTATCGTTTCAGCATAATAAGTATTTTGCAATTTTAATGGATTTGCAATCATTTGTTTTAATGCCTCCTTAAATGATTGATTCAGTGTTTTTTCAATTATATATCCAAGTAAAGTATAGCCTGTATTAGAATATACATTTTTTGTACCTGGTATAAAATCAAGCGGATAACTTGAAATCTTTTGGATGAGAAAGTCTTTTGATTGTGACTGATATATCCAACTATGAAAATCATTGTCATTCATTTCATCATCAAAAGAGTGAATTCCACTAGAATGATTTAATATTTGAGCAAGCGAAATAATTTCCGAAGATGGTATCTGTGGAAACCATTTAGTTAGTTTATCGTCCAATGCAAGTTTTCCTTGTTCAACCATTTACATAATCATCACTGCAGTAATTGATTTAGAAATCGATGCTATTCTTAGCTTTGGATTAGCTGCAGACATCGGGAATAATCCATTATTATCTGGGTTCTTGGCTCCCAATACTCTTGAATATAATAATTGGCCTTTTTTTACAATTGCTACAGATCCGTAAACCCTATCGGATTTTTCTAAAACAGTAAAATATTGATCTAATTTATCTTTGAAATATTGATCTTGAGCATTCAGCAATCGACAAGAGAAAAGCAAAAAAATAATACATAATTTATTTTTCATAAAACTTACATTAATTCTTTTTACACCATTCTAAAATAGGAGGATATAATTGCTTCAATTGGAAAGGCTGTTTAGAACCTTTATATAAAAAAAGCAATTGATCAGTAAATACTTTGAACCGTATAAACCCGCGTCGATTCTCCATTTGATTGGTAATTCTTTTATATAAATTTTCGAAACTATCATTTTTAAAATAGTCAGAGAGATATAAAACAAATACAGCATAAGTCATGTACTCATTAAAAACCAATTTGGGTGATTTATAGTCGTTGCTACTTTTTCCTGAGGTCCACTTATTTCTATCATAAAACGCAATATTTACATCTTCTTTATAATAATCAGTTATAGGATTGACATAGTTATGATCAATTTCCGTAAATGCTACTTTACTCATTAACCCTTCTTGAATTTCTTCAACCAACAAACTATCCTCAAATGGACCACAAAGAAACATTACGCATTGCTTAAATTGATTGGTTTCAAATCTATTTGTACTGTGATTGCCATTAGCTAAAGGCGAAAAATTAATCCAATAATTTTGGTATCGTTCATCAAACCTGCTTTCTAACCAATTCCAAATTTGTTGAACTGGTATTTGTTTTCCCATCAAATCAATCAATTGCTTGTAATAGCTTTCATTAGAAAGGTAAAATTG
This sequence comes from Sphingobacteriia bacterium, assembly GCA_037129425.1. Classification (GTDB taxonomy): domain Bacteria; phylum Bacteroidota; class Bacteroidia; order Chitinophagales; family Chitinophagaceae; genus Sediminibacterium. The sequence continues at coordinate 11,501 of JBAXUV010000009.1, forward strand.
CCTAAATTTTGTTTTGATTGCGAAGTTTTCTAATGCAGGTAAATAGGGTTCAATGTAGTTTTTATTGTCCCAATTTAACTGATTGTATGTTGAATCTTTTATAATTTGATTACCTACAAAGTAATATCCACATGCATCCATTTTTAATCTTGCATATCGGCTGCCAAAAAAAATCCCCCCTTTTAAATCAGCATTCATACTTAATACCAATGGATCATTTGCATATGGCTTAAAATGCTCAATCACTTTTTGATAATATGCTCCCTCGTGATTGATCATTTCCGAATCATTCATTCCTTTTTCTGTAATAGCAAAAATGATATGAACTAATTCTTGTACCTCAGGAATTGAAATTGTATATTTTCCGGAGTTTTCTCGAATAAACTCATCACTAAACTTTGGCTTTGATTGTGTACAACCAAAAAAAGGAATTAAAAAAAGTAATAAGATATTAATTTTCATAAGTGCTGCTTTTTTTAAGTCTATAAACTATAAGTACTATCAATGAAAGCATAGCTGTCCATCCAAAAAAATCTCCTATTACCGGATAAATTGTACAACTCTTTTTGAATGGCACCATACCACTATTTACCCAATGATTGGTTTCAAAATGATCCATTTTAGAAATGGTTCTCCCTTTTTGATCGGTAATGATAGAAAGACCGTTCCTGGTTTGTCTAACCCAAGCACATCCATTTTCAATAGCCCTAAAGATGGCCACTCTTGTATGAATGGGATCGATTTCCTGCCAATCTGAAGCTGGATTAAAAACCACATCTACATCAAGTCTTCCTAATTGTTTAACTATGCTAGGAAAATCTGCATCCCAACAAATAATACTACTCATTTTTCCATGAGACGTTTGAATCACTTGTAATTTTTTATTGCCCTCCACTGAACCTTCTAAAAAGTTACCCCCATATTTAAAATGAGAAAACACCAACTTTCCTTCCGGAGAAAAAATCCAAGCTACATTTTCAGGCTTTGATCCATCTATTGTTGCGATATAGGGATTTGCTATTAAATAAATTGATTTACTTAAAGCCAAGGAACTTAATATCTGCTTCAAGTGTTCTTCCTGTGCCTTTAATATTGTCGGAGAAACTTCACTCCATAAAACCATTTTAGCACCATTATTTACTTCTTTCTTTGTTGAAATTATTAAAGCTTCAATTTGAAGCTTGCTATTTTGCAAGAACGTAGAGGTATCTTTTTGTGCCAAGGCTTTCCAAAATGCCTTTCCGTCTCGTTCCTTATCAGAGGTATGAATACCAGCTACCTTTAATTTTTCACTAGTAGTAGGAATTAATAAACGAATGATACCAAAAATTAAAATAGCAGAGAGAATTACTGTATAAGAAACTAGTCCTTTTTTTGTTATTGAAAAGGGCTCTGTTAACCCCCAATGAGCTATCGATCCAAACCAAGTAATTATAAATGTTATTCCCCACATGCCAGTAATTGAAGCAAGCTGTGCAATTGGTAAAAAACCTAGCTGAGCATATCCTAAAACGCCAGTTGTGCCAAAAGGATTGACAAGGCTATTGATAAAATCAATCGATGTATACATCAAAGGGAAGAATAGTGTTGCAATAAAATTTGGTCTTTTTAAATAAAACAACCTATCAAAGTAAAAAATTGATCCATATATAAGGCCTGCAAAAAATGGGATATAGAAATATAGATTATAGATATTGTTACTAGTGAATTTCCAAAATGAAGCTTGTAAAGTAATAGCAACAAGTATTGGAAACAAAATCCCAGTAAACTTGATCGATTTATCCCTTGAAATTGGGAAAAAACAAAGTGGAAAAAGCCAACCTGCAATGGGAATTGCAAACCTACCATTACTAAAATAAAGCAATACAAGTCCTGGAATAAGGAGTAGCCATTTCTTTTTCATGATTAAAATTTCATCAAAACTCCTCTTCTTTAACCCAAATACAGACCGTTTAGATTAAATCTGATGTATTAAGACATGAAAAACTTGTACGAATAGATATACTTAATGTAGAAAGACGGCTAACCATGTTTACTCTTGAAATCTGATGGCGTTAATCCTGTCATTTTTTTAAAAACACTGTTAAATGTTGATTTAGACTTAAAGCCACAGTCTAATGCCAAGCCATACATACTCAAATGTTGAAATTGTGGATCTATTAATCGCTTTTTTACTTCTTCTACCCTAAATCGATTGATAAAATCATAAAAATTGAGGTTTTCTTGTTGGTTGATTATTTGTGAAAGATATCCATTGCTTAATTGCATTTTTTGAGCTAGGCTACTCATACTGATATCCATATCCAAAAAAAGCTTTTCTTTTTCAATCAATTGAATTAACTCTTGGTAATGTTGATCCCATTTTCCCGATCCCGGTTTCTCCGAACTTATCAAGTTAGGGGTATCCATATTTTCTACAGGGGATAATATTTCAGGAAGTGTATATTCAAAAATATCCCTTCTACTAAACATAGACCAAGCTAACCAGTATATTACCAATGTCATTCCTATCCATAACGGATACATGTAATTGTTTACATCGGTGTGATAAATTGATGCAAAAACATATGGCAAAATCCAAAGGGTCAATAACACGGCAATTTTAATCAAAATGCGTTTTAACCAAGCAAGGCTTCTCTGTTCTATATCAGCAAACTGGTTTTGCAACTTAATTTGAAATTGATTGATCCGTTTAACTGCAACCACAAATACGATTAAGCAATATAGAATTGCTACTATTTCTAAAGAATAAATGATAATATCAAAATAAAGTGCCCATTCATTTAATAAAAGAGGATTTTTAATAAATAATCCAAGTTGAATCAGTTTTTGAGTTTGCTGTATAAAAAATGGAACAAGTAAGAAATATTCTTTTTTATTGAATTCGTATTTTGGGTTTACTAAATATTGAACAAAATAATTCAATGAGAAAGGAATCATAAGTGTCCAATTAAGAGGAATAAATTGAAGCAATTTATTTTCTTGAGAAACACCCATATCCCACAAACAATTTGCTAGGTTAACCATTGAAAAACTCAACAGTAGTAATCCTAAAAAGAAATTCGATTTCCTATTTAACTTTTTGCTGACTAAAAAGAAAATACCTAAAATAAATCCCTGAATTGACCCTAGTAAAACAATAATATTGAAAATATTGATTTTCATAATTATCCAATAATCCCTTTCTCCATTAAATACTCGGCAATTTGTACCGCATTGGTGGCTGCGCCTTTGCGTAGATTATCACTTACGATCCACATGTTCAAAGTATTCGGTTGCGTTTCATCTCTGCGAATTCTTCCTACAAAAACTTCGTCCTTTTCATGCGCCCACAATGGCATTGGATATTGTTGATTGGCAATATCGTCCTGTACAATTACTCCTGGTGCAGCTGCTAATATGGCTTTTAGTTCTGTAATATCAAAATCGTTCGCAAATTCTATATTCACACTTTCGCTATGTCCACCCATTACTGGTATACGAACCGTTGTTGCAGTAACTCTAATAGAATCGTCTTGCATGATTTTATTGGTTTCCTTCACCATCTTCATTTCTTCTTTAGTATAACCATTGTCTAAAAAAACATCAATCTGTGGAATTACATTTAGATCAATTGCATATTTGTAAGCCATTTCTCCCTCTACTCCATTTCTTTCATTCATCAATTGATCTACCGCTTTTTTACCGGTTCCAGTTACACTTTGATAAGTGCTTACAACCACACGTTTGATTTTGTATTTTACATGCAAAGGCTGCAATGCCACCACCATCTGAATAGTAGAACAGTTTGGATTGGCAATGATAAAATCGTCCTTGGTTAAAACTGAAGCATTTACTTCAGGTACCACCAATTTTTTAGTTGGATCCATTCTCCATGCAGATGAATTATCAATGACTCTTATTCCAGCAGCAGCATATTTAGGTGCCCACTCTAATGATGTTCCACCTCCCGCAGAAAAAATGGCAACTGCTGGTTTTGCATCAATTCCATCTTGCATACTCACTACCTTAAATGCTTTGCCTTTAAAGTGTACTTCTTTACCTACTGATCTTTCAGAAGCAACTGGCACTATTTCAGTTACTGGAAAATTGCGTTCTGCTAATACCTGCAACATTTTTGTTCCTACTAAACCTGTTGCGCCTACTACTGCTACTTTCATGGTGTTCCCCCCGAGTTCTCGTTTCCGAGATTTTTTTGGTTAAAAAAAAAGAGACCCTCCAATTTAGGAAGGTCTCAGTTAATATAGTTGATATACAAACGTTCAGTACCTTCCGCTTAGCGTGGTTCCTTTGTGCGTTTTGTATGTTTCATTGTGTTCATGTAGTTACAAATATATTGTAAAAGATTTAATTATCCCAGTGAGATATCAAAATTTACTAACTGAACGAATTCTTCTAATCTATTATCAATATCAGATTTATTGATTTCTCTCAAACGTTCAGTTCCAAATTTCTCAACACAGAACGACGCCATTGCACTACCAATAATGATGGCGGTTTTCATATTCTCAAAAGAAATATCTTTTGTTTTTGCTAAATGTCCGATGAATCCACCGGCAAAAGTATCTCCAGCTCCTGTTGGATCGAATACCTCTTCTAATGGTAAAGCTGGTGCAAAGAATACTTTTGTTCCATGGAATAACAAAGCACCATGTTCTCCTTTTTTAATGATCACATATTTAGGTCCCATGTTCATAATAGTTGCTGCTGCTCTAACCAATGAGTAATCGCCACTTAATTGACGAGCTTCACTATCATTCACCATTAATACATCTACCATCGACAATGTTTTTTTCAAATCGTCCATGGCTATATCCATCCACAAATTCATTGTATCTAATACAATTAACTTAGGTCTTTTGCGTAATTGTTCTATCACCGATCTTTGAACGGCTGGTACCAGATTTCCCAACATTAAAAACTCACAATCCTGAAAACTTTCAGGTACAACGGGCTGGAAATTTTCTAATACATTCAATTGAGTGTCTAGGGTATCTCTGCTATTCATGTCCATATGATATCGACCACTCCAGAAAAATGTTTTTTCATCTTTCTTGATTTGAACTCCTTCTAGATCTACATTACGATTGGTTAAAGCGTCTAATTCAGCCTGAGGAAAATCTCCTCCAACCACTGAAATTTGCTTAACTGGTACAAAATTGGACGCACACCAGGCTATATAAGTTCCTGCTCCACCAATAATTTTATCTGTTTTTCCAAACGGAGTTTCAATGGCATCAAAAGCCATAGACCCAACAACTACTAAAGACATAGAATGATTTTTGTTATTGGGGAGCGAAATTAGGGGTTTATTGGGTAATAAGCGAATTCAACCTGTCAGACTGAGTTGGTCAGGCCGGTTTGGCCTGAACGGGAATTAAACTAACAAATCAATAAAAATTAGTCAAAATATTTGCTAACATCCGTTAGTATATTATCTTCGCCCCATGGCAAGGATTAAAATAGAAAAAAACAGCTCTCGCAAAGAGGTAATCGTTAGTAAAGCTGCTGCTCTTTTTAGGGAAAAAGGGTTTAAAGCTGCAAGTATGAGAGATTTGGCCGAATCGGTTGGGGTGGAAGCGGCCAGCTTATACAATCATATAAAATCTAAAACCGAACTGCTCCATGAAATTTGTTTTGGAGTGGCCAATCGGTTTATGCATAAAATGGATGAAGTGGAAGCAGGTTCAACTAGCGCCATTGAGAAAGTAGAGCAATTGATCCGTTTTCATATTGATGAAATGGTGAATCATTACGAGGAAGTGTATGTTAGTGATCGGGAATGGAAACATTTAGCTGATCCCTATTTATCCAATTTTCAAACCCAACGAAGAATGTATAGGAAGCGTTTTGCTGCAATAATCGAAGAGGGAATTCGCAACAAAGAAATCAAAAAAATTGATGCTCCTACTGCTGTATTGATTTTGTTACATGCAATTGGTGGTATTGAAAGTTGGCATAGATCTACTCAAAAGATAAATGCATCGAACCTGACTGATAATATGATCACCATTTTAGTAGGTGGACTGGAACTGAAATAGAACGAATTGCTAAAGCATCATCGATGAATCATTTTGAAACACTCACTATCAACGATATACGCAGAGAAACCAATGACTGTGTTTCCATTGCATTTGACTTGCCTGAATCAGTTAGTGAACAATTTAAATTTACACAAGGTCAATACATTACTCTCAAAACAAATATCAATGGCGAATCGGTAAGACGTTCTTATTCTATTTGTAGTAGTCCACTCGAAAAGGAATTAAGGGTTGCTATTAAAAAAGTGCCAGGTGGGATTTTTTCCAGTTACGCCAATGAAGTTTTACAAGAAGGAGATACACTAGAAGTAATGCCTCCAAATGGAAAATTTTTCACTCCATTAAGCGCAGAAAATAAGAATAAATATATTGCTTTTGCTTCAGGAAGTGGCATTACTCCGATCATCTCGATTATAAAAACAACTCTTCAAACCGAAGCTGGCAGTAGTTTTACGTTAGTCTATGGAAACAAGAATCGTCATTCTATCATTTTCAAAGAACAATTAGAAGCACTCAAGAATACCTATATGGGTAGATTGAGTATTGTATATATTTTATCGAGAGAAAAAACAGATGCTGCCATCCACTTTGGAAGAATTGATGCGAACAAAGCTAAATTGCTTTGCAATCATATTATTGAACCATTAACTGCTGCAGGTATATTTTTATGTGGCCCTTCTGAAATGATTTTTGGTGTAAAAGAGCATTTAGAAAAAATTGGAGTAGCACCTAAAAAGATACACTTTGAATTATTTGGTGTGGGAGAAAAGCAAAAATCAACTTCAACAAATACATCAAGTACTTCTCATGAAGTAAAAAGCAAAATTACTATTCAACAGGATGGAGTTGCTTTTGATTTTGAATTAGGTTTTGAGGGGGAAAGTATTTTAGAAGCTGCATTGAAACATGGTGCAGATTTGCCTTTTGCGTGTAAAGGAGGAGTGTGCTGTACTTGTAAAGCAAAGTTAATTGAAGGTGAAGTAGATATGGATGTAAATTATGGTTTAGAGCAAGAAGAAATAGAACATGGATTCATTTTAACTTGTCAAAGTCATCCAAGAACAGAGAAAATTGTAATTGATTTTGATACTAAATAATCATTCAAATGGAAAATATTTTTCAAGACAAGATCGATAAAGAAATTAGAATTGAACCGAAAGATTGGATGCCGGAAAAATACCGTCAGACTTTGATTCGTCAAATTTCTCAACATGCCCATAGTGAGATCATTGGTATGTTACCAGAAGGCAATTGGATCACTCGAGCCCCATCATTAAAAAGAAAAGCCATTCTCATTGCAAAAGTACAGGATGAAGCTGGTCATGGTTTGTACTTATATAGCGCAGCAGAAACTTTAGGCATCAGCAGAGATGAAATGTATGATCAATTGCATACAGGTAAAGCAAAATACTCTTCCATATTTAACTATCCAACCCTTAGTTGGGCAGATATGGGTGTAATTGGTTGGTTGGTTGATGGAGCTGCCATAATGAATCAAGTGCCATTGTGCAGAAGTAGTTTCGGGCCTTATGCAAGAGCCATGGTGAGAGTATGTAAGGAAGAAAGTTTTCACCAACGTCAGGGCTTTGAAATTTTATATGTGTTAAGTAAAGGAACTGAAGCGCAACGTAAAATGGCTCAAGATGCAATAAATCGATGGTGGTGGCCAAGCATCATGATGTTTGGACCAAAAGATGATGAAAGCCCCAACAGTATTCAAAGTATGAAGTGGAAAATAAAACGCTTTAGCAATGATGAACTACGCCAGAAATTTATTGATGTATGCGCAGAACAAGTAAAAGTGTTGGGCTTTACATTACCAGATAAAGACTTGAAATGGAACGAAGAAAGAGGTCATTATGATTTTGGTGAAATTAACTGGGATGAATTTTGGCAAGTGATTGCTGGAAATGGACCTTGTAACAAAGAAAGATTGGATGCCAGAAAAAAAGCATGGGCAGATGGTGAATGGGTAAGAGCTGCTGCTACTGCCCATGCAGCAAAAAAATCAAATAAATTGAAAGCAGCCTAACAAATAATTCATATCGCCTGGATGTATCTCATAATTCTTAATTCATAATTCTTAATTCATTAAAAAATATGTCGTTTACTACAATTAAACTTTATTACGGTGACTATGGTGAAGCCAAAAACGGCGCAGCAGATATTAGTACCAATAATCAATCAAAAGAAGAATGGCCTTTGTGGGAAATTTTTATCAGAAGCAAACAAGGGCTAGATCATAAACATGCTGGGAGCTTGCATGCAGCTGATGCAGCAATGGCCATAGAAAACGCAAGAGACGTTTATACCAGGCGTATGGAAGGCGTAAGTATTTGGGCTGTTGAAAGCAAATATATTCATGCGAGTAGCCCAGAAGAATCTGGTTCATTATACGATCCTGCTAATGACAAAGCATATAGGCATCCAACATTTTATGATTTGCCTGAAGAAGTAAAATACATGTAAATGAAAATGCTGAATAAAATAGATTACTTATTACACCTTGCCGATAATGCTTTAATTATTGGACACCGATGCAGTGAATGGTGTGGACATGGGCCTATATTAGAACAAGATATTGCCGTTTCGAATATTGCATTGGATTATATCGGACAAGCAAGGAATTTGTATCAATATGCTGCTGAACTAATCAACAGCAAAAACGATCCATTTGTAGGTTTTGTTTTGCCTTCCACTGAAGATAGCTTGGCTTATTTAAGAGATACAACCGATTATAAAAACCATTTGTTATTAGAACTACCGAATGGAGATTGGGCAGTTACCACTTTGAGACTTTTTTTGTTTAGCAGTTACCAGTATTTTTTATTCAATGAATTAATAAAAAATGAGGATTCTCAACTAAGTGCTATTGCAGAGAAATCTTTAAAAGAAGTTACTTATCATGTAAGATGGAGCGGAGATTGGGTGATCCGTTTAGGTGATGGTACAGATGAAAGTAAAAATAAAATAGAAAAAGCAATTGACTATTTGTGGCCATATACAGGTGAACTATTCTCAGGAAATGATCAGTCAATTGAATTGAATTGGAATAAAAAAGTGGAGGTACTATTTAATGAAGCCACTTTAAAGATGCCTACAAAAACATGGATGCAAGAAGGTGGTTTAAGAGGAATTCATACAGAACATCTAGGATTTATTTTAGCAGAAATGCAACATTTACAAAGAGCTTATCCGAATAGTGAATGGTAATACACCCCCAACCCCCCAACCCCCTAAAGGGGGAGATTTATGATTGCTGAAAATAAAAATACCAATTTATCAGAAAAAGCTACAATAGATGCTGTATGGGCAATTCTGAAAACTATCAATGATCCAGAAATTCCGGTTCTATCCATTGTAGATCTGGGAATTATAAGAGGGGTAGAAATTGTACAAAGTGAAAACGAAAGTCCGCTAATCAAAGTAACAATTACGCCTACCTATTCAGGTTGTCCAGCAATGGATGTGATCAGTATTCAGGTTAAAATGGCTTTATTAGCAAGCGGTTATACTCATTCGATTATTCAACAAGCATTATCGCCTGCCTGGACCACCGATTGGATTACCGAAAATGGAAAACAACAATTAAAAGCCTATGGCATTGCTCCACCTGTAGGTAAAAGTTTTGATAATGTCTATTTAGAAGATCTTTCAATTGAATGCCCGCAATGCAATTCAGCAAATACAAGTTTAGTCTCAGCATTTGGAAGTACTGCTTGCAAAGCATTGTTTAAATGCAATGACTGTAAAGAGCCTTTTGATTATTTTAAATGCCACTAAATAAAGCTAACTTGTATTTGAATCAATATTAATTATTTACCTATGTCTTCTATACTAGTATCCATTGAAAATGGAATTGCAACTATCACCCTCAATAGGCCAGATAAGCTCAACTCATTTAATCGAGAAATGGCATTGTTGCTACAGCAAAAATTAGATGATTGTGCTAACGATCAATCCATTCGTTGTGTTGTTTTAACAGGTGCAGGTAAAGGATTTTGTGCGGGACAGGATTTGGCCGAAGTGGTTGACCCTAATGGTCCTGGAATGCAAAGAATTTTAAGTGAACATTACAACCCCATAATTGAAAGAATCAGGAATTTACAAAAACCAATTGTAGCTGCTGTAAACGGAGTAGCTGCTGGAGCAGGAGCCAATTTAGCATTTGCATGTGATGTGGTGATTTGCATTTCATCTGCATCCTTTATTCAAGCTTTTTCTAAAATTGGTTTGATACCCGATAGTGGAGGAACTTATACATTACCTCGTTTAATTGGCTTTCAAAGAGCCAGTGCATTGATGATGTTAGGAGATAAAATTGGAGCTGATGAAGCACTCAAAATGGGGATGTTGTATAAGGTATTTGACGAATCTATTTTTTCAGATGAAACCAAAAAAATTGCAACAACATTGGCACAAATGCCAACTAAAGCACTGGCATTTATTAAAGAAGCGCTCAATGCTTCTTCAACCAATAATATAGCGCAACAATTGGCCCTTGAAGACCAATTACAACAGAAAGCCGCTGCTACCAATGATTTTAAAGAAGGAGTAGAAGCTTTTTTAGCTAAAAGAGTTCCAGTGTATAAAGGAAATTAACTGTTTTTTAAATGACCCAATCATGAATCCAAAAGATGTAGTAAATCACATGCTAATAACTGATGCCTTTTCGAATTGGTTAGGCATCAAAGTAATGGAGATTAGAGAGGGATACAGTAAAATTAAAATGACTGTTCGTGCTGAAATGTTGAATGGATTAGGAATTGTGCATGGTGGTATCGCATTTTCTTTAGCTGATAGCGCCTTTGCATTTGCTTGTAATAGTAGAAATAATTTATCTGTAGCACTTGACACTTCCATTAATTTTATAAAAGCTGTTCATATTGGTGATATACTTATTGCAGAAGCAATAGAAATGCATAATGGAAGAAGTACTGGTTTATATCAAATTACCATCACCAACCAAGAACAACAAACTATTGCATTGTTTAAAGGAACTTGTTTTAGAACAGGCAAGGCTGTTGTTCAATAATTGTATTTTATGATATATGCTTTCAAAGGATTTATACCAGTGATTCATGAATCTTCATTCATTCATCCACAGGCAGCAGTTACCGGAAATGTAATCATCGGCAAAAATGTTTATGTTGGACCAGGAGCAGCTATTCGTGGAGATTGGGGTGCCATCATTATTGAAGATGGTTGTAATGTGCAAGAGAACTGCACTATACATATGTTTCCAGGCACCACTGTTTTATTAAAAGAGAATGCACATATTGGCCATGGTGCTGTAATTCACGGAGCAACTATTGGAAAAAATTGTTTGATCGGAATGAACAGTGTTATAATGGATAATGTAATCTTGGGAGATGAATCTATTGTTGGTGCATTGAGTTTTGTGAAGGCAGATGAAATAATTGAAGCAAGAACATTGTTAGCTGGTAATCCTGCTAAAAAAATAAAAGATGTTTCCGACGAAATGATCGATTGGAAAACAAAGGGCACTCAACTTTACCAATCGCTACCAGAAGAAATGAAAAAATATTGGATGGAAGCTGTTCCGCTCAAGGAAATTCCAGAAAATCGTCCGTCTCAAGAAACTCTTTATCAGACTTGGAATGAGCTAAAAAAATAGCTCAAATTACAAAGTTGTATATTTGCAATGTGTCAGAAAGGAACAACTTCATAGATTATATTAGAATTTTTGCCAGAAGCGGCCACGGCGGTGCAGGGGTAAAGCATTTTATGCGCAATAAACTCACTGCCATGGGTGGACCTGATGGTGGAGATGGTGGACGTGGTGGTCATATTATTTTAAGGGGCAATAGCAACACTTGGACATTATTGCATTTACGCTATTTTAAGAACGTATTAGCTGAAAATGGAGAGAATGGAAGTAAAGACAATTGTACGGGAAGAGATGGAAAAGACATTTATATAGATGTGCCTCTTGGAACTATTGCACGTGATGAAGAAACCGGGAAAAAAGAAGCAGAAATTTTAGAGGACGGACAAGAATATATTTGGATGCGTGGAGGAAGAGGAGGTTTAGGTAATAGCAATTTTGCTACGCCAACCAACCAGGTACCAGAACATGCGCAACCAGGAGAGCCCGGTGTTGAAGGTTGGAAAAATTTAGAGTTGAAAGTGCTGGCAGATGTAGGTTTGGTAGGATTTCCCAATGCTGGAAAATCTACTTTACTTTCTTCGATAACTGCTGCAAAACCCAAAATAGCGAATTACGCTTTTACTACTTTAACTCCCCAATTAGGTATGGTTGCATATAGAGATCAGCAATCATTTTGTATCGCCGATTTACCTGGAATTATTGAAGGTGCTGCTGAAGGGAAAGGATTGGGCCATCGTTTTTTAAGACATATAGAACGTAATTCGGTTTTACTTTTTTTAATCCCTGCAGACAGCAATGACCATAAAAAAGAATTTGAGATTTTACAACAAGAATTAAAATCTTACAATCCAGAAATGCTTGATAAAGATTTTATCATCGCTATTAGTAAAAGTGATATGTTAGATGATGAGTTAAAAGAAGCTATTAGTAAAGAATTGCCTACTGGTATTCCGCACTTATTTATTTCATCTGTTACTAATAAGGGATTGATAGAATTAAAAGATCTTCTCTGGGAAACCTTGAATAAGTCTTAAGCCAATAAACGTAACTCTACCATTTTATTTCAAGTGGAGTATTAAAAGCATTATTCATCCATTTTTTTGCCTCTTTCTCGAAAAGTTTTTTTGCAAACCCACTTCCTATAAATAAATTCAAAGAAATATGTTGAATAGATGAAGGAACAATTTTAGCAAAATTGTTATAAAATCTTGTTTCTGTATTTAGCCTATAAGTTGCTTGATGCTGGTATGGTTGCATTGAATTTGCATCAAATTGATTATTCACCAACGCTTTTTCGGCAAATTGTGCTGCAGCCCAACCCGAAACCATTGCAGAGCCTACTCCTTCGCCATTTAAAGGATTGATCAATGATGCTGCATCGCCTAATAATAAATAGTTATCTCCTACAATATCTCTATTGCCTCCAGCCATTGGCAAACCCCAGCCTTTTGGGCTTTCCAATCTTTCACAGTTTTCAAATCTTGGTGCTAAGACTTCATCTGTTGTAATGATTTTTTCAAACTCCTTTACTAAATTAAATTTAAGCTTACTGGCATGATTACTACCTAAACCCATTCCAACATTGCAGATATTATTGGCTAGAGGAAATATCCATAGATATCCTAAAGGGATATTTTTCAAATAAAATAACTCAATTAAATTACCTTTTTCAATTCCCTTTATATTCTTACAATACATTCTTACAGCTGCAGCATAATAATTTCTATCAATTTTTCTATTACTTAATTTCCTTAGAACTATCGAATGATCACCATCTGCTCCTAATAATAGTTTTGTAAAAACTTGATGTAAAATACCTCCTTTTGTATAAGTAACTATTATGCCATCTTTTCTACGTTCAATATCAGTTACTGTTGCTCCTAATTGAATATCCGCATAGTTTGGATTCAACTTATTTACTAGAAAAAAATCAAAATCAAAACGCTTCGCTACAAAATACATAGCTGATGGTATATCCTTACTATCAGGATGATGGTAACAAATAGCTTCTTTTCCATTAGGTGCAACAAATTTAACTCCCATAGAAGGACTAAATACATCAGGTTGCAATGTTATTTCTTCAACTAGTCTTTTATCATACGTATTCATTACCCGCATACAGAGCGCATCTATAGCATCGCCGCATATCTTATCTCGTGGAAAGTTTGCTTTATCAATTATTGTATGTTGAATGCCAGCTTTACTTAAAAATAAGGAAGCTGTTGCTCCAGCTGGTCCAGCTCCAATAATACATACTGGTGTAGATAACATGCTTTTTATTTGCTTTAAAGTGCAATATAAATAACTATAACTAATATCATCATAGCCATTAATTAAGCAATGCTAATTAAAATTATCGATCAACAATTAGATAACATATTCTATTAAATTGATAGGGTTACCTTTTTCACATAATGGTATTAACATGTATAGTGTACACTAAGTAGCTAATGCTACATTTCGATTATACGCGTTTCGCGTATTCATTTGCTTGCCAAAGTGAGTTGAACAAATTTTTTACACCACAAAAATTATTAAGTATGAAAAAGCAAATGTTATCTGCTTTCGCAAGAAAGTTTTTCCTAGGAAATATAATGGCAGCAATGTTATTCTTATCTGCGAATGCATCAGTATCTCCGGTTCATTTTAATTTTGAACCAACAAAAAATAATAAAGCGAATATTACCTACAAGGGTATTGATAGCAATGATTATCTAACGTTTCAGGTTGTTTACAATAACCCTACAGGAAGTACTTTTAAATTAGTAATTACTGATACTAAGGGCGAATTGTTCTTCAGCGAAAACTATAAAGAGCTTACATTCAGCAAAACATTTAAACTGTACAAAGAAGATATCAGTAAATTAAATTTCTCTATTCGCGATGCTAAAACTGGTGAATCAGAAAATTTTGATGTAGTAATTAGTGAAAGTGTTACAGAAAAAGTTGCAGTATCTCGTAAAAATTAATTGATTCTAAAAAAAGAAACTCGCTGAAATAAATCAGCGAGTTTCTTTAAAATAATGATCATTAATAAGTTTACTAATTATCGGTAATAGGCACTAGTACCATGGCTTGTGGGCCAGATGAAACTGAACTGAACCCGCGTAATACAAGGGTATAGTTTTTGCCTGCCACAAAGTCTATTGCTGGCAACTGAAATAAATTAACAGAACTACCTGCAACAAAAACACCTAGACTATAAGATCCTGGATCCATAGAACTGTATTGAGTATAACTTCCGTTAGCAGAATGGTCATTGGTTGTTCTGGACGTAAACAAATTAGTTGTTCCTCGTTTAATATCAACAGCTACAGAGCCTTTGTAAAAATTAAAAAAACGCATGTTGATTTTTCCTGTTGCTGGAGCGGTTCTATCATCTTCAACTAAACTCACTTTAAAAGCTGTTGTAGAATCGTAACTAAATAGAGAATAATATTTTGAAGGTTGCAATAATAAGTTTGCGCTTAAAAACGGAGTTGCAACCCCTGCAGTTGTAATTGTTACTAATGGACTATTTGAAGCAATGGGTCTATAGGAACTTGCTACACTATAAGCCACACCCCCAATTACTAGTGCGTTGTTGGCATTCAAATCTTGGTTATTGCTATTGGGAGATAAATTAACTAAACGAATATTGGCATCGGCTGGAGTATCGGTTTTTTTACAAGCAGCAAAAAAGATGATTGCAAATGAAGCGAGAGTAAATATTTTTTTCATAGTAAGTATTTTGTTATACCAAAGGCTAAAGTTACTGAATAAAACAAAAAAGCTACCAGTAATTAACTGATAGCTTTTAAAATCATAATTAGAATATAAAATTATCCTACTGCTTCTGATTTCATACTCTTAGAAGCTTTTGTTCTATCATTCTCATCCAAAATGGTTTTACGCATGCGGATGTTTTTAGGAGTAACTTCTATACACTCATCTTGTTGAATATATTCCATACACTCTTCTAGGGTAAACTGCAATTTTGGAATAATTCTAACTGCATCATCACTTCCGCTTGCACGGTGATTGGTGAGTTTTTTCATTTCCACTGCATTTACATTTAAATCACCTGGTTTAATATGTTCTGCAATCATTTGGCCAACATATACTTCATCTCCTGGATCAACAAAAAAGCTTCCGCGATCTTGTAATTTATCAATTGAATAAGCAGTAGTTACCCCCTGAAACTTAGCAATTAATACGCCATTGCTTCTTCCAGGAATTGGACCTTTCCAAGGTTTATAATCAATAAAGCGATGAGCCATAACAGCTTCACCTGCAGTACCTGTAAGCATTTGAGAACGAAGACCAATCAACCCTCTTGAAGGAATTTCAAATTCAAGATGTTGCATTTCGCCTTTACTTTCCATGATTTGCATCTCACCTTTGCGTTGAGTAACCAAATCAATTACTTTACCACTGAATTCTGATGGAACATCTACCACCAAGTTTTCATATGGTTCATGCTTCTTACCATCAATGGTTTTCACCAATACTTGTGGGTTACCTACAGTAAGCTCATATCCTTCTCTTCTCATGGTTTCCACCAAGATGCCTAAGTGAAGAATACCTCTACCGAATACCAAGAAACTATCTGCACTATCTGTATCTTCTACTCTTAATGCCAAATTCTTTTCCGTTTCTTTCATCAAACGATCACGTAAATGACGAGAAGTTACAAATTTTCCATCTCTACCAAAGAAAGGTGAGTTGTTAATACTAAAAGTCATACTCATAGTAGGCTCATCCACACTAATAATTGGTAATCCTTCTGGATTTTCTACATCAGCAATGGTGTCTCCGATATTGAAATCTTCTAAACCAACAACTGCACATAAATCTCCTGCAATAACTTCTGTTACTTTACGCTTACCCATTCCCTCAAATACATACAACTCTTTAACACGGCTCTTTTTAATAGTTCCATCAGCTTGAACCAATGCAATTGGTTGGCTTTCTTTAATAGAACCCCTTGTTACTTTACCAATCGCAATTCTTCCTAAGAAAGAAGAATAATCCAATGAGGTAATCTGCATCTGTAATGGTCCTTCATTTACTTTAGGAGCTGGTACATATTTAATGATACCATCCATTAAAGGGAAAATATCTTCAGTTTGAGTAAGACTATCGTTGAACCAACCATTTTTACCGCTACCATAGAAAGTAGGGAAATTCAATTGCTCTTCTGTTGCATCTAAATTGAAGAACAATTCAAAAACTGCATCATGAACCTCATCCGGGCGACAGTTTGGTTTGTCTACTTTATTAATAACAACAATTGGGTGTAAATTCAATTGCAAAGCTTTTTGCAACACAAAACGTGTTTGTGGCATAGGTCCTTCAAAAGCATCTACTAACAAAATAACTCCATCAGCCATTTTCAATACACGCTCTACTTCACCTCCAAAATCACTGTGACCCGGTGTATCAATTACGTTGATTTTATAATCATTATAGGTTACTGCAGCATTTTTACTGAAAATGGTAATACCACGCTCTCTTTCTAGGTCATTGCTGTCCATAATTAACTCGCCAGCATCCTGGTTGTCTCTAAAAACCTTAGTTGCACCTAAAATACGGTCTACTAATGTGGTTTTGCCATGGTCAACGTGTGCGATGATGGCAATGTTTCTTATTTCCATTGTTGTGTATTTGCTTCAGTATCAATTACTTATGTAAATAATACCATTTATTTGAGCGGCAAAGGTACGATATTACAACGGGGGAGCAAGTAAATAAGTGTCAATATTATGTTACGGACTCAATCGGTTGACACCAATTAGCCTTAATTTTATATGAATATCAACCATTTATGAAGTCATTTTTGCTCTATTTACTCATCGCATTTTATTTATTTGCCGGATACAATCATTTTGCGAATCCGCGTTTTTATACCCCATTGATTCCCCCTTATTTAACACATTGGACCAATATAATCAATGTAGTAAGTGGCATAGCAGAAATTGTATTGGCGATCGGTATGATTTTTCCAAGTACTAGATTACTTGCTTCATTCGGAATTATTGCACTTTTAATCGCTTTTATTCCTGCTCATATTTACATGATTCAATTGGGTCACTTTAATTTAGGTAAAATCCAGATGACCCCTACAATTGGATGGATCAGATTAATCATCATTCAACCCCTTCTGATCCTTTGGGCTTATTGGGTAAGAAATTAATAACTTTAAAAAAAAATCCATGCGCTTTCTCAAAATTATTATTGGTATTGTTGCTGTATTAGCGATTGTTTATCTAATTGGGCCATCTCCGGCAAAACCCAATTATAATAATGCTTTAATTGAAATTCCTTCTGAACCAACTGCATTGGAAAAATTTATTGCAACTAAAGAAGCTTCTCATAAGATTAAACCCAACAATGAAGCCAGAATTGTTTGGGCCAACGATTCATTGAAACAAAAAACTAAATACGCAATAGTGTACTTACATGGTTTTAGTGCAAGTCAAGAAGAAGGCAATCCCGTTCACAGGGAAATTGCCAGGCAGTTTGGCTGTAACCTTTATTTATCAAGACTTTCACAGCATGGGATTGATACCACGGAGACCTTGATGAATATGACAGCAGAAAATTTATGGGAATCTGCAAAAGAATCATACGCCATAGGGAAAGCAATTGGAGATACAGTGATATTGATGGGCACATCAACTGGTGGTACATTGGCTTTAATGCTTGCTGCTAATTTCCCTGAAGTTGGTGGTTTGGTTTTGTATTCACCTAATATAGCTATCAATGATCCAAATGCTTGGTTGTTAAACAATCCTTGGGGATTACAAATTGCCAGAGCAGTAAAAAAATCCAATTACATTCATATAGAGAAATCAATTCCTCAATACAATCAATATTGGAATCATCATTATCGATTAGAAGCTACTGTACAATTAGAAGAATTATTAGAAACTTCTATGACGCATCAAAATTTTGAAAAGATTAAGCAACCTACTCTAGTATTGTATTATTATAAAAATGAGGCCGAACAAGATCCGGTAGTAAAAGTAAGTGCCATGAAAGATATGTTTTCAGCCATTCAAACTCCAGCTGAAAAAAAGAAAATGGTACCTATTCCAAATTGCGGCAATCATGTAATGGCTTCGCCTATTCAATCAAAAGATATAGAAACGGTGAAAAAAGAATCTGCCCGTTTCTTAAATGAAATTATGATGATACAGCCCATAATGAATTAATGGACGTTTCCATCCATACAATTTCATTACCTTCATCCCCCTAAATTGCTTGCATATGCCTCTTAGTAAAATAGCTGGCATTGGTAAATATGTACCTGCCAATGTTGTAACAAATAATGATCTCACAAAATATATGGATACCAATGATGAATGGATCCAAGAAAGAACTGGAATAAAAGAACGCAGATACGCACATAGAACGGAAGAAACCACCACTACAATGGCAGTAGAAGCGGCCAAAATTGCTATTGAAAGAGCAGGTACTACTCCTGAAGAAATTGATTTCATTGTATTTGCCACTTTATCTCCAGATTATTATTTTCCAGGTTGTGGTGTAATGGTACAACGTGCCATGAAAATGAAAGAAGTTGGTGCGTTAGATGTAAGGAATCAATGCAGTGGATTTGTTTATGCTTTAAGTGTTGCCGATCAATTTATTAGATCGGGTATGTATAAAAACATATTGGTGATTGGGAGCGAAAAACATTCTTTTGGATTAGATTTTACTACCCGAGGTAGAAATATTTCAGTCATTTTTGGAGATGGAGCAGGGGCGGTAGTATTACAACCAACTGAAAAACCAGGCCAAGGAATTCTCAGCACACATTTACACAGTGATGGAGAATCCGCGGAAATATTGGCCATGTACAATCCTGGCACACATGCCAATCATTGGGGTGCACAGAATTATGCAGATTTTGATGAGGCAGAAATTGCTCAAATGTTTATGAGTCATCAAATGATTGACAATGCACAATTATTCCCTTATATGGACGGACAGGCGGTCTTTAAAAAAGCGGTTGTGAAATTTCCAGAAGTAATTATGGAGGCACTCAATAAAAATGGATTGAAGTCTACTGATATAAATATGCTGATTCCTCATCAGGCTAATTTGCGCATTAGTCAATATGTTCAACAGAAACTACAACTTACAGACGATCAAGTGTATAATAATATTCAATATTACGGAAACACAACCGCTGCTTCTATTCCTATCGCTTTATGTGAAGCATGGGAGAAAGGCAAGATTAAAGAGGGTGATTTGGTTTGTTTAGCAGCATTTGGAAGTGGCTTTACATGGGCCAGTGCATTAATGAATTGGTAGTTGATCTATTTAGTACTCCTATGGAAAGAAAAATTATTTACCTCATTAATCCAATATCCGGAACTTCTAAAAAAGAGAAGACACGTTTACTGATTGAAAGAGAAACTGAATTACAAGAAATTCCTTTTAAAGTATTTTATACAAATCCTACAGGTGATTATGAAATAGTGAGAGAGCTTATTTTGCATGAAGGCTTTACTGATGTGGTGATGATTGGAGGTGATGGAACAGTAAATCAAGTAACCAATGCTTTAAGAGATACTGGTGTTCAGTTTGGTATAATTCCTTCGGGATCAGGAAATGGATTGGCTCGTGCTGCCAATATCCCGTCAAAACTAAAATCTGCTCTTGCTATAATTTTTGGAGGTAAGTCAAAAGCAGTGGATGCTTTTACCATTAATGGTGACTATTCATGTATGTTGAGTGGAATTGGTTTTGATGCTCAGGTAGCGCATGATTTTGCACAAAAAACAACAAGGGGATTATTTACCTATACGCAACAAAGTATCATCAATTTTTTCAAAGCCAACCCTTATCAATTTGAAGTAACCATCGATCATTTCTCCTTTTTTACTGACGCATTTTTCATCAGCATTGCCAATAGTAATCAATTTGGAAATAATGCAACGATTGCTCCACAAGCCAGTTTATCGGATGGATTATTAGACGTAGTAATTGTACAAAAAATGAATAAAGCAAAGTTGCCTTTTGCAATTCTTCGCCAAATGAGGGGTAACAATAAATTACAAAAATTAGTTGACGACATGAGCACTAAAACTATTTTGTATTTTCAAACACCCTCATTGTCAATAAAAAACGAGAAGCTGGCCCCTTTGCATATTGATGGCGAACCTAGAGAAACAGCGCCAGCATTTGATATTCAAATTATCAAAGACGCTTTTCTGTTATTACAACCTTAGTACATTATTTTTCAATAATTCTTTTTAAGCTTTGAAATGCATCTCGATTAATTGGGTTATCTAATGCATTGGAAATATCTCTTTTCTCTGCTGCAGTTAAGTGAAAACTCAAACTCGCAGCTGCATCTTTAGAAGAAGGCACATATTGAAATGTAATCCGATAAAAATCTGGGCCATAGTTTTTTGATAAATAATCCAATTGGTCATGCTGTGCATAATCTTGCATCTTAAACCAATTGTTCTGAAGAATTAAAAATGGTTTGGTTAAAAAACCAATCAGGGAATTATTTTCCAAGGGTTTATCCCAATCACTAACACCTCGATCTCTGATTTGAATTAACACTACTTTGGATGTATTTGCTTGTAACCAGTCCTTAAATACTTCTATAAAACGTAAACTGGCTTCTTGTCCGAAATTATCTCTCAAACCAGCATCCATAACATCAATAATTGGATTAGTTGGTAGCCAAACATTGGGTAAAACATAAGGAAAAGTTGCATTCATTCTTAGTGCAGAAAGCAAACTGATTCCAGTACTATTTTGTTTGTTAAAAAATGAATTAAAATCAATTGCATCAGGATCAAATGAATTGATATTGGCTTCTATTGCTATGGGCTTTAATAAAAATCGAACTGGTCGAGTTGCAATAATCATTTTTCTGCCGTCTCTTGTAATAACAGAATTAAAAAAAATAGCAGGTAACTGAGCAAGCCTTTCTGCTTCCGCATATTCCGAAATAGGTTTATCTAAAACAAACTCTGTATTCTCGTTTAATTTTTGCTCAAAAGCATACCCTCTGTCTTTAATATATTCAAAGCCGTTATAGCTAAACTTTTGTGCAGGACTAAATAAATCTCTGGTCAGGAATGAAGAAAAAATTGGGCTCAATAAATCTTTTGTAATATTAGCTACATATCGTTGATCTTGTAAATCAATTGACTTGCCTTTTATTTTTTGAAAGTATAATTCTCTAAAATACGCTGCTCCTAACATTCCGCCAGATGCTCCATTAATGAGAATTGTTTGCTCCATTAACCGACCATTCAATTGTTGGTCCAAGCGTTGAAGTGTATTCATAGTGAAAGCTGCACTTCGAGTGCCTCCTCCGCTTGTATTGATTATATATAAAATTGGTTTGGGTGAAGATTGCCTTGCTTTCCAGTTATTTAAAATGGCGATATATTGAGCCCGGTCTTTTTGTATACTCGAATCATTGGTCATTGAATTCACTGATTCTTTGCTATACAAAGGCCTTTCCGATTTATGAATATAATCTAAACCATAAGCTTTGTTTCTTGGATCGATAATTTCTTTTTGATATAAAAAATTAGCTAAGATATATATAGCAACTACAACAGGAATACTCCATGTTTTTAGGAAAATAGACATGGCACCAGCAAAGGCAATTAAAATGGCAAAAAATAAAGTAATACTACTACTTGCAGGTAATTGAAATAATTGAGCATCAGAACTATACCCTGTTAAAATCAAAAATACGAATGCCAATGTAATAGCTAATACAGCTGCAACATGGTGTCGGTTAAAAAGTGCATCTAGAAATTCGGGGCTATAATGTCTAACATCTCTTGGTTTTCGCAAACGTAATCCAGCACTTAAAAACCAGTCAATTCGCATCTCATATTTTTCTTTGGGTAGCAATTTGGTAGAAGCTACCCGATTGTATTCTTGATGTGCATATTTAATAGTAGTTGAAAGTGTGTAGTAAATTGTTTTATCTGCACTAAAAAAATATAGAAACGCAATTGCTAATGATAAAATCAAACCGCCTGTATATCCCAATGCTAAAAAAATAATTTCTTTTGTATCAAATAATTCTTGGGAGCTAGAATAATGAATTGCCCTTATCAAATAATACACTAAGAAAGCAATAGGAATAATGGCATTATTGATACAGTATTTTAAAAAAGGTTGGGCATTGGTTGCTAAAAATCGAATACTCTTTCCGTGTAATATAAAAGTGGTAATGTTCCAACTCATAATAAATACTCCAGTAGAAAAGCCTACGATAGCAGTACTTATTGCAGTAACCTCTCCATAATATTCAGGTGCAAGGAAAAGAGAATCTGCTCCAAATGTGTGCATGAAATTACCTGCAACTGTAGCAAATAATACATACCAAAACACCAAAAAAATCTGGTATCTCCTGAAATGCATCAGAAAAAGTTGAATGGGCAGAGAGAACCAAATTCCAATCAGGTATTTCTTCATACAACTAAGATGATTTTATGAACCTTCTCGCTGCACTAAGTTACTTAAATTCTCCAGCTTCTTTTTGTGTCAGGTATAGCATCATTACCAATGAGAGTAATAATAACATACCTGTTAATTGATGTAATTGAGCAGTCCATTCAAATAAACCCCAATTGCCTGGTATAATTCCTTTACTGAACAAAACAGTCCCTATTCCTAGAGCCACTTGAATAAGAACAATTAGAAAAGGGATTTTTTTGACCTGATTAAAAATGGTTGATCCATTTATTTTATTCAACCTAAAAGTCCATACAGCAATATAAACCATTAACAGATAGGCTATTCCGCGATGAATAAAATGAATCAATAAAGTGTTATCAATAAAATTGAGTAAAACAGGTTGATCCTTAAATAATTGACTGGGTATCCAATCTCCATTAATGGTGGGCCATGTAGAAGCAACATTGGCAGCTTTATGGCCAGCCATTAATGCTCCATACAATAATTGAACAACTAATAAGCCTAATAATATATAGTTGGCTCTAAGGGCTTTTGAATTTCGAACCAATTGATCCTTCTTGATTAAACAACTGAGTGCAAACCAAAAAGTATAACTCAGTAATCCCAATGCCAATACAAAATGCAATGCCAATCGGGTTGGCTTAACATATACCGCATCGCCTGTTAATCCACTTGCCACCATGATCCAACCTACGCCACCTTGCAATGCTCCCAACAAGAACAATATTAACAAAGGCTTTATCATTTCTTTCTTGAAAGCCTTCTTCCATAAAAACCAAACAAACCCAATCGCAAATACTAAACCAATTGATCTTGCCCAGAGTCGATGAAACCATTCCCAAAAAAAGATATATTGAAAGTCCTTCAACGTAAACTCAAAATTGAGTAATTGAAATTGAGGTGTTTGTTTATACTTATTAAATTCAACCAGCCAGGCGGATTCATTCAATGGAGGCAGGGTTCCAGTAATTACATTCCATTCTGTTATAGACAAGCCACTTCCTGTTAATCGAGTAATTCCACCTAATGCAATTTGTACAATCGTCATTCCAACTCCTACCAATAACCAAATAGCTACTTGCTTATCCGAGCGATTCAATTTATCCATTTTATGAGTATTTCAATTTTATACAAAGGTATAACAACCAAAACGGTTGTTTTGATTAAATCAATTTGATACTATTGAAACTAAAGTGGAAATTTACCGGATGTTACCCTCTTATTATCAGGAAACCCTTGTAGAAGCCGGATGCGATGAAGCTGGGAGAGGATGCTATGCAGGTCCAGTTTTTGCGGCAGCAGTTATTTTACCAAAAAATTTTAAACACCCATTATTAAACGATAGCAAACAAGTAGGTGAAAAACAAAGGCTGGTATTGAAAGAAGTCATTGAATCTAATGCTATTGCTTGGTCGGTTGCAAGTATTGAAGTAGAAGAAATAGATACGATCAATATTTTAAAAGCCAGTTTCAAAGCGATGCATAAAGCCATCGGGCAGTTAAAACTGCTTCCAGAATTCTTATTAATTGATGGAAATCGGTTTATTGCCTATCCAAAAATACCTCATATATGTATTGTTAAGGGAGATGGAAAATATGCTTCCATTGCGGCAGCGAGTATTTTAGCAAAAACGCATAGAGATGCTTATATGGAAAAATTGCATCAACAGTTTCCTCAATATGGTTGGAATAGAAATAAAGGCTATGGCACTTTGGAGCACCGCATAGGCATAGAAAAAAACGGTCTATGTATACACCATCGAAAAAGTTTTAACATCCTTCCTTCGCAAATGAATATACCATTTTAGTCCATTTCCCAAATACCAGCTCCCAAACGAATTAATTCATACGTTGAAGAGGTACAATCAATAATAGTAGAAGGCACCATTCCTCCATTTCCTCCATCAACCACAATATCTACCAGGTTTTCAAATTTTGAATGTATCAAATCGGGGTCAGTAAATTCTTCTACCATCTCGCCAGGCAAAGAAGCAGACAATAATGGATGACCCAACTGTTCAACTATGGTTCTTGCTATGAGGTTATCGGGAATTCTTAAACCAATGGTGCTTTTTTTACTTTGTAATAATCTGGGAACAATTTTACTCGCTGGAAGAATAAAGGTGTATGGTCCTGGCAAATGGCTTTTTAATAATCGGTAAAGCGATGTATCGATTGGTTTACAGTATTTGCTCAGGTCACTTAAATCATTACAAATAAAACTCAATTGCGCTTTCGTAGGATCAACTTGTTTTATTCTGGCAATTTTTTCAATTGCTTTTGGTTGAAAAATATCACAGCCTAATCCATAAATGGTATCGGTTGGATAAATGATAATTCCTCCATCATGTAAACATTCAATGATTGTTTTTATATGCCGCGGATTGGGATTATCTGGATGTACATGCAATAACATAATTGAAGTTACGCTATAAAAACGAAGACGGCTAAAGCCGTCTTCTGTTTGTTTGTAACCCCTGGTTAAAAAATAATAATTACAAAGAATAGTCACCATCCACTGTAATTACAAGGTAAAACTAGCATAGCAATAAAACCCAAACAAGGTGTTATACACCCATTTTTAGTAGGTTAATAAACGCCAAAAAAAAGGTAGCAATGCAATTGTTTTAAGGCTATTTTAATTTAAATTCGTTCTAGATAATTACCCCCGGCTCTTATACTTTAAACTGTATGAAAAAAATTGTATTAGTGGATGATCACGTTTTATTAAGAAACGGATTATCGGGTATTATTGGTAGTTTTCCTGACTACACTATTTTATTTGAGGCAGATAATGGAAAAGATTTCATTCGACAATTAGACGCTGATAATTTACCCGATTTAGTTTTATTGGATGTATCCATGCCAGAAATGAATGGATATGAAACAGCCAATTGGTTGTTAAATAATTACCCTAATATCAATATTTTGGTATTGAGCATGTTCAATGATGAGCGATCCATAATCAAAATGCTTCAATATGGAGCTAAAGGCTATATTTTAAAAGATATTAAGCCTATAGAATTAAAGCAGGCATTGGATACTGTTTATGAAAGCAGGATGTACTTTAATGAATTATTATATGGCAATTTAGTGCACAATATTAAAAATGGAGTATGTGAACCAGAAGACCACTATCAAAAATTAATTAGTTTACCTGAACGCGAAAAAGAGTTCTTAAAATGGGTTTGCACCGAAAAAACATTAAAGGAAATTGCTGCAGAAATGTGTTTGAGTCCAAGAACAATTGATGGTTACAGAGATAATTTATTTGAGAAATTAAATGTAACCAGCCGTGTTGGATTGGTGCTTTTCGCTTTAAGAACAGAAGTAGTTAAACTATGATTTGATTTCCCAAACCTCTCTGCCACGCAATAACTTATCCAAATTTCCTTTGCCTTTTGTAGCAATGGTTTCTTCAATTTGCATGGCCATAACATCTTCATAGCATGGGCGATCAGTTTCAAAAAATACGCCGAATGGTCTTGGGAAATGACCGCCTTCCTTATTGGGATTATCGAACATTCTTGTTAACACCTGGGCTTTATAAAAATCACGCTCATCGTGTATCCATAAATCATCGGCACTTACTCCTTCTCCCAATTCAACTACAACAGGCTTAAATCCATCTAATTTAATTCCTTTGTTTTGAGTGGCACCAAAAATCATTGGTTTACCATGTTCTAAGAACAATGTTTCCTCTGCCTTGGTAGATTTTTCTGTAAATATTTCGAAAGCTCCATCATTAAAGATGTTGCAGTTCTGATAAATTTCTAAGAAAGAAGATCCTTTGTGTCCATTAGCACGTGTAAGCATGTACTGTAAATGTTTAGGATCACGATCCATTGAACGACCAATAAATGTTGCATCTGCTCCCATCGCCAATGCCAAAGGATTAAATGGATGATCGATACTTCCAAAAGGGGTACTCTTGGTTACTTTATGCTCTTCAGATGTAGGAGAATATTGTCCCTTAGTTAAACCATAAATTTGGTTGTTGAACAATAAAATATTTACATCAAAATTTCTTCTTAATAAATGGATAGTATGATTTCCGCCAATACTTAATCCATCTCCATCACCAGTAACAATCCAAACACTCAGCTCTGGGCGAGATGCTTTTAATCCACTAGCTACAGCTGTTGCACGTCCATGAATGCTATGCATGCCATATGTATTCATATAATAAGGGAAACG
Organism: Sphingobacteriia bacterium; assembly: GCA_037129425.1. Classification (GTDB taxonomy): domain Bacteria; phylum Bacteroidota; class Bacteroidia; order Chitinophagales; family Chitinophagaceae; genus Sediminibacterium. The sequence goes on from JBAXUV010000009.1 coordinate 38,825, forward strand.
GCTGCTACATCCAATTCCACTGATGATCACAATATTTTCTCTCGGCACACCAATAGTTGGCATTACTTTTTGTACCTGCGCTAAAATGGAATAATCTCCACATCCAGGGCACCAACGAACTTCTTGGTCTGTTGCAAAATCTTTAGATGTTAAAACTGGGCTAGCAATTGTTTCTGTACTCATATAAATGGATTGTTCTACAAGGCAATAAAGTTACATATTCGGAGGGAAAAAATACCAATTTTTCAATTTTGGCCATCAATAAATGAATGACCCAATAACTAAATATCCGATTAATGTGTCGCATTAAGCTCCTCCCAATACTCTGCAGCCCTTCTGGTATGCGGAATTACAATGGTTCCACCTACAATATTGGCCACTGCAAATACCTCATACATTTCTTCGGTATTCACTCCCAATTCATGGCTTTTGCCCAGGTGATATTTAATACAATCGTCGCAGCGTAATACCATGCTTGCCACCAGACCTAGCAGTTCCTTTGTTTTTTTATCCAACGCACCCTCATCATAGGTATTGGTATCTAAATTCCACAATCTTTTCATCACCAGGTTATTCTTACTCAGAATGACTTCATTCATTCTTTCACGATAACTATTAAACTCATTCACCATTTCACTCATAAAAATATTTTAGACAACAAAAATACAGTGGCTGCATAGAATTATTTGTATTTTGTATGACTAAACTTGCAGATATGAAAAAAATGATCCTTTTATTGTTCATCCCATTTTGGGCGATTGGCCAAAGCAAAACTGATTTAATCAAAATCACCGATATGCTTCAAATCAAACAAATGAGTGGTTTGAGTTTTAGCCCAGATGGCAGCAAAGCCGTTTTTGTATTGAATAGTATTGAGCAAGAAGGTGCCAGTAAATGGGAATTCAAATATATCAATCAATTATACTTAATTGCAACCGATGGTTCTAGCGCTCCGAAAGCTTTGACCAGTAAGGAAAACGCAGGACAACCTTCATGGAGCCCCGATGGAAAACAATTGGCATTTGTTAGAACGGTTGATGGCAAACCACAGATTTTTTTATTGCCAGTTGATGGGGGTGATCCAATTCAATTAACCAAATTTAAATATGGTGCAAGTAATCCAAAATGGAGTCCAGATGGTAAACAAATAGTGTTTGGAGTTTCTGTTCCATTCAAAGATTTATTAAAAGATAGTATACTCAATCCTGGCAAAAGTTTACCGAAATGGCCAATGGAAAAACCTGGTTTTAATCAAAATGAATTTTTAAACGCTTCTACAGCAAATGCAGATCCAGATGGATCTTTAGAAGAAATCAGGGCTTATTTAGATTTGAATGCAACCGATAAAAAAGCCAAGGTTTTTAATAAATTGAATTTTCAGGAAGAATCTACCACATCTCCGGAACTATCATTCAGCCATGTTTTTGTAACTGCTGTTCAACCTAATGCAACACCAGTGGCTATTACCAAAGGATTTTATCGTTTTGGAAACGGCGTTTTTTCTCCTGATGGATCAACCATCATTTTTACTGGAAGTATGAATGACACACAACATCCCGACAGGGTGCAGGAAAGTCAAATATTTTCTGCATCTAGCAATGGTACAAATATGAAAATGATCCTTGGTGGAAAAGGTAAAACCTATAATAGTCCTTCAATATCTCCTTCAGGAAAATGGTTGGCTTTTCAAACTGGACTGACCAATACTGTGGATATCCCTTCATTGGCTATTATGCCATTGAATGGAACAATGAATGAGGCAATTACATTGCCTTTCGACAGAAATAAAAGTGGATTGAATTGGAGCAATGATGAAAAATACATTTACTTCAATGCACAGAGTAATGGAGGCGCACCTATTTACCGAGTTGATGTAAAAACAAAAGCAGTAGAACAACTCACAGAATCTACAGCTGGAATTAGCAGTTTCGATTTATACAAAAACCAACTGGTATTTGTAAAAACAGAAGTTGCCAATCCTTTTGAAATTTATTCAAGTGATGCAACCGGAAAAAGCGCAAAGCGCATTAGTAGTTTCAATTACAATTGGGTGAGTAAAAAACAATTGAGTTTACCAGAGAAAAAAACTTTTAAAAACGAAAAAGGCCAAACAGTTGAATATTGGGTGATGAAGCCTGCTAATTATGAAGCAGGGAAAAAATATCCAGCTATTTTAGATATTCATGGCGGACCAACTGCCATGTGGGGACCCGGCGAAAGCTCTATGTGGCATGAGTTTCAGTACTATTGTGCAAAGGGTTATGTAGTAGTTTATGGTAACCCAAGAGGATCGGGTGGATATGGCACCGAATTTTTAAGAGCGAATATTAATGATTGGGGAAAAGGCCCAACCTCAGATGTATTAACTTCTTTGAATTTAGCAGCTAAAGATGGTTTTATTGATACAACTAAACTGGCTGTAACTGGTGGATCATATGCAGGTTATTTAGTAGCTTGGATTGTAGGACACGATCAACGTTTTAAAGCAGCATGTGCTCAAAGAGGTGTATACGATTTAGGAACATTCTTTGGGGAGGGAAATGCATGGAGATTAGTGCCGAATTATTTTGGCGGCTATCCTTGGGAAGAAAAATCAAAAGCAATAATCGAAAGAGAATCTCCTATAAAATACGTTGCCAATATTCGCACTCCATTAATCATTTTTCATGGTGAGAACGATTTAAGAACCGGTGTAATTCAAAGTGAAATGCTCTACCGCAGTTTAAAAGTATTGGGAAGAACGGTAGAATATGTACGTCATCCAGGTGCAACACATGAAATTACCAGAACAGGAAATAATCGCCAACGAATCGATCAAATGCTTAGAACAATGGAATTTTTTGAACGATTTATTAAGCATTAATACTTTCCGTTCCAAAATAGCTATGCAACACTTTAGGCAATTGAATACCAGCTTCGGTCTGGTTATTCTCTAATAAGCATGCAAGAATTCGAGGGAGTGCTAATGAACTTCCATTTAAAGAATGCGCCAATTGGGTTTTCCCATCAGCACCTTTAAAACGGCATTTCATTCTATTGGTTTGGTAATTTTCAAAATTACTCACACTACTCACTTCTAACCAACGTTGTTGTGCTGCGCTGTATACTTCAAAATCATAAGTAATAGCACTGGTGAATCCCATGTCTCCTCCGCACAAACGCAAAATGCGATAAGGCAATTCAAGTGACTGCAATAATCGCTCAACATGCTCAATCATTTCTTGTAAGATCGCATAGCTTTTATCGGGATGAACGATCTGAATAATTTCGACTTTCTCAAATTGATGCAATCTATTTAGTCCACGCACATCTTTTCCATAACTGCCCGCTTCCCTTCTAAAACAAGGAGAATAAGCGGTCATTTTAATAGGCAATTCATCTTCCTTTAAAATGGTATCGCGGTAAACATTGGTTACTGGTACTTCGGCCGTTGGAATTAAATAAAAGTCATCTTCAGTAGCATGATACATCTGCCCTTCTTTATCGGGCAATTGACCTGTAGCATAAGCAGATGCTGCATTCACCATAAATGGTGGAAGGTATTCAGTGTAACCAGCTCCTGTATTAAAATCTAAAAAATATTGAATCAATGAACGCTGTAATTTGGCACCCTTACCAATATAAACCGGAAAACCACTACCAGTAATTTTATTGCCCAATTCAAAATTGATCAAATTGTATTTGGTGGTTAAGTCCCAATGCGGAACTGCATTTGCATAGAGTGTTGGAATGGTTCCTCCCGTTCTAACTATTTCATTGTCTTCAGGTGTCTTTCCTACTGGCACTTCTTCTGCAGGTAGGTTCGGCAATTGAACTAATGCATCTGCTAAAAGCTTTTCTACAGCTGCCATTTGCTCTTTCAATGGTTCTAATGTCTGCTTCCATTCTGCAACTTGCAGTTTGACAGTTTCAGCGCCTGCTTTATCTCCCTTTCCCATCATCATCCCTATTTCTTTAGATGCTGCATTTACTTTCGCCTGAGTATCGTCAAAAGCTGCTTGCAATCTTTTGCGTTCATCATCTAACTGAACAATGGTATCTACCAATGCTAAATTGCTAAAATTCTTTTTAGCCAATCGTTCTTTTACCATTGCTGGGTTAGCCCTTAAAACACTCACCTGTAACATAAATCTCGAAATTTCCTGCAAATATACCGTAAGCAGGTTGATGATGGCATTCCTTGAGCCTTTACCTTTGTCCTATGTTTATTACCGACGATTTACAGCAACGCTGGTGGGCCTTGGAAGCCAAAATGATGGCCAGATTCGATAAAAAGCCCGATTTAGAGGCCATTTTATTCTTAATTGGCATGCAGGAAACAGGTTTTATGCAAGAAAAAATCTCTAAAGAAGAAAAACAAGACCTCATGCATGTGGCCGTTTGTACCGTTTTGGCACAAAGTGGCTATTATATTGTCGAAGGGCATGATCCTGATCATTGGCCTCATTTTAAACAATTGAAACAATTACCCGAAATGAGCTTGCCTGAACAAGAAAACTTCATTAAAGACCATGTATTATTGTATTTTGAGCAACAAGGATTTTAATTGCCTTTTTTAATGAATATTTGTACTATAAAAAATCAGTTATATGAATTTTCCTGAAGAATTACGTTACACCAAAGACCATGAATGGATTCGCCTAGAAGGCAATGTTGCCACCATTGGTATTACCGATTTTGCACAACATGAATTAGGTGATATTGTATATGTAGATATCAATACCGTTGGAAAAGAATTAGCCAGCGAAGAAATCTTTGGAACTGTAGAAGCTGTTAAAACAGTAAGTGATTTGTTTTTGCCTGTTGCAGGAACTGTTTCTGAAGTAAATGCATTATTAGAAAAACAACCTGAATTGGTAAATACCGACCCATATGGTGATGGTTGGATGATCAAAATGACTGTAAAAGATATTGCAACAGTTGAAGGTTTGTTAAGTAAAGAAGCATATGCATCATTGGTCGGATAACTATTTACTTATTTCATGAAATACAATGAGCTAAAAAAGATACTTGGTTTAAAAAAAGCTGAAATCTCTTTGGAGAATAAGATTTTTAACCTTGTATCCTTTTTGGTTTTTGTAGCAATGACCATTGCATTCATCAGCAATATTTATTTAGGCAGGAATTTTATTCAAAACGCACTTGTTTTTTCTTTACTATTAGTTTCTTTTTATTTCTTTTATCTTTCTCGTTATAAAGACTTATACCAACCAATTGCTGGCTGGTATGTACTTTTCTGCCATTTATTTTATATTCCTATTTGGTTTACCAATGGTGGTATGGAAGGCCCTACGATCATTGCTTACAGCCTGATTGTTGTTGTGGCGATGTTTATTCTTCAAAAAAAATACCATGCTCCATTTATTGCAATTACAATTGCAATTATAATGGGGTTGATTTTCCTTGAGCAAAAATATCCAGATTGGGTAATGCCCTATGCCAATGAAAAAATCAGACAAGCAGATTTATTGATTACACTCTTTTTGTATTTTGGCATCATAGGCGTTACTGCGAGTTTATATAAAAGAACTTACGATCTTGAAAGAAAGAACTTGATGAAAAAATCAAGCGATTTAGAAGATTCGCAAACTTATTTATCTGCTACAAAACTACAAGCAGAAGAAGCAACTAAAGCTAAGTCAAAGTTCCTAGCCAATATGAGTCATGAAATTAGAACACCCCTAAATGGTATTATTGGAACGATTGATTTGATGAAGCATACAACATTAACTCCTGAACAAGAAGAACTAATGTTATCGCTAAAATCGAGTAGTAGTGTTTTATTGGATATTATCAATGATGTATTAGATATTTCCAAAATAGAAGCCGACAAACTAGATATATTCGAAGGCCCTTGTAATATCAACACCATCATTAAAAATGTAATTGAGATTAGCTCTCCAAGAATTGGAGCATTAGAAAAAAATATTGAACTAAGTGTTTGGATTGATCCAATAATAGAATCAGAAATTATAGCTGATGAGAGCAGGATAAAACAGGTATTGATTAATCTGGTTGGAAATGCCATTAAGTTTACGGAAGAAGGTTCTATCAAAATTGAAGTGAATTCCATATCAGTTGATGAATCCTTACAAGAATTGCAATTTTCAATTTCAGATACCGGCATCGGTATAAGCGAAAAAAATATTAAACAATTATTTATTCCATTTAGTCAGATCGATAATTCAGCCACCAGAAAATACAGTGGTACTGGGCTGGGGCTTTCTATTAGCAGAAAAATCATTGAAGAAATGGGAGGAAGAATTTGGATCGAAAGCAAAGAAGGTAAGGGTTCAAAATTTAGTTTTATCATTCCTGTTCAAATCAACCTGGTAAAAAAAGATCATTCCACTGCTTTGAATACCAGCATAGAACAAGTTGAATCAAATACCAGTACTAAGGGATTAAAAATTTTAGTTGCAGAAGACAATGGAATGAATCAATTATTGGCTAAAAAAATGTTCGCTAAAATAGGTTACCCAATTGAAATAGCGAATAATGGAAAAGAGGCATTTGATAAAGCAAGATTACACCATTATGATATTATTTTCATGGATATTCATATGCCTGAGATGGATGGTTTAGAAGCTGCCAATGCCATTCTTCAAAGTGATATAAGCGCCAAACCTATTATAGTTGCGATGACTGCCAATGTAGTAAAAGAAGCAGAAGCCGATTGCTTATCTGCCGGAATGAAAGACATTATTACAAAGCCTTTTACAATTGATCAATTAAGAACAATTTTAGAGAAATGGACTTCCTAGCAATACAAATATGATCAAACATTTCTCTCTTATTTATTTGTTGCTTTTTATTCTATCTTTTTTGGGGAGTTTTTATTTGTTTACCATTCCTGGAAATAGTTTGCCTAAAATTTATTGGCTCAATATTCCCCATTTTGATAAGTACATTCACACGGGCATTTTTTTTTACCTTTGCTTTATAGCTGCCTTAGCTTGGAAAGCAAATAATCGAGGAAAAATTAGTTTACTCTTTGCTACTTTGATTGTTTTGTTTTTTATTAATTATGGAATTGGTATTGAATATTACCAGGAAAAATGTGTTGAAGGAAGGGCTTTTGAATTCTTGGATATAGTTGCAGATAGTGCTGGCTGTGTACTATTTTTTTGTTGGTTCTTGATTGGGGGGGGCCTAAAAAAAGTTGGTCCCGATAGAAATCGGGACCTCAACCAAAACTAACTGCTTATGAGAAACTTTTAATAATATTCTATTAGTACTAATCCAATTAACGTGCCACAATTTGTTTTGCTTTTGTTAAAGCCTAAAATATAGATTCAACCTGATGCTTTAACGCTGCCTTATAAAGTTCCAAAAAATAGACGATATATTCTAATAAAGGATTAATAAGGAAATGTTAAAGAATCAACCACCTAAATTGTACTTTTGCAGCTTATATGGCCTATTTTAATTGGAACGATAGCATTAATTATTTGAGTAAACTAACAGTCCGTAGGTTTTGGAATGCCTCTAAAGTGTACCTCAGCTATCAATTGTCTAAATTAACAGGCAAACCAATTCAATGGGGTCTTCCAATTTCCATTTCCTTTGAACCAACCACTTCTTGCAATCTTCGTTGTCCGGAATGTCCGAGTGGATTGAGGGAGTTTACTCGCCCTACGGGAATGTTGCAAAAAGACTTTTTTAAGGAAACCATCGACGATATTTATAAAGACCTGCTTTACCTGATCTTTTATTTTCAAGGCGAGCCCTTTTTAAATCCACAATTCTTAGATATGGTGGCATATGCCCATCAAAAAGGCCTATATACTGCCACTTCAACCAATGCACATTACCTAACTGATGAAAAAGCCAAACAAACGGTAGAAAGCGGATTAGACCGTTTGATCATTTCGATTGATGGAACATCTCAAGATGTATATGAACAATATCGTATAGGTGGTAAACTCGAGAAAGTATTGGAAGGAGCCCAAAATGTTGTAAAATGGAAAAAACAACTCAACAGTAAAACCCCGTTTATTTTCTTTCAGTTTTTAGTGGTGAAGCCCAATGAACACCAGATTGAGGAAGTTAAAAAGTTGGGAGCTTCCATTGGAGTAGACCAGGTTAGATTTAAAACAGCCCAGGTGTATGATTACGAAAACGACCCCAATCAATTGATTCCAACCAATAATAAATACAGTCGTTATAAAAAAGACGCTTCGGGTAAAATGAAGGTGAAAAGTGGTCTCAGTAATCATTGTTGGAAATTATGGCATGCCAATGTGATTACCTGGGATGGATTGGTTGTACCTTGTTGTTTTGATAAAGATGCCATGCATCAATTGGGAAATTTAAAAACACAATCATTTAAAGAAACCTGGCACAATGAAAATTATCAACAGTTTAGAAAAGAACTGATGACCAGCAGGCGCAATATAGATATTTGCGCTAATTGTAGTGAAGGTTTAAGTGTTTGGGAGGATTAATATGAGCATAGAAAAAGATATTCAGCAACAAAAATTCAGAAATAGCTATCAAAAAGCTGCTGTGAATATTTTATTTTCTGCCAACTGGCTCAACGAAAAAATCAAAGCTTTTTTACAGGAGGAAGATATTACTCCTCAACAATACAATATACTTCGCATTCTAAAGGGTAGTAAGAAACCACTCAGCACTTTACAAATTAGGGCACTTATGCTCGATAAAATGAGTGATACCAGTAGAATTGTAGACCGATTATTGATAAAAGGCTTAGTGGAGAAGAAAATATCTTGCACCGATAAGCGTTTGGTAGATGTAAATATTGCTAAGAAAGGAATTCAACTGATCGAACGATTAGATCTACAAAACGAAAACTTGGATGGTATTCTTCAGCAATTAAATGAAGAAGAAGTGATTTTACTCAATGAATTATTGGATAAAATGCGCTTTAAAGATTGATTTAAAATATTTCGAATAATGAAAAACCAGATGAAATACTTTTTTGCAGTTGTATTATCAGTAATCGTGTATTCAGCGAATGCTCAACAATCTCCCAATTATGAATTCAGGGGCGTATGGGTAGCGAGTGTAGAAAATATTGATTGGCCTAGTAAAAAGGGCTTATCAGTAGCTCAACAAAAAGAAGAATATATACGATTGCTCGATATGCATCAGGCCAATGGCATGAATGCAATGGTGGTTCAAATTCGTCCGGCAGGTGATGCTTTATATCCATCACAATATGAGCCTTGGAGTGAATATTTAACAGGAAAACAGGGCTTACCACCAACCCCTTATTACGATCCATTGGAATTCATGATAATCGAAACGCATAAACGTGGTATGGAATTTCATGCTTGGATTAACCCTTATAGAGCTGTTTTCAATATTTTAAAATCATCTGTTTCACCAACACATGTTACCAAACTTCACCCAGAATGGTTTGTTGTTTATGGCGACAAAAAATATTTTAATCCTGGACTTCCTGAAGTTCGCGAACATACTGTTCGGGTAATTAAAGATATAGTTGCACGATACGATGTAGATGCTATTCATATGGACGACTATTTTTATCCGTATAGAATTGCTGGAAAAGAATTTCCTGATCAAAAATCATTTGAGCAATTTGGGGGGAAGCTCAATAAAGATGATTGGAGAAGAAGTAATTGCGATAGCATCATTGTTCAATTGTATAGAACTATTAGAGCAACTAATCCAAGAGTGAAATTTGGAATTAGTCCTTTTGGTGTGTGGCGCAATAAAAGCCAAGATCCGATGGGAAGTGATACAAAAGCGGGTCAGACAAATTACGACGATTTATATGCCGATATATTATTGTGGCTAGATAAAGGCTGGATTGATTATGTAACACCTCAATTGTATTGGGAGAGAGGTCATAAATTAGCAGAATTTGATGTGTTGTTAAAATGGTGGAACGATAATGGATACGGCAAACATATTTATATAGGTCAGGGAATTTACAGAGCAGGAAGCAATGAAGCCTGGAAAAATAAAAATGAATTACCCAATCAAATTCAGGAACTCAGAAAATACAAAACCACTCAAGGAAGTATTTATTTCAGCAGCAAAACTTTTGAGAAAAATCCCAACGGCTGGAATGACAGTTTGAGAAATAACTATTATCACTATCCGGCTTTAGTTCCTCCGATGCCTTGGATCAATAATGATGCTCCTGAACAACCCACCATAGTTAAAAAGTCTTCTACTGAATTTCAACTTAGTTATGTTGGCAATTTAGCATTGAAAGGTTTCGGTGTATTCTTGGTACCTAACAACAAAGAAGTAAAATTTATAAATGGGCAATTGGTGCAACTGTTGATTACTGACAAAAATATTTTATTGGATCTAGCGAAAGTTCCTGAAACAAAGGGAATGAAAATTTGTGTTGCCACAATTGATATAAATAATAATGTGAGTGCGCTTAAGCTTGTTCAATAATATTAAGTCTGGATATAAGTATTCCATTATACTTTTCTTTTCTTTCTTCATTTGTATAACTACTCATTCACAAGTAGTTAATACAGGAATGAACGACACTGCAGCTGAAAAAAATTCGAAAAAATTCAATGTGTCGGTATATGTTGATGCTTATTGGGGAACTGACTTTCAAAATAAAAGCAATGTCGATATACCTTATTTGGTATCAATGAATAAAATCAATCGAGCTAATATCAATTTGGCAATGATTGATTTTAGGTATCAAAGTAAAAACTTTCGAGCAAAATTGTTACCTGGGTTTGGGACCTATATGAAAGCTAATTACAGCAACGAAAATGGTATAGCACAATATTTAGTTGAAGCAAATGCCGGAATTTTACTTTCTAAAAAAAGATCTATTTGGTTAGATGCAGGAATATTAAGTTCTCCATATACCAATGAAAGCGCCATCAGCAAAGACCAGCTTTTATATACAAGAGCATTGGGGCCAGAATATTCTCCCTACTATTTAACAGGCTTTAAAGCAAGTATACCTATTCAGAAAAAAATAAATCTCTATTTGTACCTTATTAATGGATGGCAAGAAATAAAAAGGCAGGGCAATAGTTTGGCTTTTGGAACACAGGTTGAATATAGACCTAATGATAAAAATTTATTCAATTGGAATACTTATATAGGAAACGAATCATCGCCTAATACTCCTAATTTTCGAAATCGTTATTTTACAGATTTTTATTGGTTACATAATCCTAATAAAAAAATAGCAATTGCATTATGTGCATATTGGGGAATGCAGGAAAAAATAATTGCAAACGGAAATAGTGTATCAAATAATTGGGGACAAATGAATGTATCAATGTCTTATCAGTTTGCAAAAAAATGGTCTGTTTCTGGAAGAGTAGAGCGTTTTATAGACCCAAATTCAGTGTTGGTTAACCCTATAACTCCAGTAAATGGCTTTACTACAAATAGTGTTAGCGCTTGTTTAAATCTTTCTATTAATTCACATGTTTTATGGCGTACTGAATGCAGGGTTTTTAGTAGCGCTAATAATCTTTATTTAAAACAGCAAAGTATTCCTACCAATCAATTGGTCTGGGGCATTAGTAGTATAACGATTCGATTTTAACCAAAAACCACTTCATTCAGTGCACCTGGCCATTTTCCAAATTTATCGTCTACGGCTTTGTATCGATAATTGAAAATGCCTTTAAGCTGAGATTTGACCATGATAGTATTGGCAATATCCCCTAAGATCCAAAGAGGCAATTTATAATGTACAATATCCGTCATTTCTACACCGCCCTCGATGGCTTTGAAATGATGCTGGTGGTGCCACATACTATATGGACCATAGCGTTGTTCATCCACAAAATATTGTTGTTCGCTAACATGGGTGATTTCTGTCATCCAATACAATGGAATTCCGGCAATCGGACGAACTGTATATTCAATAATTTGGCCTGGATACATAACCGACCCATGGTGTTTACTAATAATGTTAAATCCCAAATTATCTGGGGTGATTTCTTTTAGATTATCGGGTTTACTAAAAAAATCCCAGGCTTTTTCCAAGGAAATAGGGATTTTTTGGACTGTTTTGATATTGTATACTTTCGACATAATAGTGCTATTCACTAAATAACAGTTTTAAAGTAATAAGGTTCATGGTATCTTTATTGTATGGCAACAAAGCAAGAACAGCTGGTACATTTTCAACGAATTTATGAGTCGTTGAATGATACACAGAAAAAAGCGGTAGATAGTTTGGAAGGGCCTGTTATGGTTATTGCAGGACCTGGCACTGGCAAAACCCAAATCCTGAGTGCAAGAATTGGGAAAATATTACTCGATACTGATACTAGACCCGAAAATATCCTTTGTTTAACTTATACCGATGCCGGCGTAATGGCTATGCGCAAAAGATTGCTCGGATTTATTGGACCAGATGCCTACAAGGTGAATATTTATACTTTTCATGCTTTCTGTAACGATATTATTCAAGACAATTTGTCTTTATTTGAAAAAACAGCTTTAGACCCCATTTCCGAATTAGAAAGTATTGAACTCTTTAAAGATTTAATTGATTCGTTTCCTAAAAATCATCCGCTCAAAAGATATAGAGGTGATGTGTATTTTGAAATCAATAATCTAAAGCAGCTTTTCAGTAATATGAAAAGAGAAGGATGGGCTAGCACAGCAATTACAAATGCCATAGATACTTATATTGCCGATCTACCCACAAGAGATGAATATGTATATCAACGAGCATATAAGCAATTTAAAAAGGGAGATTTAAAGCAAAATAAAATTGATGAAGAAGTTGAGAAGATGGAAAAACTGCGTGCTGCAGTAAATGAGTTTGATCGTTTTCAGGAAATGATGCAGCAAAGAAATCGATATGATTTTGATGACATGATCAATTGGGTATTGCGTGCATTCAAGGAAAACAAATTGCTACTTGCAAGGTATCAAGAACAGTATCAATATATTTTGGTGGATGAATACCAAGATACCAGTGGAACACAAAATAGTTTAGTTGAACTATTGACTGGATTTTGGGAAGTTCCCAATATTTTTGTGGTGGGTGATGATGATCAAAGTATTTATCGTTTTCAGGGAGCGAATATTGAAAACATGGAACAGTTTGCTGGAAAATATGCTGCATCTCTTCTTACCATTGTACTAACTAATAATTACCGATCAACTCAACCCATATTGGATGTGTCTAAAACATTGATTGATCGCAATGATGAACGTTTAGTAAAAAAGATTGAAGGTCTTACTAAAGATCTGCAAGCATCTAATACAAAAATTAATAGCATTACCTCTCCTCCATTGTTGCGGGAATACGAAAGCCAGCAGCAGGAAATGATTCATCTAACTACCGAAGTTGAACAGTTACTTGAAAAAGGCGTTGAACCTGGTAATATTGGCATTATATATAAAGAGAATAAATACGGAGAGGAGTTAAGTCAATATTTCAAGCAAAAGAATATTCCAGTTTACAGCAAACGCAACCTGAATATTTTGCAATTGCCCATTGCTCAGAAAATAATTTTGATATTAAAATATCTTGCTGCCGAGCACGATATTCCTTATGGTGGAGATGAAATGTTATTTGAGATAATGCATTTTGATTGGTTTGGAATTCCTTCAATTGAAATTGCTAAAATGAGTTCAGCAGTAGCCGACAAAAGGTTTGGAGAAGATAAAATATCGCTTCGAAAATTCGTATTCAACAATGCCAATCTTCCTCCCAGAGACTTATTTTCTATACCGATTAAGGGTTTAAAAGAATTGAGTAATGCATTAGAACAATTAATTACAGATGTTTCCAACGAAACTTTGCAAACCCTATTTGAGAATGTAATTCAAAAAGCAGGAGTTCTAACCTATATCATGCAACACCAAGAAAAACATTGGCTGCTGCAAATATTGACTGGTCTATTTAATTTTATTAAAGAAGAAACCAGAAGAAAACCTAGTCTGAGTTTACAAGAGCTAGTTACTGTACTTGAGCTTATGGAGAAGGAATCCATCAGTTTGCCCTTGGTACAAGTGAGTGGAAATGATAAAGGAGTGAATTTGCTAACAGCTCATGGTTCTAAGGGTTTGGAATTTGAATATGTATTTATCGTTGGTGCCAATGCAGCATTTTGGGAAAAGAAAAGAAAACCAGGTGGCGGATATTCCATGCCAGATACAATGTTTAGTTCCCAACCCAATTCAACGGACCAAGAAGAATTAAGAAGGTTGTTTTATGTTGCCATAACAAGGGCAGAAAAACAACTGGCTATTTCATATAGCAATTTTAAAAATGATGGAAAGGCTTTGGAGCCATCTATGTTTATTGCCGAAATTCAAGAGCATCATCATTTAAAAGTTGAACAAATTAAAATACCCATTAAAACAATTAGTGAATTCAGTGCATTGGCATTTGAAAAAGTATTGCAGCCAGAGATAGAAAAAGTAGAAGCTGAATTCATCAACAGATTACTGGATAAATTTGTAATGAATGTAACTGCATTGAATAATTATTTAAAATGTCCTTTGCAGTTTTATTTTAATAATTTGGTAAGGGTTCCTTCCGGCAAATCTGAATCAACAGAATTTGGTTCAGCGGTTCACTATGCTCTACAGAAGCTATTTCAGCAAATGCAGGAGCAAGAAGCATTTCCAGTATTAAAAGTATTTATTGGAGAATTTGAATGGTATATGCGCAGGCATAGAGAAAATTTTACCAAAGAGCAATTTGCCAGAAGAATGGAATATGGTCAGGAAGTCCTTAAAAATTACTACAATGCTTATTTGAACGAATGGAATAAAATAGTAGTCATTGAAAGAACTATTAAAAATGTAGTGGTGAATGGAGTTCCTTTGAAAGGAAAATTGGATAAAATTGAATTCAATGGCAAAACTGTTAATGTAGTTGATTATAAAACAGGTGATATAGAAAAAGCAAAAGATAAATTGTTGCCTCCAAATGACAAGTATCCACATGGCGGTGATTACTGGCGTCAAGCGGTTTTCTATAAAATTCTAGTGGACAATTATGATCAAAAGAATTGGCAGGTAGTTAGTAGCGAATTCGATTTTATAGAACCTGATAAGAAAAAAGAATATCGAAAAATCAAATTGGTGATTTCGCCTGAAGATATTGCAACTGTTACACACCAGATTGGTGAGGTATGGGAAAAAATTCAAGCCAAAGACTTTTATACAGGTTGCGGAAAACCGGATTGCCATTGGTGCAGTTTTGTTAAAACGAATGAATTAGCAATTGCTTTGCACGAATTGGACGAGGATGGAGAAAATCTTGAATTGAATTAATTGAAAGAATTATGTTTGCATTATCTATGCTTGAATCATCTATACTTGAATTTCGCGCTTTATTAACTAAAATTCTGGGGTTTGCTTTTTGGTGTATCATTTGCATGCATATGAGTTCTTGTGCAAATATCATTCCGCCAAGCGGAGGAGCGAGAGACAGTTTGCCACCCAAGCTCTTATCGGCTTTACCAAAAGATTCAGCTATTAATGTAAATCCAAAATTGATCACACTCAATTTTAATGAATATATAACCCTTCAAAATGTAAATGAAAACTTAATTGTATCTCCGACAATAAAAAACAATCCAATCATTGATTATAAATTAAGGTCAGT
The DNA here is from genome assembly GCA_037129425.1 of Sphingobacteriia bacterium. Classification (GTDB taxonomy): domain Bacteria; phylum Bacteroidota; class Bacteroidia; order Chitinophagales; family Chitinophagaceae; genus Sediminibacterium. Next base: position 54,393 of record JBAXUV010000009.1, read on the forward strand.
TACCATAAAATTAAAAGACTCATTAGATCCAAATACAACTTATTCACTTCATTTTGGAGAAGCCATTAGGGATGTGAATGAAGGAAATATTTTAAGAAACTTTGCATATGTATTTTCAACCGGAAAAACCATTGATGACTTCTCATATAAAGGAAAAGTTTTCTTAGCAGAAAAAGGTAAAATAGACACCACACTTATTGTGATATTACACAACAACTTGAATGATTCTGCCATTGTAAAAGAGAGACCACGATATTATACAAGAATCAACGGGAAGGGTGAGTTTAGTTTCTCCAATATATCAGCTGGCACATTCAGGGTCTATGTATTACCCAATGATTATACAAGAAAATATGATGATAGCACTAAGATGTTTGCTTTTAGATCAGAAAATTTGTTGATCAGCAAAAACACCCCTTATGATACTTTATATGCTTTTGAAGCGTATAAAAGAGTAGAAAAAATCACAAGGGCTGTTGAAACCACTAATAAAACTCAAAAAGAAGACAAAAGATTAAAATATGGTGCCGACTTTGAGGGTGGCCAACAAGATTTATTAAGCAACTTGAATTTGAGTTTCAACAGAAAATTGCAATCAATTGATTCCAGTAAAATTGCTTTCTGTGATAGTAATTACCAGCCAATAAAAGGTTATCGAATTGCATTAGATACGAGCAAAACCAAAATTAGTTTTATTTATCCTTGGAAAGAATTGAGTTCATTTAGAATTGTGATTTCAAAAGATGCCATTAAAGATACTGGGTGTATTGGTTTACCAAAAACAGATACAATAAGATTTATTACCAAGAAAGAAGCTGATTATGGAAGTATAAAATTAAGATTCGTTAATTTAAATTTGGCTAAACATCCTGTTTTACAAGTGGTAGAATCAGATGTTATTGTAGAGTCTATTCCACTTAATTCTTTTGAATTAAATCGAAAACTATTTAAGCCCGGAAATTATGATTTAAGAATCTTATACGATACCAATCAAAATGGAATCTGGGATACAGGATCATTCGGAAAAATCAACAAACAACCTGAAATTGTAAAACTTATTTCAAAAGTTTTTACAGTTAGGGCCAATTGGGATAATGAAGTAATCATCAACCTCTAATAAATTATCGATTAATAGTTATAAAATCCTTTTCCGGTTTTCTTTCCCAATTGACCGTTTGCTACTTTTTCTTTTTGCAGCGGCGAAGGGGTTAATCGTTGCGGCTTTCCCAGCGCTTCCCAAACTATATTACTTACACTAAAATTTATATCCATTCCAATCAGGTCCATTAGTTTAAATGGCCCCATTTTAAACCCTGCCGCTTCCATCATTGCATCGACTGATTCAATGTCAATTAATCCATTACTCACCATTTCCATCGCTTCAAGATAATAATGACGGGCTACTCTATTTACAATAAAGCCGGGCGAGTCTGTACAAAGTACAGGTACCTTACCCATTGTTTTTGTTAAATTCATCAGCAATTCAATTGCTTCTGGAGAACTATATTTACCAGCTATCACTTCTACCAATTTCATTAAAGGAGCCGGATTAAAAAAATGCATTCCCACTAACATAGACGGCTCAGCTAATCCAGCTGCAATTGCATCAATGCTTATAGACGAAGTGTTGGTGGCTAAAATAGTAGCGGGGTCATTAATGGCAGCCAATTGTTTAAACAATTCAATTTTGACTTCTATATTTTCAATGATTGCTTCTATAATAAGGTCTGCCTTGCAATCTTCTATTGATGATGTAAAATGCAGCAAGCCCAATATTTGAACTTTTTGGTCTTCAGATAATTTGCCCTTCTCCACCAATCGGTTCATTTGAGCCTGAATTGTTTCCTTACTTTTTGCCAATGCAGATTCATTCAAATCGAATTGAATGGTTTTCAAACCTGCCTGGATAGCTACCTGTGCTATTCCGCTTCCCATGGTTCCAGCACCACAAACAACAATAGATTGAATGGATTTCATAATGTTTGAATGGGCAAGATACTTACATCTTATCCACTCGAGCTATTTTTAGGTGCACCGACAACAAAATCGTGCTAATTTTAATATATGGCAAAATTAATACAACAATTGGATCTTTTTGGGATGCCCATGGAAAATCCCATACCAGCAAAAAAATCCAAACAGCCAGTAAAAAACAATACTAGTGCTCCAAATACTATTGTAGAGCCAGCTCAGACTGCTGATACCGCTTCTCCAGTTGTATATTCAAACGAACAGATTATTGTAAAAATAAAAGCCACACCATCTCCTAAAGAAACTGTTAAACCAGAAAATAAAAGAGGCAGAAAATCATTCAAAGAAATCAATGCAGCAGTAGATTTAATTGATGTGCCTGATGATGAAACTCTTCAAAAGAAATTATATTATTCAATCAGCGAAGTGGCTTCTTGGTTTAAAGTAAATACCTCTTTACTAAGATATTGGGAAAATGAATTTGATATTTTACAGCCCAGAAAAACCCGCAAAGGAGACCGTCTTTTTAGAGTGGAGGATATTAAAAATTTAGAATTGATTTATTTTTTATTGCGTCAACGTAAGTTTTCTATTGAAGGCGCAAAAAGTTATTTAAAAAATAACAAAGGAAAGATTGATACAGAAACACAATTGGTGCAGGTATTAACCAGTTTCAAGGGTTTTTTATTGGAGTTAAAATCTTCATTGGATAACAAGAACTAAAAATCCCATCGAAATACCCAATAACTAATAACTCCGAACCGTCACATCTGTATTAGCCGCAGCCATCCTAATCTGATTGGCTTCCATCCATTCAATTATTTTTAATAAAACGGTTTGTCGCTCCATTAAAAAAGTTTCGACGCTTTGATCAATGGATGAATAATATTCTATACTAATTAGATGCGCATTTTTACCTGTGTCAATTAAATTGACTAAGCATTGAGTTGAAAATGGAGGAGCCACTATTTGTTCAATTGCTTTAATTAAAGCTGCTAATTGTTGGGCACTTGCTCCTAAATCTATTTCTAATTTAATATCTGCCTTACGTTCTGTTCGCAAAGAGATATTGTCTACAATGGTATCCACCATTTGTTTATTGGGAACCGATATGTAGGTTTTTTCTTGAGTACGAATTCTTGTACTTCTTAATCCAATTTTTTCGATGGTACCTGTAAAGGAATTTACTTTTACTAAATCACCAGTTACAAATGGTTTATCGAAGAAAATGATAAAAGATGCAATCAAATTTTCCATGCTTTCTCTTGTAGCCAATGCAATAGCAGCTCCTACTATACTTAAGCCAGTGAGCAGATTGCCAATATTCTTGTTAAAAGAAAATCGAAGAATGAGCAATACCCCAATTATCACCAGAATTGCTTTAAAGAAATCTTTAAAAAATATGATGAGTTGATTATCAGTTTGATCTGTTGTTAAATTGGCTTTCTCCTCCAATATCAAGGCAATAAAATCAATGATTCTCAAGCAAAGCCAGATAAAAGCAACAATCAACACTCCATCTGCAAGCGCATCAATTATTTGTCGAATGCCAACTCTGTGTATTTTAAAATCAAGAACCTGAGGGAAATTTAATTTATCAAAAGCGATCAACGCAATGAGCAAAATCAAAAATAAATCCAATGGCTGTAACACCAAACTTAGAAAAGATTCTCGTGCAATATTTTTTCCCGCTTTCCCAACTAGTTTAAATAATAATTTGGCCAAATACTTTGAAACTATTCTTTTAAGAATAAAAGTCAATGCAATTACACCAAATACATAGAGATAGCTTTCAATGGTATTGTCTAAAATAATTTTATGTATAAATGATTCCATAGAAAATTACTTTCCATTAATGGTATTTGCAAAGTTTAAGCTCAGTTCCATCAAATTCGGCGTATGTAAAATTGCTGATCCAATCTCCTAAATTAATATACCTACTTTTTTCTGATAATTTAAAATCAATCGGGTAATGTCGATGGCCAAAAATTAAATAATCAAAATGTTCTTTTTGAATCAACTCTTTTGAATAAACAATCAGCCATTCATTTTCTTCTCCTAAAAAAAGCTCGTTTGCTGTTCCGGTTTTTTCTCTGCTTTTTCTGCTGAAATAGTTGGCTAGTCCGATACCCAGGTCTGGATGCAACCATCCGAACAGCCATTTACAAAAGGGATTTCTAAATACTTTTTTAATGAATTTATATCCATGATCTCCAGGGCCCAATCCATCTCCATGTCCTATATAAAACCGTTTATTATTCCAGGTAAATATTTGGGGTTCATGATAAACAGGAATATTCAATTCCTTTTCAAAATAACCACTCATCCACATATCGTGATTACCAATAAAGAAATGTATGGGAATTCCAGCATCAGTTATTGATGCTAGTTTTCCTAATAAACGAACATACCCTTTTGGAATGACTTGTTTGTATTCATACCAGAAATCGAACATATCTCCAACAATAAATATAGCTGCTGCAGTATCCTTTATCTGATTTAAAAATTCAATTATTTTTTTCTCTCTAATTAAACTATTTGCTGCATCAGGTGCCCCCAAATGAAAATCAGAAAGAAAGTATATTTTTTTGTCGGGTGAAGCTACCATGCTTAATTATTTCTTTTGTTGCAGATATGCTAAGATATCACCACTCTCAATAAATTTTCCAGATATAATAGGTTGATTAAACCAATATACCCAAGCCTTGTTGGATTTGCCATCGTGGTAAACAGTTGTTAATGCACGTTGATAATTTGGAGCATTCCCGTCCTCATCTATTTGCACACCTTCATAATCATCTAGTTGTGCCAAAGCCCAAGAAAGTTCTGCAGGTTCTTTGATATGGTACAATTCACCTTTTACAAAAAAATCGTCTTCTGTTGGTACCCCCACAACCAAAGCATCTTGCTCAAATAATTTTCCTTTTGCAGTGCACTCCGACACTAAGAAAAAATATTTACTTATATAACTATATGCAGGATGATGAAACCCGCTTCTAAGAGAACTATAAACAAATAAATGATGAATTGCTGATTCCATACATTGAATTTATCATTCATCTATGAGAAAACAAAATACTTCTTTTGGACCATGTACACCCACTACCAAAGTTTTTTCAATGTCTGCTGTTCTGCTAGGTCCAGAAGCCAAGCTAACCATGCTCGGGAAATTGGAGCTGTACTTATCTCTTAACTGCATTAAAGAATCATCGATATCGTAAACCAACTGTTTGGTACTAGCTATACAAATATGAACTGGAGCATAAACACTCACTGTTCTTCCACTCTGTTGAGCACTACTCAGCAATAGACTTCCTGTTCTTGCTACTAAGTATTCGCAACCAGTAATTGCAGCATCACAATGAGCTAAATCATCAAAATAAGTGATGGAGAAGCCTTGTTTTGCTAAATTGGATTTAATATTATCTTCTCTGCAATAAATATTTTTCCACCCTCTGGTTTCAAACAATATTTTTAATTGAGTAACCAATTCCGATTGATCGGCGCAATAAGAGAATCGTCCTTGCAATCCACTAAAATTAGCTGCAAATTCTACTTCCAACTCTTGTTGAGAAGGTTGAAATACACTATTAATAGTGGCTTGATTTGCTGAAAAGGGAACAGGCACTTTATGGACAAGTGCCTGTTTTATTTTTTTTAAAATATTTGTTCTTGCTGCTGACATTACTAATTTAATGGTGTTTCATCATTGGTGATATTTCCTTCTTTTGGAGTATCATTTATTTCAGCACCAGGCACAACAATAGAATCAGGTTCTATCTCTAATAATTTTTTCTCTTCAAAAGGACGTTTGCCAATTAAAATTTCAACATCAGATTTATGCAATACTTCTTTGTCAAGTAATTCTTTGGCCAACACTTCAACTTCGTGCTTTTTGGCAGTTAATAGGTCCAACGTAATTTGATAGGCATTATCAATAATTCCTCTTACTTCTTCATCAATAATTTTTCCCGTTTCTTCAGAGTAGGGTTTGGTAAATGTATTTTCCTGTGTAGGATCGTAAAAACTTACGTTACCAACTTTTTTATTCATACCATATGCCGTAACCATACTGTAGGCAATACGAGTAATTTGTTGCAAATCATTGGACGCACCTGTAGAAATTTTTCCGAAGAAAATTTCTTCAGCAGCCCTTCCACCTAAAGTCATACAAATTTGATCCATTAACTGATCAGTATTGTATAAATATTGTTCTGTAGGAGTATACTGAGCATAACCCAATGCCGCCGTACCTCTTGGAACTATAGTTACTTTTAATAATGGGTATGCATGCTCCAAGAACCATCCACAAACAGCATGACCAGCTTCATGATAGGCGATAATTGCTTTTTCATGTGGGGCGATGATTTTATTTTTCTTTTCCAATCCACCAATCACACGATCAATAGCATCCTGGAAATCACTCATATCAACCGCCTCTTTTCCTTTACGTGCAGCAATCAATGCAGCTTCATTACATACATTGGCAATATCGGCTCCTGCAAAACCAGGGGTTTGTTCAGCCAGTTTATGTAGATCCAAGGTTTCAGAAACTTTGATTGGTTGTAAGTGAACTTTTAAGATGGCTTCTCTACCTTTAACATCTGGTTTATCAATAGATATCTGACGATCAAATCTTCCTGGTCTTAACAAAGCTGTATCCAATACATCCGGACGGTTCGTAGCAGCTAAAATAATAATACCAGTATCTCCACCAAACCCATCCATTTCTACCAATAATTGATTTAGCGTATTCTCTCTTTCATCGTTACTCATGATGGCATTTCTTCCTCTTGCTCTTCCTATCGCATCAATCTCATCAATAAAAATAATACATGGTGCTTTTTCGCGCGCTTGCTTAAACAAATCTCTTACTCTACTTGCTCCAACACCTACAAACATTTCTACGAAATCACTTCCACTCAAACTAAAGAAAGGGACTTGTGCCTCACCAGCCATTGCTTTGGCCAATAAGGTTTTACCGGTTCCCGGAGGACCTACCAACAATGCCCCTTTAGGAATTTTACCGCCTAGTGATGTATATTTTTTGGGGTTCTTGAGGAAATCAACAATTTCCATCACTTCCACTTTTGCTTCATCTAATCCAGCAACATCAGAGAAAGTAATATTTACTTTAGCACCTTTATCAAATAATGTAGCTTTTGATTTTCCAATATTGAAAATTCCTCCAGGTCCACCGCCACCGCCAGGGCCGCCACCACCCATTTTGCGCATTAATAAAACCCATGCTCCAACAATAAATAATAAAGAAAGCATGGTATTAAACACAGGGCCAAACCATTCAGGATCTGAAATAGGATTTTCGGGAACTCTTGCGATGGTAGGATTTGCTGTATAGATATCTTTCAATTCTTCTTTAAAACTTTTGATATCTGTTACTTCAAATTCAAACAAAGGCACTCCATTTACTTTAGCCTTTTCTTTGCTTAAATCCTTCTTGAATTTTTTTACATAGAAATCTTTTGATAAACTTTCTGTTTTGATATAAACACGAATGCGTTCTTTGTTTTTTACAATATCCATTCGTTCAACATCGCCTTGAACCAACATATTATCAAAGAATTCTCTTTCACTGGTTTTGGTTAAATCAGGTGAGAATTTCATGAATTGTGCAGACAACAATATCACTGCAATAATTGCGTAGATCCAGTATATATTGAATTTTGGGCCTTTCTTAGGGCTATCTCCTTTTTCGGGTATCATCTTATTCGGTTGCGGGTTTTCCATTGAAATTGCTTAATGCTACAGTTATAATACGTTTAGTAGATGAATTGTTCAACATTGCTTACAAATCGTGTAATTGTTGAGGTGCATCGCTCCACATTTCTTCTAATTGATAAAATTTTCTTGATTCTGGGTGCATCACATGAACTACCACATTCACGTAATCAATTAATACCCACTGAGCCAAGGTTTTTCCTTCGTGCTTATAGGGCATTTCGCCGCATAATTTTTTTACCTGATCTTCCACATAATCACTGATGGCTTTTACCTGTGTGGTACTAGAAGCTTCACATACAATAAAGAAATCAGCAGCAGCTTCGGGTATTTTTCTTAAATCGAGGCTGATTACTTTTTCACCCTTTTTGTCTAGTATTGCCTGAACAATAGTTTTAACAATTTTTGAGTTACGCGTTAGTCTGGTAATGGCGCTTTTTTCGCGTGTCTTCAGAACAGAAAGTGGTTCCAATAATGTTGAGATTTTAGTTAATTAATTTTGCCTCTTTAACTTTGCCAAAAATAGTAATTCTTTGCCACGATTAGCTGTTAAAAGTATCATCGGTAATCCCTTTACAGAATTATCCTCTGTAAGCAGTACCAACATTTATGCCATGGACAAGGTGCAAGCTAATTTGGCTGCTCATGGCGCTGCTTTTTTTAGTTGGGAACAAACAGCAGGAAAGGGCCAAATGGGCAAATCATGGTTGGCCAATAAAGGCGAGAACTGCTTACTTTCCGTCGTTTTAGACAGTGGCTTCCTTTCCATTAACCAACAATTTGCGTTAAGTGTGGTAGTTGCTCTTGCAGGATATGATTGTTTATCTGCATATATCAGTGAAGAATTAACCATCAAATGGCCCAATGATTTATATTGGCGTGACAGAAAGGCAGCAGGAATATTGATTGAAAATAACTTACAAGGCAATATATGGGCCTGGGCAATTGCTGGAATAGGAATTAATGTTAATCAAACTGAATTTCCTGATATTGCCAAAAAAGTGGTTTCAATCAAACAAATCACTGGTAATACGCTGGACCCTATTCTGATCGCCAAACAATTTTGTGGCTTTTTGGAAACTCGTTTCAATCAATTGAAAAACCAGGGTTTTGATGATTTATTGACCTTGTTCAATGAGCGGTTGTATAAAAAAGGGCAAATGGTGAAATTGAGAAAAAATAATATTGTGGGTGAATACTTGATTAAATCGGTTAACTCTTTTGGAGAATTGGTAGCTGAAGCGGGAATTGAAAATCATTTTGCGCATGGTTCTGTAGAATGGATTGGGTAAGCTACTCAGTTGGTTATACTTTCGCAGAAATAAACAATAATGTCTGAAATCAAACTCACTCAATTTTCGCATGGTGCCGGTTGTGGTTGTAAAATTGCTCCCGCTGTTTTAGAAACCATACTTGCTTCTTCGAGTGTGCAACCCAATTATCCCAATTTATTGGTTGGCAATAGCAGCAAAGACGATGCTGCAGTGTACGATTTAGGCAATGGTACCGCATTGATTAGCACTACTGATTTTTTTGTGCCGATTGTAGACGATCCATTTCAATTTGGAAGAATTGCTGCAGCGAATGCCATCAGCGATGTATATGCGATGGGCGGAAAACCGATCATGGCGCTGGCTATATTAGGATGGCCGGTTGATAAACTGGCACCTGAAATTGCCAAAGAAGTGATTGAAGGAGGAAGGTCTATGTGTTTAGAAGCGGGTATTCCATTAGCAGGTGGACATAGTGTAGATACCACAGAACCCATTTTTGGCCTTTCTGTAAATGGCCTTGTAAACATTGCTGATCTCAAACAAAACAATACAGCCAAGCAAAATGATGTACTTTTTTTAACCAAGCCTTTGGGTGTAGGCATTTTATCTACTGCACAAAAAAGAGGTTTACTAAGTGAAACTGATTTAGCCATTTTAATTCATCAATTAAATCAACTCAATAAAGTAGGCGAGGCTTTAGGAAAAATAAAAGGAGTTCATGCAATGACCGATGTCACTGGATTTGGTCTGATTGGTCATTTGATGGAAATGGCTGAAGGCAGTGGACTAGGGGCAAGGATTGACTATACTAAAATTCAAATCATTGAGTCTTCAAAAGAATATTTAAAACAAAGAATTGTTCCTGATGCCACTTATAGAAACTGGAATGCATATAGTAGTCAAGTGTCATTTGAAAAAGGAGTTGATGTGATGCAAGCTTTCTCTGTTTTACCAGATCCGCAAACAAATGGTGGAATTTTAATTGCAGTAGATCCTTTGGCTATTAATGAAGTAAAGCAGGTGTTTGCTGATTTTGGATTGGCTGATTTTGCTGAACCGATTGGCGAGTTTACTCAAATAACTGACAAAAGAATTACAGTTGGCTTATAAGATGAATTTGAAGATAGAAAAGATTGCTATCTAAAAAATCATATTCCCCTTATTCTTGATTTGCTCGTTGGTTAATTCGGTGATCATTTGAACCCCATTTAAATTGCGAATGGTTTGTTTGATCCAATTGCATTTTTCATCATCCACATAATCGTATTTCATCAACCACAAAAAATCCATATGCTTGAATTCGGGCAATAAATATTCTCCATCAAATTGATTTTGATAGAGATAATGAATGAGTGGTGAATGGTTTTCGGCAAACTGATAAATAGAAAAATAGTAGTTTCTATCTTTTTTTCTAAGGTGAATTTCTATATCGGGGTTTAGCCTGAAATCGTAGCCCAGCATATTGTTGAGCTGCATACAGAACTGGTAATTTTTCACCGTAGCGGTGATGCCCAATAAGCGGGTATCTTCAAAAAAGTCATCATTAATTTCGTCAACATCCAAGCGCAGTTTCATAGATCCAATTTAAAACTCCAACTCAATTTTTTTCTCTTCAGTTCCTCTTTTGATAATTAAAATCGTTTTATCGCCTTTTTTAAATTTCGACAAAGACTGCATATAACTATTTACATCCACGAATTTGTACTCTCCCAACTGTAATAAAATATCGCCCGCTTGCAATCCTTTTTTCTCAGCTAATTTTCCTGGGCTAACCCCATCAATACGCATGCCTGTTCCAGAAAAACCATAATCTGGAATTACCCCTAAACTAACTGTAAAACGGGTACTCCTGCCCATTTGTTGTTCAGCAGTTTTAGTAAAAGCAATTTTACCTTTATCGTTGGTTTTTTCAATGATTGAATAGACCATTCTGATAATGTCTTTCTCACCATCATATTGAATTTTATCCCAATCATCTGTTGCTTTATGATAATCGGAATGACTGCCTGTAAATAAAAACAATACTGGAATATCTTTTCTGTAAAAGCTTGCGTGATCGCTTGGTCCACTTCCTGCACTGTCTATTTTATAAGCGATATTTCCAACTGCTGCAGGAATTACAGTACCCCAAACTGGTGATGTACCGTATCCACCAATGGTTAATTTTCGAGCAGTATCATATCTTCCTACCATATCCATATTGATCATATAGTTGGGTGTGATGGTAGTGGTAGGATTTTCCAACCAATATTTACTGCCAAATAATCCCAATTCTTCTCCTGAAAAATGAATAATAAGGTAATTATTAGCAGCGGGTGATTTTTTCTGCAATAAACGAGTTAACTCTAGTAATGCAGCTGTTCCGCTTGCATTGTCATCGGCACCATTGTGAACTAAATGACCGGTGTCCAATGCATTTTTATCTTCGCCATAACCCAAATGATCGTAATGGGCTCCAAGAATTACCGTATTGGGTGCATTGTTGTTAATATACCCCACTATATTTCTGGCTTTTCTAATTTGCTCGCTGATAGAAACGCTTAATTCAATCAAATAAGATGCTGTTGCATCGTTCAGGTATTTTTTTACCCCCTGTTTGGTTAAATAAATAACAGGAATGGCTAATGAAGATGTTTTATCATTTTTATTGAATTGCACATTATCTACTGTTGTTGAACTATTCATTAAAAATAATGCAGTTGCTTTTTTGGCTATTGCATTGCTTGCTTCTTTTTTAATGGCTTCTTCTATATCAAAATGTGGATTCGATTTATTTTCTTCCAGCCACTCTGCTACATCTTTAAACCAAGGTTGATTGGCTTCGCTCAAAGCCAATGCTGGCTTTCCTTTCACCGATTTTAATGCACTGAATGCAAGGGGAAAATAATCATCTTGTAATTGCAATTTTTTTCCATCAATAGTTAATTGTGTACTCGGATTGATTTGCTTTCCTTCATTGATTTCAAATTCTTGCACAAAACCATTCGACCCTTTTGGTTGAAGCCCTATTTGTTTGTATTGTTCAATGATATATTCCATTGCCAATAATTCTCCTTTTGAGCCAGTTCTTCTACCTTCTAATTTATCATCAGCCAGGTATTGAATATGCTTTTTGAGATTATTTACAATAATTGCATTTTCTTTCTCTGTTTCAATTCTTATTTTTCGCTTTGATTGCGCTTGTAATAAACAGGGTAAAATCACTAAAATGGCCGCCCATTTTTTCATAAAATCAAATTATGCCACAAATGTAAGTGGATGAAGTCAAATTCTGTTCCCGATATCGTAACCAACTGCCATTGCATGCAGTTAGTTTTGCAGCCTTGTCTAAACAGCAATTCCATATCGCATTAGTAGGTAACCCCAATAGCGGAAAGAGTTCGTTATTTAATGCACTTACGGGCCTCAATCAAAAAGTGGGTAATTTTCCTGGGGTCACGGTAGATAAAAAAACAGGTGTCTATTCTATCGAAAAAGAAAAAGATACCGAGTTAATAGATTTACCGGGCACTTATAGTTTGTACCCGCGCCGTTCAGATGAATGGGTGGCGTATAAAGTATTGATGGGTGCCGACCCCGATGTAAAAGCCGATATGGTCATATTGGTGGCCGATGCCAGTAATTTAAAACGCAATTTGCTTTTTTGTAGTCAGATCATCGATTTAAAAATACCAGTAGTCATGGCATTGACCATGAACGATCTGGCCGCCAAAAAAGATATCAAAATAGATATTGCTGGGCTTGAAAAAGAATTGGGTATTCCGGTAGTAGCAGTTAATCCTAGAAAAAATAAGGGATTAGGAGATTTAAAAAAAGCAATCTCAAAAATAATTGTATCGAATGATACAAAATTGGATGCAAAAATTGCTAAACCTGATTTTATTGATTTAGAAAAATTAGCGCCCGCTGCTATACAAGTAATGCAATCCAAATTTCCTGCATTGAGTAAATATGCAGCAATTCATCATTTAATCAATTACGATGAATTGCAGCCTGTATCGGAACAGGCGTCAATTGAAAATATTGTAACAACACAGCAATTCAATCCTACCAAAACCCAGGCGGAAGAAATTATGCAACGCTATACGCATATTCGCCAGATCATGAAGCAATGTGTTGTTGAACCCGGTCCATTAGACAAGAAAATATACAGCGATAAAATTGATAAGATTTTATTGCATCGTACATGGGGTTATCTGATTTTGTTGGCCGTATTATTTTTATTATTTCAAAGTGTTTTTGCTATTGCAAAGTATCCGATGGATGCTATTGAGAGTGGCTTTGCACATATCAGCAGTTGGTTGGCCATTCAATTACCAGATGTTTGGTGGAGCAATTTAATTATCAATGGTTTTGTAGCAGGCTTAAGTGGCATACTAGTATTTGTTCCACAGATCATGATTTTATTTGGATTAATTACCATGCTGGAAGACAGTGGCTATATGGCACGTATTGGATTCTTAAGTGATCGATTGATGCGCAAAGTAGGTTTGAATGGAAAGAGTGTAATGCCCATGATCAGCAGTTTTGCCTGTGCAGTACCCGCCATCATGAGTGCCAGAAATATTGAAAACAAAAAAGAACGTTTGCTTACTATATTGGTAACGCCTCTTATGAGTTGTAGTGCAAGGTTGCCTGTGTATACCATTTTAATTGCCTTAGTAATTGATGATCATTATTATTTTGGTTTTATCAGTTTGCAGGGTTTGGTGATGATGGCCCTATATTTTCTAGGCACATTTATGGCATTATTTGTTAGCTATATATTGAAGTGGTTTATCAATATCAAAGAGAAAAGTTTTTTCATTTTAGAATTACCGCTTTACCGTTCTCCTCGCTGGAAAAACGTAGGTATTACCATGGTGGAGAAAGCAAGAATATTTGTTACTGATGCAGGTAAAGTAATCATGATCATTAGTTTGCTCTTATGGTTCTTGAGTTCATTCGGACCGGGCAAAGCCATTGATCAAGTAGAAGATAAATATGCGCAAATGATTGAAGCGGCACCAGCATCGAAAGATTCATTAAAGCGTGTTGCATCAGCAGAAAAATTACAACATTCATATGCAGGCATTTTGGGTAAAGCCATTGAACCTGCTATTGCGCCATTAGGATATGATTGGAAAATAGGCATTGCACTCATTACCTCTTTTGCTGCAAGAGAAGTATTTGTTGGTACTATGGCCACACTATATAGTGTTGAGGCAGATGACGACCAATCACTTCGCGCCAAATTACAAGCTGCTACTCACGAAGATGGAAGAAAAGTATATACACTACCGGCCGCATTGTCTTTAATGGTATTTTATGTATTGGCCATGCAATGCATGAGTACATTGGCCGTAGTAAAACGCGAAACCAAAACCTGGAAATGGCCAGCATTTCAATTTGCCTACATGACCGTACTGGCTTATGGAATGAGCTGGTTGGTGTATGTTTTGTTTAGTTAAAATACTCCCACAACATTTTGCTCAACCGATTCGTAAGCACCCAAGCTTCATTGGAATTTTCCCAGGATTTATCCTGATTATTTTTAGTGCAGATGCAAAAAATATAACGTGCATCATCGGCATTTACATAGAGCACTTCGCTACGGCTTGCATTCACTGCGCCGTTTTTACTGGCCACAAAAACACCAGCAGGTATTTGAGACAATGCTTGTTCATCCCAATAATTTCTGCCCAAGAGCCGCAACATTTTTTCGCTGGCTGTGTCATTCAATAATTTTTTAGTAGCGATCAATTCCATTAATTGCGCCATTTCACGTGGGCTTGTTTGCCCCCATCCATATTGGGTTCTATTGTTTTCTCTTCCTGGTGTTCTGCTATTTACTCGAGTAACTGCAAACCCATTTTCATCCATTAATTGATTGATACGTGTTCCTGTTCCGGCTAATTGTTGCAACCATAAACTGGCCGTATTATCACTGGTAGTGAGCATGAGCATGATTACTTTACTCAATTCAATTTTTGCACTGTCTTTTAAATTGCCCACTACATCGCCATCATCATAAAATAAACTATTGGTATAAGTTAATGTTTGATGGTAATCCAACTCATGTTTATTCATCTTGTCCATAATGCCTACCAGTATGGGAACTTTTACCATACTTGCAGTTGGGAAAACAGTATCGGCATTGATCGATACTATTCGATTGCGCTCGAGGTCATGCACATAAATACCTATATCGCCTTTAAAGCCTTTGATTAATTCATTGATTTTTTCAGTGAGCTTCTTATCCGTTTTTTGAGCAATGCTTGTAAGGCTCAACAAGATGGCAACAATAAAAAAGAGGAATCTTTTCATAGTAGAAATTGATTCCTCAAGATAAATATATTTTCAATCGATTAATCGATAAAATGCATGATCACCGATGTGCCTTTGTCTTGCTGGCTTTCAACAGTAATTGTTCCGCCCAACATTTCAATAAAATCTTTGGTTAAGATCAGACCCAATCCACTTCCTTTTTCATTGCTTGTGCCAGATGTACTTTGGTAATGTTCTCCATCAAACAATTTAGCTTGCATTTCTGCATTCATTCCTACTCCCGTATCACTTACCGATACCATTACTTTTTTATCTTCTTTGTGCGCGTACACCGTAATTACCCCTTCCATGGTAAACTTGTTGGCATTGCTGATCAGGTTGCGCAAAATAAATCGAATGGCATTGATGTCTGAACGAATGAATAAATCTTCATCCACTAAATTCACCATGATATTCGATTTCAAAGAGCTCATTACTTCAAAGCTCTTGAACATATTACTTACCAATGTTCTTACGTGTACTTTTTCTGTTTCAAAACCCTTGCCCTTCATTTGCATGGAACCCCAGTCTACCAGGTTATTCAATAATTCTACTGTTCCATCAATTTGTTTGCCCGCCATATTCATCAGTTCAGAAGAATCTTGCTGGCTCAATATTTTTCTGGCGTTTAATTCTATAATCGATTTTACTGCACCGATCGGATTGCGAACGTCATGGGCAATGATGGATAGAATTCTGTTTTGCAATTCCATCTGTTGCTGCAATTTGATTCGTTGCAATTCCAATTGCTTGTTCATCAAATTCTGATCCAACAACTTTACCACCTGCCTTGCCAAAGTTTGTAAAGTAAAAATTTGTTCGGCATTGATCTCTCCAGGCTTGGTATCTAAAACAGAAATGGTGCCCATTTTATACCCATTCTGGTTAATCAATGGAACGCCAGCATAATATCGAATAAATGGTTCACCTATTACCAATGGATTGTCCAAGAAACGTTCGTCTTCTGCAGTATCAGTAATTTCAAAAACTTCGGTATCCGCAATAATAGTATGTCCGCAAAAAGAGATATCCCTAGGAAATTCATTTAATTCTATACCCACTTTGGCTTTAAACCATTGTCTTTTGGCATCAATTAATGATATAAGTGCAATGGGCGTTTTACAAATAGTAGCAGCCAATTGAGCAACATCGTTGAATTCGGCCTCGTAAGAAGTATCCAATACTTCATAACGATGCAGCTCTTTCAAACGCCGTTGGTCGTCGGATGGTATTTGTGGAGGTACCATAAAAAGATTTATTTGCTTAAGCGGCTCCTTCCTTTTTGGCATTGAAAGCTAGGTTTTCCCTGCCATAAACGCTAAAAACGGCATTTTATTGGATTTGCCAGGCAAATTAGATAGTTGCCCAGGCCGCTAATATCTCTTCAGTATGATTTTTAGTATCTGGTTTATCGATGATCTTGCGAATGATTCCCGCTTCATCAATCAAAAAAGTAGTACGGGTAGTTCCCATATAGGTTCTTCCCATAAACTTTTTCTCTCCCCATAAATTGTATTTGTCTACAATTTTTTTGTCTTCATCTGAAATCAATGGAAAAGGCAACTCAAATTTTTCTTCGAATTTTTTGTGGCTTTTTACACTGTCTACGCTTACTCCCAATACTTGAAAACCTTTTTTAATCAAGGCACTGTAATTGTCTTTTAAGTTACATGCTTGTGCTGTACATCCCGGAGTATCGTCTTTAGGATAAAAATATAATATTACTTTCTTTCCCTTGTAATCTGCCAATGAAATGGCTTTGCCATTCTGGTCTAGCGCTTTAATTGCTGGTGCTTTACTGCCTTCTTTTAATACTGCCATATTGTTTTATTTGTTTTTAAGGGAAGGTTTGAGCTTCCCGCCTTACATTTGTGCAATTTATTCAAATATCATGCCCAAAGATCAATCAATCAAATCTGTTCTCATCATCGGTTCTGGGCCAATTATTATTGGTCAGGCCTGTGAATTCGACTATTCTGGCTCTCAAGCCGCAAGAAGTATTCGTGAGGAGGGGATAAAAGTAATACTTATCAACAGTAATCCCGCCACAATTATGACGGATCCGATGATGGCTGACAAAGTTTATTTGCTGCCATTAACTGCTGAGAGTATTGAGCAGATTCTAATTGAGAACCAAATAGATGCCGTTTTGCCAACGATGGGTGGTCAAACAGCATTGAATTTGTGTAAAGAAGTAGATGAATTGGGTATATGGGAAAAATACAATTGCCGATTGATTGGAGTGGATGTTGCGGCTATTGATACTGCTGAAGACAGAGAGAAATTCCGTCAATTGATGGTAAAAATTGGCATGCCGACTGCTCCTAGTCATGTTGCCAATAGCTTTTTAGAAGGAAAGGAATTTGCCCAGCAAATTGGTTTTCCTTTGGTAATTAGACCCTCATTTACTTTAGGAGGAACCGGAGGAGGCTTTGTACATTCTAAAGACGATTTAGATGCAGCTTTGGACCGTGGATTAAAAGCTTCACCAATTCACGAAGTATTGGTAGAAAAGGCGGTGTTGGGATGGAAAGAATATGAATTGGAATTATTAAGAGATTGTAATGATAATGTGGTGATCATTTGTACGGTGGAAAACCTCGATCCAATGGGGGTACATACGGGTGATTCAATTACTGTTGCACCTGCTATGACCTTGAGTGACACTGCATTTCAGGAGATGAGAAACAAAGCCATTTTAATGATGCGCTCACTTGGTAATTTCACTGGTGGATGTAATGTACAGTTTGCTTTGAATCCAGAAACCGAAGAATTGATTGCAGTAGAGATCAATCCAAGAGTGAGCAGGTCCTCTGCATTGGCCTCTAAAGCAACTGGGTATCCTATTGCAAAAATTGCCGCTAAATTGGCTATTGGATATAGTTTAGATGAATTAAAAAATCAAATCACCAAAACCACTTCTGCCTATTTTGAACCAGCATTGGATTATGTAATTGTAAAAGTGCCGCGTTGGAATTTCGATAAATTCAAGGGCGCAAACGATACTTTAGGTTTACAAATGAAAAGTGTGGGTGAAGTAATGGCCATTGGAAGGAGTTTTGCAGAAGCCTTACAAAAAGCCTGTCAGAGCTTAGAGAACGAAGCGGTGGGATTGGGTTATTATGGTAAGAGTTTAATGAAAAGCGATGAATTGGTGGAGTATATTAAAACACCGAAATGGGATCGCATATTTAGAATTAAAGATGCACTGATGCAGGGTTCTACAGTTAAATCCATTGCTCAAGCAACTGGTATTGACCGTTGGTTTTTGTACCAGATACAAAATATTTGTACACTAGAAAAAGAGATTGCCACTTATAATATCGATAGCATACCTACTCCTGTATTAAAAGAAGCCAAAAAAATGGGCTTCTCCGACATTCAGATTTCAAAAATCATGTCGGGCAATAGTACCGAAGATCAGGTGTATGAAAAAAGAAAAGCATTGGGCATTACCCGTGTATATAAAATGGTGGACACCTGTGCAGCAGAATTCGAAGCAAAAACCCCCTATTTCTACAGCACTTTTGAAGGATAAAATAATATTATTTTGTTAAGCCCCGATATATCGGGGCTTTTTTAATTTTACAGCACAGTATTTGTAAGTTTAAGTGTATGGCTAAACACGATCAGCAGATTTTTCAAACAGCAAATCCAAGCAGGTGGCAACGGTTTAAATGGGGATCTCGTTTGGTGATTTTTTTAATCGTTATTGCCATTCTTGCTGTTGTATTTGCCATCCGTAACGCATATATGCCGGATATTCCAATTGCACAAAGTCAGGCTTATAGAAAAATTCTTGAATCTCCTACTACCAACGACCCCATTACAAAAGAATACCAGGGCTTTAGAAAATTCATCGATAAAAAATGGGCAAAGGGCCATGGATGTGGGCAGAATGATAGTTCAATTAATTTATCTACTTCACATTTGTTCAATGATAGTATTGGTATAAGAGCTGCATTTTATGTAGACTGGGATCCTCAGGCTTTCTTTTCTCTTAAACGAAATGTCTCTAAACTGAATTTGGTTTTACCTGAATGGTTCTTTCTTGATCCTACAGGTGGAGATTCATTGATTGTAAGAAGAGACAAAAGAGGATATGATGTCATCAAAGCATCGGGTGTAAAAGTAATGCCCATGCTAACCAATAATTTCAATGGTAAGTGGCAGGGAGATGTATTACATAGAATACTTACCAATAAAACAAAAAGAGAGAAATTAATCAATGATTTATTGCATCATATTCTTACAGAAAAATTTGCTGGAATAAATATCGATTTAGAAGAATTGGTTGAAAAAGACAATCAGGTATTGGCTAATTTTCAAAAGGAATTGTATGAAAAATTTCATGCAAATAATTTATTGGTGTCGCAGGATGTAATGCCATTCAATGAAGATTATGATTATAAAACCCTCTCCAAATACAATGACTATTTATTTTTGATGGGCTATGACCAACATACTACCGATACAAAGCCTGGACCAATTAGTGATCAGAAATGGATTGAAGCAGCAGTAGATCAAATAGCTAAAAAAGTTCCTCCACAAAAAATAGTATTGTGTATTGCAGCATTTGGTTACGATTGGCCCAAAGGTGGAATTGGAACTGATGTTACCTATCAACAGGCATTGACCATTGCAAAAGAAAGTGAGGGTAAAATTATATACGATAACAATTCTTACAACCTTCATTATAATTACTGGGATGATAATGATCAACCAAGAGAAGTTCATTTTACAGATGCAGCAACCAACTTTAATACACTTCGCTTTGCCACCGAATATGGATTAGCAGGAACCTCGCTTTGGCGCATGGGTAGTGAAGACAGCAGGCTTTGGGATTTTTATCATCTACCGATGAACAAGGCCGCTTTGAAAACTTTTGATTTCAAGGAATTCAGTAAAGTAGAAACCAATAACGATGTAGATTTCATGGGCGAAGGAGAAATACTCGATGTATTATCTACACCTACTCCTGGAAAAATAAGAACGGAATTAGATACATCATGGATGTTGATCAGTGAACAATACTATGATACACTTCCTTCAATGTTTGTAGTAAAACAGTTTGGGAATTCTACTGAGAAAAAACTCGTACTAACGTTCGACGATGGCCCCGATCCAAAATATACCAAACAAATTTTAGACATATTGGCCAAGTATAAAGTAGTGGCTAATTTTTTTATTGTTGGAATAGAAGCCGAACAAAATATTCCGCTGGTTAAAAGAATATTCAACGAAGGTCATGAGCTTAGCAATCATACTTTCACGCATCCGAATATGGCTACTGTAAGTAAACAGCGGGCATTTTTAGAAATGGATGCAACCCGTTTACTCATCGAAGCAATTACAGGTCATAGTACCATTATGTTTCGTGCGCCTTATAATGCAGATAGTCATCCTGAAAAAATGGAAGAGTTGGTGCCTGTAGCATTGAGTAGAACCAAAAATTATTTAACCATTGGAGAAAATATCGATCCCGAAGATTGGCAGGCAGGCGAAGTGCCCAATTTCAATGCAGATACTATTTTTAACAGGGTTGTCCGAATGAAAGACCTGGGCAATATTATTTTATTACACGATGCTGGCGGAGACCGAAGTGCAACAGTAGAAGCACTTCCCAAGATCATTGAATATTTTCACAAAGAAGGATACACATTTACTACAGTTGCCGACTTAATGGGGAAAACCAGAGATCAGGTAATGCCCCCAGTTCCTAATTATAAAGGGAATTATATTTTACGCACCAATTATTATTTAGCCGAAATAGGATACTATATAAGTAGAGTGTTTTATAGTTTGATCTTATTATTCCTAATTCTTGGAACTATAAGACTATTAATTACATTGGTTTTTTCTTTACTACAAAGAAAAGTAGAAAAAGGCCAACCACTTGAAAAACAAAATCTCCCATTTGTTTCCATTATTGTTCCTGCATTTAATGAAGAAGTAAATGCAGTGAGTTCTTTACAAAATTTATTAAAATGTGATTACCCCAATTTCAATATCATTTTTGTAAATGATGGAAGTACCGACAATACATTAGCAGTTGTTCGAGCTGCATTTGATAATCATCCAACCATTACCATTTTAGATAAAGTAAATGGAGGCAAAGCATCTGCCCTCAATGAAGGCATTCGATCTACGAATGCAGCATATGTTGTTTGTATAGACGCAGACACTAAATTGAAAACAGATGCTGTAAGCAAACTCATGCAACATTTTACCAATTCAGCTATAGGAGCAGTTGCAGGAAATGTAAAAGTGGGTAATGAAATAAATTTGATTACTCGCTGGCAAAGCATTGAATATACTACCAGTCAAAATATAGATCGAAAAGCTTTTGGTTATTTTAATGGAATTACTGTTGTGCCAGGTGCTATTGGCGCATTCAGTAAAAAAGCTATTGAAGATGCTGGAGGTTTCACAACAGATACTTTAGCAGAAGATGCAGATCTAACGGTAAGGATTCTCAGATGCGGCTATACTATTTTAAATGAGAACAAAGCCATCGCCATGACCGAAGCTCCAGAAAGCATTAAGCAGTTTATGAAACAAAGATTCCGTTGGACTTTTGGTGTTATGCAAACATTTTGGAAAAACAGAGATGCCCTATTTAATTTCAATTACAAGATTTTAGGTTTCATTGTTTTACCAGATATTTTATTGTTTAAATATATTATTCCATTGTTTGCTCCATTTGCAGATTTATTAATGTTCATTGGTTTATTTACAGGCAATGCCAGCGAAATAGGATTCTATTATGCTATTTTCATGGGGGTAGATATTTTGGTAGCCACTATCGCATTTATTTTTGAAAAAGAACCTTTATGGAAGCTGGTTTGGCTGATTCCTCAAAGGATCATATATAGATGGTTGCTTTTAGTGGTTCTATTCCGAACAATGCGCAGAGCAGTAAAAGGGGAATTACAACACTGGGGAGTATTGAAAAGAACAGGAAATGTGCAGGATGCCATTTAAAAAACACTTTACTTTGCAACTCCAAAGCATAATTACGACTTATGAAACTGAAAGACATACAAGTACTCAACGAAAAAGAAACCAGGGGTGGATTTGGTGAGGGCATCCATGAAATTGGAAAAGAAAACCCGAATGTAGTGGTACTTACTGCCGATTTAGCGGGCTCATTAAAACTTGGACCATTTATTAAAGACTTCCCTGATCGTTTTGTACAAGTAGGTATTGCAGAAGCCAATATGATCGGTATTGCAGCAGGTATGACCATTGGAGGTAAAATTCCTTATACTACCACTTTTGCTAATTTCAGTACAGGCAGGGTTTACGACCAGATTCGTCAAAGCGTTGCCTATAGCGGAAAAAATGTAAAAATTTGTGCATCACATGCAGGTTTAACCTTGGGTGAAGATGGTGCAACACATCAAATTTTAGAAGATATTGGATTGATGAAAATGTTACCAGGTATGGCCGTTATTGTTCCTTGTGATTTCAATCAAACCAAAGCGGCTACCAAAGCCATTGCTGCACACGAAGGGCCGGTTTACTTAAGATTTGGCCGACCTAAATGGCCCAATTTTACCAAGGAAGATGGATCGGATTTTGTGATTGGTAAAGCACAGCAATTAAGTGAAGGAACTGATGTTTCCATTTTTGCTTGTGGGCATATGGTTTGGAAAGCCATTGAAGCGGGTAGGATTTTAGAAGAAAAAGGATTCAGTGTAGAAGTAATTAATATTCATACCATCAAACCTTTGGATGTTGATGCAGTGATCAAATCAATCACCAAAACCAAAGCAGCTGTGACAGTTGAAGAACACAATGTGATTGGAGGATTAGGCGATGCGATTGCTCAAGTAGCTGCAAAACATTGTCCTATTCCAATTGAATATATTGGTACTAATGATACATTTGGTGAAAGCGGTAAACCAACCGAGCTATTAACCAAATATGGATTGGATACACCTTTTATTGTAGCAGCTGCTGAAAAAGCAATGAGTAGAAAATAATTGGTCCTTTATTTTAAGGAGCTAATCTTTCTCTTTTCCAATTTCCATTTGCATCAATGGTATATTTGAGTCTGTCGTGCAAGCGGCTACTTCTACCCTGCCAGAACTCCATCGTTTCTGGCCTTACAATATATCCACCCCAATGAGCTGGTCTAGGTACCATTGATTCATCGGGATATTTTTCGCTTACTTTTTTGAAATTCTCTTCTAAAAAAGCACGGTTAGGAATTACCTGACTTTGTGGAGAAACCCAAGCGCCAATTCTGCTACCTGCAGGGCGAGATAAAAAATAAGCATCGCTATCTGCTGCAGCAATTTTTTGAACCACGCCTTCAATTCTTACTTGGCGTTCTAATTCTTTCCAGAAAAATAGCAAAGCAACATGATGATTGTTGGCCATTTCCTCTCCTTTATTACTATTGTAATTTGTAAAAAAAGTAAACCCCGCTTCGGTATACCCTTTTAGTAAAACAATTCTTGCGGCAGGTTTCCCTTCATTCGTGATAGTAGCTAAAGTCATTGCATTTACTTCATCAATGGCAGCATTGGTTGCTTCTTCCCACCATGCAGTAAATTGAACAAATGGATTCATTGCTGCATCTGCTTCATCAAAAGATTGAAGCATATAATCTCTTCGAATATCAGCAATTGAACTAGCCATATAACTTTTTTACAAAGTTAATCAGAAATAGTCATCGTCTTTGCATCATGTTTACCTGAAATATACGTATACATAGCAGGTATAACAAATAGTGTTAACAATAGAGAAAACATAATACCTCCTACAATTACAATACCTAAAGGCATTCTACTGGTTGCAGCAGCACCTAAACTCAATGCAATAGGTAATGCACCTAATGCGGTAGCCAAACTGGTCATTAAAATAGGGCGTAATCTTTGTGCAGAAGCTTCTAAAACTGCTTCCGTTTTTGGCAATCCGAATTCTCTTTTTTGATTGGCAAACTCAACAATCAAAATTCCATTCTTGGTAACCAATCCAATCAACATAATCATTCCAATTTGAGAAAATATATTGATGGTCTGACCAAAAAGCCATAAACATAATAATGCACCAGACAATGCCAAAGGCACCGTAAACATAATGGTGAATGGATCTTTGAAACTTTCAAACTGCGCAGCTAATACCAAATAAATTAGGATCAATGCAAGTCCGAACGCAAAATTTGTATTCGAAGAACTTTCCGCATAATCGCGAGAAGGTCCACTCAAAGCTGTTTTAAAACTTTCATCCAATAATTTATCTCCTATTCTTTGCATTGCTTTCACACCATCTCCAATTGTTTTGCCTTCTGCTAATGATGCAGAAATAGTGGCAGATTTATACCGATCATAATGATAAAGCGTAGGAGGATTGGAATTTTCTACAATTTTTACTACAGCACTTAATGGAATTCTTTCCCCTCTGTTATTTCTAACATATAGTTTTTGAATGTCCCCTGGTTGTTGGCGATCAGTATATTCTACTTGGGAAATTACCTGATACTGCCTTCCATTCATAATAAAATAAGCCAATCTTCTGCCACTAAATGCACTCGAAACCACATCGCCTACATCTTGCATACTTAAACCCAGATCCTTGGTTTTAATTCTATCAATCGTTAATTGTAATTCTGGTTTACTAAACTTAAGATTGACATCCACATTTTGAAATGTCTTATCTTTTTTTGCCTCTTCTAAAAATTTAGGAATAACCGATTTAATTTTCTCGAAATCCAAGTTTTGTAAAATGTATTGAATAGGCAATGCGCCCCTTGATCCAGTTCCTACAGAAATAGTTTGTTCTTCTACCGGAAAAATTCTAAGGTTATTAAATCGAGGTAATTTTTTGGTAATCTCTTTGGCTATTTCACTTTGGCTTTTTGTTCTTTCACTTGGTTCAACCAATCTAAGTCCTGCTGTTCCCGAATTGAGTCCAGACCCGCCGAATCCAGGCATCGCCACAAACACGAATTTTTTTTCTGGAATAGAATCAATCAAATAATTCATCAGCTTATCACCCGCTTCTAACATATATCCATAACTAGCTCCTTCAGGACCTGTCATTTGAAAACGAATTCTATTCTTATCTTCTAAAGGAGCTAACTCACTTTGCAAATTGGATCCTATAAAATAAATAGAAGCCATACAAGCAAGAATAATTACCCATGCCATCCAACGAATCTTCAAAAATTTAGCGAGCAAATTTTTATACCCATTTTCCATGCCCCTGAAAAATGGTTCTGTTCTTTCATAAAATTTTCCGTGACCAGCATTTTTTCTATTAAGCACAACATTCAACACTGGCGTAATAGTTAATGATACAAAGGCAGAAACCAATACCGCGCCTGCCACTACAATGCCAAATTCACGAAATAATCTTCCCACAAATCCTTCTAAGAAAATTACTGGAAGGAATACTACGGCAAGTGTAATAGAAGTAGAGATTACCGCAAAGAAAATTTCTTTACTTCCTTCCAATGCTGCTTTACGAATTGGTAGCCCCTGTTCTAGCTTTCTAAAAATATTTTCTGTGACCACAATTCCATCATCCACCACCAATCCTGTTGCCAATACCACTCCCAATAATGTTAATACATTAATAGAGAATCCAGAGAGGTACATGATAAAAAATGTAGCAATCAAAGAAATAGGAATATCAATCAGTGGACGAATAGCAATCATCCAGTTTCTAAAAAAGAAGAAAATAACGAGTACCACTAAAGTGAAAGAAATCAATAAAGTTTCTTCTACTTCTTTCAATGATTTTCGAACATTGGCGGTTTGATCGATGAGTATGGTTGTTTCAAAATCACCTTTTTCATTCTTTTTTATTTCTTCTAATCTTTTATAAAATTCATCGGCAATTTTAATATAGTTAGCTCCAGGTTGAGGTAATATTTGAAGTCCTACTGCACTTACTCCATTTAAACGCCAACTAAACTCATCCTGCTCCGGGCCTATTTCTATTTTTGCAACATCAGATAATCGAACAATTCCTGTTGCATCCTGACGGAGTATTAAATTTTTAAAATCATTCTCAGTAGTTAATCTTCCTAGTGCACGAATGGTTAATTCTGTATTATCACCAGAAATTTTACCTGATGGAATTTCTACATTCTCTGCATTCAAAGCAGCTCTGATATCGGTAAACGTAATATTGAATGCATTCAATTTATCTGGATTAATCCAGATGCGCATTGAAGGTCGTTTTTGCCCTACAATATTTACACCACTCACTTCCGGAATGGTTTGAAATTTTTCTTGTAAAACAGTTTCTGCATAATCACTCAATTCAAGTAAACCCTTGGTTTTACTTTGCACAGCCATTAAAATAATAAAGTCTCCGCTCGCATCTGATTTACCAACTACTGGTGGAGCATCAATATCTTGGGGAAGATTTCTAACTGCTTGGCTTACTTTATCTCTTACATCATTTGCTGCAGTTTCTATATTCTCGGTGATATTAAATTCAACAGAAATATTGCTTGAACCATTTGTACTTGAAGAAGTGATGGTTCTGATTCCTGGAATACCATTGATGGATTTCTCCAATGGCTCGGTGATTTGACTTTCGATGATGTCCGAATTAGCACCAGCATAGGAAGTTCTTACATTCACTACTGGAGGATCAATTGCTGGATATTCACGTACTGCTAAAAAACTATAACCGACTACTCCAAATAAAATGATGAGCAAATTCATCACTGTTGCAAGTATCGGTCTTTTTAATGCTAATTCTGAAATATTCATTGTACAATGAAGGGGTTGCTAATATTATTCAGTCAATTTTTTTACACTTCTTACTTTAACAGGCAATTTTGGTCGAACAAATAATACACCTGTTACAACTATACTGTCACCAACTTTTATTCCGTTGGTTACTTCTACCATACCTGCAGACCTAAAACCCGTTTCGATGTCTACAAAAACACCAATGCCTTTTTTTACCACAATTAGTTTTTTAGCCCTGGCATCAGGAATGATGGCATTGGTAGGAACCATGATGGCATTTCCACCAGAACTATTGTCTAATAGTACTTTTACAAATGTTCCAGGATTTATAGAAGAGCCATTTAACACTGCACGTACTTTTAAATTTCTTGTTGTTGGATTCAGTTGAGGATCTGTTGCAACAATTTCAGCTTTTCTTTTAGTGTCAGTTTCATTGGTTTGAATGGTTACCATTCTACCTTTTTTAATAAGGCCAGTATAGGATTCAGGTACGTTAAAATCAATCTTTACTTTATCTACTTGTTGTAAAGTAGTAAGTACCGTTGCTGGAGTAACATAAGCTCCAGGGCTTACCTGCCTCAAACCTAAGACACCAGAAAATGGGGCTTTTATAATTGTTTTATCTATTTGAGCCTGTGTTACTGCCAAATCGGCTTTGTAACTATTTACTTGATTCAAGGCCAAATCATAATCTGCCTGATTGATGCCATTGATGGAAATTAATTTCTTTAGCCTTTGTTCCGTTTTCTGTGCCATGTCTAATAGCACTTTTGTTTTACTTACTGTAGCTTGTAAATCGGCATCATTAATTTTAGCTAAAACCGATCCCTGACTAACATTTCCTCCATCAGGAATATTTAGGTAGGTTAGCCTTCCACTAATTTCTGAATTGATGGAAACTGTTTCATTTGGAATAACAGCACCACTGACTTCAACAGTATTGGAAATAGTGCTTCCACCCGCTATAATTACATCTACAATTGGAACCGACTGAGGTTTGGCGCTTTGAGCTGGTGCTTCTTTTTTTTGCTTACAAGAAAAAAACAATACTAAAAAAGACAAGCCAATAATGGTTTTTTTCAAATCCTTCATTTTTAGACCGTTAAAGATAGAATTTATTTAGGCTTTTACAGTCAACAAAGTACAAATGGCTAAATAGAGAAATACGTCCCCTAAACTGAACTTTCCACAATCAATTTGTACATTCATAGCCTAAACGATTGAACTTATGTATTCTCTTTCGCAACAATATCCGTCTAAAAGAGCATTTATTACCGGTGCAGCTTCTGGTTTGGGTAAAGCTTTTGCTACCGAATTGGCCGCTGATGGATGGACTATTGGCATGGCAGATAATAATTTGATTGAATTACAAAAAGCAGTGGAAGAAATGAAAGCCCTTGGTGCAAATGCACTGATGTATTCTTTAGATGTTTCGGATAAAGACCAGTATAAATCGGTATCCCAACAGTTTCTGAATGAAGCAGGGGGCATTGATTTGTTATTTAATAACGCTGGTGTAGGAGACGGGGGGAATTTTGAAGAATATTCTTTAGAAAATTATGAGTGGATGATTAGTATCAATCAATTGGGGGTGGTTTATGGTTGTTATTATTTTATTCCGGCAATGAAAAAGCAGCAATCGGGTCATATCCTCAATACAGCAAGTGCAGCGGCAATTGGATGTGCTCCAACAATGGGAGCTTATAATATGACCAAAGCGGCTGTTGTTGCCATTAGTGAAACCTTATACAGTGAGTTAATGGATTTTAATATTCATGTGTCTTGTATTCAACCTACTTATTTTAAAACCAATATCAGCCAATCTGCAAGAGGAGGAAATACCATTCAGAAAATCACTCAAAATTTTATTGATAGATCTGGTCTGGAGGCAAAAGAAGTTTCACAGGAGATATTGCATAGAGCAGGGAAAAAAGAACTCTATATTATTCTGCCAAAGTCTGCCCATAAAATGTGGTTATACAAAAGATTTGCTCCAACAAAATTTAGAAAAATAGTAAAAGAGCAATTTATGGGTGCCATGCATAAAGCATTAAAATATTCAAAATAAAAATGATGAAAGCCAATCAGGTATTTAGTTTAGAAGGAAAAGTTGCATTAATTACAGGTGCCAGTAAAGGTATTGGAGAAGCCATTGCCCGAATTTTTGCAGCCAACGGAGCCAAAGTAATTATCAACTCCAGAAAACAAGAAGAGCTGGATAAAGTAGCCGCTTCCATAAAAGCAGATGGTGGTGAATGTACAGGAATAGCAGCCAATGCAGGAGATATTGCAGCATGTAAAATACTGGTAGAACAATCAATCGCTTTATATGGAGGGATTGATATTCTGGTAAATAATGCAGCGAGTAATCCGGTTTTGGGGCCAGTAGTAGAATGCGAAGAATGGGCATTCGATAAAATCATGAATGTAAACGTAAAAGCCCCTTTTGAAT
This sequence comes from Sphingobacteriia bacterium, assembly GCA_037129425.1. Lineage (GTDB taxonomy): Bacteria > Bacteroidota > Bacteroidia > Chitinophagales > Chitinophagaceae > Sediminibacterium. Next base: position 83,855 of record JBAXUV010000009.1, read on the forward strand.
TGGGAAAATTGATCTATCCGATCATGAAAGAAAGAGGTGGAGGATCAGTCATCAATATCAGTTCTATTGCAGGGCTTACACCAGACCCGGGATTAGGCATGTATTCTGTTTCGAAAGCCGCGCTGAATATGCTTACTAAAGTTTGTGCAAAAGAATGGGGCAAAGATGGCATAAGAGTAAACTCGATTTGTCCTGGGTTGATCAAAACTAAATTTTCTGAAGCATTATGGCAGGATGAGAAATGGTTGAATCGATTTGTAAAAATGGCCCCGATTGCCAGAATGGGAACAGTGGAAGAAATTGCAGGGATGGCTTTGTTCCTGGCTTCCAGCGCTTCAGGTTATAGCACAGGAAATATTTTTACAGCAGACGGAGGTGTAACAATTTAATTATGGAAGCGATATTTATTACCGAACGATTAAAAACATTATTGCCGGAAATCAAACAGTTTGTGCAAGATGAATTAATTCCGTTAGAGAAAGAACATACTAGAAGACCATTTAAACAGACTGAAAAATTATTGGCTGTTAAAAGAGCAATGGTAAAAGCCAAGGGCTGGTGGAATTGTCATTTACCAAAAGAAGAAGGTGGTATGGGATTAAGCCTTTGTGAATTTGGACAAGTGAGTGAATTGTTATCATTGGCTCCATATTATGGCCAATACACTTTTAATGCACAACCACCCGATATTGGCAATACCGAACTGATCGGAAAATTTGCGTCTGATGCCATCAAGAAAAAATTTCTTCATCCATTATTGGAAGGAAAAATTCGCAGTTGTTTTTCGATGACCGAACCTGAATACCCTGGCTCAAATCCAACCAGGATGGCCACTACAGCCGTACGTGAAGGAAACGAATATATAATCAACGGGCATAAATGGTTTACTTCTTCTGCCGATGGAGCTGCTTTTGCAGTGGTCATGGCTGTTACCAATCCGGATGCGCCAAAGCACCAACGTGCCAGTATGATCATTGTTCCAACTGATACGCCAGGTTTTGAATTCATTCGAAATATTCCTGTATTTGGTGAAGCAGGAGAAGGTTGGGCAAGCCATGCAGAAATCAGATACAATAATTGTAGAGTCCCTGTAGAAAATTTAATTGGCCAAGAAGGAGAAGCGTTTAAACTGGCACAAGAGAGATTAGGACCTGGAAGAATTCATCACTGTATGCGTTGGGTAGGAATTGCTGAAAAAGCATTCGACCTCATGTGTAAAAGAGCAGCCACCAGAGAAATGGAAGAAGGCGTTTTGCTAGGACAAAAACAATTCATTCAAGGATTTATTGCAGAGAGTAGGGTCGAAATTGATGCTTCCCGATTATTGGTGTTGCGAACAGCGCATAATATTGATTTATATGGTGCAGCAGCCACCAGAGATCAAATTGCTGGCATTAAGTTTTATGTTGCCAATATGGTATTGAAAGTATTAGATAGAGCCATTCAAGTGCATGGTGCCATGGGCATTTCCGATGAAACCATGTTGGCTAATTTGTATCAACACGAAAGAGGTGCGAGAATTTGGGACGGGGCCGATGAAGTGCATATGCAAAGCTTGGCATTGAGTATTTTGAAAAAATACGGAATGGAGAAAAGAAAATAATGGCTTACTATTTTGTAAACAGTTGACCAGTAGATCAATTAATATTCATGGAAAAAACGGTAGCACTTAGAGAGGATGAATTAGGTTTGAAAAATGCATTGAATCAGTATTTTTATGCTCAATCATTACCCATTGATACCATCGAAAATATCAGTCGCTTTCCTGGAGGTTATTCCAATCTTACTTATTGCTTATCTACCAAAGCAAAAGAATATGTGCTAAGAACGCCGCCACATGGGGCTAATATCAAATCGGCTCATGATATGGGCAGAGAGTTTAAAGTACTCAGTTTATTAAAGCCCCATTTCGCGCAAGTACCCACTCCTATTGAATTTTGTGAAGATATTTCCATTTTGGGTTCGCCATTTTATATCATGGAAAAAATGGAGGGTACAATTCTTAGAGCATACAATGCACCAAAAATGCAATTACCCGCTGCTACATATACATCACTCTCTGAACAATTGATTGATACATTGGTTGCATTGCATTCAATTGATATTTCTTCTACACATTTAGATCAATTGGGCAAACCAGATGGTTATGTACAAAGACAGGTAGAAGGTTGGATAAAAAGATATTATACAGCAGAAACGGATGTAATTGAAAATATGAATCGGGTAGCAAAATGGTTGCAAAGCTTTCGTCCGATTGAACAAGCACCCTGTTTCTTGCACAATGATTTTAAATACGATAATGTTATTTTCTCTACTGATTTTACAAAAATTATTGGAGTACTTGATTGGGAAATGTCTACAGTGGGTGATCCATTAATGGACTTAGGAGCCATGATGGCTTATTGGTTCGAAGCAGGAGAAGGGGATGTATTTAAACAATATAATTTAAGCTGGTTACCCGGAAATTATACCAGACAAGAACTACTCAATCGTTACGCAATAAAAAGTGGTAGAGATTTAAGTGATATGCACTTTTATTTTGTATTCGGTTTATTTAAGAATGCAGTAATTGCTCAACAAATTTATCATCGTTATAAACAAGGACATAGTTCAGATGAAAGATTCGGTGCATTATTACCGATGATTGAATTACTAGCCAAAAAAGCTGAGAAAAATATTCGTTGAGTGTACACTAAAATCCATCCTTCCTTCTATACATTCCTCCTCTCCAATTGAAACGGGTAGATTGATATTGTTCAAAAGATTTCTGTACATAATAGCCCAATTCTAAGTCGTTGAGTTGATGAACCAATTCGGAGCTAGGTCTGTAACGAACCATGAATGTATCTAATTCTGGAGATTGCAGTTTAGTGATTTTTCTTACGAAAGGTTTACTGAATCTGCTGTTTACATATTTTTCATTTTCCTGATCAATCAATCTTTTTTGCAAAGCCAAAATACTTGCATTGCGTTTGAAACGGAACATATTGATGATTTCATCTAAATCAAATCCTACAGCGGTCCCTGGGTTATACGTTGAGGGTGGTTTGACTATACCCAAAGATGGTTTTCTGAAATTAAATACCTTAGCATAGTCCTGCCGATTCATTGCTGAATCGTAGCGATAATAATTATTGCGGACTTTAACTTCGGGTAACTGAGCCGAATACACATGAATCATCACATTGAAATTATCCAAATTGCTGATGGTATCAATAGGGTACTTCATCGTTGATTTTCCGATCAAAGAAAACCAAATAGAATCAGTAGTTTTTACAGTGAGTAAATACCTTCCCGTAGAATCAGTGATAGTTCCTCTCCCAGAAGTGCTTTGAACAGCTACCGCTTCTAATGGCCTTCTAGCAGAAATATCATATACCGTTCCACTAACGGTAGTGTATTGAGCATTAGCATCGCCAATCAATACCGCATTCAACAGTACCAAAAAAATCAAATGAATGCGTAGCTTTTTCCTCAATGGCCTTTAATTAATTTGTAATATTAAAGCAGCAAGGGCAGAGTACCATCTTTTAGCAAGGAATTAACGCCTTTTTTGCACTTAAAACTTATGCTCCAGAATATAAGGCAACATTTTACGCCAGGTAGGCCAGTCATGGGTAATATCTGCTCCCCAAACGTCTAAATCATTCCAAATTCCCTTATTATACAGAACCGCTGAGAACCTTTTAGAGGCTTCCGGATCTTCATAAGAGCCGCTACCTGTATAAATATGAATATGGTGGCTGGCGCGAATCTTTTCTAAATACCATTCGTCAGATAAATTAGGTACATAATGTTCTGGACTATTAAAATAAACCTGGTCATCCCAAAAACCATCTGTGTATTCAGATAAATTATACACTCCGCTCATGCTTATTGCGCCATTAATTATATCTGGGCGTTTTAAAAATAAATTCATTGCATGCAAAGCACCAAAACTCGCTCCGCAAGTATAGATCATCGTTTCGTTACTCGTATTGGTTCTAATAAATGGAATCACTTCATTAAAAACATACTCGTTGAATTGGTTATGACGAATGGCTTTATGTTCGGGAATCATTTGTTTATTCATCCAGCTTTCTTTATTCATGCTGTCGATACTAAATACCCGAATTTTCCCAGCATCAATTAATGGAGCCAATGCATCTAGCATTTGAAAACGTTCATATTCCAGATAATCAGCTGCTGCTGTTGGAATTAACAATACTACAAATCCATAATGTCCATAGGAAACAATGGGCATTTCTTTATTTAGTGCCGGACTATACCAAGATGATAACTCTCTATTCATAATTCAATTTTAATGTTGCATTCAATTTAATAATTCGCGATCCGTTGTATTAATCAATACATGTTTTTTTAATTTCTTTCCAGAGATCTCTAAAGCATTGAGCCGCATAACTGCTTGCAGCAAAGGTTTCGAGCGGAGCTTCATTCACACCCATTTTTTCAACATCACTTAAATAAGGAATATAATTTTTAAAGAATAACTTGTCTTTGTAAAATTCATTGATTACTTCGTGGTGTAAATTTTTACGGTGATCAACCATGCTAAAAAAGCATTTTAATTTACTGATATCCACTTCATTTTCTTTACAATAAGCCAATACCGATTCAAAAGACCGTATAGACAATGTAGTAGGAATATTGGGCATCAAAATCCAATCAGCTCCATAAAAAATAGCATCGTGCAAAAAGGAAATCCCCGGAGGGCAATCTAAAAAAACAATATCATATTCTTTTTTTACAGAAGAAAGTATGCTTGCAATTTTCTTCTTCGACTGTTTCATTTCATTTAGCAAAACATCTGCATGACGTGCAGATAAATCTGCAGGGATTATATCTAAATTTTCATAATCGGAATGTTGAATGGCTTCAGCTAATCCGATTTCGCTATTCAATATTTTTTTTGCCTCATTTTTAATGGCTGAATTAACCCCTAAATAAAAAGAAGATGATCCTTGGGGGTCTAAATCCCAAACCAATGTTTTATACCCTTCTTTTGCAGCCAAATACGCCAAGTTAATGGTGGCAGCTGTTTTACCTACTCCACCTTTTAAATTGTACAATGCTATGGTAACCATGGAAACTATTTTTCGTGAAAAGAAAGATAGTAAAATTACAATAAGGCACCCAATAAAAGGCAACCTAAAACAATAATCGGTGCGGGAATATGGTTGAGTTTGAGTAAAATAAAGGTGATTATTACAATAAAAATATCCCAAATGGCCGTTGACCAATTTCCTTCAAACAAAGGAAAGAAAATATTGTCCTTTAATAAATAAGCTGTTGCGCCAGACATAATGCCTACTACAGCAGCGTTGATCCCTTCTAAGGAACGATAAATCACTGCATATTTTTTAAGGTTATGCCATACCGGGAAAAAGAACAAAACCAATAATGCACTTGGCAAGAAAATGGCAATAGCTCCAATAATACTACCTATTAACTGTGTTGCTGAACCTTGCTCCCTCAGTGCCATACCTCCAGTAAAAGCACCAATTGAAAATACTGGCCCTGGGATTGCACGCACCATACCCGATCCAGTCAAAAAATCTTGTCGATCAATTTTCAAAACGTCTCTACCAGTTAACTGTATATGCTTGGTTTCAGGGCGTGTTACATATTGTTCGTACATCAAAGGCATTAATACATCACCACCACCAAAAACCAAACTTCCAAAGCGATAATTATTTTCAAATACGTTGATTATTTTTTGGTTCCTCCATTTGTTGGTAGTGGCTGTTTCTGATAAATAGCCAGCCAATCCAAACAATGCCAAAAAAATCAGCATGTTACCCCATTTAATTTGTTTGGGGGGCACTTCTTTTTGTGGAATTCTTTTCTCACTAAAATTGGTGGCAATTCCTGCGAGCACAATCAATCCAGGAAAAATCCAAGGCGTTTTAAAAGCGAGGAATGTAGCAATGGTTGCTACAATCATGATCACTCTAGTGATGGTATTAAGTATCGATAATCCAAATATTTTAAAAGAAGAATAAGCAATAAACCCAATGGCCATTGGTTGAATGAATTGAAAAATGGCTGCTTTTTTTTGGATATCTGCAAAATAATCCAATAAGAAAGAAAGACCGGTCATGATGATGCAAGCTGGCAAGATCCAAATCAATAATGTAAGTAATGCCAAGCCGATACCACCTCGTTTAAAACCAATCAGGGTAAGCGTTTGCGTTGAAGAAGCACCTGGCAATAATTGACAGAATCCATTGTACTCCATCAGTTCAGCCTCTGTAATATCTCTTCTTTGCTGAACAAAAGTTTTCATCATCATGCCCATATGACCTTGCGGACCACCAAATGCAGTAATGCTATGCAAAAAAACAGCACGTAAAAAAGGTATATGTCGGTAGAAAATCATTTCTTTAACCCGATCTCTCTCAAACGTTCGTCTAAATACTCCCCTGCGGTGGCGTCAGGATATGCTTTTGGGTGTTCTGCATCTATACAACTTTCTAAACATGCCAAATTCATTTCACTTCTAGGATGCAAGAAGAAAGGCATTGAGAAACGGCTGGTATGCCATAATTCACGGGCAGGATTCACCACACGATGAGTAGTGCTTCTTAATTTGTTATTGGTTAATCGTTGTAACATATCACCCACATTCACTACAATTTGTTCGGGCAAGGAAGTTACATTGACCCAATCGCCTTGCTTGGTCAATATTTGTAATCCATCAGCAGAAGCCCCCACCAATAAAGTGATGAGGTTAATATCTTCATGTTGCTCTGCTCGAATAGCCGATTTAGGTTCTTGCGTTATTGGGGGATAATGGATACAACGCAGAATAGAATTGCCATTTTGTACATACTGATCAAAATAATGTTCATCTAATTTTAAGTACAATGCAATTGCCTGTAATAAAGCTTTGCCACTCTTTTCGAAATTGCGATAGGCATTATACAATGTTTGATTAAATGGAGCAATCTCAGGTACGGAAACGTTTGGCGGATATTCCGATTGAATTGGGTCATTGTCTTCTACTGTTTGACCGTATTGAAAAAATTCTTTTAAATCGGGGGCTTCGCTCCCTTTTGCATGTTCTCTTCCAAAACTGGTATAGCCTCTTTGCCCAGCTAAACCGGGTATTTCATAGCCTAGCTTTTTTTCTAAAGGCAACGAAAAAAACTGTTGAACATATTCATATTGTTGAGCAATCAACTCATCTGGAACGCCATGGTTTTTAACAGCTACAAAACCTACTTCTTCGTAGGCTTTTCCGAGCTGCTCTACAAATGCTGCTTTTTGGGCTGGGGTTCCGTGTGTGAAATCAGCTAAATCAACTACTGGGATGGCCATTGCAAATCATTTTAAGTGAATGGATGAAATAATAGGTAAATTACGAAACTCGCTCCAATTAGTGATGTTAGTGAATAAAATTGCTAATTGCTGAATTTTTATCAACTTTAGAAAATGAATCGAATAGTTAGTATTGGTATACTCGTTTTGCTGATTAGTTGTTGTTTTAGCTGCAGTAAGGCAACATATGTAAATACCGATAATTTTTCAACCGAACTAGTAAATCAACAACCTGATTATTCCGATTTGAATAATTGGGCAGCTCATCCTTTCAAAACCGATCCATCAGACAGTGTTCCAAAAGATTTACAGTTAGAGTATCATCCAGATTCTACTATTGATGTTTTTTTCATTCATCCAACTTCGTATGTTGATATGAATAGACCTTTTGGCTGGAATGCATCGCTGAATAATTTATCAGTTAACCAAAAAACCGATAACGGAACCATATTATTTCAAGCAAGTATTTTTAATGAAGTGGGAAGGGTTTTTGCACCTCGTTATCGTCAAGCAAATCTTTCGGCATATTTTCCTAAAAATTTACAAGATAGTACCAATGCAATGGCAGCATTTGAATTGGCCTACCAGGATATCAAATTGGCATTTGAGTATTATTTATCACATAATAATAATGGCAGACCAATTATTATTGCTTCGCATAGTCAAGGAAGCACACATGGAAAAAGATTGATCAAAGAATTTTTTGATAATAGCAATTTAAAAAACAAACTGGTGGTTGCCTATTTAGTGGGAATGCCCATTGAAACGGATTATTTAAAGAATATTAAAGCATGTATCAGTCCAATACAAACAGGTTGTATTTGCAGCTGGAGAACTTATAAAGACGGGTACCAGCCTCCTTTTGTTGAAAAAGAAACATTTAAAGCTATAGTGACCAACCCGCTCACATGGGACAGCAGCAAACCCATAGCTTCAAGAGATTTAAACAAAGGAGGAATCTTATTGAAGTTCAATAAAAAAGTAGAAAAAGTAACCAATGCTTCGATTAATGGCAATGTACTTTGGTCTAATAAGCCACATTTTTTTGGCAATATTTTTTACACCACAAAGAATTATCATGTAGCAGATATGAATTTATACTACATGAATATTAGAGAGAATGCTGCATTGCGTGCTAAGCTTTTTTGGAAGCAATAAGACTTCCCTAATTACCGTATACGCTCAAAAATTTGATCCGCATGATTTTTAATTGCTCCCAATTATAATCGTATTCGGATAATTCTTCGCGAGCCACGTCTAAAGAAGACGTTTCACAGCTTTTAAAATATTCAATAATTTCTTCCTGATCAACAGTGTCTAACCATTCGTCGATGGCATAATCTAAATTCAGTCTTGTACCACTTGCAGCAATGGTTTCCATCTCTTCTAATAACTCATCTAATTTCAGTCCTTTGTTTTTGGCAATGGTTTCGAGCGGAATTTTCTTATCTACATTTTGAATGATATAAATTTTATTGCTTCCTGCATTTGCCACACTACGCATCACAAAATCATCCGGCTTTTCTATTTCGTTCTCTTCAACATATTGGGCAATTAATTCAACAAATGGTTTGCCATATTTGATGGATTTGCCCTTACTTACTCCCTGGCATTTTTCCATTTCCTCTAAAGTGGTAGGATAGAGTGTAGCCATGTCTTGTAGCGAATTCTCCAGGAATATTACAAAAGGAGGAAGTGATTTTTTCTTCGCTTCTTTCTGGCGCAATTCCATCAGCATGGTAAATAATTTATCATCGGAAGCTGCACCAGTTTGAGAAGCATTTTCACCTTCTTCATCATCGGCATTGGCATCTTCAAATAAATTATTCATTACAATTTTAAAGGAAACAGGTTTCTTCAAAAATTTATCGCCTTTTGGCGTTACTTTAATTAAACCATATTCTTCGATGTCTTTCTGTAATAAATTATCCAATAACATTTGTCTTATCAGGCTGTTCCAATAATGAGGCTCCTGGTCATTGCCAATCGCAAACACAGGAGATGCGTCATGGCGGAACATAGTATTTTGTGGAGTTAATTTTCCGATCAATACATTCACCACATAATCGGTAATAAAACGGCCATCCAAGGCATTCACAACTTTCAATACTTTAACTACTTCATTCTTGGCTTCAATTTTTTCTTTAGGGTTTTTGCAATTATCACATAAACCACAGTTTTCGGTATTCCAATTTTCACCGAAATAATGCAATAGTATTTTTCTTCTACAAACAGAACTTTCAGAATAAGCCACCATTTCATCAATCAACTGAGCGCCTACTTCTCTTTCACTCAAAGGCTTATCTCGCATGAGATGTTCTAATTTAGAAACATCTTTGTGAGAATAATACAATACACAAATTCCTTCTAATCCATCTCTACCAGCTCTACCGGTTTCCTGATAATAATTTTCAATAGATTTAGGAATATTAAAATGAATAACAAAACGAATATCAGGTTTGTCGATACCCATTCCAAAAGCAATGGTAGCAACAATAACTTGCACATCTTCATTCAAAAATTGATCCTGTCTTTTGGCCCTTAATTTTTGATCGAGTCCGGCATGATAAGCCACTGCTTTGATCTTGTTGGCTACTAATAATTCCGCCAACTCTTCGGTTGTTTTTCTATTGAGGGTATAAATGATTCCGCTCTTCCCCTTGTGCTGGCTAATAAATTTTACAATACTTTTTACAGTTTGTTCTTTCTCAATTTTAGGTTGAATTTCATAAAATAAACTAGACCGATTAAAAGAAGAGATCAGTACATCTGGCGTACGAAGGCCTAAGTTTTTTACAATATCGCTCTGCACTTTAGGGGTTGCCGTAGCAGTTAAAGCGATCACTGGAATGTCGGGATTGATAATATCCATCATTTCACGTAGTCGACGATATTCGGGTCTGAAATCATGTCCCCATTCCGAAATACAATGCGCTTCATCAACTGCAAAAAAAGAAATATTCAAATCACTGAAATACTCCAGGTTTTCTTGTTTGGTGAGCGTTTCTGGAGCAACATATAAAAGTTTTGTTTTGCCGCTATTCAAATCGTCTTTTACAGCTTTGATTTGCCCTTTGTTCAAAGATGAATTGAGAAAATGGGCTACTTCGTCGTTTTCGCTATATCCTCTAACCAAGTCTACCTGGTTTTTCATTAGTGCAATAAGTGGAGAAACAATGATTGCACAACCAGGCATAATAAGTGCGGGCAATTGATAACATAAACTCTTACCACCTCCAGTAGGCATAATTACAAAAGTATCTCTGCCATCTAACAAGCTATTGATGGCTTTTTCTTGTGTGCCTTTGAATTCCCTGAATCCAAAATATTGTTCCAATGCTCCGTAAATATCATATTGGTGAGCAGTTATAGGTGTTTTTTTACTAATTGGTTTTTTTACAGCCGATTTTTTTGTGGTTGCCATTTCTCGAAATCTATTTTATACTACAAACAGTCTTTAATAAATAAGTTAACTAATATAATCTTTTTTACTGAAAAATCCATCAAATTGTGAAGAATGGATGTACTTTGTAAAAGGGGCGCTAAGTTAACAAAATGCAGGCGCATTGTTTCCCCATAGTTGTTAAAGTTTACCTTTGTTAAGCATGAAAGCAAATATTATACAAACAGCAATCAACACAATTGAAATAGAAACGCAAGCCGTTAAAGGGCTTGGGTCTTTGATAGATGCATCATTCGAAGCAATCATTCAAAAAATTCATCAATCGAAAGGTAGATTGATTATCAGTGGAATTGGCAAGAGTGCCATCGTAGCTCAAAAAATAGTCGCCACTTTGAATTCCACTGGAACACCTTCTTTGTTCATGCACGCAGCTGATGCCATTCATGGAGATCTAGGCATGATTACTGAACATGATGTTGTGCTCATTATCAGTAAAAGCGGCGAAAGCCCCGAAATAAAAGTATTGGTTCCTTTGATCAAGAATTTTGGAAATACTATGATCGGAATGGTTGGTAATATGGAAAGTTTTTTAGCTAAACATGCCGACTATGTGTTGAATACAACCGTTTCAAAAGAAGCATGCCCCAATAATTTAGCTCCAACCAGCAGTACCACTGCTCAATTGGTAATGGGCGATGTGTTGGCTGTTTGTTTAATGGAACTCAATGGATTTAATAATAGAGATTTTGCTCGTTTTCATCCTGGAGGTAATTTAGGAAAACGATTGTATTTAAGAGTAGAAGATATTGCGGCTACCAATGAACAACCTGCTGTTTTAGCCAATGCAACGCTAAAAGAAGTAATCGTTGAAATAACCGAAAAAAGATTGGGCGTAACTGCAGTAATTGATGATCAACATCAATTAAAAGGAATTATTACTGATGGAGATTTAAGAAGAATGCTCGAAAAAACAACTGATATTGGTGCAATCTGTGCTCGAGATATTTTAACTCCAAATCCTATTACAGTAAGCCCTGATGCATTAGCCGTAGAAGCATTGGAAATATTAAGATCAAATGATATCAGCCAATTAGTGGTATCCAATAAAGGAACTTATGCTGGTATTATACATTTACATGATTTAATCAGAGAAGGAATTGTTTAAAGAAACAATAAGTTGATGTTAAAATCGTTCAATAATGCAGTACTATTGCAACGCAAAATTGAACTTTTAAAAACTAAATCCTTTCAATGAACAAACACCATTATGTAGCGATTATGGCCGGTGGAATCGGCAGTCGTTTCTGGCCAAAAAGCAGAACATCATACCCAAAACAATTTTTAGATATCTTAAACACTGGTAAATCTTTAATTAGATGGACTTATGAGAGATATGCTGCATTTATACCGAACGAAAATATTTTTATTGTTACTTCCGATGAATATGTAGAAATCGTAAAAGAACAATTACCAGAATTACCAATAGAAAATATTTTAGCAGAACCTAGCAGAAAAAATACAGCTCCATGTGTAGCGTATATTTCTTATAAACTATTGCAAAAAGATCCAGAAGCTTCATTGATTGTTGCTCCTAGTGATCACATGATCTTGGATGGAGAAAATTTTAAGAAAATCACTTTGCAAGCATTGGATTTTGTGGGTCATATCAAATCATTGGTTACTTTAGGTATTAAACCTACACATCCAAACACTGGCTATGGTTATATTCAACATGAAACCATGCAAGTGGCCGATGGCATTTATAAAGTAAAAACATTTACTGAAAAACCCAATCTAGAATTGGCTAAAACCTTTTTAGCAAGTGGAGATTTTTTATGGAATGCGGGTATTTTTGTTTGGCAGGTTAAAAATGTAATGAAAGCATTTGAACAATATCAACCAGAAATGTTTGAATTATTTGATGCCGAAAAAGCGCATTTTAATACGCCTTCTGAAAAAGAAGCTATCAATAGAATTTATCCATTATGCACCAATGTTTCAATCGACTTTGCTATTATGGAAAAAGCCGATAATGTATATGTTATTCCTTCCTCTTTTGGATGGAGCGATTTAGGTACATGGAACAGTGCTTATGATAATTTAGAAAAGGATTATTTAGGCAATGCAGTGGCATCTCCCAATGTAATTGTTATTGATGCCACAAAATGCATGGTATCAGCCAATCATGAAAAACTCATTGTATTACAGGGTTTAGATGATTTTATTGTAGTAGATACAGATGATGTTTTATTGATTTGTAAAAAAGAAAAAGAACAAGCCATTAAAGAATATGTGGCCGAAGTAAAACGCAATAAAGGCGATCAATATATATAAACGATTGTTAGTTTTTAAAAAAAAGGGGATGGCTTAGCTATCCCTTTTTTATTTATACCTACATTTGAAAGAATACAAACTACTAACGATGGCTTTATTGCGAACAGTTATCACCGGAACAGGCAGTTATATTCCTCCGCATATCAAAACAAATAAGGATTTTGCTGAACAGGACTTTTATGCAGAAGACTATGAAAAAATTGCTGCCCCTTCTGCTGAAATCGTTGAAAAATTTAAAGACATTACTGGTATTGGAGAGCGACGTTATGTAGGCAACGAGTTTACAGCATCAGATATGGGTTTAATAGCTGCAAAACATGCCATTGAAAATGCAGGCATCGATCCAGAAACGATCGATCAGATAATTGTTGCACATAATTTTGGAAACGTTTTAAAAAATACCATTCAAACCGATGCTGTTCCATCATTGGCATCACGCATAAAAAGTGGGCTGGGAATTCGCAATCCCAATTGTATAGCTTATGACGTATTATTTGGTTGCCCAGGTTGGATATTGGGAGTAACACAAGCCAATGCATTTATTCAATCCGGATTGGCCAAAAAAGTATTGGTGATTGGTACAGAAACATTGAGCAGGGTAATTGATCGTTACGACAGAGATAGCATGATCTTTAGCGATGGTGCTGGAGCTACCATCATTGAAGGGATTGAGGGAGATGAACATTCAAAAGGCATTATAGCGCAAAGTATGCAAAGCCATTGTGTAGATGAAGTGAATTATATCACGATGGGTAAATCATATAAACCAGATGCAGACCCATCCGTTCGATATATTAAAATGAAGGGTAGAAAAGTGTATGAATATGCCATTAAAAATGTTCCAATAGCAATGAAAGCCTGTTTGGATGAAGCAGGTGTTCATGTGAGCGATGTAAAGAAATTTTTTCTACACCAGGCCAATGAAAAAATGGATGAAGGGTTTATTAAGGCTTTGTTTAAATTATATGGCATCAAAGAAATACCGGCCAATATAATGCCCATGAGTATTCATTTATTGGGCAATAGTTCAGTCGCAACCATTCCTACACTGTATGATTTAGTGCATAGAGGCGAATATGATGAACATCAATTAGAACCGGGAGATATTGTATTATTTGCATCGGTGGGAGCAGGTATGAATATCAATGCGATCTGTTATAGGGTATAAATTAAATGGGGCAAAAAATAAGGCCGTCCACCGTGTGATGTTCGATGAACGACCTTTATAAACTATCCCCCAATAGTTCTGCTTAATAAGCCCCTCTCACTGTTGACTTTCATGGATATTGGATACTCAACGGGGCTTTTATATTAATTAAAATACTTATCTTAGAAAACGGTTGCGTCTCCAAACAAATACCTAATAATAGGTAAAATTAGTTGTTGCAATCAAGCAGAACAACTGTGTCTTTACACAGGTAGCGTTTAACTTTTACTTATATTTGATTGATGGATATTAAACAAAATGACTATAATACTCCTAAACTGATCAGTTCGGTTCCGATTGATATAAATAGTTCCACTTATCAGGAATTTGCTAAAACCATCAAAAGATTTCCAGAAGAAGCCATTTATATTTATTCATTCAAAGAAAACCGTTTGGTTTATGCTGCAGGATGGGAAGAAACCCTGGGTTATAAGGATAGTGAAATAGATTTACAAACAATTGTACAACAAACAGATCCCGCACACGCACCTTTTGCGTTTGATTTAAATGACCAGGCGGTGAAATTTATTCTAAGTAGCAGGTTTAAGATGCTCGACTATTCATTCACTATGGAAATCAACAAAATTCATAAAAATGGTAGTTTGATTCCGATGATGGTTAAACTGGCCATTTATAGTGTTCATGAAGATGGAAGTGTAAAAGAAGCGATCGGAAGATTTCAAATAAACAGAGGTTTGCGTTTTGGAAAAGTAATTCGCTATGCATCTTATGGACCCAATAAAGATGAATTTGAAGAAGCTTTGAACAAGGCATTATTTAACCATATCGCTATTTCCGAAAAAGAGAAAGAAGCTTTGTCGTTGATAGCAAAAGGTTGTTCCTTAAAAGAAATTGCACATGAGTTGGGGGTAAGTCAATCGGCAATAGAAAAAAGAATTAGCCCATTGTACAAAAGATTTAATGTTCGGAGCTTGCCCCATTTGATTGGCTTTGCTTATGAGAATTTTATTTTACCATAATGGTTGTTCACTAGTCACTACCGAGTTGAACTAAATGTATTTGATCATTAGGAACGCCAATGGTTAATAAAAAATTTGTCCAATTATTTTGCAAATCTGCTGTTGCATCATTTCCTAAAACCCAGATGATATTTCCATTTTTAATTGCAGCGGCATTGTTTGGATTTGCATTGAGGTGTTGAGCAAATAAGTCGGCAGTGATGGTTTCGTTGCGAATAGGGTCCCCAGGATTGATATCGTCTATAACCAGATAATCGGCAGTGCGCCAGGTACACAAAGCATATTCATCTTCTTTTAAAAGAGATTCATCAGTTTCATATAAAAGGGTTAAGAGTTTTGTACCTGTTGTATACAAACATTTTTGGCGAAGGATTGATTTTTCGTTGGCGATTGCAACTGCTAAAGGCGTTTTACCGCTATTGGCTGGGCCAGTTAATAATAAATGTTGTCCTTTAGCATTTTCAGCATAATAGTTCAATACGATTGATTTATTAGCAGCAGTAATTGAATGACTCCATTGACTCAGTCTTAATTGAAATGGATAGTTGGCTGTTTGCTGACAAATTTTTGTGATATACCAAGAACGACTGATATACAACAATGCAATAAGAATTACAACGGGTATTACAAATAACCATTGTAATTCCAATGTAGTTCCTGTTGCAAAACCCAAACCACCTACAGTAAAAAATCCCATATCAATCAGGGTATCTTGAATAATGTTTTTATTGTCTGGTGTAAAAACATATTTACCATCTGCTCCCTGTCCTTCTTTTAATTGCTTATAAATATTATATACTTCAAATATTATCCAAGCCAATGCCATTCCTATACCGGCCCATAATCCTGGATACAAAACATTGGGCCAACAATGATGGAGTAATAAATAAATTCCTGAAGCAGGTATAAACCCAAGCGCAATATGACCTGTTTGATTAGCCAGATATGCATAACTCAAGGTAATGCCTCTATAAGAGTCTTTACCAATTAAATCGTACTTGAGTTGTGCACGGATACGGGCACTGGTGATGGATTGAGTTATTTGCATAATGCAATATTAATAAGGAGCATTAATCACTACATTAATGTGCAGCTTGATTGCACAGTTAATTATTTTACCTTTTCACTAATCCAATTTGCTAAAATTTCAAGTACTTCTGGTGCAATAGATTCTTGAAGATCTGAGTATTCTTCAAAAGTACATTTTTTGCAATGTTGAAACAAATGATTAAGATCCTTAATTACCTTAGTTTCAACATTTTTATTACCACCTTGCTTAATGTATTTTTCGATAGCTTCTAAGTTAGTTTTGGCATCTACTTGAATATCTTTTTCGCCATTTATTGCCAATACACTGCATTTGATACCTGTAAGATATACACCAGGATCAATTTTCATAAAAGTGACATACCAAGGTAATTTTAAAGTAACAACAAGTTTATTTACATAGCTATTCATACTTACTTCATCTGTAACTCCAGTAGTATTTCTAACTAATGTTTTAGATTGATTTTCCTGCCAATCTTTAAATATTTTAATCCCGTTAATTCTAGCAGATGCTGTATCTGGCGCATTAATAATTGCACTAACGAGATTATTCAACATCGGTTTCATTTCCCCAATCGACTTCAATGAAACTCCATGAGAAACCGCCATACTTGAAGTTTGTTGTTCAATTAGTTCAGTAGATTTAACCCCTGGTGAAGCCATTAATACAACAAACTTCACATCTTCTCTTTTGCTTGCAAGAATGGAGGCTATTAACCCACCTTCACTATGTCCCACTAAACCTATATTCCTAGTATCTATTTCTTCCCTGCTTTTTAAGTATTCAAGGCCAGCTTCAATATCATTTACAAAATCGAAAGTAGTTGAACTCATAAAGTCTCCTGTAGATTTTCCCATTTCTCTATCGTCCATACGCAAAACTGCGATACCTTTTTTGGCTAAATAGTCAGCAATGATAGCAAAGGGCTTATGTTCAAACATAGTCTCATCTCTATCCTGTTTGCCGCTCCCAGTAATTAATATAGCCACTGGGTAAAGAGATTTGCCAGCTTCATTTTTTGTACCACCGGATGAAGGGATAGTTAATGTTGCACCAAAATGTATTGACTTATTTTTATTATCAAATTCTACTTCTTCAGAGATATAGGGAAACGGAGGCTTAGGCGTTTGTGGTCTGATAAAAGTTTTTTCCTTAGGAACATCGGAAGTTTTTTTCAATGGAACTTGAATTGTCAGCCCACCTTGGATCCATTTACCTTTCAAATTTTTATCGTCAAGTAACTCTCCTTCAAACTTTATTGAGGCTGCTTTTATTACTATAACAATATTATTATTAGTGACAGTTACCTCAGAAGCTGCAATATTATACGCTTTCTGAATAGGCACATCTAGACTTGCAGAATAAGAACCATCTTTCGCATTTTTAATATGAAAAACAATATCAATACTACGTTGTGCTGCTACTAGTTTGCCTTCCCAATCTCCAATAAATGATTGGGCGTTTATTAAAAATGTAAAGGATTGTAAAAGAATAATCAGTGAAACTTTTTTCATAGTATTTCTTTTAATGAATTTAATAAAAATACTATCGTAAATTATAGGTATACGTATAAGAATTCTGTTAATATTTATTAAAACTTAATACCCTCTCTCGTTCTTTCCTTCTAGATAATTTAAAAATGCTTTATTCACTACACGGTTTCCGCCTGGTGTTGGATAATTTCCAGTGAAGTACCAATCGCCCGTATTCGTAGGGCAACTATCGTGTAGGTCTTCGATGGTTTGATAAATTACCTGAATAGGCAGATCCACTTCTGGTGGTGTGATGAGTTGAGCAATTTTATCAGAAATTTCTTGTGTAGTAAAAGGTTTATATATCTGTCTTACTACATTTTCGGTATGCAATTGATTGCCTTCTTTTAATTGAATGATTTTTTCTTTCACTTCGGTAACAACATGGTTCATTCCTCTTTCATTCAGTAAAGCAATGGCTGCTCGGAATGCAATAAAATCTCCGAGTTTGCTCATATCAATACCATAACAATCGGGGTAACGAATTTGAGGAGCAGAAGAAACCACAATAATTTTCTTAGGCTTCAATCGCGATAACATGCGCACGATGCTTTCTTTCAAAGTGGTTCCGCGTACAATGCTATCATCAATAACTACCAAAGTGTCTTCGTTTTTTCTAACCGTACCATAGGTGATATCGTACACGTGCTGTACCATTTCATTTCTATTGGCATCTTCGGTAATGAAAGTGCGCAGCTTCACATCTTTGATGGCAATTTTTTCCTGACGAATTTTTCGGTTGATCATTTCTTCGAGTTTCTCTTCGGAGAAATCTCTGTCCCAACTTAAAATGCGTTCTACTTTTATTTTATTCAAATAAGCTTCCATGCCTTTTACCAGTCCGTAAAAAGCTACTTCTGCAGTATTGGGTATATAAGAAAAAATGGTGTTCTTTAAATCGTTGTTGATGCTTTCTAAAACGGTTTCACTCAAGTGTTGGCCCAGAGCAATTCTCTCTCTATAAATTTTTTCATCGCTACCGCGAGAAAAATAAATTCTTTCGAAAGAACAAGCCCTTCTTTCTTTGGGTTCCAATATTTTTTCGATACTGTAATTTCCTGCATCATCTACTATCAATGCCATACCTGGCATGAGTTCCAAGACTTCATTCTCTCCTACATTAAACGTAGTTCTGATAGCAGCTCGTTCACTGGCTGCAACAATTACTTCATCATTGATATAATAATAAGCAGGGCGAATACCATGAGCATCGCGCATTACAAAGCTATGTCCATTACCGAGTAACCCTCCAATGGTATAACCACCATCAAATAAAGGAGTAGCTTTTTTTAATACAGAACTAATACTTGCTTCATTTGGATGCAAAGCATCTTCATCACATAAATAATGATGTAATACTTCTAACATCGCAGCCAGATCGCTCTGCTTTTGAAAATCACCTGGTTGCATATTAATCAAATCGAATAACTCATCGGTATTCACCATATTGAAATTACCCGCCAATGCCATATTCTTACCAGGTAGCAAATCACGCTTTATAAATGGATGACAAAACTCTACATTGTTCTTGCCCTGTGTACCATATCTCAAATGACCCAATAACAATTCACCCAAAAAAGGCAAATGCCCTTTCATTAATCCGGGATGTTGCTTTATATCGGGTTGGTATTTTTCTAATTCCTGTATTTCCTGCCCTACTTTAAAAAACAAATCTGCAATCGGTTGTTGTGCACTGCTGCGCATTCGATGCAGAAAAGGGTTACCAGGTTCTGTATTTAATTTAACTACGGCTAGGCCGGCTCCATCCTGCCCTCGATTGTGTTGTTTTTCCATGAGCAGGTACAATTTATTCAGGCCATAAGTAACCGTTCCATGTTTTTGGAGAAAGTAGGAGAAGGGCTTGCGCAAACGAATATAGGCCAGGCCACATTCGTGTTTGATCTCGTCGCTCATAGTATTTATTAAAAGAAGTGGCGAAGTTACAACTCCGCCACCTTTTTTTATATTATTTATATACCGGTTCCATTTGCACTACTTCTGCTAACCATAGAAACTCTTTCAGAAAGTTATCTACAGTTTTTTTAAACCCAGGATCCAGTAGATTACCTGCTTCATCAAACTTTTTATCTACAAAAGGAGTAATCAGCATTTGAGGAGAGGCAATCCCAAATAAACCAGGTACCAACAATAATAATTGCTGAGAAGCACGAATACCGCCCATTCCACCAACCGATGCAGGTGCTAAACCAAAGGCTTTTCTTGATTGCTTGGGGAAATAATCCAATAAATTTTGCATTGCAGGCGAATAACTTCCGTTGTATTCTGGGGTAACCAAAATAAAAGCCTGTGCTCCAAACATTCTTTCTGCCAAAGGTTTATACTGCTCAGGCGTTTGCTCCACCGAACTAAACACATTCTGCAATAAGGGTAAATTCCATTCACGTATATCGATGATGCCAACTTGGTGTTCGCCAATTGCATCGATTTCTTGCTTTAAATGAAGTGCCAAACGGTGGGTTACACTGTTTTGTCGGGGGCTACCTGAGATTATTTCTATACGCATGATTCTACAACAATTATAGATGAAACTAGTTCAAAATACACTTAATTATGCCTGTTTTACCATTTGAACAGCCATATTCAATTTAATTTCGTCGCTCACCACTACACCGCCTGCTTCAGTTACAGCACTCCATGTCAATCCAAAATCGCTGCGGTTGATCTTTCCATTGATTTCAAAACCTGCTTTGTTTTGACCATAGAAATCAGTCATAGTTCCTCCAAACTCTACATTTAAGCTAACAGGCTTGGTGTTTCCCTTGATGGTTAAATCTCCATTTAACACATAGTCTGAACCTCCCTTTGGAACCAATGAGGTAGAAACAAACTGAACTGTAGGAAATTTCTCCGCTTCAAAAAAATCAGCACTTTTTAAATGTGTATCTCTTTGTTCGTTGTTGGTAGAAATGCTGTTTACGTTTGCAGAGAAATTGATTCTTGCATCGCTGAAATTTTCTTCAGCAGAATCCATAGTTGCATCAAATTCTTGAAAGCTACCAGTTACGTTGGTGATCATTAAGTGTTTCACTTTAAAAGTGATTTCACTGTGCATTGGGTCGATTTTGTAAGTTGACATTGTTTTGTTTTTAATTGTTTATTGTAATAATTAATTTTCTATGAGTACTCCCATTTTCCCCATTTGATAATCTCTGAACGCTTCCATGATTTCTGTTTGATTATTCATCACAAATGGGCCATGTGATGCAACAGGTTCATTTAATGGTTCTCCAGTTCCCATCAAAAGCAAACTATCTTCCAAAGCGTTGATATTGATTCCATCTCCATCTTGATTTAAAACAGCCATGTGATTGGCTTTGACCAAAGAATTACTGTCAGTGCTTGATTCTCCCAAACTCACTAAACCATTGAGTACATAAATAAAAGCTTGGTGTGTAGATTCAAATGGAATAAAATAAGTAGCTCCCGCTTTCATTTTTATGGTGAACATATTAATTGGAGATTGAGGAACAATTGGTCCTTTCACTCCAGTTAAAGACCCTGCAATTACTTGAATATTGGTTGATTGATCTTCACTAACAATTGTTGGTGTATCTTCTTTGGTAAGCGGCAAATAAACAGGCACATCCATTTTGTTTTTTGCAGGTGAGTTAATCCATAATTGAATCAACTCTTGCTTACTTCCTAAGTCATGAATATTTGCTGGAGGTCTTTCGCTGTGAATCACACCCATACCTGCATTCATCCATTGAGTACCACCTGCATAAACAATATGATCGTTTCCTCTGCTATCGCGATGGTGTACTCCACCTTCAAAAATAAAAGTGACAGGAGAAAATCCACGGTGAGGATGTGCACCCACACCAGCATTTTTAAGATCGGCATCTTTGGCTACATCAATTTTTGCATGATGCAATAATAAAAAGGGATCCAACATATCTGTATTGGCCGAAGGCAATGCCTGACGAATGGGGAAGCCCCCCATATTCATGGGTTGACCATATTCTATTGATTGTATAGTTCTGTTTTTCATGATGAATTATTTTATTTGCATTGGAACTTCTATTAATAATAATTCTGCATCGGTGCTAGCACTAATTTGCAAATCCTTGATTGCTGATATACCTAACCCATCTCTTTCATTCAATTCAATTCCATTGATGGTAACATCTCCTTTGATCAGGAAAGCATAAACACCATTTTCATTTTTATGCAATGCATAATTTGTTGTAAAGTCTTTTGATAAATTAGCCAAGGAAAACCAGGCATCTTGATTGATCCAAACGGCTTTATCATCATCAGGTGCAACTACAGTCAGAATTTGATTAATTCTATCTTTCGGATTAAATGATTTCTGTTCGTACCTAGGTTCTATATTTTGGGTTTTAGGAAATACCCAGATTTGTAAAAATTTTACTTCCTTGTTTTTGTTTGCATTCATTTCACTATGCGCAATACCACTTCCAGCACTCATGATTTGCACATCGTGTTGACGAATAATTTCATTTCTTCCTGTACTATCACTGTGATGCAAATCTCCTTCTAATGGAATAGATACTATTTCCATATTATCATGAGGATGTTTGCCAAAACCCATTCCTGCCGCTACTGTATCGTCATTCAATACACGTAGTGCACCAAAATGCATTCTTTCCGGATCATGGTAATGACCAAAACTAAAACTGTGGTAACTATTGAGCCAGCCAAAACTATTGTGACCCCTTGTTGCTGCTTTATGTAAGACTGTTTTCATAACAATTATTTAATATTATATGTATATACACCTATTTGATTAAAAAAAATCTATTCTGTTCCGCGTAATTTTTCCAATAACATATTGATCTGTGCCGCATCCTGCGATTTCATGATGACGGTTGTTTCCATTAAGGCATTGATTTTTTCGGTAGTTACTTCCAAAATAGTTATTCCACTCTGTGTTAATGAAATCACCGTCTCTCTTTTATCGAAAGGAGAGTCGGCACGTTTCACTAATTTTTTAATTACTAAACGGTCAATAATTCTTGGCACATTAGAACTTTTTTCGATCATTCTGCAACTAATTTCTTTTACACATATTTGTTCAGGATGCTTGCCCTTTAATATGCGCAACACATTGTACTGCTCATGTGTTAAACCAAATTCTTTTAACTCGTTGCTCATGATCGTTTTCAACCACCATGCAGTATATAAAATATTTAAAGTGGCTTTATGCACTTCGTTCTTGAATTTACTGCTTTGTATGGCTTGTTCTAACTTCACAATGCAAATATACATGTATATACATGTAATTACCAAAAAAACTTTTTTTTGCTCGAAATAGCGCTAAGGAAAATCACTATCAGCTATTTCATCTTTCTTAATTCTTCTTTCTGCTTTCTTAATTCTGCTTTCCTAATTGGCTCTCTTTTGAGCAGCTCGGTCTGCCGCTTTACGCCAATCTTCTAATCCAGCACAATTGCTGAATTCTTTGTCGATCAATACATAATAGTTGGGGATATGCTCTTTGAACCATTTTTCCAAAGTAGCTTGCTTCTTGTCTTCTAGTGCACGTTGAGCAACGCGGTTATAATCTTCTTTAAGATTTTCTCGATGAGGTTCTTTTTTAGATTTATAGTAGATAATTCTAACAACTCTGCCTTTACGTTCCTCTGTATAAATTTGAGGTTGAGAGATTTCACCTGGCTTCATGGTACTGATTGGCTTAATCATGTCTTTGTCTAACATGTCCAAAGAAATAAAGGTTGATCCATCTCTTCCTGTAAAAGCACCAGCACTAAATTTGCTCCCCTCATCGTCGCTGAACTTAGATACCGCTTCAGCAAAACTCATCTTACCAATTTGAATATCTCTTCTTATAGTATCTAATTTTTCTTTTGCTTCTTTAATTTCATCATCGGTTACCGGAGGAATACGAAGAATATGACGAACAATCGCTTCATCACCAGAACGACTGATCATATAAATAATATGCAATCCAAATTTTGATTTGATCACATTCGAGATCTGTCCTTCTTTCAATCTGAATGCACCAGATAAAAAAGCAGGATCCCAGAATTTGTCATTTCTATTCAAGGTATACTGGCCCCCATTTTCTTTCACTGCAGGATCTTCTGAATAGTTTTTAGCTAACTGCTCAAATTTTTTCGGACCTAATGCTTCCGCTTGTTTTTTGTAGTCATACAACTGCTTGGAAACATATTCTTCCACATCTTTATTGGCTTTCGGATGTATTACCAATTGGCTAATTTCAACTTCACTTTCGTAGAAGGGCAAACTGTCTTTTGGAATTTTATTGTAATACGCTTTAACTTCTGTTGGGGTGATTTTAATGCCATCGTCAATCTTACGACGCATTTGTTCTGCCAGTTTCTGCTCCTTAAATGGCTCTCTAAAATCGTCTTTCAACTGATAAATTGATTTGCCAGCAATCTCTTCCAATAGATCCTTTGAACCATATTGTTGAATGGTCTGACGAATACGGTTATCCAATTCTCCTTCAATTTCATCTTCACTAACAGTTAATGAATCTTTATTGGCTTGTAATAACAATGCTTTTCTGATCAAAAAACCTTCTAATACCTGGCATTCAGTTGGAATAACTACATTCTCCTGACCTTGAGATTGTCTTTTAGCATCAGCAATGGCATTCGTGATATCTGAACGCAAAATAATTTTATCTCCTACCTGACCAATAATCTTATCAGCCAATACTTTTTTAGACTGTGCAACAACTGATGTAAACATCATAGAGGCAATCAAAGTGCTCAATAAAAAAACTTGCTTCATTAATTTGTTGAATTTATTCATACCAAAAGTAATCAATCAGGGCTTGTTATACTACCCGTTTACCGCTTTTAACAAAACATAAAAACCTCCAACCAGTTGCCAGTTCAATAGATGTAAAATGGCTTAGGTTAGAGGCTTTCAATAGTAACAATTATAAAGTACGTTTAACTTCTTCTTCTTCAAATGCCTCTACTATATCACCCACTTTAATATCGTTGTAGTTTTTAATGGTCAAACCACACTCCATATTAGAGGAAACTTCTTTGGCATCGTCTTTGAAACGCTTCAAGCTACCCAACTCAGCACTCTGGCCTTCTCCTTTCGGATACTCCACAATACCATCTCTGATAATTCTGATTTTAGAGTTACGGGCAATTTTTCCATCGAGTACAAAACAACCTGCAACAGTGGCTTTATCGAATTTGTACACTTCTCTGATCTCCACGTTTGCAGTGATTTTTTCCTGGTACTTAGGTTCCAACATACCTTCCATCGCACTCTTGATCTCATCAATTGCTTGATAGATGATCGAGTATAATTTAATTTCTACTCCTTCTGTTTCAGCCAATTTATTGGCATTCATGGAAGGACGTACATTAAATCCGATGATAATGGCGTCGGATGCTGTTGCTAACAATACATCACTTTCAGAAATCTGTCCAACACCTTTCAATACCACTCTTACTGCAATTTCTTCAGTAGATAATTTTTGTAATGAATCACTCAATGCTTCTACCGATCCATCCACATCACCTTTGATAATGATATTGAGTTCTTTAAAGTTACCCAATGCCAATCTTCGGCCGATCTCATCTAATGTAATATGTTTTCTGGCACGCAATCCTTGCTCACGCAAGATTTGAGCGCGCTTGGTAGCAGTTTCTTTGGCTTCTGCCTCATCTTCAAATACTTTGAATTTCTCACCTGCCTGAGGCGCACCATTCAATCCTAAAATAACTACAGGAGTAGATGGAGGTGCAATTTCAATGCGTTGATTTCTTTCATTGAACATTGCTTTCACACGTCCGTAGTGTTGACCAGATACAATCAAATCACCTTGATGCAAAGTTCCATTCTGTACCAAAATAGTAGCTACATATCCACGACCCTTGTCTAAAGATGCTTCAATAATAGTACCGCTTCCTTCTCGGGTAGGGTTGGCTTTTACATCGAGTATATCTGCTTCCAACAATACTTTCTCTAATAATAAATCTACGTTCAATCCTTGTTTAGCAGAGAGTTCCTGGGTTTGGAATTTTCCACCCCAAGCTTCTACTAAAATATTCATTTGAGATAATTGCTCATATATTTTTTGCGGATTGGCGCCGTCTTTATCAATTTTATTCACTGCAAAAATCATCGGAACACCCGCTGCTTGTGCGTGACTAATGGCTTCTTTTGTTTGAGGCATTACTGCATCGTCTGCAGCAACTACTATAATTGCTATATCCGTTACTTTGGCACCACGAGCACGCATAGCTGTAAAGGCTTCGTGACCAGGTGTATCTAAGAATGTGATAGCTCTTCCATTTGGAAGGGTTACTTCGTATGCACCGATATGCTGTGTAATTCCTCCCGCTTCACCTGCAACCACATTGGCACTTCTGATATAATCGAGTAAAGATGTTTTACCATGATCTACGTGACCCATGATGG